>CAZHLM010000005.1:15511-60793 GCA_964533295.1 uncultured Verrucomicrobiota bacterium
GGGGGGGGGGGGTTTGGGGGTCGGGGGGGGGGGGGGGTGGGTGGAGTACGGTGGGGATGATGGAAATTGCGTTGGTGTTGGTGATTTTGGTGGCGGCAGTCGCGTTGTTCGCGACGGAGCGGTTTCCGGTGGATTTCGTGGCGGTGATGGTGTTGGGGGCGGTGGTGGTGACGGGGTTGGTGACGGTCGAGGAGGGGATTTCGGGGTTCAGCAATCCGGCGACGATCACGGTGGGGGCGATGTTTGTGTTGAGCGCGGGGCTGACGAAGACGGGGGCGTTGCAGACGGTGGCGCGCGGGTTCGTGCGGGCGGGGAAGCGGCCGTTCGTGTTGTTGTTGCTGTTGATTCCGGCGGCGGCGATTCCGTCGGCGTTCATCAACAATACGCCGGTGGTGGCGGTGTTTTTGCCGGTGGTGTTGGCGGTGTGCGCGAAGCGGAAGTTTTCGCCATCGAAGTTTTTGATCCCGCTGTCGTTTGCGTCGCAGTTTGGCGGGGTGTGCACGTTGTTGGGGACTTCGACGAATATTTTGGTCAGCACGTTGTCGGAGAAGGCCGGCTACGGGGCCTTTGGGATGTTTGAGTTCAGCCAGCTCGGGTTGATTTTTGTGGGGGTGGGGGTGGTGTATTTTTTGGCGGTGGGGTACTGGTTGTTGCCGGAGCGACGGGGCGAGGAGCTGACGCAGCGGTACCAGTTGGGCGAGTACATCACGGAGTTGCGGGTGTTGGCGGGTTCGCCGTTGGTGGGGCAGACGGTGGTGTCGGCGCGGTTGGGGACACGGTACGATGTGACGGTATTGGAGCTGTTGCGGGGCGGGGCGAAATTGTTTTCGCCGTTGCATGAGCCGATTCAGGCCGGGGATGTGTTGTTGGTGCGGGGGAAGGTGGGCAGTTGGATGGAGTTGAAGACGGCGTTGAATCTGGCGTTGGAGCCGGAGTTTCAGTTGCGGGATGCGACCTTGGAGGCCGGGGAGCTGGCGTTGGTGGAGACGGTGGTGGCGCCGCGGTCGGCGGTGATCGGGCGGACGTTGACGGAGCTGGATTTTCGGCGGCGGTACAACGTGATCGTGCTGGCGATTCAGCGGCAGGGTCAGACGATGCGGGAGAAGTTGCGGGAGGTACCGTTGGAGCTGGGCGATGCGTTGTTGTTGTTGGGGCCGCGGCCGGAGATGGCGAAGTTGCGGGCCGGGGAGGATTTCATCGTGTTGGAGGAGGTGGACGAGCCGGCGTTGCGGCGGGGGAAGGGATTGCTGGCGTTGGTGATTGTCGGGCTGGTGGTGTTGTTTGCGTCGGTGCCGTTGGTGGAGGGGCGGCCGCTGCCGATTTTGGCGACGGCGGTGTTGGGGTGCGTGGCGATGGTGTTGACGCGGTGCATCCGGTTGGAGGAAGCGTATGCGGCGATTGATTGGAAGGTAATTTTTTTGTTGGCGGGGGTTTTGCCGTTGGGGATTGCGATGGAGAAGACGGGGACGGCGCAGTTTTTGGCGACGCATGGGTTGGGGCTGGTCAGCGAGTGGGGGCCGGTGGCGGTGTTGGCGGTGTTGTATTTGCTGACGGCGGCGTTGACGGAGTGCATGAGCAACAATGCGTGCGCGGTGTTGGTGACGCCGATTGCGATTTCGACGGCGGTGGGGATGGGGGTCAGTCCGAAGCCGTTTTTGTTTGCGATCATGTTTGCGGCCTCCACGGCGTTTGCGACGCCGATCGGGTATCAGACGAACACGATGATTTACAATCCGGGCGGTTATCGGTTCACGGATTTCCTGAAGGTGGGGATTCCGTTGAATGTGGTGTTTTGGATCGTGGCAGTGATTTTCATCCCGCGGTTCTGGCCATTCTAACGGCGGCTGTGTTATACACGCCGCCTTTCAGCCTGGAGAAATTATGTCATTTGAACGAGGTGCCGTGAGTTTTCGCCTGTTGTACGTCGTCCGCAAATTACCGGCCGATGCGCGGGAACGATTTGCCCGGCACGCCGCGCCGCCGTTGCCGACGTTGAGCGCGGAGCCGGTGCAGGGCTGGGTGGGCGGCCGGCACTTGCTGGATGTGCCGATCACGGAGGAGAACGCCACGTTTGGCGGGCATCTGCGGCTGACGTTGGTGAAGGCAGAGCGGAAGGTGCCGCCGTCGTTGTTGCGCGCCGAGTGCATCATGGAGGAAGTCGCCCACATGCGCGCGGAGAACAAATCGTTCGTGGACCGCAAGACGCGCAGCGACATCCGCAAGGCGGTCTTGAACCGGTTGCTCCCGCAAATGCCGCCGACGTTGAAGGGCCTTCCGTTTGTGCATGATGAGCGGGCCGGTATTGTTTATCTGGGCGGCACGTCGGAAACCCAACTCGATGCGTTCTGCGTCCATTTTCGGATGACGCTCGGTCTCGATCTGATCCCGGTCGCCGCCGACACGGCAGCGGCGAAACGGCATCAGATCAAGGTCGCCGACTGGAGCAAGACCAGTTTCTCCCCGGAAGTGGGCGATGACGAAATGGAAGAGACGCCCGGCCACGATTTTCTGACCTGGCTCTGGTTTGCCTCGGAGGCGCGCGGCGGCATGTTCAAAAGCAAGGAGCACGGCGACGTGGGCGTGGCGCTTGAAGGTCCGTTGCTGTTTACCCGCGAAGGCGACGGCGCGCACGAGACGGCGCTGCGCAAGGGATTGCCCACCGTCAGCGCCGAAGCGAAGACCGCGTTGCTCGGCGGAAAGAAACTGCGGCGGGCGAAATTGTTGATCGCGTGCGCCGACGACAGTTGGAGTGGCACGTTTGACGCGGCGACGTTTGTGTTCCGCAGCCTGAAACTACCGGAGTCGAAGGAAGTGCTCGACGCGGCGTCGCGGTTTCAGGAACGGATGGGCAAGCTCGGGCTGTTTCGCGACATCTTTTTTGAGATCTTCGACCGGTTCGTGGCCGACCGGACCGATCCGAAGAAATGGATGGCGGTGAAAAAGGAAATCCACCGCTGGGTCGCCGACCGCACGACGCGCCGGTAACGGGCGCGGTTACCTCGCGATGGTGGCGGGCCGGGGCGGCGGGGGGATTTTTTCGAGGGGCAGGTTGGGATTCAATTCGGCGAAGTAGTGGGTGGACCAGTCGTTGGGGAAGAGGACGACCGGGTTGTGGTCGGCGTCGGCGGCGAGTTTGACGCCGGTGGGCAGGCGGAGGGCACCCGGGTTGTGGTCGAGGCCGGTCGGCAGCCAGCGGATGGCGGTCCACGGGGCGGGTTCGAGTTTGGATTCGGCGCCGTATTCGGTTTGGAGCCGGTATTGGACGACTTCGAATTGGAGGGGGCCGACGGCGGCGAGCAGGGGCGCGGTGGACGTGTTGTCGGCGAGGTGGAGTTGTTGGATGACGCCTTCCTGGAGGAGTTGGTCGAGGCCTTTGCGGAATTGTTTGTATTTGGCGGTGCTGGGATTGCGGAGATAGGCGAAGCTTTCGGGCGGGAAGCGGGGGATTTCGCGGTATTCGATGGCGGGGTCGGTGGTGAGGGTGTCGCCGATGCCGAATTCGTCGTGGCCGACGATGCCGATGATGTCGCCGGGGAAGGCTTCGTTGATGGTCTCGCGTTCGTTGGCGAAGAGTTTGTGGGAGCTGGAGAGGCGGACTTTTTTGCCGGTGCGCGAGTGATGGGCGATCATGTCGCGTTCGAAGCGGCCGGAGACGATGCGGAGGAAGGCGATGCGGTCGCGATGGCGGGGGTCCATGTTGGCCTGGATTTTGAAGATGAAGCCGGAGAAGGCCGGGTGGTCGGGGGCGATCGGTTGGCCGCTGACCTGCCGGGGGCGCGGCGGGGTGGAGTGTTGGAGGAACCCGTCGAGCAACAGTTGCACGCCGAAGTTGTTCATGGCGCTGCCGAAGAAGACCGGGGTGGTGTAGCCGGCCAGCACGGCGGCGGGGTCGAAGGTTTCGCCGGCAAGGTCGAGCATTTGCAGTTCTTCGCTGACGCGCCGGTAGGTTGCTTCGTCAATCCGTTCGCGGATGACCGGGTCGGAGATGTCGCCGACCTCGACCGGGGCGCGATACATCCCGCCCGTGGTGCGCTCGAAGAGATGGACTTGGCGGGTCAGCCGGTCGTAGATGCCCTGGAAGGCAGGGCCGTCGCCGATGGGCCAGTTGACGGGGAAGGCGCCGAGTTGGAGGACGTTTTCCAGTTCGTCAATCAAGGCGAGTGGTTCGCGGGTCGGCCGGTCGCATTTGTTCATGAAGGTAAAGATGGGCACGCCGCGTTGGTGGCAGACTTCGAAGAGTTTGCGGGTTTGGCTTTCGATGCCTTTGGCGGCGTCAATGATCATGATCACCGCGTCCACGGCGGTGAGGACCCGGTAGGTGTCTTCGGAGAAGTCTTTGTGGCCGGGGGTGTCGAGGAGATTGATCCGGTAGCCGTGGTAATCGAATTGCAGGGCGGTGGAGCTGATGGAGATGCCGCGTTGGCGTTCCAGTTCCATCCAGTCGGAGGTGGAGGCGCGTTGATGTTTGCGGGCGGTGACGGAGCCGGCCAGTTGCACGGCGCCGCCGTAGAGCAGGAGCTTCTCGGTCATCGTCGTCTTGCCGGCATCGGGATGGGAGATGATGGCGAAGGTGCGGCGTTTGGCGATTTCGGCGGAGACAGACACGTGCGGCGACTGTATCAGGATTTGCGGTGGGGGCAAAAATTTTGTTTCGCTCGGGGGGCGGGCTGCTAGGATGGGCGGGAACGTTTAACGGAGGAGACATCATGGCCGAGCGAGTGGTGGCGGCGAAGGCGCCGGTGGCGTTGGAGTTGGAGGCGGGAACGTATTGGTGGTGTCGGTGCGGGCGGTCGCGGTCGCAGCCGTTTTGCGACGGGTCGCACAAGGGCACCGGGATCGAGCCGATGGAGTGGCGGTTGGAGGCGAAGAAGAAAGTGTGGCTGTGTGCCTGCAAGCAGACCGGGAAGGAGCCGTTTTGCGACGGGACACACAAGAAGTTGTGAAGCCGGCGGGAGGTGGTCCGGCGGCGGCGCCGGAGGAGAAGCACTGGGCGCGGGACCTGCGAAATTCGTTTTTCGCGGGTTTGTTGGTGATTGTGCCGGTGGCGGCGTCGGTAGGGATTTTGTTGTGGTTGTTCAACACGTTTACCGGCTGGCTGGTGCCGGGGGTGTTGCGGCAGCCGGACGGCGCGGTGCCGTTTCAGTACCGGGTGGTGGCGTTGCTGGTGTTTTTGTTGTTGACGATCGTGCTGGGCTGGGTGACGCGGTTGGTGGTGGGGCGGGAGGTGGTGAAGTTCACGGAGGGGCTGATTCTGCGGATCCCGGTATTAAACAAGATCTATGGGTTCGCGAAGGATGTCAGCGACACGATGTTGGCCGGGAAGAAGACGGTGTTTGAGCGGGTGGTGTTGGTGGAGTACCCGCGGCCGGGAATGTACGCGATCGGGTTCGTGACCAATGAGACGGAAGGCGAGGCGCAGGCCAAGACGAAGGAGCCGGTGATCAGTGTGTTCATTCCGACCACGCCGAATCCGACGAGCGGGTTTCTGGCGTTGGTGCCGCGCGACAACGTGATCGCGATGGACATGACGGTGGCGGAGGGGATGAAGTTTGTGATTTCGGGCGGGTCGGTGGTGCCGCCGTACAAGCCGCGGACGGAGTAGCGGGATGGAGGCGTTGCGCGCGGAAGGGATCGTTTTGCGCAAACAGCCGGTGACGGAGTCGAGTCTGGTGGTGACGTGGTTCACACGCGAGGCCGGCAAGCTGAAGACGATGGCCAAAGGGGCGCGGCGCCTGAAAGGGCCGTGGGTGGGGAAGATTGATCTGTTTTATCATGACGAGTTGTTATACCTGCCAAGTCGGCGCGGGGATTTGCATTTGTTGACGGACTGTTTTGTCGTGGAGGCGCACCGGCGATTGCGCGAGTCGGTGGCCGGCGTGGCCGCCGCGGCGTATGCGTGCGAGTTGGTGGAAGCGATTACGGAGGTGGAGGACGCGCAGTCCGTGATGTTCGAGGAATTGGCCGGGGTCTTGTCGGCCGTGGAGGGCGGCGGCGCCACGTCGGGGCTGATGATTTGGTTTGAGATGCGGCTGATGACGCTGGCCGGATGGCGGCCGCAGTGGCGCAAACCGAGCGGTCTGGAGCGGGCGCTGCAGTCGTTGGCGGGAGCGACGCGGGCCGGTGCGCAGCGGGTCAAGCTGAGCGAGGCTCAAGTGCGGGAAGCCAGAGAAATTGTGGGGCGTAGCTGGGTGGAGGCGGTGGGGCGGTGGCCGCGGTCGCGGGCGATGTGGGAGCAATTCAGTCGTTGACAGCGCGGGGCGAGGTCGGTAGCATCTGGGCGACTTGGTCGCGTAGGCCGAGCGTCGCGGTGAGGGTGACGGGACGATTAGCGAGACGGAACGCAGGAGAAACGTTTGCCAGGATGCAAGCGAAGAACAGTCAGCAACCAACCATTCTTGGAGAGGAGCGAGAATTCCCATGGCTCAGCGAGTAGAGTTTCCCAGTCATAAACGGCCAACCACCGATGTGAGTGTCGGCCCGCTGTTGGGAGTGGCGTTTGCGATTACGATTGTCATTTACGGTGTGATGTGGCCAATCGCGCAAAAGCAGCCGGATGGGACGGTCAAGCAGCCGTTCATTCGCGATTTGTTCATCGGGTACGACGTGGAGCACAATCGCTCGTACTATCCGGATCGCGTGTTGTTTTGCGGCGGCATTACATACATGTGGGCGTTGTCCATGACGTATGTGATTTTGAAACGGGGCCGGTTGAGCAAGGAGCGGAAGTACCTGGACGAAGCCGCGCTTCCTGAAACGCTGGATTTTAACGACCAGGATGGGCTGCGGCAGGTTTATGAACGATTGCGGTCGCATTCCGGTTTGACCGAGAGTGTCGGGTTGACCCGGTTGGTGCGAGTGCTGGCAGTGTGGATTAACTCGGAAGACCCCGAGCACACCCAGGCGGTCGCCAAGGAGGAGAGCGAGCTGGATGCGTTTTCCTCGGATTCGACGTACCGGCTGAATCGGTTGTTTATTTGGGCGCTGCCGGTGCTCGGGTTTATCGGTACGGTGTACGGCGTGAGCTTGGCGGTGTCGAACTTTGCCGGCTTTTTGCAGGGCGACGTGACGCCCGAGGCGATCAAGACGCAGGTCGGGCTGATCACGACCGGGTTGGGTGTGGCGTTTTATACGACCCTGCTCGGTTTGGTTTTTGCCACGGTGGCGGCGTTTTCGAGTTTGTTGATGGAACGGACGGAAGAGGGGATGCTCGATGCCATTTCGGAAGAAATCGAAGGGCGGATTCTGTTGCGCTTGCCGACGCCGGCGGAGCAGGCCAAGGAAGAGTTCCCGCTTGAGAAGATGGTGCAAGCCATCAAGGAGGGGATGGAGGGGATTCAGGCGAATTTGAAATTTCCCGTGGATGAGTTGGCACAGGCGATTGATGCCGGGTTCCGGCGGCTGCCCAACCCCGACCGCTACGAGGAGGTTTTCACGCGCGCGATCTCCAAGGCCGGCGACATCATCAACCAGAAATACGAGGAGTTTCAGACCAACTACGAACGGCGCGTCGGCGAACTCGGCTCGCAGTTGGGCGGCAAGCTGGAGGCGGTGGCCGGTAACTTCAACGCCGGCAGCCAGCGTCTTGCCGAGGAATTTCGCAAGACCCAAGAGAAGAACCTGGAGATCTTCGCCAAGAACGAACAGAAATTGGCGGAGAAATTCGACGAGTTGACGGAGCAGATCACCACGCTCGGCAAGGAACAGGCCGAAGCGTTCGGCGAAGCGCACGACAAGTACGTCGAAGCGGTCGAGGAGTTGGACAAGAAGACGATCGCGCGGTGGGAAAAATCGGTCGGCGAATTCAACGAGTTGGCGGCGAAACTGGCCGAGCAGTTTACCAAGTCGGTGGCCTCGATGGAAAACGCCACCATGCGCTACAGCGATCAGATTCGAGCCTCGGTGGATTCGCTGGCCAAGCAACTGGAGCGCGTGTCGCAGTTGGGCATTGAGATTGACAAGGTGCTGAAGACGACCACGGCGATGGAGGCGACCTTGCGACAGGTGGGCAGTTCGGACGAGTTCCGGCAGACGCTCGCCAACCTGCGCAATCACCTCAACACCAGCGATGAACTGCTCAAGCAGTTGTCGCGACCGCGCAAGGTGGTCTTCCAAGAGGCGCGCGCCGACGAAGGCCTGTAACCCGGGCGGGAGACGACTCGCATGGCACGGGAACGGACAAAGACAAAAACCGACCTGGATGTCACCGGGTTTCTGTCGGTGATGTCCATTGTGACGGGGTTGATCGCGCTGATTCTGTTTGTCATCGCCCTGCGGATCGCGCTGAATCCCAATGCGCTGAAGATCGTCTCCTTTCGGTTGTTCACCAGTAGTCGCGCGACCGGCGCGAACCTGAAGGTGCCGTCCTATGTGGACTGCCAACCGAACGGGCTGGTCTTGTATCCCGGCAAGATTCGGGTCACATGGGAAGATCTTCAGCGTCCCGGCAATCCGTTCGAACGCATGTTGGACAAGATTCAGCAGGAGACCGAGAAGGAATACATCATCGTCATGGTGCGACCCCAGTCAGTGAAGTTTTACCGGCAGGTGCGCAACTTGATCGGCAAACGTCCGATTGACGTGGGGTATGATGCGGTGGATGCCGAATACGTGGTGGATTGGGACGCGGCCGTTCGCGCCCTGGGTGGGTGAGAGGAGGAGAGAGCATGGCCAAACCCAAAAAATCCGACCCGGAACTGCTGCTGGTCTCGTTTTGCGACATCCTGACCATCTCGATCTCGGGCCTGTTCATGGCCACGATCATCACGGTGTTCGAAGCCACCAAGATTCCCGAGCTTAAGATGACGCCGCGGGCGATCCCGACAAACAAGACGCCGGCTTTTTTTGAGTGCCGCGGGCAGGAGGTGTTTTACGTCAACAAGGACGACCTCGACACTCAAGTAGCCAAGAAGTTGTCGCAGTTGAACCCCGGCGTCCGCAGTGGGGATCTTTCGCAATTCCTCAAGGCTATTCAAGGTGAAGTGATTGGGAACGAAAGTTACCGAGTGGATCCCAAGTTCTTGCTGGTGGGTGTCATGGCGCTCGAGCCGCGCCCGGGGCTTAAAGGCGAAGGCTTGGAGCAACTGAAGCAGGCGAACAGTCGTTTTCAGGGTGTGTTGCAACAACTTGACAAGGAAAGCCAATATGTTGCTTTTCTGGTGAGAGATGATAGTTTTGACGTGTTCCGGACAGCTCGGATCGAGGCAGACAAGGCCGGATTTGATGTGGGATGGGAGTTGTTGGGAGTGGATGAGCCAATAAAGTTTGGGCAGGGCGGCACATCAATCGCGCCACAATAGGGGTTTGAGATATGGCTACAAATGGCAAACCGACCGGCAAGACAACCACGATTGTCCGAAAAAAGGGGACAAAGGCGAATGTCATCGTCTGGAGTCTTCTTGGGGTACTGGTACTGGCGGCCGGGGTGCTGGCCCTGAATGTAACCCAGCGTTTCCGTCGCGTGGTGATGGAAACGAACCAAGTGCGTAAAGTCGTTCAAGAAGCGGTGCGACGGCAGGAGATGATCGTCAAGGCGCCCGCTCGCAAGGAATTCTCCCCGGCCTTTCTCCAGATGGCGTTTGGAGACAACCCGCCGTTGTTGGAGCAAATCAAGCAGGCCTTAACCCAAGCGCTGGGCGCCGATCCGAAGATCGCGCAGGGAGACGTCGCGATGATGTTGGTCACGTACCGGGCGGAGGGTGAGTTGCGCGATGTGGCGATTCACATTTTCGGGAACCTGATTCCCGAGCGCCTGCCGGCCTTCAGCACGGAAGGATACTGGAGGTCGCAGTTGCCGGAGCAGTTTTATTCCATCGGCCAATCCGCGCTCTCCCTGATGGGACGCGAGATTCTGGTGCTGGCCAATCGGGAAACGGAGAAAAAGCAACGGGTGTTGATCGAGGCGGTCATGAACAACCGGTACCCGGTGGTGGAAGACTATTTGCATGATCCGGTATCGTTCATCGCGGTGATTCCCGAGCCCGGGCTTTTGCTCACCGACCGCTACCGGCCGTATATGGCCGCGATGCTGGTGAAGGGGAAAGTCTCGATGGACGAAGCGCGAGCAGAGATGGTTGCCTTGAGCTACGACCCCAAGCGAGCCGAGAACTTGGCGCAGATCTTCTCCGATTTGCGGATGATGGCCGTCGGTGTGGGCCGCGTTCGGTATGGCGGCTCGGAGTATTCAGAATTGGGTTTGCAACAGTTGGCGCGGGCTCAAATTCGCGCCGAGGGGCCGACGGTGATTGGGCGCATGATGTTGCCCGGCGATGCCATCGAACGCGCCCTGCCGAAGTTTCTCCAGGGCCTGTCCAAAGGCATCGGACGAATCCAACGCGGACCGGGGTATCCGAGTTGAAGTCCGCCGCGGCGGATGGAGTGAAGTGCCAGTGACCTCACAGCCGATGAAACTGCTGGCCGGGATTCTTTCCGGAGTGCTGTGGGGTTTCATCGCGAGCAGCGTTTTGGCTCAAGGGACGTCGTTGGAGCCGCGGGACCCCAAGCTGAAAAGCGCTTACACCCGGTTGCGATTTGAACGCTTGCTCCCGCCGGAAGCGGTGCAATTCATCACCGAAACTCTAAAGGACGAGGAACGGGCTGTGTCGCGGCTGGTTGCGCTGGCCGACGACCCGCGCGCCGAGGTTCGGACGTTGGTGGCGATGTTGCTGGGCGAACTCGGCGAGCCTGATGGCGCGGCCGGCTTGTGGAAACTATTGGAGGATTCCTCGGAGTCCGTCCGCTTGACGGCCTGTGGGGCGATTGTCCGATTGAGCGGCTTCACGCCCGTGCCGATCAGTGTCAGCGGACTTCGGCACGCGGATCCGTTGGTACGGGCCTTGACCGCTGGCACCTTGGCGAAAATGGGTGATCAGAGCGCGGAAACGGCGTTAATTGATGTGCTGGACGATGACGACGAGCAAGTCCGGATGGAGGCCGCACGTGCTTTGGCGCGGTGTGGGTCCGAGGCCGCCATTCCGTCTGTCATCGCAAAACTGCACGACCCGAGTGTCCTTGTGCGGACGGCGGCCGGTATGACTTTGGGAACTTCGACCCATCCGTCTGTGATTCCGGCGTTGTTGGACGCCACAAAAGACCCGGATTGGCATGTGCGGGCACGAGCAATTCTGTCGCTGGCGCAGGTCATTCAGCAGGACAAATCAAAAATCGCGCAAGTGACGGATGTGTTCATCAGCAAGTTGCAGGAGGATGAGTTTGCTCTGGTGCGAGACCGGGCAGCGGATGCATTGGCCTTTGTCGGCGATGACCGCTCGATTGAGGCGTTGGTGCGGGCGGTGGTTTCGGACAATCGCGATGCACGATTTCATGCCGCGCGGGCGCTGGTCACGGGAAAATCCGTCAAGGCTCTGCCGCTGCTGGCCGCCCATGCGAAGCACGAGGATCCGGAAGTGCGACTGAAGGTCGTGGAGGTCATGGGCGCACTGGGAGGAGAGGCTCAGTTGGGCACGGTGGTCGAGGCCGTTGAGGACACCGATTCGAATGTGCGGTTGGCGGCGGTTGCGGCCCTGCGCCGATTGCAGCAACGTAGTGGGACGCCGGCGCTGCGTGAAAAGGTTTCCGATCCCAACCCGCATGTTCGCGCGGCCTCAGCCCGCGCGATTGGTGATTTGGGCGATAAGGAAGCCGTCCCGCAGTTGATCGGTCTGCTGCGGGATCCCAACGGGTTCGTCCGGGGCGCGGCGGCGGAGGCCTTGGGAAAAATTGGCGACCGCTCGGCCGTGACACCCTTGCTGAGCGTATTGGCGGGCGAGCAGACAGTCTCCGACGCGCAACTGGATCAGAGTCTGGTGATCGGAACAGACGCCACGTTGTTGCCAGAGGTTCTTCGACAAAAGCGGATCGAAGAGAAGATTCAGGTCGTGCAGGCGTTGGGCGCGTTGCGCTCGCCCGAGGCGGTTGATCCGATTGTGGAGCATGGGTTGAAGGCGGAAGACGCCGGCCTGCGGGCCGTTTCGGCCGTCGAACTCGGGCGGATTGGTGATCCCCGGGCTGTCAACCCGTTGGAAGATGCCGTACGCGGCTATTATGCGGCTGCCGCGCCTACCACGGAATTCGAAGAAGGCATGATTGCGGGAACGGTTCCGGAGAGCGTTCGGCAGATGAAGGAACGTGAGGCGCGGGTACGCGCCTCCGTCGCTTGGGCATTGGGAGAATTGGGTGACCCTGTCACCGTGGAAACGCTCACCAAGGCAGCCAATGACGAGAACAGCTTGGTGCGTGATGCGGCCATTGAGGCGCTGGCCAAGATTAATGACCGTCAGGAACGGCTGGCCGCCCGCAAGCGGAAGCCGTCGGTCTCAAGCGGAAATCCTTGAGCCAGCCCAACATTTTTGTTGGGCCGGAAAAATATTTCGTCTCAGATTTGACAAGTCCTTTCTCATCGGTGATGCTTGCACTTGCCGGTGGCATTGGATTTGCGGAGGAGAAGGGATATGAAAAAGGCGATTTCGATTTGTCTGGGCGGCGTTGTTCTGGCGGTGACGGCCATTTTCTCAGTCGTGACGGCGCGGGATTTGAGGGCGGAGACAGCCAGCATTCGCATCGCGGATGCCCCGGTGGTTGCGGCGGACTTCTTGGCGTTGTTGCGGCGGGCTTTGCCAGATAATTCCGGTTTGGCGCCGGTCGTTGCGGCGCTCCTTGATGGGGCGGAACTACGAACGATGCCCGGCACCCCCTCGGTGATGGTGGTGCTCTACCGGCTTAATGACGGTGAGCCAAAGGATGTCGTGGTGCAGTTGCTCCGTGAACAAGATTTGGAGGCGGCAGGTGTCTTGAATCCCGAAGGGTTGGTTCACGGCCGGGTCGGCTCGGAAATCTATGAGTCCGCTGATAACCTGCTGGGTTTGATGTATCATCACGTCAGCTATGCCGGGGATGCGCGGATGGTGGCGGCGTCGAAACGCGCGGTGGAGGCCGGTTGGAGCGGGGATTTGACGTTTCTCCGCGAGATGACCGTGGAGCCGCTGTATGTGGTGGTTGTGATCCCCCACGCCAGCAAGTTCTTGCCGGGAAGCCTGCGCACGCGCGTGAAAAGCGCGGTTGCCAAGGCCGAGTTGACCTTTGGTGAGTGGCGGAACGAACTGAGTCTGTTCACGGAGGACAATCATGCCGCCGAGCAGGTAGGTATGGTGGTCGCCGCTTGGCGGGACATGGCGAAATCCATGGCGGATACGTTTGCCTCGCATTCGTCGGGCGCGCCATTGCGGGAAGCATTGGAAAGCAGCTCCGTTCGCGTGGAGGACAATCAAGTGATTTCGGCGGCGACCGTTCCGGCCGCGACTGCGGTGCGGGCGGCAAAGGAAATTGTTGGCCACGGCTCGCCGAAAAAGGTCGTGATTTGCCACAAGGGACGGACGATTGAGGTGGCCGAGTCGGCGGTGGAGGCGCACCTGGCTCACGGCGACACGCTGGGGCCTTGCCCCGTCACGATCTGCCACAAGGGTCGTACAATTCAAGTGCCCGAATCATCCGTGGCGGCGCATCTCGCGCATGGCGATACGATCGGACCTTGTCTCGGGAACGACCCGAATGGCAACAACGGAGTGGGTAACGGCGAAGACCCGCAACCGCCCGGTAATCCGCCCGTCAACGATGGACCGGGGACCGGCCCCCGGCAGCCCGGCAATCGCGGGTGAGAGCGTTTCTGCTGCTCATAGCCTGTCTGGCTTGGGCGGTGCCCGGCAGGCCGCAACAACCGGCTTCTGACCGGCGCTTGCAACGAGTGGAGCGATGGCTCGATTCACCGGACGCTTCCCTCCGCGTTCAGGCCGTTCGGGAGTTGGCGGCGCTGGAGCGACCGGAGTCGAAGGATCTGCTCTTGCGCGCGCTGCGCGATTCCCATTCCGAAGTCCGAGGTGTAGCCGCGTGGAGTTTGAAAGCCTACCGGGATCCGGCGGTTGTGGCGGTTTTGCGCGGGGTGTTGCGTGATGAAAATGACCGCGTTCGCGCGGCGGCGGCGTGGGCGTTAAGTTCGATTGGGGACAAGTCAGTTCTCCCGGAAATCATGAAGATGGCGCAGGAGGATCCGGCACCGGTGGCTCGGTTTCGCGCGGTGTGGGGTCTGGCTTTTTTCCGCGATCGAGCGGCGTTGCCGGTGGCGATTCGGGCGCTGACCGATATCAATACGTCCGTTCGCGAACGCGCGGCATTGCTGGCGTTGGAGGCGTTGCGCGATCCCACGGTACCGGAGCGGCTGCGCGCGCTGGCGAACCATCCGTACACCGACACGCGCCGGATTGTGATGTATTTGCTGGCCAAGTATCCGGCGCGGGAGAACATCCCCGTGTTGCAGACCGCGCTTGAGGATCCGGAGCCGGTGGTTCGCGGAGAGGCCGCTTTATCGCTCGGCAAAATCAAGTCGGGGTCTTCCCGCGACAAGCTGATCGCCACCTTGCGGGATGACGATGATCATGTGCGGGGTGCCGCGGCTTATGCGCTGGGTTTGATAGGAGACAAGGCGGCCCTCCCGGCCCTGCAGCAGATTCCGAGTGACGAAAGCGCGTTCGTGCGCGCGCTCGCGGCGGAGTCCCGGAATCGGTTGGGGGACACCACCGTGAAACCGCCGGCCGGATTTCGTGGCGCGGAATTGTTCACCTACCCGGTGCACAGCCCCGAGCACACGCATCTGTATTGATCAGCCGCGCGCCGGCGGGCAGACTCCGTTGGGCGACCCACGAATAAATTCGATGAATTCCCGGGCTTCTGTTGTGGCGAACTGGTCGGTTTGAGTGAGCGCTTCGGAGAAGTTCAGCGCCGAACGGTAGAAAAGCTTGAACAGCCGTTTGATCTCGCCGATGGCAGTCGCCGAGATTGCGGCGCGTTTTAATCCCACGATGTTGATCGCGTGAATCTCGTTGCGTTCGGCGGCGAGCAGAAAGGGCGGCACGTCCATCGAGATCCGGGCGTTGCCCGAGAGCATTGCCAGCCGGCCGATATGCGTGAACTGATGAATCACCACGCCGCCGGAAATGAAAGCGCGGTCGCCGATGTGAACATGGCCGGCCACGAGGGCGCAGTTGCAGAGGATGATTTGATTGCCGATGACGCAGTTGTGACCGATATGGCTGCCGGCCATCAGATAGTTGTCGTTTCCGATTTGGGTGATGCTGTCGGGTTGGGTGCCGCGATGGACGGTGCAGTATTCGCGGAAAATGTTGCGGTCGCCCACCCGCAGATGGCTGCTCGTGCCGCGCTTGAAGCCGACATCCTGCGGCTCGTGACCGAGGACGGCGCCCATGTGAACCTCGTTGTCGCGACCCAACTCCGTGCCGCTGGCGAGGTAGGCGTTCGGCCACAGTCGCGTGTTGGCGCCGACCCGCACACCGGCTTCGATGAAGACGTGCGGGCCGACTTCTACCGACGAGTCCAGCTCGGCGGTTGGGTGAACGATGGCAGTGGGATGGATGGCCATGGCCCGACTATACCAATCGCAGTTTCGCGCGGCGACAAATTCAGGAAGAATTCTTGACGCGCCGACCGGTTTTCACTATAAGCGCATGCAGGGATTGCTGATCATTCTGGAGGAATTATGAAAAGGGCGCTGGCGGTTGTTTTGGGAGTTCTCATCGGGGGCGTGACCGGGTCACAGGCCGTGACCACGTTCTCAGTCACCAACAACAATTCGAACATCACCGTGGATGCCGTACCCGTACCCGGGTTCAACTACGGCGGACTGATCGGCTGGGAGGTGGACCCGCCCAATACTGGCATTCGCTCCCATGTCGAACAGCAGTGGTACTGGTACCGCCTGCCGGGCATGAATCGCGAGTACGCCGTCAGCGACGCCGCCGGCGGCTTGACCTACGTGGATGGCTTGGTCAGCGGGAACCAGATCGCCGTCTCCTTCCGCACAAATGGATTGTTCATCGTCGAGCTGGAATACACGCTCAACGGCGGCGCCCCGGGCAGCGGTCAGTCCTCGCTGACCGAAATCATCACGTTTCGCAACCTGACCAGCGAGCCGCTCAGCTTGACTTGGTTTGAGTTTGACGACTTTGACCTGAACTACACGCTCAACAACGACACCGCATCCGGTGGTGTGAACGGCATCACCCAAGTTGATCCGTCGGGCGTGACACTCAAAGTGACGCATGATGTCACACCGAACCGTTACCAGATCTCGAGCGCGCCGGGGTTCCCGGACAATCCCATCTTCGACGACCTCGAAGATGACAACGTGGACGACCTAGACAACTCCGGCAGTCCCACCGGCCCGGGACTCATTCGTTTCGGTTTCCAGTGGGAGCTGGAACTGCCGGTTGGGCAGGACTACTCGATCACCGTGACCAAGCTCATCATTCCCGAGCCGGCGACCAGCCTTCTCGTGGCACTGGCGCTGGCCGGTTTGGGCGCGGTGGCGCGGCGGCGGGTTTAGTACTGCGGCACGTTCGGATCAATGCGTTCTGCCCAGGCGTTGATGCCGCCGGCCACGTTTTTGACCTTCGTGTAGCCCTGGCTTTTCAGAAAGCTCACCGCCCGCGCACTGCGGCCGCCCATTTTGCAGTGGACGACGACCAGTTTGTCTTTGGGAAGCTCCCGGAATCGTTGCGGTAGGTCGGGCGACGGAAGCTTGAGCGAGCCGGCAAT
Source organism: uncultured Verrucomicrobiota bacterium (assembly GCA_964533295.1). Classification (GTDB taxonomy): domain Bacteria; phylum Verrucomicrobiota; class Verrucomicrobiia; order Palsa-1439; family Palsa-1439; genus OMJI01. The sequence goes on from CAZHLM010000005.1 coordinate 32,111, forward strand.
CTCACTGATTTGAAACTCGTCGGGATTGCGCACATCCACCAGCAGAAAATCCTCCCCGGCATCCCGCATCTTCTTCAACGTCTCCACACTGATGTCGTCGGGACCCAGCTCCTCGTCCGCTGGCGCGGCGATGCTGTCGCCGGAAGTCCCGCCGGCTTCGCCCCGGCCAAGGCCGCAGAACTCGAGGTAATCAATCAGCTTGGTGATCGTCGGGTTTTTGCCGCAGACCGGACAGTCGGGATCTTTCGGGATTTTGTACTCGCGGAACGTCATGTCCATCGCGTCGAACCGCAGCAACCGGCCCATCAGCGGTTTGCCTTTCCCGATGATCAGCTTGACCGCTTCGTTGGCTTGGATGTTGCCGATGATGCCGCAAATCACGCCGAGCACGCCGCCTTCGGCGCAGCTCGGCACCATCCCGGGCGGCGGCGGTTCGGGATACCAGCAGCGGTAACACGGCCCGCCCAAGTGCGGCGCAAACACGCTGGCCATGCCTTCAAACCGGAAAATGCTCCCGTACACGTTCGGCTTTTTCAGCATCACGCAGGCGTCGTTGACGAGGTACCGGGTCGGAAAATTGTCTGTGCCGTCAATGACCAGATCGTAGTCCTTGATTAGATCCAGCGCGTTGTCGCTGGTGATTTTGGTCGGGTGCGGAATGAAATTCAGGTTCGGGTTGATGGCCTTGAGTTTTTCCGCGGCGCTTTGGAGTTTCGGTTTCCCGACGTCGGGGGTGAAATGAAGAATCTGCCGTTGCAGGTTGGAAAAATCCACCGTGTCGAACTCGACCATCCCGATGGTGCCGACGCCGGCGGCGGTCAGATACAACGCCAATGGCGAGCCCAGCCCACCGGAACCAATCAGCAACACCTTCGCCGCCTTGAGCCGTTCCTGGCCTTCCATGCCGACTTCGGGCAGGATCAGATGCCGCGAATAGCGTTTGATCTCCTCGTTCGTCAGCTTGGCGCGAGCCGAGATGACCGGCTCGATGCCGCCGGCGATGGAGGGGACGATGGCGATTTCGTCACCATCTTTGACCGGGGTGTTCTCGCCCGTGGCGCGGATGTCCTCGTCGTTGACGTACACGCGGACGAAGTTGCGGAGTTTGCCGGCTTCGTCGCAGAGATGCTGGCGCAACGGGGGATGTTTTTGCAGCAAATCGCGCAACACGTCGCGGACGGTTGTGCCGGTAACGGCGACCTGGGATTGGTTGTCGGTAAAACGCCGCAATGCGGTGGGAATCGTGATGGTAATCGCCATAGTGGTGCAGCGCGTAGTCTAGCGGATCAGTCCAGAATATCAACAGGCTCGTGGTCAAATTGGGTGCGATCTTCCCGCAAGCGCCACGATTGGGTGTCCACGGCCTTGCCGCGACAAACCGAGACGATCAGATAGGAAAAACAGGGCAGGGCATGATCGAGATCGAATTGAGACGGCCGGGCGGCAACGTCGGGATGACTGTGATAGATGCCCAGCACCTGCCGGCCGCGTTGGTCGGCGTCGCGCTCGATTTTCAGGTACGCCAGCGGATCAATCAAATAGCGGTTGTGCGCGCTGTCGGTGCGTTGATTCTCGGCGGGCACAATCTCGGTGACCACGCCATCCCTGCCCAACATCACGCCGCAGGCTTCCTGCGGGTAGCCGGCTTCGAGATGGCGGTGGATTTCCGTCAGCAGCGCGCGAGAGATTTTCACGGGGCGTCCCAGAATTTTTCGCTTTGATACCGCGCGCCGCCGTCGCAGGCGATGGCGCAGATGGTGCCGCGCTCAACTGTGGCGGCGATCTGGAGAGCGGCGCACAGGGCGGCACCGGCGCTGATGCCGACGTACAGGCCTTCTTCGCGGGTCAGCCGCCGGCACATTTGTTGGGCGGCCTCGGTGGCCACGCCGATCGTCTCATCCGGTTGTCGCGGGTCAAAGATTTCCGGGACGTGCGCGGCGGTGGCCATGTGTTTGAGTCCTTCGAGTCCGTGGAACGGTCCGTCGGGTTGGACGGCGATGATGCGAATGGCGGGGTTGAATTCGCGGAGGCGGCGCGATGTGCCCATCAACGTGCCGCTGGTGCCCAGCGCGGAAACGAAATGCGTGATTTGGCCGGCGGTCTGCTGGATCAGTTCGGGGCCGGTGGTGTGATAGTGGGCGTTGGGATTTTCGGGGTTGCCGTACTGGTCGGGATAGAAATACCGGTTCGGCTCGGCGCGGACGAGTTTCTGCACCTCGAAGTAAGCGCCATCGCTGCCCTCGGCGGGATCGGTCAGGATCAGTTCCGCGCCGTAGGCGGTGAGCAGTTTTTTGCGTTCCGGACTGGCGTTGGCCGGCATCAACAGTTTGCACCGGTACCCGCGCCGGGCGGCAATGAGCGCGTAGGCGATGCCGGTATTGCCGCTGGTGGCGTCGAGAATGATTTTGTCGGGGGTCATCTGGCCGGACAATTCGGCGGCGCGGATCATCCGGTAGGCCGGGCGGTCTTTGACAGAACCACCGGGGTTGAACCATTCCGCTTTGGCGAAGATCCGCACGCGCGGGGCAAACTCGGCGCCTACGCGCCGCAAGGGAATCAGCGGCGTGTTGCCGATGGTGCGCAACAACGCGTCCGGGTCCGCGGCCGGTAGGAGTGCGTCCGAAGTCATGCGAGAGGTTGGTGGAGATGAGGGGATTCGAACCCCTGACCTCCTCGTTGCGAACGAGGCGCTCTCCCAACTGAGCTACATCCCCAACCGTTCCGTTGCCGCCGCGACCATTCCAAAAACGACCGGCCAAGTCAAGCGGCGGGGCTGGCACCGGGTCTGCTCAGTGAGAAAGGCATGAAACGGAATTCGACAAAAATGGCCCGCGGACATCGCCCGACGCTTGGCGATCTGATCAGCACCGTCAACGAATTGACGCATAATCAACGCCTTAGCGCGTTTATCGTGGCCGACCTGATCAACAGCCGGCAGGTCAAGCTCGAAGGCGCCTATCACGGCCGCCGCGTCGTAATCGCGTAACAATTTTGCCAATCTGATCACAGCCGAGCTCACCATCGCGTGAGTTCGGCTTGTTTTTTGTCTGCCGCTCCCCGAAAACACGCCGCGTGTTCCCGCGTGTCCGCCAACTCCTCCAAGCCGGTATCGAACAAGGCCTTCACACCGCCGCCCAGTTTTACGTTTCGCGTGCGGGTGTCACGCTCGCCGATTTTGCCGTCGGCAACGCCCGGCCCGAAACCCGGTTCCCATGGCAATCGGCCGGCAAACCGCTGGCTGCCGTCGCCATCGGCCAGCTTTATGAACGCGGTCAGGTGGCGCTCGATGACCGGCTTCGCCAAATCCTCACCCACACCAACGCCCGCGGTGAAGCCGCCTACGATCGGCAGGCCAACTGGCAGATTCTCGGCGCGGTCATCGAACAAACCGACGGCCGGCCGTTCACCCGCTACGTTGCTGAGGAAATCTTTCTGCCTGCCGGGATGACCAACTCCAATTTCGGCGACCCGCCGCCCGACGGCGTGCTCTGGAACACTTTCAAGTCGCCTCCGGTCCCGCTGCCGTGGGAGAATACCGGCCAGCCCGGCAACGGCGCCTGCGGTCCGATCCGCGAACTGGGCCGGTTCTACGAGGTGCTGCTGGCCGGCAGGCTCCTGCAACCGGCCACGCTCGGGTTGTTCACCACACGCCATCGGCAGGGCAAGTTCGACGCCACATTCCGTCACGTGATGGATTGGGGCTTCGGCTTCATCGTCAATTCCAACCGCTACCGCGTCGAGACCGTGCCATACGGTTTTGGCCGGTACGCCTCGGAGAACACGTTCGGCCACGGCGGCGCCCAGTCCTGCATTGGCTTTGCCGATCCCGACCGGCAACTGGTGGTGGCGTGGTTGTGCGACGGCTTGTGCGGCGAACCGCGTCACCACCGCCGCAATCTCGGGCTGAACACCGCCCTGTACGAGGACCTCGGCCTCGGGCTTTAGCCTCGACAAATCGCTTGCGCCGCACTACAACAACACCAGCAAGGAGGAGGCAATCTCCGATGAAAAAGGCGTTGGGACGGGGCTTGGATTCATTCATCAGCGGCGGCGTGGCGCGCGCGGAACCGCGCGACGGCGCGGCGGTGGCCGTGCTCCCGCCCCCGGCGGTGTTCCAACCCCAACAACCCGTCATCCCGCTCGGTCACGCCATTCAGTCCGTGCCACTCGACCAGATCGAACGCAGCCGGTTTCAACCGCGCACGGAGTTTGACGCCGCCGAACTGCATGAACTGGCCGAGTCCATCAAGCAGCGCGGCGTCGTCCAGCCGTTGCTGGTGCGACCGTTGGCCGGCGCGCCGGGCCGGTACGAATTGATTGCCGGTGAACGCCGCTGGCGCGCCGCGCGGGAAGCCGGGCTTGCCTCCGTCCCCGTCATCATCCGCCAGGCCACCGACCAGGAAGTGCTCGAACTGGCGCTGATCGAAAACCTCCAGCGCGAGGATCTCAACCCGATCGAAGAAGCCCGCGCCTATCGGCAACTGGCCACGCAGTTTCAACTGACGCAGGAACAAATCGCCGAGAAAGTTGGACGCAGCCGGGCAGCCGTGGCCAATGCGATGCGGTTGCTCGATCTGCCGGAAGAAGTCCAGTCCTGGGTGGCCAGCGACCGGCTCAGCGTCGGCCACGCCAAGGCGATTCTCGGCCTGGCGATCGCGGAGGAACAGCGGCTCGTCGCCGAGCGCGTCCTGAAACAAGCGTTGACCGTGCGCGAAACGGAGCAGCTCGTCGAACAGTTGAAGGGGCTGACCAAAGGCCAGCCGCGCGCGGTCGGGCCGGCGGTGAAAGACCCGCACGTCAGCGCCATCGAAGAACGATTGCGGCAGCGGTTCGGCACCGGCGTCAACGTCCGCCACGCCAAGTCCGGCAAGGGCCGCATCGTCATCGAATACTACAACCACGACGAACTGGCGCGCGTGTTGGGATTGCTTGGCGTTGAAAACCTCTGACCGCCAGGCCGCGCGCGCCAAACAGTACGAGGCGATTCACAACGGGTTGTACCTGGTGGACGTGGTGTTGTCGGCGGCGTTGCTGGTTGCGTTTCTCTTGAGCGGCGCGTCCGTCGCGCTGGCGGATTGGGCGCGCGGCGTGGCCGGCAATCCGTGGCTGCACATCGCGCTGTACGTCGCGGTGGCGGTAGTGGGGATGAAGCTGATGTTTCTGCCACTGAATTTTTTGGGCGACTACTGGCTGGAACATCGTTTTGCGTTGTCCAACGAAACGCTCGGCGGCTGGGCGAAGGATGAGTTGAAATCGCTGGCGCTGAATCTCCTGCTCGGCTGCCTCGTCCTCAACGTGATCTACTTCCTGCTTCGCCGCGCCGGGGACTTGTGGTGGCTGGCGGCCGGTGGGTTCTCCCTGTTGTTCGGCGTGGTGCTCTCGACGCTGTATCCGGTGGTGATTCTGCCGCTCTTTTACAAACTCGTCCCGCTCGAAAACGAGTCGCTGACACGAAGACTCACCGCACTGGCCGACCGGGTCGGCGCGACCGTGCTCGGCGTGTACCGGTGGGCGATGAGCGCGAAAACGAAAAAAGCCAATGCCGCCCTGACCGGGCTGGGCCGGACGAAACGGATTATTTTGGGCGACACGTTGCTCGACAACTTTACCGAAGACGAAATCGAAGTGGTGCTGGCCCACGAGATGGCGCATTACCGGCACGGTGACATCGTGAAAATGATCGCGTGGAGCACGGCGACGACGTTGGTCGGGTTGTGGTTCGCCGATTTGGGATTGCGGGCCGGGCTGGAACGATTCGGGTTTGCCGACCGGGCCGACATCGGGGCGTTTCCGTTGCTGGCGTTGTGCCTGTTCGGCTTCGGCCTCGTCGTGATGCCGGTCAACAACGCGTTTTCCCGCTGGCGGGAATGGAAAGCCGACCGCGCGGCGCTCGAACTGACCGGCAACCGCGACGGATTCATCCGCGCCCTGCGCAAGCTCGCGGACCAGAACCTGGCCGATGTCGCACCCCATCCGGCGATTGAATTTCTCCTCCACGACCACCCGTCGCTGGGGCGCCGAATCGCGTTTGCGGAACGATGGCCCCACGTCTGATTCTTGCCCTGTTGTTGCTGACCGGCTGCGCCCGGCCACCGCCGTGGCCGGCGCCGGGAGAGTTCAACGCTACCAACGCCTTCCGCCACGTCACCCAACTGGTCGCCTTCGGCCCCCGACCCAGCGGCAGCGACGCGCTCGCGCGGACGGCCGAATATCTGGCGGCAGAATTGAAGGCGACCGGGGTGCGGGTGGAGGTGCAGGAGTTTCAAGCCGGTACGCCGCGCGGGCCGGTCACCTTCCGCAATGTCGTCGGACGCACGCGGGCGGGCGGCGGCAAGTGGATCGTGCTCGGTTCGCACTACGACACGAAACACCTGCCGGCCATCCGCTTTGTCGGCGCCAACGACGGCGGGTCCAGCAGCGGCGTGTTGCTGGAACTGGCGCGCGTGCTGGCGCGGCAGCCGGACCTGATGTTTGTGTTTTTCGACGGCGAGGAAGCGATGGAGGATTACACCGCGACGGACGGGTTGTGGGGAAGCCGGTACTTCGTGGAAACACTCAAAGCGGCGGGACAGGTGCGACAGATCGAAGCGATGATCCTGCTCGACATGGTCGGCGACGCGAACCTGAACATCACGCTGCCCGGCACGGGCACGCCGGCGTTGCTCGGGGCGGTGTTTCGCGCCGCGGAATCGCTGGGCTACCGGCCGTATTTTTCCTACAGCGGCTACGAGGTCGTGGATGATCACATCCCGTTTCTCTCGGCCGGCATCCCGGCGGTGAACCTGATTGATTTTGAGTACGGCAGCGCCCCCGGCCGCAACGACTACTGGCACACCGCCGAAGACACGCTCGACAAGCTCAGCCTCCGCAGCCTCGAGATCGTTGGTCAGACAACCATCCAGTTGGTCAAGCAACTGCGCTGAGCGGCGCGCCTTATTTTGCCTCGATGAGTTGCAGCAGGTAGGTGCCGACCGGCTTGTGGCGGCCGGTCGGCGGGTCGGTCATGGCGATGATCAACGGCGTCTCGCCGATCAACTGTGCGTCCACAAGCGCGCCCTTGGCCACGTAACACCAGAGGTCCGCGCCGGTTCGCGGGTTGAGCTGACGGACGCTGTAGTAGCCCTGGAACAGGCCGCTCGGGGCGAGCAGATTGAGTTGTTCGGTGGCGTCGGCCACGAAGAGTTTTTCGCCGCCGAACAAGACGTGTTCGCCGATGTGGCGGACGCCCCAGCGAATGTTGCCGTCGCGCGCATCGAGCTTTAACAACACCGGCACGCTGGCGAAGGGGATGGTCATTCCTCCCAAGGCGACTTTGGCGGGCCGGTATTCCTTCTCGCGTTCCTTCGCTTGATCGGCGGTGAGACGGATGTGCGCGTACACGGAGCCGTCGGGACCAATCTTCAATTTTTTCGCGGCGAGGTTCGGTTGTGTCCAACGAAGCTCACCGGTATTTTCGTCGAACAAGCTCACCGCCTGTTCCGTGGCGACCGCCAGCCTCCCGGCGCCGTGCGTGAAGGTAACGATCTCGGCGTTCAGTTGCGTCTGCCAGCGCGGCGGGCCGATGCGGTCGAACACCGCCAGATGGCGGCCGCCGACGACCACGAGCCGGTCACCTTTCACAAACGCCCGGGGAAACTCCGTGAACGCCACCTTCGTTTCGGCGGTCGTTGCGCCGTCAAACCGCACGCTGTACTCGGTGGCGGGCGGGGCCGGTGCTTCGCCCTTGGCGAGAGCCAGCAGTCGCCGCGCGGAAAACATTTCGGGATCACCGGCCGTGATCTCCGGTTCCGATTCCTCGTCCTCGGCCACTTTCGGGGCAGCCGCAGACTGAACACTCACGACAGTCTCCCGCCACAGCACACCGGCTCGACGCGGCAGCGGCGTCTCGGAGAGTGTCACGCCGGTCTGCGCGTCGAGACGCCGCAGCGTGGTCGGGGAACGGAGATGAACTTCATCGCCGCGCACGCCGATGACGTTCCACCGCTCGTCCTGCGGCAGGTTCAGGCTCCAGTCCTTGGTCTGCGTGCGCAGTCGCAGCCGGTACAACTCCTCGTTGGCGCGCACCAGCGCCGCGTCGCTGCCCACCGGCTCGGCGTGAAACGAGCCGACCGATGACGTGATCGTGATCGTGGCGGTCACGGTGCCTTTCGGTCCAAAGAACAGCCGGTACGCGCCGTAGCCGGCGACGAGCACCAGCACCACCACCACTGGCTTGATCACTTTGCGAAAGAGGCTGCCAACCGCGGTCAGCCCGCGATCCAGTTGCGCATCGAGCCGGTCGAGGTTCGGATCGCGGGGCGCGCTCGGCTCGGCGGCCTGGACGGCGGCTTTGCATTCGTCGCTGCAGTAATACCCGCGCGCCGCCACACACGTCATGCACAACGGTTTGCCGCAGTTCATGCAGTTGTGGGTGGCGCGCTGGTCGGGATGATTGCCACACGGGACAACAATGGCCGTCGCGGGATCGCTCATCGCGGTTTTTCCTTCCATTTGAATTCGCGGCGAAACATCAGATTCGGCGCGGCGGCGGGCGGCGGCGTTGCAGTCGCTTCGGCTTTGGCGGCGACGGCGCCGAGTTGCTGCAACTCCGCATCCAGCCGGTCGGCTTCGGTCTCCCAGCCTTGTGCGCGGCAGGCTTGTCGGGCGTCGAACAACACTTTCTCGGCGCGTTTCGGAAAGCCCGCACATTCCCAGCACAGCGCCCAACGCAAATATGCTTCCATGCAGCGGGGATACCGGCGCGCCAGCAACTGATAGGCTTCCATCGCCGGGTACCATTTCTGTTTGTAGAAGAGATGCTCCGCTTCCTTGAACAAATACTCCTGTTGACCGGCCCGCCATTGTCGCGTGCTCAGCCCGTAGGCCAACCCCAACAGAAAACCGCCGATATGCCCCCAGTACGCCACCTCCGCCCCACCGGCCCGCAGCGCGTGCACGCCAAAGAACAACTGCAATCCGATCCAGAATCCGATGAAAAACCACGAGCTGAGCCGGGCAATCCCCTGCCGCATGATCAGCGGAAACGGAATGAACGCGCCGAACCACAGCCGAATCTTGAACCGCGGAAACCGCACCAGATACAGGCCGAGCAGGGCCGACACCGCGCCCGACGCGCCCACGGCCGGTTCATCGAGGTTCGGGAAGTTACCGGCCACGGCCGTCGCCCAGAACAACAACGCCGACGCGATGCCGCCGAGGAAATAGACCAGCAAGAATTTCAGTGAACCGAGCGCGTCTTCCAGGTCGCTGCCGGCAAACCACAGATACGCCATGTTGCCGCCAATGTGCAGAACGCTGTTCACATAGGCCGTCCACTCCGCCTCCGGTCGCGTCGGCCAGCCGGCATGGAGAAACATGTGCGTGAGGAACTGAGGCGCCTGCGGATCGGCGGCGACGAAGCCGAGCCGGCGGACAATCGCCTCGTAGTCGAGCAGGTTGGCGAGGAAATAGGCGATGATGTTCAACGCGATCAACGACAGCGTGGCCAGCGGCGCGCGTGTCCGGTCGTGATCGGATCCGGTTGGGATCAGCAACGCGAACATGGCGGCATCCTACTCCCGCGTCGTCCGTTGGCGAGGAGGTTTTTTGTGATCCAGCGTTGTTCACTTCTTTGAGACGATCGTCTCAAAGAAGTGAACAGGGTGGTTTGGTCATCAGGTCCCACAAGTTGAGTAATCAGAGGTGGTTGATTTGCTGACGTGGTCGGCGCCGCGCACCGGGTTGGCGGGAGGTTTGAAGACGGTGCGGTTCGTCGGTATAAGGGTCGCGGTCAAATGAACCCCGATCCGGCCACTGCACCGACCGGTCCGCGACAGTCACGCTGGCTGAACCGGACGGTGCTGGGCATCGGCGTGGCGTCGTTGCTGTCAGACTGGGCGCACGAGATTGCCACGGCGGTGTTGCCGGCGTTTTTGGCGTCGCTGGGCGCGGCGGCGGCGTGGCTCGGGGTGATCGAGGGGGTTTCGGACGGGCTGGCCAGTTTTGCCAAGATGGGGTCGGGCTATTTCACCGACCAGATGCGGCGGCGCAAACCGATCGCGGTGGCCGGCTATCTCGTGACGACGATCGGGACGGCGTGTTTCGGATTTGCCACGCAAGCGTGGCACGTGTTGCTCTGCCGGGCGACGGCGTGGTTGGGGCGCGGCGTGCGCACACCGGTGCGCAAGGCGTTGCTGGCGGCGGCGGTGACGCCGGAGACCTATGGCCGGGCGTTCGGGTTCGAGCGGATGATGGACACCTGCGGCGCGATTGTTGGCCCGGTATCGGCCACCGCTCTGATCGTGGCGCTGAACCAGAATTACTCGCACGTCTTTTTTCTCACGCTGATCCCGGGACTGCTCGCGGCCGGGGCGATTGCGTTTCTGGTCAAGGAACCCGCCCGGGTACGCGTGGCGCATCTGAGCTTTGGCGAACGGCTCAGCGCGCTGCCGCGATCGTTTCGCCGCTTGCTGCTGGCCGTGGCGTTGTTCGGTGCCGGTGATTTCGCGCACTCGCTGTTGATTTTGTTGGCAACGCAGAAATTGACCCCTGTGTACGGAGCCGGTAGGGCCGCGACGCTGGCCGTTGCGCTCTACGTGCTGCACAACGTGTTGTATGCCGGGTTTGCGTTCGTGGCCGGGTGGCTGGCCGATCGGTATGACAAGCGGGCGTTGCTGGCCGGGGCGTATGGCTTGGCGGCGGTAACCGGCCTGATCCTCGTGTTCGCGCCGTTGAACCTACCGGTGTTGGCGGTGGTATTTGTGTTGGGCGGGATATTCGTGGCGGCCGAGGAGGCGCTGGAGGACGCGCTGGCGGCGGAGCTGGTGGAGCAAGGACAGCACGGCATGGGTTTCGGCGTGTTGGCGACGGTCAATGGGGTGGGAGATTTTCTCAGCAGTCTCGTGGTCGGCGTGCTTTGGACGGCGTTCGGTACGAGCGTGGCGTTTGGCTACAGCACGGTGTTGTTCGTCGCGGGTGCGCTGGTGATTGGCTGGCGGCGTTGTTGATGACCGGCCACGGCAGGTTGAGTGGCGTTTTCTGGCTGTTCACTTTTTTGAGACGATCGTCTCAAAGATCTGAACAAAGGGGAGGATCACTCTTGGCTGAGGCGTTTTTTGGGGGCTTCGTACAGGAGGCGGTGGGCTTCGGTGAGGATGGCGGGGATTTTGTCGGCAAAGCGGTTTTGGCGGAGGGCGGCACGGAGGGCGGGGGCGTTGACGTGGGCAGCGTTCTGGCCGGGGAACCAGTGGTCGGCCTGGCCGAGGAGGTTGTAGCGCATTTTGGCCCAGGCGATGAGGTCGAGGCCGGTAGCGTAGGTCCAGAGGCGGAGGATTTCGTGGACGTTGATGTGGCCGGGGATGTGTTGCCATTCGGGGATGTGTTCGTGCCAGTGTGCCATCCATTCGGCGCCGTGGACGCGGACGAGTTCGGCGTGGAGCCGGTCGGCGATTTGGGTGTGGAGGTCGGGCTGGGCGAGGGCGGCGACGTGTTCGTCGAAATCGCCGGGCCGGGCGGCGCCGATGCTGAGGGTGTGGACTTGGGGTCGGGCGAGGCAGTAACGGTCGTTGAACTGCATGGGGGTGAGCGGGGCGCAGAGTTGGACGAGTTTGGCCGGTGGTTCGTAGAGTTTGCCGCCTTTGTCGTTGGGGCTGATGAGGAAGACGCCCATGTCGTGGCGGGTGGCGGCTTCGACGGCGGGCCAGGTGAAGTCGTTGATCCAGTACCAGTGGAGGTTGACGTAGTCGTAGGCGTCGGTTTCGATGGCGGCGGTGATGACGCGGGTGGGGGCGTGGGTGGAGAAGCCGACCCAGCGGCAGCGGCCTTGTTTTTTGAGGTCGTGCGCGATTTCGACACAGCGGTGGGACCATTCGAGGACCTGGTCGTTGTTGATGCCATGCAAGGCGAGCAAGTCCACGTAATCGAGCCGGAGTTTGGTCATCGAATCCTCAAACGTCTTGAGAAAATCCTTCGGGTCAGCGCTCGGGGCGACTTTGGTTTGGACGATGATTTGGTCGCGGGGGAGGCGAGGGAGGATTTGGCCGAGTTGGATTTCGCTGGTGCCGTAGGCGCGGGCGGTTTCGATGTGGTTGATGCCGAGGTCGAGGGCGTGGCGGATGGTGGCTTCGAGGTTGCGCTGGTTGTCGGCGGGGATTTCGTGGAGGGGTTTGTCCTGCCAGGAATGTTGGTAGCGCATGCCGCCGCAGGTGAAGACGGGCATCATCAGGCCGGTACGGCCGAAGCGGCGGCGGGGGACGGGTGGGTTCATTCTCGCAGGCCGGTGGTCAGATGTGTTTGCTGTCGTGTTCGTCTTTGGTCTGGTAGCCGGTGGCTTGGCGGGCGAGGTTGACCTGATGTTTTTTGGTGTAGGCTTCGTAAAAATCGTCGGGGGTCATTTCGAGGACTTGAGCGATGGAAATCAGGAAGTGGAGCAGGTCAATGACTTCGACGCGGGCGTTTTGTTTGTCGAACTTCTGATACTTCGCCCACCATTTCCACGGCACGCTGTCGGTCAGTTCGGCGGTTTCCTGGGTGATGGCGCGGCAGTAGTTGAGGATCCAGTGGATGCGTTGCTCCTCGGTCATCTGGGTGGTGTCCACGCCGATGCGCTGGTTGAGGGCTTGTTGGAGGCGGAAGATTTCCTCGAGTTTGTCGGGTTTGGTCATGGGGGAAAGTATTGGTGAGCGGGGGTGGAAAATCACGGCTTTTTTGTTAGGGTCGGCGCGATGAAAGCCGGTACATTCAACCGTTCCCCTCGCGATGCGCGGCTGACGGCGGTGAATTTTGTAGCCGACGCCGTCAATCGCGCGTTGGATTTGCGGGAGATTGCCGACAACGCGCTGCATGGTGTGTTGGCGGTGATGAAGCTGGACGGGGGGGCGATTTACGTGTTGGACGAGGCGACGAAATCGCTGAAGCTGTTTGCGTCGCGGGGGATGACGGAGGCGTTTGTGCGGCAGGCGGCGGTGTTGCGGCGGGGGAAGGACGCGGCGGTGGACGCGGCGTTGGCGGGGGAGATTCAGGTGGTGGAGGATTTTCAGTTGGCGCCGCATTTTTTGGAATTGGACGCGGCGCGGGCGGGATTTGTGACCGGGGTGTTGGCGCCGATTCGGACGCAGGGGGTGGTGGTGGGGCTGGTGGTGCTGGGCAGTTATCGGGCGCGGACGTGGGACCTGGGCGATGTGGAGTTGATCGAGACGATCACGAACCAGGTCGGCAACGCGATGGTGCATGCCCAGTTGCAGGCCGATCTGCGGGCCAGCGAGGAGCAGTACCGGACGATGGTGGAGAATTCCGCCGACGCGATTTTCATTACCGATCCCGATTGCCGGCCGCGGTGGGGCAACTCGGCGTTCACGCGTATCTTTGGCTACACCGTGGAGGAGTTGCGCGCGCTGGAGCCGTATGCGCGGGTGCATCCGGACGACGCGCATGCGGTGGCGCAGGCGGTGGCGCGGCTGGTGCATGGCGAGCCGGTGCAGAATCTGGAGTTGCGCTACTGCCGCAAAGACGGCACGTGGATTGATCTGTTGTGCAACGGCAGCGTGTTTGCGCGCGAAGGCGGGCGGGTGACGCAACTGCAATTTGTCGTGCGCGAAGTCACCGAGGTGAAACGCCGGCAGGCGGAGTTGGAGCGGACGAATCGGCAGTTGGCGGCGTTGTTGGAAATCAGCGGCGGTTCGGCGCAGCAGTTGGAACTGGGACCGTTGCTGAAGCTGGTGCTGACGCGCGCCGCGGAGTTGTTGCGGGCGGATGCGGCGTACATGATTCGCTTCGACAACACGACCGACCAGTCGGAGGTGGTGGCGGCGACGTCGCCGTTTGAGGGATTGATCGGGCCGCGCGGCCCGGCCAGTCGGGGGTTGTCGGGTTTGGTGCGGCAGAGCCGGCAGGGGCGGATTTTCCCGCGCGAGGAGGTGCTGGCGTACGGTTACAGTCCGATTTTGCGGGAGGCGCAGGTGCGTTCGGCGCTGGTGGTGCCGTTGATCTCGCGCAACGCGTTGATCGGGACGTTGTCGCTGGTGCGGCACGCGACGGCGACGGCGGATTTCACCGGCGAGGATTTGCAGTTGATGGAGGTTTTCGCGGGGCGGGCGGCGGTGGCGATTGACAACGCGGAGCTGGTCAAGGATCTGCAACACAAGAACGAGCTGCTGGAGTTGCTGGTCGAGGAGGCGCATCACCGGATCAAGAACAATCTCCAGATGGTGTCGGGCTTGTTGCAGTTGCAGGCGGAGTCGGGCGCGACCGGCGATGTCAGCGCGCAGTTGCGCAGCGCGACGACCCGGGTGCAGGCGATTGCGAAGGTTCACAACCTGCTCAGTCAGGACATGCCGGAGAAGGTGGACGCGGAGAAATTGATTGCGGCGCTGGTGCACACGTTGGTGGATGTCAGCGGAGCGGAGGGTGGCGGGCCGCGGGTGGAATTGGATCTGGAGCAGATCTGGCTGACTTCGGAGCAGGCGGTGGCGGTGGCGTTGATCGTCAACGAACTGGTATCGAACGCGCTGTTGCATGCGCGGACGGCGACCGGCGACCGGCTGCATCTGCGGATTTCCTGTCGGCGCGAGAACGGCCAGGCGCGGTTGCAGATTTCCGACAACGGCGGCGGGTTCCCGACCGGCTTTAACTGGCGCAACTCGCGGGGGCAGGGGCTGAACATCATCATCCAACTGGCGCAGGTCAATCTGCGGGGTGCGCTGGAGATTGCCAGTCGGGATGGGGGCGTGTTTGCGGGGGTGCGGTTTGATCTGGCGCCGGCGGAACCGGTGGCCGACGCGGTCGCCGCCGGTCTATGACGCCGCGGCTTGACTTGCCGGGGAGGGCGGAATAATGATTTCGCCGAGAGGCGGGTCGCGGTTTACCGCTGCAGCCATGAAGCCATTGCGAGTTTTGATTGCGGACGACGACGGGTTGACGTTGATGGTGCTGCGCAAGGTGCTCGTCAGCCTGGGCCACGAAGTGGTGGGGGAAGCGGCGGACGGCGAGCAAGCGTTGACGCTGTTTGAATCCACCAAGCCCGACCTGATTCTGTTCGACATTCGGATGCCGAAGCTGGACGGGCTGGAGGCGGCGCGGCGGATCCAGGCCAGCCGGCCGACGCCGTTGATTTTCCTCAGCGCGCACACGGAGTCCGGCCTGGGTGGTGAAGCGGCCAATGCGGGCGCCCACGCCTATCTGGTCAAACCGTTCACCGCCCAACAGATCAAACCGGCGATCGAGTTGGCGCTGGCCAACTTCACGCGGTCGCGCCAGCAGGAAGAGAAAGTCCAGCAACTGAACGAGCAGCTTGAGACGCGCAAGGTTGTCGAGCGCGCCAAAGGCATTTTGATGCGCCAGACGGGGATGGACGAGGAGGCGGCGTACTTGAAGTTGCAGAAGACCGCCCGCAACGAGAACCGCAAGCTGGCCGACGTGGCGCGGGCGATCATCCTCGCCGAAGACATCCGTCGCGAAGGCATCAAACACGCCAACCCCAGCCCGCGGCCAGGCCGGTAGTCCTCGCTTGACCGGTTTCGGAACTTGCCCTTACTGTCCCGCATCTTGGTTCAGCGAGGATTGTCATCATCATGGAAAACGTGGTCATCATTGGATCGGGTTGTGCGGGGTGGACGGCGGCGTTGTACACGGCGCGGGCGAACTTGAACCCGGTCGTGCTGACGGGAGCGCAGCCGGGCGGGCTGCTGACGACGACGAGCATTGTGGAAAATTTTCCGGGATTCCCGGAAGGCGTGGACGGCACCGAATTGATGATGCGGATGCAGAAGCAGGCCGAACGGTTCGGAACGCGGACGAACTACGGGGCGTTGGTGACGAAAGTGGAGTTTGGCCAGCGGCCGTTTCGGGTGTGGGTGGAGGAGGATGTCATCGAGTCGCGGACGGTGATTATCGCCGCAGGGGCGTCGCACCGGCATCTGGGCTTGAAGAGCGAGGAGTTGCTGGAAAAGAAAGGGGTCACCTACTGCGCGACGTGCGATGGAGCGCTGCCGATGTTTCGCAACCAGCCGTTGGTGGTCGTGGGCGGCGGCGATTCCGCCTGTGAAGAGGCGACGTATCTGACGCGGTTTGCCTCGCGGGTGTATCTGGTGCATCGGCGCAACGAATTGCGCGCCTCGAAAATCATGGCCGAGCGCGCGCTGGGCAATCCCAAAATCACGCCCGTCTGGGATTCGGTGGTCGAAGACATTTACGACGTGAAGCAGGACAAGGTGACCGGGGTGAAATTGAAGAACGTGAAGACCGGCCAAACCAGTGAACTGGCCTGCGCGGGGGTGTTTGTCGCCATCGGCCACCAGCCAAACACGGCGATTTTCCACGGCCACATCGAGTTGGCCGACGACGGCTACATCGTCTGCAAAAAAGGCACCCAGACCAGCGTGCCGGGCGTGTTCGCCTGCGGCGATTGCGTGGACCGCACCTACCGGCAAGCCATCACCGCCGCCGGCAGCGGATGCGCGGCGGCGATTGATGCCGAGCGGTTCCTCAGTCATGATCATCTCTGAGCGACCGTGAACGACTGGGAAAACCCTTCTGTACCCGGCCGCGGTCGGCGGGCGCCGCGGGCACATTTCATTCCGTACCCGGACGAGGCGCGGGCGCGGACGTTGGATCGGACACAGTCGCCGTGGTTTCAGCTCTTGAACGGCCCGTGGAGGTTTCAACTGTTCCCGACCGTGGCGGAGGCGCCGGCGGTGCCGTGGGAGACGACGCCGTGGGGCACGATTCCCGTCCCAAGCAACTGGCAGATGCTCGGACATGGCCGGCCGCATTACACCAACGTGATGTACCCGTTTCCCGTGGATTCGCCGCGCGTGCCGACGGAGAATCCGACCGGCTGCTACTACCGGGAGTTTGACCTGCCGGCCGCGTGGACGGGGCTGCATGTGTGGTTGCGGTTTGAGGGCGTGGACTCGGTGTTTCACGTATGGGTCAACGATCAGGCTGTTGGGTTCAGCAAAGGCAGCCGGTTGCCGGCGGAGTTCGACATCACATCGGTGGTTCGTCCGGGGCGCAACACCGTTGCCGTTCGCGTCAGCCAGTGGTCGGATGGGACCTACCTCGAGGACCAGGACATGTGGTGGTTGTCCGGTATCTTTCGCGACGTGTATCTGCTGGCGCGTCCCCCGACGCACCTCGCTGACATCCGTGTGCACGCGCCGGCGTGGGGCGAACTCGACGTGCAGACCGACATCGTCGGCGACGGTGTGGTGGAGACGGAGTTGCTCGGCGACAGCGGGCCGCGGCGGTTGTGGTCGGCGGAAGACCCGCACCTGTACACCTTGCTGGTGAAGCTGAAAGACCGGCAGGGGCAGCTCATGGAAGTCGTGCCGCAGCGGGTGGGGTTTCGGACGGTGGAAATTCAGGGTGACCGGTTTCTCGTCAACGGCGTGGCGGTGAAATTGAAAGGGGTCAACCGCCACGAATCGCACCCGGATCATGGCCGGGCGGTGCCGTTGGCGGCGATGATCGAGGATGTCCGCCTGATGAAGCAGCACAACATCAATGCGGTGCGCACCTCGCATTATCCCGACGACCCGCGCTTCTACGACCTGTGCGACGAGTTCGGGTTGTACGTGGTTGACGAGTGCGATCTGGAAACGCACGGATTCAGCTTCAACAAGGATTGGGCCGGTAATCCCGCTGACGATCCGCCGTGGGAAACGGCCTGTGTGGATCGGATGGAGCGGATGGTGGCCCGCGACCGCAACCATCCCTGCGTGGTGATGTGGTCGCTCGGCAACGAATCGCATTTCGGCTGCAACCACCGCGCGATGGCCGCCCGGGCACGCGCGCTGGACCCGACGCGGCCGATTCATTACGAGGGCGATTTGTTGGCGGAAATCAGCGACGTCTTCAGCCGCATGTACAGCCACCCGGATTTTCTGGCGAAGATCATGGCCGGCACGGAACGGATCGAAGACAAGCAACAATATCGCACGGTGGAGCTGTTGCCCGAGCAGTACACTCGCAAGCCGTTTTTCCTCTGCGAATACGCCCACGCCATGGGCAACGGGCCGGGCGGCCTGCGCGAGTATTGGGACCTGATTTACCGCAGCGACCGGCTGATGGGCGGTTGCGTCTGGGAATGGTGCGACCACGGCATCCGTCAGCGCACCGCCGATGGCCGCGAATGGTTCGCCTACGGCGGCGACTTCGGCGATGTGCCCAACGACAGCAATTTCGTTTGCGACGGTCTGGTCTTCCCGGACCGGCGCCCCTCGCCCGGGCTGATCGAGTACAAGAAAGTGATCGAGCCGGTGGGCATCGAGATGGTCAACGGCCGCGCCCGCATCACCAACCGCTACGACTTCATTGGCCTGGAACATTTGCGGTTGGAGTGGACGGTCACAGCCAACGGCGCGGTGGTGGAGCAGGGCACCGTGCCGACGCCGGTGGTCCTGCCGCGCCAGACGGTCGAGATTGACCTGCCGGCCACGCGGCCCGGTATTCTCACGCTCAGCGCCCGTCTGGCGCACGACACCGCATGGGCCGCGGCCGGTCACGAAGTGGCGTGGGGACAAGACTGTCCGACCGACGGGGAACTGGTGGTCGTGCGTCCGCCACCGGTCGAGCCGTTGGCGGTGCGCGACACCGCCACGCTCGTGCACCTTACCGGGCCGAACCTGCGGCTGACGTTCGACAAGGTGCGCGCCGTCATCACCGATTGGAACGGGCGGTTGCGCACGGGGCCACGATTGAATTTCTGGCGGGCGACCACCGACAACGACCGGGCGTGGGACAACGCGGCGGCCTGGCGGCAGGCGATGCTCGATCAATTGCAACACCGGACCGATGGCGTGACCGTCAGTCAACCGGCGGCGGACACGGCGCAGGTGGTGGCGCGGGTGCGGATCGGGCCGCCGAAATGGAGCTGGGGGTTCGCCGGCGAATACCGCTACACCATCACCGGCGATGGCGCGG
This sequence comes from uncultured Verrucomicrobiota bacterium, assembly GCA_964533295.1. Taxonomy (GTDB): domain Bacteria; phylum Verrucomicrobiota; class Verrucomicrobiia; order Palsa-1439; family Palsa-1439; genus OMJI01. Next base: position 51,008 of record CAZHLM010000005.1, read on the forward strand.
TTACCATCGCGGTGCGCGTCGAGCCGCAGGGAGCCGTCCCGGCCACACTGCCGCGGGTCGGCTTGCAGTTTACCATCCCGGCCACGTGCGACCGCGTGGCGTGGTTTGGTCGCGGGCCGGGCGAGGCCTACCGCGACAGCAAACAGGCGCAGCGGTTCGGCTGGTGGCGGGCGACGGTGGACGAGTTGTTCACGCCGTATCTTTTCCCGCAGGAGAACGGCAATCGAACCGATGTTCGCTGGGTGGAGTTTATCGGCGCGGATGGCCGGGGCTTCCGCGCCAGCGGCGTGGAGAACTTCAGCGTGCATCGGTACACGACCGAGGATTTGGAGAAAGCGCGGCACACCGTCGAACTGACGCCGCGCGATTTTCTGACGGTGAATTTGGATCATCAACATCACGGTCTCGGCAGCGCCAGTTGCGGGCCGGGTCCGTGGGAAGAACATCAACTCAAACCAGCCGTCTGGCAGTTCGCGGTGCGGTTGGAACCCATAAAGGAAACATGAAACGGTACAAACAAGCAGCGGAGATCAAGGTTGGCGTCGTCGGGTACGGCGGAGCGTTCAACATGGGCAAGTGGCATCTGAATGAGATGAAACAGGCCGGGATGACGCCGGTGGCGGTGGCGGAGATCGACCCGGAACGGTTGCGGGTGGCGACGACCGACTTTCCCGGCATCAAAACGTACCCGTCGTTGACCGAGATGTTGCGGAAGTCGGACGTGAACTTGATCACGCTGATCACGCCGCACAACACGCACGCGCCGCTGGCGTTGGAGGCGTTGCGGGCCGGGCGGCATGTGGTCTGCGAAAAACCGCTGGCGATCACCACCGCCGAGTGCGACGCGATGATCGGCGCGGCCAAAAAGAACCGCGTCGTCATCTCCACCTACCACAATCGTCACTGGGACGGCTGGATTTTGCAGGCGTTGCAGCATCAAAAAGCCGGCGTGTTTGGCGACATTGTTCGGATCGAGGCGCACATGGGCGGCTACGGCAAACCGGGCGACTGGTGGCGGTCGAGTCGGACGATTTCCGGGGGGATCTTGTATGACTGGGGTTGCCACTTGTTGGAGTACTGCCTGCAACTGATCACGGCACCGGTCACGGAAGTGACCGGCTTCGCCAAGACCGGTTTCTGGGCCAGCCAGACGAAGTGGAAAGCCGACACGATCGAGGACGAAGGATTTGCCGTCGTGCGGTTCAAGTCCGGTCAGTGGGTCACGCTGACCATTACAAACATCGATGCCAACGCGAAACGTGGCATGCTGGAAATTACCGGCACGAAAGGCAGCTACATCCTCGATTGGAGCCAAAACGAGTTGATCACCAAAAACGGCAACACCACCACGGTGACCCGGTATCCCAATCCGCAATCCGAAGGCCGGCGGTTTTACCAAAACATCGCCGATCACCTGACGAAGGGCGAAAAACTGGTCATCACCGGCGAGTGGGCGCGTCGCCCGATTCACATCCTCGACCTGGCCGTCCAAAGCGCCAAGAAAGGTCACGCGCTGAAAGCCAAGTACGGCTGATCGGCTTGTCATCGGACAAACAGCAAGGCCCGGAACGGTTGTTCCGGGCCTTGCGATTGGTAGCGGGGGTGGGATTTGAACCCACGACCTTCAGGTTATGAGCCTGACGAGCTACCGGGCTGCTCCACCCCGCAGTCAAATCGTGGCGTGACCGTAGTGAAAGTTTCGCCGACCGTCAAGCGGCGATTGCGGCCGAGTTTGTATTGAGCAGGGACGGTGTTTTTGACGGGAAGCACGCGGTTTGGCAACAGGCCAGCGGGCGCGGGCCTGACCCAGAATGGCACGGTGCAACGCTGCCTTGCCATCGGCAAGGGGGTGACGGGATTGCGACTGACGACGACAGTCTGGTGGAGTCTTGTGTTGCCTCTCGCAACGGGGGCGCGGGATCAATGTCCAAGCCCGTTGCACCGTGCGGAAACAGCCTGGCGAGCAGCTTTGAGAATCGCATCGAGCACCATCATGCGGCCGGTAACGATGTGGGAATCCGGGTCGTGGGGAGCGGCAACCGGGTCCTGGCCAACTCGGCCACGGGCAACTCTTCCAATAACGACCTCTTCGCCGCCGGCAACACGCACAGGCCCACCCACGTCGTGACCGGTGAAATGGCCAGCACCAATCCATGGCCCAACCTCAGCGAATACCGGACAATCGCCTGGGCTCCACGTTTTTCCTCGTACGGGCGCCCGGTGCCGGAGCGGTCGCCGTTGGACTCGGCTTCAGAACTTCATCGAGAGGAGGAACTCGGGGTTGCTGCGGGTTTTCTTGAGTTTCTCGATGACCAGTTCCATGGCCTCGGCGGGCGGCACACCGGCGAGGGCGCGGCGCAGGATGAAGATCCGGTCGAGTTCGTCGGGGTGGTAGAGCAGATCCTCTTTGCGGGTGCCGGATTTTTCGATGTTGATCGCGGGGAAAATCCGCTTTTCCGCCAAATGCCGGTCGAGGACGAGTTCCATGTTGCCGGTGCCCTTGAACTCCTCGAAGATTACGTCGTCCATCCGCGAGCCGGTCTCGATCAGCGCCGTGGCAATCACCGTCAGTGAACCGCCTTCCTCGACTTTGCGGGCTGACCCGAAAAACCGTTTCGGCTTGTGCAGGGCGTTGGCGTCCACGCCACCGGAGAGAATCTTGCCGGAATGCGGGGCGAGCGCGTTGTAGGCGCGGGCCAGGCGCGTGATGGAATCGAGCAGGATGACGACATCCTTTTTGTGTTCGACCAGCCGCTTGGCCTTTTCCAACACCATCTCGGCCACCTGCGCGTGGCGTTCGGGGGATTCGTCGAAGGTCGAGCAGATGATCTCGGCCTGGACGCTGCGCCGGAAGTCCGTGACCTCCTCCGGTCGTTCGTCAATCAGCAGGATGATAATGATCGCTTCCGGGTTGTTGGTGCCGATGGCGTTGGCGATGCGCTGGAGCAGAATGGTCTTGCCGGTGCGCGGCGCGGCGACGATCAGGCCGCGCTGGCCCTTGCCGATCGGCGTGAACAGATCCATCACGCGGGTGCTGATTTCTTCCGGCCTGGTTTCGAGGATGAAACGCTGCGTCGGGAACGCCGGGGTCAGGTTGTCGAACTGCACCTTGTCCTTGACCTTCTCGGGATCGTCCCTGTTGATGGACTCGACCTTGAGCAGGGCGAAGAACCGTTCCTTGTCTTTGGGCGGTCGCACCATGCCGGCGACGACATCCCCCGTCTGTAATTCAAACCGGCGGATTTGCGACGGCGAAACATAAATGTCTTCCGGGCACGGCAGGTAGTTGTACGCCGGCGAGCGCAGAAATCCAAAACCGTCCGGCAGAATTTCCAGGACGCCCTCGCCATACATCACGCCGTTGCGGGCGGCGCTCTGCTTGAGAATCTCGAAGATGATCTCGTGTTTCTTCAGCGTGGAGACGTTCTCAATGCCGCGGTCGCGGGCCATGTCCTGCAACGCGGCGACATCCATCTGCTGCAACTGATCGAGGTGCAGGGTTTCGCTGGGCGTCGCGGGCGGGGGCGTCTCGGCTGGCGGCGCGGCGGGCGTGGGTTCATTGGCCGGTAGAACGGCCGGGGCGGTCGGCGGCGGCGGCGGTTCCATGACCGCCGTTGTCGGGACCGGCGCGTCCTCGCTGGTCGGTTTCTTTTTGGCAGCGTTTTTCGCTCGCGGCATAACGGATCACTCCTGCATCTGCTTCCACACCAGGTCGGCTTGCTCGTCGAGCAACGCCAACTCCCCATCATTCCAAATCACAAAATCGGCGCGGTCCAGTTTCGTCTGCAACGGCCATTGCGCCCGCATCCGCGCCCGCGCATGCGCCTCCGTCATTCCCTTGGCCAGCAACCGCGCCAACTGGGTCGCCTCGCTGCACCCGACCGCCACCACCCAGTCAAACTGATCTTGCGCGCCCACCTCAAACAACAACGGAATCGCCACGACCACCGTTTGCGTCTGGCCCGTTTGCGCCAGCGTCTCCATCTGCGCCGTCCACATCTCGCGGACGGCCGGATGGACCACATGATTCAGCGCCAGCCGTTTCTGGTCATCCGCAAAGACAATCTCGCCGAGCCGCCGCCGGTTCAACGTGCCGTCGGTCAGCAAAATCTCGTCGCCAAACATCTCCCGCACCGCCTGATACGTCGCCGTGCCGGGCCGGTAGGCCTCGTGGGCCAGCAGGTCCGAGTCAATCAACACCGTGCCCGGCTGGCGCGCCCAGCGTTGAGCGACCGTGGATTTGCCGGTGGCGATGCCGCCTGTCAGGCCGATTCGTTTCATGGCTGCGGTAAAAATTGGGGCTGGGACTGATTGGGGGAAATTAATTGGATCCGGCGCTACGACGTGCCGAACCTGCGGCGAACCTACCGGGGCAAACCGGGGTAGTCAAATGGATTTTTTCCCGGTACTATCCGTTGCCGATGCGCGGCGACATTGCGGAAATCCTGCTGACCGAAAGCCAGATCCAAACCCGGCTCGACGAGCTGGCCGCGGCCATCCAACGTGATTATGCCGGCAAGGACCTGACTGTCGTCGGCGTCCTGACCGGCAGCGTCATGTTTGTCGCCGACCTGCTGCGGCGTTTGCCGATTCCGCTGCGGCTCGACAACATCGGCGTCTCCAGCTACCACGGCGCCACTCAACCGAGCGGTGAGTTCACCATTACGAAAGCCTTGCGGCTCGATGTTCGCGACCGCGACGTGCTGGTGGTGGACGACATTCTCGATACCGGCCACACCCTCCGCCGCATCTGCGACCTCGTTAGCGCCCTGCAACCGCGCAGCCTGAAAACCTGCGTCTTTCTCGAAAAACAAGTCGCCCGACCCGCCACCCTCCGCGCCGACTACGTTGCGTTCCAAATCCCCAACCAATTCGTTGTCGGCTACGGCCTCGACTACCGGGAACGCTACCGCAACCTGCCCTACGTCGCGACGCTGCAACCCGCCGCGCTCGCCGCCCTGCCGTGAACGTCACCGTTCAATTCTTCAGCCATTTCCGCCAGCTTGCCGGCTGTTGCGAAACAACCCTCGACCTGCCGCCCGGCGCGACCGTGGCGGATGCCTTTGCGCGGTTTCCCGCGTTGCAAGCCGCCCGCTCCAGCACGCTGGTCGCCGTCGGTGTCGAGTTTGCCCGCTGGGATGCGCCGTTGCGCGACGGCGACGTGGTTGCCTTCATGCCGCCGGTGCAGGGCGGCAGCGACGCGGAGTTGGTGCTGACCGATCGGCCGTTGACCGATCCCGGCCCCGTCGCGGGTGAGATTGGCGCGGTGGTGGTCTTCTGGGGCATCGTCCGCGCCGAGGAAGCCGGTCAGCCGATTACCGCGCTGGACTACACAGCCTACCGGCCGATGGCACAACACCAGTTTGAAAAACTCATCGCCGAAACGAAGGGGCGCTTCCCGATCCGCCGCCTCCACGTTGCCCACCGGCTCGGCGCCGTGCCGGTGGGCGAACCATCGCTGCTGGTGCGCGTCGAAGCCGGTCACCGTGCCGAAGCGTTTGCCGCCGCGCAATTCCTGATTGATGAGCTGAAACAACGCGTCCCGATTTGGAAGCAAGCGATCACGAGGGCAACTTCAGCTTGAGCCGCATCAGATATGGAAGTTCCCGGCCGTCCTTCGCGATGGTGAACGCCACCCCATAAACCCGGAAATACCGCTCGAATACAGCCAGTTCCGGCAGGGGTTGACCAGTCCATGGGTTCTCGACGACCAAGTAGACCGGCCGACCAGACCGCGCCAACTCTGCGAGTTTCTCAGGCTCCGCTCCCGCTTGAAACGGTTCCAGCCGCACGGGTGAGTTATCCGTTTCGGGATAGCAGATCGCCGGGAAGTAATTGTTCAGTGGGATTCCCACTCTTGAGGTTCCGCGCACCAACAACGCTTCCGAGCGAATGGCGCCGAAATTCGACACCACGATCGCATCGGACTCCATCTGTCGCGAGGCTTCTGACAGCGCGGGATACGTGTACGTCCGCTCGCCCGACGGAAAGCCCTGTTGCCAACAATACAAACCCAGCCCGCCCAACAACACCGCGACACCGACCAGGCCAGTGGCGCTCGCAAGTTTGCCGTAACGAGCCGCGCGCGTGAGGAGCCAATCCGCTCCCACCGCATTTAGAATCGCCACCGCCGGCACCGCCTTGATGAAAAACCGCTCCTCCTGCCAAAAATAAAACGCATAAAATAAACCGCAGGCGGCAACCGTGCTCAACGTCCAAACGGCTACCGTCCACATCGGCTTGCTGCGCCAGGCCATCCACAACGCCACCATCAATCCCAACAATCCCAACCCCGTCCGAATGCCCGCCAGCGACTGATAGACAGGCCGGTCCACACCCGACCAATGCGCCGGGTGGCCAAAAACATGAGACGTATCAAACTGCGCTGCCAATCCCACCGCGTAAAAATGCGCGTTCCCCTCCACCACACCGGCATAATCCGGTGGCATCCCTCGCGCCTTCAGGTAATCGGTCGTGCGAAGATTATGCGCTGCCAAAAGCGGGAGCTCCCGGCCCGCGTTTCCCCAATAGTGATAGCCAGTCCGCCACGGCCGACCAAACGTCGTGTGCTGATAAGTTGCCAGCGTCAACCCAAGCAACGCGGCTGCACCCATTGCCACCAACCAACTGCGGCTCGGTGGAAATGGACGCTGCGCCAGCACGACCGCCAGCAGGGAGACTCCCAGCAGCAGATTGTCATACCGAATCCACACCGCCCATCCCACGAGACCTCCCAGCAACATGGCGACTGGCCAGCGCAACGGCTGGTGATCCCGCAAAAGCAATAACCACAACAAACCAGCACTCATGGCAGCCGTGGGAACTTCACTCATGATCTTCTGCGAGTACTGCCAAAAACCGTAATGAAAAATCAGAAACAGGCTCGCCAGAATTGCCAATCGACGACTCCCCAATCTTCGCCCTGTCCCATACACGAACACAATCGCCGCGGCCGCGCAGAACTGAATGACGTAAATCCCGTTCCCCAACATCGGGCCGAAGATCGCATAGGCAGGAGCCAACATCAGTGGCAAGCCCGGTGGATGCGCGGGGGGATGCTCCTGTCCGTACAGGTCGTGAACCAACCGCCCTCGTCCGGCAAAGTTTGCCGCCGGCACGGCAAAATCAACGGCATCTTGGGGCAGGTTGGCCGCAAATTCCGGTGTGCCGGAAATCCACCAAAAGAAGGCGAGCACCAACAAGGCCGTCAACGTCAGGATATCCACCGCCACATCTCTTCGCCACCACGAACGCGCAGGCCTGGGCAACGTGTTCATGATGTGCGAACGACGTTTTGCGGCTGGCCGGCGGCGAAGGCGGTGATGTTGGCGACGGTCGTGTCGAGGATGCGCTGCAGCGCTTCCTGGCTGTTGAAGGCGTTGTGCGGCGTAAAGACGACGTTGGGTTTTTTCAGGATCAGATGATTCTGGATCGCGCGACGGAGCGCTTCCGGATTGGTCTTGTCGTCGAGCAGAGCGCTGTCTTCGAGGATCGCCTCTTCGCCTTCCAGCACATCCAGCCCGGCACCCGCCAGAATGCCCTCGTCGAGCGCCCGCAACAGCGCCGCGGTGTCCACCAGCCCGCCGCGGGCGGTGTTGATCAGGATCGCGCCGCGTTTGATCTGGCCGATGTTGCCGGGGTGAATCAGGTGATGGGTTTGGGGCGTGTAGGGCACGTGCAGCGAAATGATGTCGGCGCGGCTCAACAACTCCGGCAACGAGGTGTAGGAAAACCCCAGCACTTCCGCCCAGAAACTGTCCTGCCGCGCGTCGCAGACGAGCACGGTCATCCCGAAACCGCGGGCGATGCGGATCACGTGCAACCCGATCCGTCCGCAACCGACCACGCCGATCGTTTTGCCTTTCAGATCAAACCCGCGCAATCCTTCGAGCGAAAAGTTGCCGGCCCGCACGCGCACGAACGCTTCATGCACCTTGCGCGACAGGGCAAGAATCAGCGCGAACGTGTGCTCGGCGACCGTGTTTTCGCCGTAGGCCGGCACGTTGCAGACGGTGATCGCGCGCCGCCGGCATTCCGCCAGGTCAATGTGGTCGTAGCCGGTCGAGCGGGTGGCAATCAGTTTCAAGCGCGGCAGACCGGCCAGGACGGCGGCGGTCAGTTTGGTGTAGATAAACGGCGAGATCACCTCCGCGTCCGCTGCCAGCGTCGTGACCAGCTCGTGATGCGCCGCCAGTCGCGCGCGCAGATAGCTTTCCTCCTCGGCGCGCACTTCGAGCAACGCGATCTTCATACGGCCAAACCCACTTTTTGCGCCCACGCCCGGTAGGCGACCGGGGAAATCTCGCTCGGTTTGATTTCGCTGCGCCCGCCCCAGAACACGTTCGTGTACCGCACCTCGATCCCGGCCTCGCGCAGATGCGCGTCAATGGCCGCCTTGTGCGCCAGCAACAGCGCTTTGTCCGTGCCGTGCGCAACGCCCATGATGTTGACGTGGTGAAACTCCGGCCCCGCTTCGCGCCAGTAGGCGTGCGTCATGATGTGGTGGCGGCCGACTTCGCGCCCGGCCTCCACCTCGCGGCCGGGCGGCACGGCCCAATGAAACAGCGCGTTGTAGCGGGTGACCTGTTCGCCGCTGGCCAGCGGTTTGACGTGTTCGAGAAACGTCGAGAACCGCCCGATGATCCGCCGGGCATCCAGCGCCGCGGCGACGGTCAGAAACTCCTCCCGCGACACGCCAGCTTCGCGGGCGCGGGCGTCCCACAAATCCGGCACCAACTCCTCGGGCGCAAACTCCCGCTTCAACGCCGTCAACACCCGCCACTCCCGCTCGCTTAACTCCGTCAGGGCGACATCCTGCACCTCCGCCGGCACGTTGGCGCGGCTGCCCGGCTCCAGCCCGCGGCGGCGAATGTGGCCGACGCCGAGGACGAAAAGTTTCTTGGCCGGCAGCAGCACGAACCGCTGCGCGCCGGTTTGTTCGCAGAGAAACTCGCAATGCCGCGTCATCGAAAAGCCCTGCGGCACCTTCAACGTTGTCCACAGCCGGTACTTCGTCGGCCCGGCATCGGTGGTGCGGATGACCACATGACCGGAGAACGGATCGCGCTGGAACATCCAGTCGAACGCCGCGGCCAGTTTTTCCTCCGGCACCTGCCACGCCACCAACGCGCCTTGAGCGAGATGGGTGGCCAGCAACGTCTGCCGCACGCGGCGGATCGTCCCGGCCGCCAGCATCGCGCGAATCCGCGTGATGACCGTGTCGAGCGGCAGATCGGCCTGACGGGCAATCTCGCCGAGCGGGTCGGGTTGAAACCCATGCAAGCGGTCCTCTGACACGGCGAGGATTTGGGCGTTGATCGGATCAGAAATCGAGATGGGAATCATGGCAACCCGTGCCGCTGACTATGACAAAAGAATCGCTGCCAGCGCAAGACCCGCAGTTTTGCAACGACCCTCTGTCCACCTGTTCAGACAGGATGCCGTTCAATTGTCTGGTAACCCGAACACTCGCGCGGCTGCGAACGGGCCGGAACGGAAACCGAACTGCTTGATGCGGTGAAACTTGACGGGCGGTAACCAAACCGTGGCTAATCCGGCATCCGGCGTGCAACTGCCCGGGCTGTCTCGGTACAGGGTAACGGTGCATATGACCTCGACAAGTTATGGTGTGATTATTGGGAGCATTGCGGTGGCGTGTTATCTGGCCACCGAGGCGAAGCCGGCCGAGCCAACGGATAATCTGTTCCTCGCCGTCGGTGGCGGTGGCCGAGAGTCACCGGGCGACGACGCGACCGGCTACGGTGTGGTCGGGTTCAACTGGGGCAT
>CAZHLM010000005.1:60893-84004 GCA_964533295.1 uncultured Verrucomicrobiota bacterium
AGTCACCGGGCGACGACGCGACCGGCTACGGTGTGGTCGGGTTCAACTGGGGCATTCCGCTCAATCACGATTCCGCTCCTGATGATGTGGGGTTGGGGTTGCAAATCGGCGCGGACTACACCGTGCGCGAAGGGCACGATGAATGGGGCGCCACGGCCGGTATCTTCGCGCGCCGCCTACCGTCATTTGGCGAGCAACAAGCGGCGGCGGCGTTGTTGCTCGATTACTTCCGCACGACCCAGCGGGCCGATGTGTTGGCGTTGCGACCGATTCTCGGCACGACCATCACCGACCGCGACGCCGTCGGAGTGACCGGCTCGATCGGCCTGCGCGAGGACCGCCGCGAAGGAGCCTGCGCCGAATGTCTGGAAGAAGTGCGGGCGTTTTGGACGCACGACTGGAACGACGACCTCGTGACGGAACTCAGCGCCGGCCTGCAGGGCAGCGACGTGGACGAAGCCGTGTTCGCCGTGCAGGCGGCCTATTCGCTCAGCCCGGACTGGGACGTGACGGTTGGCGCGGAAGTCAACACCGACGCCGCCTATCAGGTCGGTCTGCGATTCTCGTATCACTTTGGCGGGTTGCGCCGGCACGATTCCGTTCACCTGGTGCGTGGCCGGGATGCCGCGCGTTTCACCCCGTGGCCGCGGCGGCTTGGGGGAGTGATTCCGTGCGGCGCGTCCGTCGGATCCGCCGACGATCTCGAACCGCGGGATTAAACGGCGGCGCGGACCCATCAAGCAAAAGGGGCGACCCGGCGGTCGCCCCTTCACGTGAAACAATCAATTCGAATCACAAGCTCTGCTTCAAGCCGGTACCCGCCGAGAAGCGGACCGTCTTGGAGGCGCGAATCTGAATCGGCTCGCCCGTCTTCGGGTTGCGTCCCATGCGCGCCGGTCGCTTGCTCATGCGAAACGTGCCGAAGCCCACCAACTGCACCGGCGATCCGGATTTCACGCCGCGTTGGATGCCGGCCAACACCGCGTTCAACGCGCGTTCGGCCGCGGCTTTGCTGACGTCTTTGCCCAATTCCTTCTGCACGAGATTGACTAACTCGGCCTTGTTCATGCGACCTCCTCCTCGAAAAGCTACTGCGGTTGAAGGGCGCGACGTCGCCGTGACGCCGCCGCCCGTGACGCGAGATTTTCTGCCAGAGGCGGGGCGATGGGTCAAATCAAAAACCCGCCGCTGATTTGCTTTCCCGACCGCCTCGCCATAGAATCTCGCCTGTGAACAGTCGCGAGTGGATCACCGTATGGATGCTGGTGGTGGGCGGGTGGATGGCGTGTCTGCCGGCGCGCGGCGCCACGCGCGCGGAGGAGGCCTTTGCCGAGGGGCTGGCGTACCATCGGCAGGCGGAAGCCACTGCCTCCGGGTCGGTCGCCGTGGAGCTTTTGAAACAGGCGATCGGACGCTACCGGGTGGCCGTCGAAGCCGATCCGCAGTTTTACCCCGCCCAATCCATGTGGGGCATTGGCCTGATGCAACTGGCCGAGTTGGAAACCAACCGCACCGCCCGCACCGCGCTCGTCCGCGAAGCCCGGGAACGCATTCGAGTCGCCGCGGCCTGTCCGAACGCCGATGCCCGCGCGGAGCAACACTGGGGCAATTTTTTGATCGCGCGCGAGTTGGCCGAGTTGACCGAGCCGGGGGAGCGGCGGGCCTTGTTGGAAGAGGCTCGGACCGCGTTGGAAGCGGCCTTGCGTCGCACTCCACCCGGCGCGTCGGCGGCCGGGGCGCATGCTCTGTTGGGGCATTGTTTTGCCCTGTTGAGCGACCAGACCACCAACGTTGCCGAGCGCGTGCCGCTGCTGCGGGTCAGCCGCGAACACTACGAAGCCATGGCGCAGGCCGACCCGAAGGCGGGCGACACCACCGCCTATCGGGGTTGGGGCTACGTCCTGATGCAACTGTACCGGCAGGAGTCCGATCCGGCCTTGCTGACCGAAGCCGTCACCCGTTTTGAGGCGGCGCACGAGCGGGCGCCCCAGGACCCGGTGGTGTCGTACAAGCTGGCTTGTGTCCTCGCGTTGCTGGGGCGCCACGCGGAGGCGATGAAGAAACTCACTCACTGTTTCGACCACGATCCCCAACTCGTTTTTTTTGCCAGCGCCGAACAGGACGCCGATCTCGTCGCCGTGCGCGCCCTGCCGGAGTACCGGGCGCGGGCCGCCGCCGCCCGGGCCGGACTGGCCGCCGTTCAAGCCAACCAACTGACCAACACCGGCGCGGCGCTCCAACGCGAAGCCGAATCGCTGACCAATGATCTGGCCCGCGCCGTCGCGCTTTGGCAAGACGCCATCGCCCATTATCGGGCCGCGGTTGAAAAGCAGCCGGGCAACACCCGCGCAAATTTCCTCTGGGCCATCAGCCTCGTCCGCCTCCTCTACGCGACCTCTCACCCGGCCGACGTCCGGCTCCTGGCCGAGCAGGCTCGCGAACGCTTCGCGATCGCCGCCGCCCAGCCGCAAGCCGATGTCGCCGTCCACGAACAGCGCGCGCTGTTCCTCGGCACCACCGCCGCCCGGCTGGCCACCAACGCCGCGCAGCGCGTCGCCCTCTTGCGCGAAGCGCGGGAAGCCTTCACCCAGGCGTTGCGCGACGCCCCGTTTACCGGCCAGCGCGCCCGCCTCTCGTCCCAATTCGGCTCGCTGCTGCTGCAACTGGCCGAAGCAAGCCCGCCGACCGAAAAACGAACGCACCTGCGCGAGGCGCTGACGCATTTTGAAGCCACCCGCAAGGTCGAGAATCTGACGAATCTGCCGGAGATTTACGATCACTGGGGCATCGCCCTGTTGCGCCTGGGACAACTCGATCGCAACTCCATGCACTTGCGGCTGGCCGTCGAGCGGTTCCAAAGCGCCCTCGAACTCAGTCCCGACCGGCTCGAATCCCGTTACAACCTCGCCTGCGCTTACGCGTTGCTGAACCAACCGGCCAGCGCCCTGCGCCATCTGCGCCAGTGTCTCGATCACGACACCAACGGCGTTTTCCGCGCCGGCATTCAGACCGACCCCGACCTGGCCACCGTCCGCGACACGGCGGAGTACCGGGATTGGTTTGGCCCCCCGTCCGTCGAGACGCTGGTGGAACCCAAGCTCAAAGGCCAGTAATCACTCGCGCGTCGTCAGTCCGTCGCTGATCAAGTGAAACGCCAGCACCGTCCACGCAATCGCCACGCCCGGCGCGACGACCAGCCACGGCGCCGTTTGCAGCACGTGCAGACTGCGCTCCTCCCGCAACATCGCGCCCCATTCCGGTACGTCCGGCTGACCGGCCAGACCGAGGAACGCCAGCCCCGCCGCCTCCAACACCGCGCTGCCCAGTGTCAACGTCGTCAGCCCGCCCAGCACCGGCCCGCAGTTCGGCAGAATCTCCACCACCGCCACCCGCCACCGTCCGGCTCCGCAGGCGCGCGCCGCGGTGACATACGCCTTGGCTTGTTCCGAGCGGTACGCGGCCCGGACTTGTCGGATCACCGCCGGCAGGGACGCCACTGCGACCGCCACCGCCACGCTGGCCGGCGACGGCGTCAACACCGTCAGCACGACCAGTCCCAGCAACATCGTCGGGAAGGCCAGCAAGAAATCCGTCCCATACACCACGACCGTCTCGAACCACCCGCGCCACGTGGCCGCCGCCGCCCCGAGCATCGTGCCGCCGATCACCGCCAGCGCCGTGGCGCCGAGAGCAATGCCCAGCGTGGTCCGCGCGCCGTAGGCCAGCCGCGTCAGCACGTCGCGTCCGACCGCGTCCACTCCGAGCGGATGTCGTCGCGATGGCGCGCTCCACGCCAGGTGCCGGTAGGGTTGCGCCGTGGGTTCATGCCGCGCGAGCAGCGGCGCGAACACCGCCAGCCCCACGACCACCAGCAACATCCCGGCGCCGATCCACTTCATGGCTGGCGCAACCTCGGGTCGAGAACATGGTGGCCGACATCCGCCACGAAATTCACCGCGATCACCAGCGTCACCAAAACCAGCAGCGCGCCTTGAACCGCCGGGTAGTCCCGCGCCAGCACCGCGCTCGCCAGATACCGGCCGATGCCCGGCCAGGCGAACACCGTCTCCGTCAACACCGCGCCGCCCAGCAGGTAGCCGAATTGCACGCCGGCCATGTTCACCACCGGCCCGCAGGCCACCCGGCCGGCATGCCGGTAGAGCACGGTCGGTTCGTGACAACCTTTGGCGCGGGCGGTGCGAATAAAATCCTTCCGCAACGCCGCCCCGACCGTCGTCCGCGTCACGCGCGCCAGGAACGCCGCCGGAATGGTCGCCAGCACGGCCGCCGGCAACAGCAGATGGTCGCTGACCGGCAGCCAGCCGAGCCACAGGCAGAAGACGAGGATCGCCAGCATCCCCAGCCAGAATACCGGCACGCTGATCCCGACCAGACTGATGGCGGAAGCAACGGCGTCCTTCCAGGTGCCCGCGTGACGCGCGGCAAACAGTCCCAAGCCCACGCCGCTGACCGTCGCGATCGCCATCGCCGCGAGCGCGAGCTTGACCGTGGCCGGCCACGTGCGGGCCAGGTCCTCCTTCACGTCGCGCCCGGTCACGATGGACTCGCCGAGGCTGCCGGCGCCCAGCGCGTTTTTCAGAAACAGAACGTATTGCACCGGCACGGGACGATCCAGACCCAGCCGGTGGTTGATCGCCGCCAAATTTGCCGGGGTGGGATTCTTCACCCGCAACCGCGCCGGATCACCGGGCACCATCCGCACGAGCAGAAAGGTGGCGACACTGGAGACAAACAGCGCCGCCACCAGCGCGACCGTTCGCCGGATCAAGTACCGCGCCATCGCGGGCATCGTACCGGCAATTCCCGGTCGTTCTCAAGCGACAAACGACCGGGCCGACTCGCGGCAGCCGCGTGGCTGTCGCGGATTGACCACCCTGCTCAACTTCCGTTGACAGTCGCCGCTCGCGCCCCGCGAAAAACCCTGTGATTTCGACCGGAGGCCGGCTTGGCACGGCACATGGTTTTGGATGAGGCGCTGCGCGTGACGGTGCTGCGAGCTGGTGCTCGTAATCTGAAGCGCACCGTTGCCAAAGTCCTGCCTCATCCCGTCGGAAGCTGAACCCCTCCCCGCGCAAGCGGGGAGGGGTTAAACTTTTCCGAACTGCGACCGCATTGTCACGTGGTCGCCATGCCCTGCGGAGATACATCGCACGCCTCGCGCGACGACCACCCCGTCAACTCGTCGCCAAAAATCCTACCAAGCCTCCTCGTAAGCTGAGACCCCCGCGGGAGTAAACGCGGGGGCTTTTTGCACCGGGCGCGCGGCGGGTTGACGGCGTGTCGAAGCGGTGGTATGGGCGGGGCACAAGGAGGTCGTTACCGGCGGCGCTTCTGCCGCCGGAACCGGTTGCCACGGGAACGGCGCGGAATGTCCGCGTCCGTCGGCGCGTGGCCCGGTTCGATTCAGAAGCATGGAGGTTTGTATGGATACCCGCGTTTTGCGCCATTCTCAGATCATCATTCTCGGTGTTTGCATCGGCGTCGCCACCATCGGCGCCAGCGTCATCCTCGCGCAGGCGTTTTTGCGCGTCACCAGGCTGACCAAAGAAGTCATCACGGTCACCGGCTCGGCGAATCAGCAGATCACCAGCGATTGGATCAACTGGAGCGCGACCGTCACCGTCCGCGATCCGGACCTGGTGAACGCGTCGCAACAACTGGGCGCGCAGTTTGGCGCGTTGCGGAAGTATCTGCTCGAACAAGGCGTCGCGGAGTCGGAATTGACGGTGTATGCGGTCGCGGTGCAACGTCGGTACCGGCGCGACCAGTACGGCAATGACACGGATGAATTCATCGAGTATGCCCTAAGCCAGACGGTGGCCGTCAACTCCCTGAACGTGGCCGGTATCACGCGGGTCTCGCGGGAAGTCACGGGCCTGATGGAGCAGGGGATCGAAATCGTCTCCGCCGCGCCCTCGTACTTCTACCGCAACCTGGACGGGTTGAAAGTGGAGATGCTGGCGCGGGCGACCGAGAATGCGAAGCAACGCGCCGAGCAGATGGCGCGGGCGGCCGGGAATCGGATCGGGTTGTTGCGGTCGGCGCGGATGGGCGTGTTCCAGATCACCCCGGTGACTTCCACGGACGTCAGCGACTACGGCGTCAATGACACGGCGTCGTGGGAAAAGAAAGTCACCGCCGTTGTCAGCGCCAGCTTCGCGATTGAATAACGCGCGGTTGCGGCGGATGCGTTGACAGGGGTGGCGAAGCCCTCTACGATGCGCGCGTTCGATGAAGCCGACCCGGATTGACACCGTCAACAACCTTCTGGCGATCGCGTGGGAGGATGGGCGGGATACGTTGGTGGAGTTGACGCGCCTGCGGCAGGCTTGTCCGTGCGCGGCTTGCAAGGGGGAAGCCAACATTCTCGTCGCCGCCGCCCCGCTGCCGCAGCACTACACCCCGGCCAGCTTCGAGTTGCGGGGTTGGCAATATGTCGGCGGATACGCGATTCAACCGACGTGGGGCGACGGTCATGCGTCGGGCATCTACACGTTTGATTATCTCCGCCAACTGGAGGCACCGGCATGAGAATCATCGAGCCGCACGCGCACATGATCGCCCGCGTCACGGACGATTACGAGCGAATGGCGCTGGCCGGCATCGAGGCGGTTGTCGAGCCGGCGTTCTGGCTCGGCGCGCCGCGCACGAATGCCGGGACGTTCGTGGATTACTTCGAGTTGATGATCACGTGGGAGACCCAGCGGGCAAAGAACTACGGGATCGAGCATTTCACCTGCATCGCGATGAACCCGCGCGAGGCCAACAACGTGCCACTGACCAGAGACGTGTTGCCGGTGGTCGAGCGGTTTTGCCGCCGCGAAACCGTGGTGGCCATCGGCGAGATCGGATTTGACCGGCAGACGGACGAGGAGGAAGCGGCAATCCGCGCCCAGCTCAAGCTCGCGAAACGGTTCGACATGCCGGTGTTGGTGCATCTGCCGCACCAGTTCAAAAAGCAGGGTACCGAACGCACCTTGCGGGTGGTGGCCGACGAGCAGATGAATCCCGACCGGGTGTTGCTTGATCACAACACCGAGGAAACCATGCCGCTCTATGCCGGCACGAAGTACTGGCGCGGGATGAGCATCTACCCGGTCACCAAACTCAGCGTCGAACGCGCCGCCAACATCGTCGAGCAGTACGGCGTGGACCGCTTGCTGGTCAACAGCGCCTGTGATTGGGGACCGTCCGACCCGCTCAACGTTCCGAAACTTGTGCGGGAACTGCTCCGCCGCAACCTCTCGCGCGACCTGATCGAACAACTCGTCTTCCGCAACCCGATCGCCTTTTTCGGCCAGAGCGACAGGTGGACGTTCCGGCCCTGACCGGCGGCGCGTCAGACTTTCCAGCCCTTGCGCCGCGCCACTTCCAGCAAGGCCGGCAACAGCGTCATCGCCGCGACCAGACAGGCCGTCACGCCGAGGCTCATGACCACGCCGAGACTGCGGATGCCGCGATGGACGCCGAAGATCAGGCTGGCGAACGCGACAATCGTCGTCAGACCGGACAGAATCACGGCGCGACCGGTGCTCTTGCCCCAGAACGTCGCCTCGCCGGTTTCCCGGTAGCGTTGCACCACATAAATCCCGTACGCCACGCCAATGCCCACGATCAGCGGCAGCGTCATGATGTTGGCCGGGTTGA
This sequence comes from uncultured Verrucomicrobiota bacterium, assembly GCA_964533295.1. Classification (GTDB taxonomy): domain Bacteria; phylum Verrucomicrobiota; class Verrucomicrobiia; order Palsa-1439; family Palsa-1439; genus OMJI01. The sequence goes on from CAZHLM010000005.1 coordinate 68,562, forward strand.
ACGGGATGTCCAGCAGCACCATCCCGCCGAGCATCCACGCCATCCCGACCAGCAACGGCACAATCGTCAGCACGGTCGCCCCGCAACCGCGAAAATCCGCGTAAATCATGATCGTGATGACCAGCAACGCCCACAACGCCGCGTTGCGGTAGCCGCGCTTGAGCAACTCCACAAACTCGAACAACCCCAGCGGCGTGCCGGTCACCTTCGGCGCGACCCGCTGCAGGTCGCGCACGAAACGCGCGAGCGGTTCGCGTTCCCAGATGTTCTCCCGGGGAAACACCCGGATCAGAAACTTGCCGGATTGCCCGATCAACATCCGCCGCACCTCCGCCGGCACGTCTTCGAGTTGCATCGGGCGCGTCACGTTCTGGCGGGCAATCAACTGCAACTGCGATTCGAGGTCCGCAAAAAATTGCCGCTCGTATTCCGCCAGCCACTTCGCCCGGGCCGCCGGCTCCGCCTCGCTCAACCGCGTCCGAGCCTCCCGCGCCGCCTCGGCCAGTTTCGTCAACACGGCCTGCGCCCGCGGGTCGCCAGCCGCGTGGCGGGCGAGCTGGCTGGCCCGCAGCCGCAGGCTGGCCAGCGACCGCAACACCGCCTCCGCATCCTCCTCCGCCGGGGCGGGCACGGTGAATCGCACGTCGCCCAGTTTTGCCTGGATCTCGCGGAGAATGACCATCTTTTCTTCCGCATCCTCGGGAATCAACTCGGCGATGCTGTGCACCGTCGCCACGGTCGGCAAGGCGGCGAGCTGGTGATGCAACGCCCGCGTCTCGGCGAACGTCTCGCAGACCACGGATCCAAAAATCGTGGATTCCGCGTCCGCCTGCAACAACCGCAACTCCGTCTCAACCGATTCGAGGCCGCGCGACTGGAGGTCGAGCACGTTGTAGGCGAATTTGACCCGCCACGCGCCGTACAGCGCCACCGCGGTGACGGTCGCGCAGACCGCGAGCGTAATCCCCGGCCGCCGCAACAAGGCCTGCTCCGCCCGGCTGGCCGCGGCCTGGGCGGGGATGTGGGTGGATTCCTGTTTGCGCCGCGCCACCAGCAGCAACGCCGGCAGCACCAGCATCGTCACCGCCATCGCCAGAATCATTCCGCCGCCGGCGATGATTCCCAATTCCGTCACGCCGCGAAACCCGCTCAAGCTCATCGCGAAAAACGCCGCCGCGTTCGTCAGCGCCGCCGTGACAATGCTCGGCCCGGTATGCTCGATGGCGCGGGCGACGGCATCCACGCGCGTCGCGCCGCGATTCAACTCCTCCTCGTACCGGGCAATGAACTGGATGCTCAGATCAATGCCCAGCCCGATGATCATCACGGCGAAGGTGATCGTGATCAGGTTCAAATGCCCCACGCTCACCGTCGCCCAGCCGAGGCTGAGCGCGACGACGAGCAGGATGCCGAACGTCGCCAGCAGCGGCCGAATCCACTCGTGAAATCCAAACACAAAAATCAGCCCGCACAAGACCAGCGTCACCACGGTGGCCTTCGTCGCGTCGTGTTGCGAGTGCCGCATCTCGTCGAAATCGAGCACGATCTCCCCGGTCAGGCTCAACGTCACCTCCGGGAACCGGGGCTGCACCTCGGCGATGATGCGCCGCAACTTCGGCACGGTGGCCGTTTGGCGGGCGAGCGTGTCGCCGCCGCGGCGGGGATGGACGAGCGCGATGTACATCTCGCCGTTGTGAAAGACCTGGTAGCCATTCCAGCGCATCTCTTCGCGCGCCGCGCCGACCATCTCCTCGCTGAAGAAGGCCGTCGCCCACGGCGAGAGCAGTCCGGGGCCGGTCGGCTGGGCCGGTCCCCGGCTCATCGGCTCGAGGATGCCGGTGATCGTCGGCAGGAAGGCCAGCATCGGTCCGCGCTGCTCGACCGGCGTGGTCTCCATGTGCGCCAGCATCTGGTTCATCGCATCGAAAAACGTGTCGAGCTTCGGCCGCTGTTGCAGGAAGGCGACCAGTTGTTTGAAGTCGCCGATGGTATCGCGGATTTGCGCCAGCTCGGCCGTGGTCAGGTAATAGAGAAACCACGGTTCCAGCGCGCGGAAATCCACGTGGTAATACACGTCGTCCACCGTGAACGACTGCGCCGCGCGGTGGTCGCGCGGGTGCGGGTTGTTGGCCGGCGCCAGCAGCGCGGCGACGAACGCATCCACGGCCTGGCGGTTGCGTTCCGGTTGCGGGCCTTCGGCCACGACGATGTAATCTTCCTCGGCGCCAAATTCGCGGGCGTACTCGCTGAAGTGACGCCAGTAGTCGCTGTCGCGCCCGATCAGGTCGTTGCGGCTGGTCTTGAATTCCAGCCGCCACGCCGTCACCCCCACCGCCGCCGCGGCGAGCAGGATCGCGCCGAGCAGAAACATCCACGGCTGCCGGCAAAGGGCGTTGCTCAGCCCGCGCAGGTACCGTTGTCGAATCGCCATGATCTTCTGGCCGGGAGATGCGGCGCCGTCAGGCGCGGGCGGCGACCGGCGCGGCTGGCTGGCTGCGCTGATTGGCCAGCGCGGCCTTCACCAGGTTGGCGCCCAGATCCCACATCGGTCCCGGTAACTTGTGGCAGTCGCTCAGCACGTCGTCCAGCGCCCCCACGAAGTACCCGATGTCCTCATCCGAAATCACAAACGGCGGCAACACCCGAATCACGTCGCCATGGTTGCCGCTGACCTGCGTGATGATCCGGTGCTTCTGCAACAACGGCATCACGATCATCTGCGCGAACAATCCGTCGTTGGCCGCGTGGATCATCTTCCACGCCATCTTCAGTTTCAGACTTCTGGGTTCCTGGAACTCGATTCCGATCATCAAGCCTTTGCCGCGCGCTTCGAGCAGGACTTCGTGTTTCGCCCGCAACGCGTTGATGGCCGCCATCAGTTTCTCGCCCTGCGTTGCGGCGCGTTCCACCAGCTTTTCCGTCTCGAGGATGTGCAGCGTCGCCAGCCCCACGGCCATGCCCAGGTTGTTGCGGCCGAAACTCGACGAGTGGACAAAACACCGGTCCATCCGGTGATAGACCTTCTGGTAAATCGCGCGCCGCGTGATCATCGCCCCGACCGGCACATAGCCGCCGCTGAGCGCCTTGCTCGTCGAAATCAAATCCGGTTCCAGCCCCCAGTGCTCAAACGCGAAAAACTTCCCTGTCCGACCGTAGCCGGTCTGGACCTCGTCGCAAAAAAACAACGTGCCATACTTGCGGCAAATTTCCTGCGCCGCCGGCAGAAAGCCGTCGGCCGGCACCCGCACGCCCTTGCCCTGGATGCATTCGACGGCGAACACCGCCACATCGCGGCCGGACAAGGCGCGCTCAAGCGCCGCCAGATCGCCGTAGGGCACCTGCACGCCTTCGAGCAAATCGCCGAACCCCTCGCGGAATTCCTCATTGCCCATGATTGAAAGCGACCCCATCGAAAGCCCGTGCCAGCCGTGGTCGAGATACGCCAGCTTGCTGCGGCCGGTGGCGGCGCGGGCAAATTTCAAGGCCGCTTCGACGGCTTCCGTGCCGGAGTTGGTGAAGAAGACTGCGTTCAGGTGCGGCGGACAGCGCCGAACCAGCGCCTCGGCCAGCAGTCCGCTGAGGAACGAGCAGTCCATCTGCACCATGTTCGGCAGATCCAGATCGAGCACGTCGCGGATCGTTTTGGCCACGGCGGGATGATTCCGCCCGATGCCGAACACGCCGAACCCGCTGAGCATGTCGAGGTAGCGGTTGCCCTCCTTGTCCCACAGATACGCTCCCTGAGCGCGGGCGTACACCTTGTCGAACCCGATCGTTCGCAAGACTTTTACAAACGTCGGGTTCACATACTTCTCATGCAACTCATAATTCTCGCCGAGCCGCTCCGCGACGAGGCGCTTGATGTCAAAATCACTCATGGGAATCGCCGTCAGATTGGCATTTCGCCCGGGCAATGGCAAGCCTCCGCCACCACCACGCCGCCACGGTCAGCCTTTGATGCCGCCGAGTTGGATGCCGGCGACGAGTTGTTTTTGCATCGTCACGAACAGGATGATCAGCGGCACGATGTTCATGACGGAGGCGGCCATGATCAATTCGGTTTGCTGGCCGTACTGGCCGGAGAAACTCAGCAAGCCGATCGGCAGGGTTCGCAGGTAGTCGTCCTTGATCATCACCAGCGGCCAGAAGAACGATTGGAAGTTGCCGAGGAAGGTGAAGATGGTCAGCGTGACCATGCCCGGCCGCGCCAGGGGCAGGATCACATCGAGGAAAATCTGCAGGTGATGAGCGCCGTCCATTTCGGCGGCTTCGTCGTAGCTCCGGGGAATGCCGAGCATGAACTGCCGCATCAGGAAGGTGCCGAACGCGCTGAACGCCGCCGGCAGGATCAGGCCGAGGTAGGTGTTCACCAAACCGAGCGAGACCATGATCTGATAGTTCGGCAGCATCAACACGAGGCCGGGAATCATCATCGTGCTGAGATAGAGGAAAAAGACCCGGTTGCGCCCCCGCCATTCGATCCGCGCAAACGCGTACGCCGCCAGGCAACTGGTCAGCACCTGCAGCGTCGTGACCCAGGCGGCTATGAACAGGCTGTTGAAATACCACTTGGGAAAATTCAGATCGAGCAGCCGCTGCGTGTACGGGTCGGGCGCCTGGCGCAGGACGATCGCGTAGTTCTGCGGCTGCGGCTGTTCCGGCACCAACGCGACCCGTTCCACTTCGCTCGGCGGCTTGAAGCTGGCGCCGATCATCCAGAGAAACGGGATGATCATGGCCATCGCCAGCCAGATCAGCAGGACGTGGCGCAGCAACGTTTTCAATTCCCGCCCGATCAACATTCGTTCAGTCTCCCAGCCGCTGGCTGCCGTACCTCCAGTTCACCAGGGTAAGGCCGAGGATCAACAGGAACAACACCCACGCCACCGCCGCGCCGTAGCCCAGATCGAGTCGCTCAAATCCCTGCGTGTAGATGTAGTAGCTGACGGTGGTGGTGATGCCGGCCGGCCCGCCGCCGGTCATCAAACGCGCCTGTTCAAACCCGCCCTGCAACCCGCCAATCACTCCCATGATCACCACGAAAAACGTCGTCGGAGCCAACTGCGGAAATGTGATGTGCCAGAACCGCTGCCACGGCCGGGCGCCGTCCATGTCGGCCGCCTCGTAGAGTTCGGGCGGGATGTTGGCGAGGCCGGCCAGGTACAGCAACATCGTGTTGCCGCCGATGGCCCCCCAGATGCCCATCAACATGATCGCTTCGCGCGCGCCGAGACCGAACCCGCCGTTGTTGAAGTGCGCCGGCAACGGCAGAAAACCGAGCAGCGATTTCGTGCTCGTCAGCCAGCCCGGTTGCGGCAGGTCCCACCCGAACAGGTCGCCGATGTGGCGCAGCGTCTGGTTGATCAGGCCGAAGTGCGGATTGTAGAGCTGGCTCCAGAGGATGATCGTCGCCGCGCCGGCGGTGAAGTGCGGCAGGTAGAAAAAGGTCCGGTACGCCACCGACCCGAATTGAAACCCCAGCGCGCTGATCAGGCCCAGCGCGAGGGTGAGATAGGCCAGATTCGGCGAGCCGCTCAGCCACAGTCCGCCGGCCGCCGCGACGGCCACCCCGGCCGCCGCCACGGCCAGACGGCGGTGGCGGCGCGGGTGTTGAAACCGGAGTCGTTGATGGAGCCAGACCGCCAGCGCCAGCGCGCCGCTGATCGAGACCGGCATCGCCAGCATCAGGTAGCCGGTATTGTAGAGGTAAAAATAAAAGTTCCGGTCGCGAAACAGTTCGACATAGTTCGCCAGCCCCACAAACTGCAACGGCACGGACGGGCGCAGGCTCCACGTCGTGAAACTGCCGGCGAAACTCAACAGCAACGGCACCAGCGCGAACAAACAAAACCCGATGAAGTTTGGCGCAAGAAACAGCAGCGCCGCCCGGCGGTGGTGCGTTTCGCGGCGTGTCGCCATCAACTCCTCCGCCGATGCGCTTCGGCGACGTTGTCGGTGCCCGTCAATTCACGGTAACGCCGCCGCAACGAGGCGTCGCGGTTCAGATTGCGTTGCATCAGGGCGATCAGTTCTTCCTGCGCCGCGCGCAGCAGATCCGCGACGGGAATCGCCGGGTTGGATTCCATCCGTCCCACCTGACCATCCAGCACCCGCGTCACGTCCCATTCCAGGAGAAACGGACTGCGGCGGAAGACACGACCAAAGGCCATCGAGTCCACCGTGTGGCGGTGCATCTCCGATTCGGCCAGATCCGGCACGCCCTCGCGAATGCCGAGCGACGCATACCGGGGATTGCCCGGCAGAGAATCCACGCCTTCGTTGATCAACCGGGAATACTCCGGGCTGGCCAGATATTGCAGAAACGCCAATGCGGCCTGGCGGCGCGGACTGCGCTGATTGATGACCGCGGAACGCGACCTCACCAAGTACCGCGGCGGATGGCCGGCCATGTGTGGCAGCGGGACCGAGCCAAGCCGCAGAACCGCCGGCCGCTCCGCTTCGGGCGCGCCGCCCCTCGCCGTCCAGCGTTGAAGTTTCTTGGTCTGGTCCGCGTGCGCGCCCCGCAGGCGGATCAAGACCCATTTTCCCGACACCAGCATCGCGAACCGTCCGTCGGCGAACAGGTTGATCGCCCCGGTGCCCCACCCGCCCTGTGACGCCATCGTCCGCATGTCCAGCGCCGTCGGCATGATCCGATACCGGAACACCGCGTCATGATGCATCTGAAACGCCGTCCGCAACGGTTCCTCCGTCAGCAACAACCGCGTCCCGTCCTCGGAAAAATACTCGCCGCCCAACGCCGCAAAGAAACAAGGGTACCTCAGCCCCGTGACCCCGTAGATTGTTTCGCGGTGGCGGCGCTTGTGCGTCGTGACCCGTTGCGCCAACGCCATGAATTCGGCCCACGTCATCCCCGCTTGCGGATAGGGCACACCGAGCCGGTCAAAGATGTTCCGGTTGTACATCAGGATGTCCACGCTGACGTTGCAGGGGTAACTGTATTGCCGGCCCTCTTCCGAAACCTCGCGCACGACGGCCGGCCAAAGGCTGTCCGCCATCGAAAAGCCCATCTCCCGCGCGGCCTCCGTCACGTCCCACGCGATGCCGGAATTGACCAGTGTCTGCAACTGCCCGCCGAAATGGCTGTCGGCAATGTCCGGCCCGACGCCGCTGCTGCACTGGACGATGACTTTCTGCAGCCCGGTATTGTTCGGGTCCAGCGTCAGGTGCCGATCGTCAAACAGCCGGTTGAATTCCCGAATCTGGCGCTGGCGCTCCGGGTTGTCATCGCTGACCCACACCAACGGCGTCTTCCCGTCCCGGCGTGGCGCCGGCGTCCACCACCACGCCACGGCGGTGAGCAGCAGCAAGCCCCCGAAGACCGATGCCAGCAAGACTCTCAAGACGGGCACGCAGCATAGTGGTCCGGCGCTACGAACAAAAGCCTCTTCTGTGCCGCCCCGCACCGGACTGTTGCGAAACGAACCGGCCCGCGTGGTTGCCGCGAAAGAAAACGGCGTCCCCGTTGCCGGGGCCGCCGTTTCCAGAATGCGCCGGTTTAGTAACGGCTGCCGGAGAACTTCCGGCCGCCACGGTCGCCGCCGCGTCCGCCGAAGTCGCCGCGCGGGCGATCTTCGCGGGGCTTGGCCTCGTTGACGGTCAGCGCGCGCCCATCGAGTTCCTTGCCGTTGAACTGCGCCTGAGCGGCGTTGGCCTCCTCCTGGGTGCCCATGGTGACGAACGCGAACCCGCGCGACTTGTTCGTGAATTTATCCACGATCAGCTCGCAGGAGCTGACGGTGCCGGCCTGTTTGAACAGGTCGAGCACGTCGCCTTCGGTGGTGTTGAATGACAGGTTTCCGACGAATAGCTTGGTAGCCATCTTGGTTTTTTCTTTCTGCTGCGATGAGGAGGTCTCAGTGACTGTTCCCGCGGGATGCGGGTTTCGGATTATCACCGAGCGACAAGGCCGACTGACAATCTACCAATCTCACTGCGGACTGCTTCTATCTGCTAGCGGCGCGCACCATACGGCAATTCCACCAAAGCGCAACAACTATTTTTCACGGCTCCACCGGCACCGCCGTCAGCCGATGCGGCGCGCCGGTCGCATCCCGCCCGTTCATCCACCACGTGTGCCGCGTCGGTCGCGCCAGGCCGGCATAGACGCTGACGCTCTGGCCCGCACTGGCTTCGCGAAACAAATAGCCCAGCACGCGCGCCCGACTCGTCACCAACATCATCCCCTCCAGCGCGTACCCGCCCTCCGCCGCCGCGCCGCCGACCACGTACAACGGCCCCAACGCCGTCGGCTGCCAGTCGCAAGTTTCCGCAACGTGCGCGCGGCCTTCCGTCCGCGTGGCGTTCCACGCGCCGCTCCAATCCGCAAAGTCGCCCACCGGCTCGCCGCGCCAACTGAACGTCACGGTCCCTTCGCCGCCCCGCCCGCTCAATCGGCCGCGGCTGCTGACCCAGACCGTGACCTGGCCGCTGACGATGTTGGTGTCGGCGCAACCGGCTTCCTCATTTTGTCGCGTGAACGTGGCCTGCGCCCGACCGGTCTCGTCAAATTGCCAGGTCCCGCTCCACGCAAACAGGCCGCACTGGCCCGCCAGCATCCCGGTCCCCGCCCAGGTGAAATCCTCGGCAAACGTCGCGTACAACACCCCGCGCTGCCGGCCACCCACCGTCACCTCCCACGTGCCGACCGGCGAGACATACGACTTCGTCGTCACGCAGACCGCCGCGGCCGGCGCCGATTCATTACCGGCACCGTCCACGGCGCTGACGGCGAAACAGTAGCTCTGCCCCGGTGTCAGCCCGGTGGCCGAGTAAGCGGTCAGCCCGGTCTGCCCCACCAACGCGCCATCGCGATACACCCGGTAGCCGGCCAGCCCGGACCCGCCGCTGTCGGTGCTGGCATTCCAGCGCAACTCCACACGCAGCCCCGAAGCGACCGTGGCAGTCAGGCCGGTCGGCGTCATCGGCGCGGTCGTGTCCGGGGTCGCTGGTGTGGTGGCGCTGGCCACGTTGCTGTACGAGGATTGACCGGTCGTGTGATAGGCGCGCACCCGGTAGTAGTACGTCGTGCTGCCGGTCACGGTCGAATCGTTGTACGCCGTGGTGTTGGCGGCGGGCGTGGCAATCACCGACCACGGACCGGCGGCCGTCGCGGCGCGTTCGACGTAAAAACCGAGTTCATTCGACGCCGCGTCCTGCCAGTTCAACTGAATCCGATTGTGCGCCACGGCGCTGGCGGTCAGGCCGGCGGGCGCGGTGGGCGGATGAGCGAAGGTGGTCGCGCAGGCGTTGCTGCTGGCGGCGGATTGATTACCGGCATGGTCGTAGGCAGCCACCGTGAAACAATAGGTCGTCGCCGCGCCGAGGCCGGTCACATGGTGGCTGGTGCCGCTGACCGTGGCCACGAGCGCGCCGTCGCGGTAGAGCCGGTAGCCGGCCAGTCCGGACCCGCCACTGTCGGTGGCCGCGCTCCAAGTAACCGTGATTTGGGTGGCGCTGGTCGCCGTTGCCGCCACGGATGCCGGCACGCTGGGCGCCGTCGTGTCGGGCGCGGTCAACGTCGTCGCACTGGCCACGCTGGTGGTGGCGGAGTTGCCGGCGGCGTTGTAGGCAAACAGCCGGTAGTAGTGCGTCGTGTTGGCGGCCAGGCCGGTATGCGCGTGACTCGTCACGTCGGCGCCGAGCAGCGCCAGCGTTGTCCACGGGCCGCTGGCGGCGCTGGCGGATTCGAGGACGAAGCCGGTTTCGTTGGTGGAATTGTCCTGCCACGCGAGGTTGATTTGCGATTCGGATGCGGCGGCGGCAGTGAAGTTGCCGGGCGGAAACGGCGGCGGGTTGGCGCTGGTGCGGAAGGCGGCCACGACGGCGACGGTGTCGTTGATGGTGCGCGCGTTGTCCGCCGCGTCCGCGCCGCTGCCGGCCACACCGGTGACGCCGCCGAGATAGGTGACGTTCGGGTTGGAGAAATAGGTGATCCGCTGGCCGGGCGCGTAGGCCATGATCGTGCGGTACTGCGTGCCGTTGCTGGCGGTGAAGCGGTGGCCGTAGGAATGGAGAAACGCGCCGCAGCCGCCGTTGTCGTGATCGTGCGCGCAGCCGAGGTTGTGACCGATTTCGTGGGCAAACGTGTGAGAGGTGGCGTATTGCTGGCGGACAACACTGAAGGCGTAGGAGCGAAACGAGGAGCCGACGTTGCACATCACCCACGCGATGCCCGCGTAGCCGGATTCGCCTGTCGAGGTGAACAGGCTGACCAGGTCCGCGCCGTAGGTGTCGCGCAGCGAATGAACGTCGTCGAGGTGGCCGTCGCTGGTGGAGGTGACGCGGCTGAGATCGGTGCTCATGCTGCCGGACTCGGTGTAGTTGATTTCGCCGCGATAGACGAGATTCAGTTGGGCGTTGACCTGACTGTTTTGAAAGCCGAGGTTGGCTTGGGCAACCGCCAAATCAATGACGGTGTGAATGCCGGCCGTCCCGCCCGCCGCCGCGCGCGCCTGCGCGGTGTACACGACCAGGATGTCCATCGCCGGCGCAGTGCTGGCCGCCGCCGGGGGCTCTTCGGGTTGGTCACCGGCCTCATCACCCGCGACGGGCGCGTGATGATCGCCGGCGCACTGCGGCAGTTTCTCGGAGTCAATCTGCCGCACGACGTGTCGGCCGTCGCCGGCATACCGGATTTCGTACCGACCGGTGGGGGGGATGAACACGGTCGCCGCGACCACATCACCCTCGCGGGCGAGGATGAACTCGCTGCCGTCCACGCCGGTCACCGCGCCGAACGTCACCGTGCGGTCGGGGCCGAGCGTTTGGACGCGCTGGATGGCGACGGTGGCGGTGACATCATCAAAGAGAGTGAGACTCAGTTCTGCGTTCCGTTCCGTCACGATTTCGCGCAGCGGTGCGACCCGCTCTCGGAGCCAGGCCGGGCGTGGTTGCGGGGTCGGCTGCGAAACGGGAATCACGGCCGCGGACGGCTCTTCGAGTGGCGCGGTCGGAAGTGGCTGCGCGACCGCCGGTAGACGGGGCGGTTCCGCGTCGGCGCGCCGTTCCCGGCCCACCCTCAAGCCGGTGGCCGCGAGCGCACACAGCACGCCCGCGACCACCAGCCAACGGGAACGGCGCGACGAAATCATCGTCTCGAAACTGAATCAGATTGTGTGCCGTGGTGGCGGGTTGTGCGCCCCGACCCGGTCGCGTATAACGCGGGGCGTGGGGAAGCGGGAAAACGTCACCATCCGAACCTACCGGCTCGAATTGCGTCGGGCGGTGGCGCAGGGCGTGTTGGAGACGGCGGGGCAGACGTTTTTGTTGTTGATGGCGGTGCGGTATCTGGCGGCCGGGCCGGTGGCCAAAGGATTGGTGGCGGCTGGCGGGAGCGTGGGGTTGGTGTTGTCGTTGGTGACGGTGGCGTGGGTGACGCGGCGCGGCTGGCGGCCGGCGCAGGCGGCGGCGCGGTTGTACGCGGTCGGGGCCGGCAGTTTTCTGGTGATGGCCGCCGTGCCGGTGCTGCCGGTGTTTGTCGCGGGCAGTATGACCGGCCTGGCCACGATGGCGATGGCAGTGCCGTTGCTGACGCAGATGTATCAGGACAACTATCCGGCCGCGGAGCGGGGGAAATTGTTTTCGCGGTCGGTGATGGTGCGGGTGGCGACGGCGGCGTTGTTCGCGGAGGTGGCGGGACGGTGGTGGGCGGTGGATTGGGCGGGGAGCCGGTGGTTGTTGGTGATCTATGCCGGCGCGTTCGCGTGCGGCGCGGCGTTGCTGGCGCGGTGTCCCTCGCAACCGCTGACACCGGCCGGCAGCGCGCATCCGTGGCGGGCGTTGCGGTTCGTGCGGGAGGACCGGGTGTTTCGGCTGACGTTGATTTGCTGGATGCTGATGGGGTTTGCCAATCTGATGATGTGGCCGATGCGGGTGGAATATCTGGCCAATCCGCGGTACGGACTGGCGTTGAGCGCGGCGCTGATCGCGTTGTTGACCGGGGTGATTCCGAACACCGCGCGGCTCGTGCTCAGTCCGGTGTGGGGTTGGTTGTTTGATCGGATGAATTTTTTCGTGCTGCGGGTGTTGCTGAACCTCAGTTTCGCGCTGGGCATCCTGACGTTTTTTACCAGCAGCAGCCTGACCGGGCTGGTGCTGGGAGCGATCGTGTTTGGGATTGCCAACGCGGGCGGGGATGTGGCGTGGACGTTGTGGGTGACGAAGTTTGCGCCGGCCGAGCGGGTGGCCGATTACATGAGCGTGCACACGTTCTTTACCGGCTTGCGCGGCATCGCCGCGCCATTGGTCGTGTTTCAACTGGTCGGGGTGCTGTCGGTGGCGACGATCGGCTGGATCAGCGCCGGGATGATCGTGGCGGCGTCGTTGATTCTGATGACGGAAGTGCGCGCCCGGCGCGCGCCCGATCCCGGCACCACGTTGGTGGAGCGGAGCGCCCGGTCGTGAGCCGCGGAGTTGCCAAGCGGAGTCGGCGCTGATATAGGTGGACGCAGCCGGTCGGCCGGATTGCGGGAGAGGTGCCAGAGTGGTTGAACGGGCTGGTCTCGAAAACCAGTATGGGCCTCACGGTCCATCGAGGGTTCGAATCCCTCCCTCTCCGCCAGTTCCCCATCGCCGTGAACCCGCCGGAATAGCGCCTCAAAAGTCATTGACGGAGGGAGAGGGATTCGAACCCCCGAGAACAGTTGCAGTGCGTAGAATGTGAATTTGCTCAGAAATATGACATTCATAAACGCCATTGACGCGGGTGGATGTTATGAGTATGTTATGACTCGCCGGGAGGAAAAATATTATGGCGAGCCTTCACAGACAGCCCAACAGCCCGTATTGGTTCTGCGCGTTCACGGATCCGGGGGGAGTGCGGCGGTTCCGTTCCACCAAGACCATCAAGCGCAAAGACGCCGAGGAGATCTGCAAGGCATGGGCGAAAGCGGCGGAGCTTGGGCGGTCGCAAGCCCTGACCACCGACCGGGCGCATGAGGTGGTGGCCCGGACGGTCGCCGACATTTTCCTGACCTCGAACGGTGAGCAGATGCCCCGCAACACAATTCGGGAATGGTGTACGCAGTGGCTCGACTCGAAGCGGATTGAAACCGCCAAGACCACGGTGGATCGCTACGAGGGCATTTTGGATCGGTTCTACACGTTCTTGGACAAGCGCGCCGACCGTTCTATCGCCACTCTCGCCCCGGCGGACGTGCTGCGGTTCCGTGACCGGATTGCCCGTGAGCTTTCAACCGCCAGCGCGAATCTGGCGGTCAAGACACTCCGGGTATGTTTTGGCGCCGCTCACAAGCAAGGGCTGATTCCCAGCAACCCGGCGGCTTTGGTGGACAAGATCAGGAGTCGGGCGGAGGCTCGCCGTCGTCCCTTCACGGCCGGTGAATTGAGGAAGCTGCTCGACGCCGCCGGAAATTCTGAATGGCGTGGCATCATCCTGACCGGGCTATACACGGCTGCCCGGTTGGGCGACATCGCGCGGCTGACGTGGCGGAATGTGGACTTGGCGAAGCGGGAAGTGGCTTTCACCGTCCGGAAAACAGGTAAGCCGCAGGTAATCCCGCTGGCGCGTCCATTGGTGGAGTACCTGGCTGAGTTACCGGCTGGGGATGATCCTGATGCTCACGTCTTCCCCAATGCCGCGACGGTCGCCAAACGCACCGGATCGCTTTCCAACCAATTTTACGACCTGATGGTGGCGGCGGGATTGGCCGAGCAGCGCGAGCGTCGCCGTCCGCTGGACAAGGACGGCAAGCCCATCCCCGGCAAAGGTCGGCACGCGCCGCGAAAAGTGGGGGAGTTGTCCTTCCACTGTTTGCGTCACTCGGCGGTGACATTCCTCAAAGCTGCGGGGGTGAGTGATGCTGTTGCCCAAGCGATTGCCGGCCACTCATCCGCGGCTGTCTCGCGGATCTACACGCACTTGGACACGGCGACTTTGCGGACGGCGGTGGATGCGCTGCCGGATATCACCGTGAGCAAGCCCGTGCTTGCCGGCCGCCCCGACCGGGGCTAGAGTGCGAACACCATGACCCTGAGCGCAATCATCTATCCGGGAGAAAACGGGAAGGTTCTGGTGGCGCACAACCCCGAAACCGGCACCACGACGCAAGGCGGAACAGTGGACGAAGCCCTCGCCAATCTGCGGGAAGCCACCGAGCTTTACCTCAGTGAGTTTCCTTTGCCGCAGCGTGCGAAGCCGGTGTTGACGACCTTCGAGGTCGAAGCCGCTCATGGCTAAGCTGCCGCTCGTTTCTGGCGACGAGGCGGTCAAGGCACTCCGTCGGCTCGGATTCACGTTTCTGCGTCAGCGTGGCAGTCACGCCATCCTCCGGCGGGGTGAACGCGGTTGTGTTGTGCCGATGCACCGCGAAATTGATCCCGGCACACTGCGGGGAGTCTTGAAACAAGCCGGCATCAGCGCAGACGAATTTGTCGCCAACCTTTGAGATCAATTCAGCAAGGCATACGTCGCGCCCTTTCGACGAAGCGCCACAAGTTGATTCCAATGCGGCCTCAGACACGCCGTCGGGCTACTGCTTTTTCCAGCGAATCAGGATGCCTTGCAGCAGATCGACCTTGGCAGCACTGGAGCCGCGCAACGCGATACCGGGTTGCATCTCGATGCCGGCATCTGAGAACGCGGCATCTTTGACGATGAGGATCGCATCCGCACCGAGCGCCTGCGCGGCCTCGGCGGCAATCTTGACAGACTTGTTCCCGCCCGCCTGCACCGTGCCCAACACCTCGTACGGCTTGTCCGGCAGGTCGTGGTAGATCGGCACGCCGTACTTGTTGTGCTGGATGTTAATCAGCGCTTTGTCGGTCTGCGGCCAATCCCGCTGGGTGCCGGCAAACTCAGCGTAATGCGCCTTTTCCAAGACCTTCTGCTTCTTGTTCGGCGACATCCCGGCCAAGACCGGTAGTACCGCGAGAGTGGACAGACAAACGACAACGAACAGGAAGATCCTCTTCACTTTCGGTGATTCCTTTCGGGAGGCTGCTTAGTTTGTGGATTTCAGTGGCGGGTTCAGGTCGGTGACAGGCTGTTTCTTGCTTTCCAACCCGTACGATTCAACCTTTCCCTCCACCAACCGAACGAAGTAGTAAGTGAACGGCCCCACATTGAAGATGTCCGCCTTTGGATGATCGCGGTAATGAAGCACCTCAACATTGCCGCTGCCTGCAAAGGAGTGCGGGGTTCCGAGCGTTTGCAGCACTGCCGACTTGTCCATCCCCACGGAAACCCGGGACAACCGCTTGCCTGTCGAGGCACAGGCCGCGAACAGGACTGTCGATAGCAACATGACTGCTATCAGACGTAGCCATTTCATCTGTCGTTCTCCTTGTTTTGGTTCTGAGGTTGCTCCTAACGAGCGGTTCCTTTCCGGCCAGCGGTTGCCCGGTAGTGAGGTGGACCCGTTTGGTTGGACAGTTTTTTAGTCGTTGTTAGATGGTTTTGC
>CAZHLM010000006.1:0-18091 GCA_964533295.1 uncultured Verrucomicrobiota bacterium
CGAGCGGAGTGTCACGCCCCGCCTCGCGAGGACGCTCGGCCCACCGGCTTTTCCGCGACAGTCGCGGGCGGAAGCCCGCTCCCACCAGGAGTTCTGTTCGGCGCTCCACATCCAGAATCTTCACCTCGACGAATTGCGCCCGCAATGTCAGCGCTTCCCGCCAGCCGAGATCACACGTCCCGGCTGGAATCACCACCGGCGCGCCTTCTTGCGCGACGTTCAAATCCGTGCCGCACGAATGGCTCTTGCCGGTGAAACCATGCGGTGGCAGCCACTTTGCCCTCGCCTCGGCATCGAAAAATGCCCGGTCGGTTTTCTCCGGCGACGCCCGCCGCACGCGGTGACGTCGAATCGTGGTTGTTTGCAGGATGTCGCTCTCCGCTATTTCGCTTGCTCGGCGCCTTCCCAGACGCCGAACACATTCTTCTCCGTGTCCGTGCAAACGGCGAAGAAGCCCATGCCCGGCACAGCGGTCTTCGGCACGCAGATGTTGCCGCCGAGCTTCTTCACTTTCGCCATCGCCTTGTCCACCGACGCCACGCCGATGTAATTGATGATCGGCTGCCCGGGATTTTTTCGCGCCATCAGTCCGCCATCCGGCGAAGCATCCACGCCACCGGTATCCATGTGCCAGTATTCCATCCCGCCGGGGAACTTGCTGATCTTCCAGCCGAACATGGCGCTGTAGAACTTCTTCGCCCGCTCGACGTTGTCCGCCGGAATTTCAAACCAACAAAGGCTCGCCGGCCGTGTTTTCGCTTTCGTTTTCCCTCGTGTGCTCATGATTTCCTTTCGTTGCTTTCATACGCCTGCTTCAACCGATTGATGTCGAACTTCACCTGTCTGAGCATCTCCTCGGTCACGCGCTTTGCCCTGGTCTTGTCCGAGTCCGCGATCATCTCGCCGAGGACGGTCGGGACGATCTGCCAGCGCACGCCGTACTTGTCGGTGACCCAGCCGCAGGCCCCAGGCTTGCCGCCGTTTTCCACCAGCGCGTTCCAATACCGATCAATCTCCGCTTGCGAGTCGCAGAGCACCAGAAACGACACCGCATCGTTGAACGAGTCGTGCGGCCCGGCGCTGATCGCCATGAACGCCTGACCGCACAGCGTGAACTCAACCACCACCACCGAGCCGGCCGGCCCGCTCGGCGTTTCGGACGGTAATCGCGTGACGCGGTCCACGCGCGAGTCCGGGAACACCGTTGCGTAGAACCGCGCGGCTTCTTCCGCCTCCTTCGTGTACCAAAGATGCGGCACGATCTTCTGGATCGGCGAGTTACTCACGGGGTGGATCCCTCCGTCAGTTCTGCGCGTTTTGGCAACCCGGCCAGCTCCAACACCGGCCGCACCTCGACCGTGCCGTTGCGCGCACCGGGGATTTTGGCAGCGATGTTGATCGCTTCGTTGAGGTCTTTGGCTTCGACCATGAAATAGCCGCCGAACTGCTCCCGCGTCTCCGCGAACGGCCCGTCGGTGATGACCGGTTTACCGTGGCGCACCCGCACGCTGGTCGCCGTCGCGACCGGCTGCAACGGGCTGGCCGACACGTATTGCCCGCGTTTCTGCAAGTCGTGGCAGAGTTGCGCGGACTCGACGAAGCACTTCTCGCGTTCCGCCTCGGGCCACGACGTCTCGTCGGCGTAAACCAGCAACATGTATTTCATGGCCGCACTCCGACTGACTCGTGTTGTTCGCGATAGGCTTGCGTGAAGACGTCGGCTCCGTCCTCCTGCACCTCCCGAAGCTCGACCTCGGCGTCCTCAAAGGGCGCGCGCTTCAGCCACTCGATCGCTTCCTGCTTCGACTTACACTCCCACAGCCAGAACCCGCCAACCAGTTCTTTCGACTCCACGAACGGCCCGTCGGTCACGACCGGCTTTTTGCCGGTAAACTTCACTCGCGTGCCGGTGGCAGCCGGTTGCAAGACTTCCATCGCCAGCAACACACCGGATTTCTTCAACTCCTCATTGTACTGGCCCATGGTTGCCAGGAATTCCTGACTCGGCGTCTTCTCTCCGTCACAACCTTTGACAATCACCATGAATCTCATTTTGCTATCTCCTTTCACCAGCTAGTCGTTTGGCGACCTCGGAATTCGACAACTCCCGCAGTCTTGTTTCTAAAAACCGTCTTTCCACCTCTTGCTGCGTGAGTTGCAGCGCCCGCTCGTAGGCCGCGCGCGCCGCGCCGGTCCGGCCCAATCGCCGGTACAGGTCCGCCTGCGCGGCGTGCGCCAGGTGATATTCCGGCAGTCGCGGGAGAATCGCATCCATCAAATCGAGTCCGGCTTTCGGCCCGTCACGCATCGCCACCGCCACCGCCCGATTCAATTCAACGACCGGCGACGGCTGGATCGTCAGCAGCGCATCGTACAACTCGACGATCCGCGGCCAGTCCGTCCCGCGCGCATGCACGCCGGCAATCGCCGCCTGCAACGCGTACGGCCCGGGCACCGTTCTCTCCAGCAACGCCAAACCTTCTGTAATCCGGTCGTGGTCCCACAGTGACCGGTCTTGGTCTTCGAGCAAAATGATGTCGCCCTCCGGCGAAGTCCGCGCGGCGCGGCGCGATTCTTGCAACAACATCAGCGCGAGCAGCCCGGCCACCTCCGATTCCGGCAACAACTCCCACAGCAATCGCCCCAACCGGATCGCTTCGCCGGCGAGATCAACCCGCGACAGCGTCGAGTAACCTTCGTTGAACACGAGATACACGACGCACAACACCGCATCCAATCGCGCCGGCACGTCTTCGGGGCTGGGAACTTGATACGGAATAGCGGCATCGCGGATTTTTGCTTTCGCGCGCACGATGCGTTGCGCGAGCGCGGCCGGCGTTGTGAGAAATGCGCGCGCAATGTCCTCGGTGGTCAGCCCGCAGACTTCGCGCAACGTAAGCGCAATGCGTGCTTCCGGCGCGAGCGCCGGGTGGCAACAAGTGAAAATCAACCGCAGCCGGTCGTCTTCCCACTCGCGCGGTACTGGAACTTCCGGCTCAGGCATTGGCCGCGCGCGTTTGCGGATGGCGTCAATCGCTTGGAAGCGACCGGCTGAAATCAGCCACGCGCGCGGGTTTCGCGGAATGCCTTCTTGCGGCCATTTTTCCAACGCGGCGCGAAAGGCGTCGTGCAGCGCATCCTCCGCCAAATTGAAATCGCCGAGCAGGCGAATCAACGTGGCCAGAATCCGCCGCGACTCCGCACGGTAAACGGCATCCACGGTGGCCGCGGCATCACCCACGGTTTTTCCGCCCGAAGATCATCGCGTCAAACGAAAGCCTGCCGGGGCCGGTCAGCCACAACACGACCGCCACCACCAGATACAACAGCGCCAGCTCATACGAGCCGCCCTTGCCGACGAACGGTTGTTTCAACACCACCGCGTGCAGATGCACCGCCTTGACCATCGTGCAGAAGATGCCGAACGATGCCAACGGCGTCAGCAGCCCCAGAATCCACGCCGCGCCGCCGCCAAACTCCGACAGCGCCGCCATCGCCTGCAACCAGCCGGGAATGTTCGCGTCAGCACCCATCCAACTGGACGGCTGTTGAATTTTGCCCCAGCCATGAACCATCATTCCCCATCCGGCCACCACGCGCAGCAGCAGCACCCCCGCCGCCACCCGGCCCCCGACGAAGTTGTTAAACACGATGCCGGTCACTGTTACCTCCTTGTCGGACGCCGCGGGAAACGACTGGCCAACGCGATCGCTTTCCGCAGTGCCTGCGATTTGTTCACTGTCTCGTTAAACTCGTAGCGCGGCGCGCTGTCAGCCACAATCCCGCCCCCGGCCTGGATGTACGCCGTGCCATCTTTCAACAACGCGGTGCGCAGCGTGATGCAACTGTCGAGATTGCCGGTAAAGCTGAAGTATCCGACCGCCCCGGCATACGGCCCGCGCTGCGTGCCTTCCAACTCGCTGATGATTTGCATCGCGCGAACCTTCGGCGCACCGCTGACCGTGCCCGCCGGGAACGTCGCCCGCATCAGATCGTACACGTTCCGACCGGGCTGCAACCGGCCGGTCACGTTGGAAACGATGTGCATCACGTGCGAGTACCGCTCCACCACCATGAACTCGTCCACCCGCACGCTGCCGTAATCGCACACGCGGCCGATGTCGTTGCGCGCCAGGTCCACCAACATCAAATGCTCGGCCCGTTCCTTTTCATCCGCCAACAGCTCCCGTTCCAGCGCGGCGTCTTCTTCCGCCGTCCGTCCCCGCCAGCGCGTGCCGGCAACCGGCCGAATCACCACGTCCCGTTCCTCGCAGCGCACGTGAACCTCCGGCGAGGCGCCGACGAGTTGGAAACCGCCAAAGTCCAACAAAAACATGTACGGCGACGGGTTCACGGAGCGCAACGCGCGGTAAATATCCAGCGGCGCCGCCCGGGTTCGCGCCGCAAACCGCTGCGCGAGGACGACCTGGATGATGTCGCCGGCCCGGATGTATTCCTGCGCTCGTCGCACCATCGCGGCATGGCGGGCGGGTGTCATGTTTGACCGCACGCCGCGCAAGGTCGCGTCGCGCTGGAACTCGACGGGCGGGGTTTTCAGCGGACGCGCCAGTTGACCAAGAATATCGTCAATTTGCCGGCAGGCTGCCGCGTAGGCTTGCGCCGGTGATTGTTCGACGTGGGCATTGGCGACCACTTTGATGGTCTGGGTGACGCGGTCGAAAATCAAAATCGTGTCGGTGATCATGAAACACAGATTCGGCGTGCCCAGCTCATCGCGGGGCGGCCGCGGCACGGTCGGCTCGAATTGATGAACGCATTCGTAGCCGAGAAATCCCACCGCCCCACCGCTGAACCGCGGCAGCCCCGGTACCGTGACGGGCTGGTACTGTTCCATCGCCCGCTGCACATCGTCGAGCGTTCCGCCGCGGATCACCGTGCGCGGGTTGGCGCCAAGGAAGGAGTACCGGCCAATCCGTTCGCCGCCCTCGACGGATTCGAGCAGGAACGACGGCCCGCGTTTGCGCAATTTCCGGTAGGCCGAGACTGGCGTCTCCGTATCGGCCAGAATCTCGCGATAGACCGGGATCAGGTTGCCCTGTCGCGCCAGTCTCAGAAATTCCGATTTCGACGGCGTGACCATCTATTTTTTCCCGTACACCGTGGCCGGGTCCACCAAACGCGGCTCGGTCACTTCCACCGTGTCGCCGCGGATGGAACGGAAGAAACACGATTTGAATCCCTCGTGACACGCCGCGCCGCTCTGCTCGACCTGAATCAGCAACGCGTCCTTGTCGCAATCGAACGCGACATCCTTGACCTTCTGCGTGTGACCGCTGGTGGCGCCCTTGTGCCAGAGTTCCTTCCGCGACCGGCTCCAGAACACCGTCTCGCCGATTTCGAGTGTTTTGGCGAGCGATTCCTTGTTCATCCACGCCACCATCAACACCCGCCCCGTGCCGGCCTCCTGCACCACGGCAGGGATCAGTCCGTTGCTGTCATATTTTAATTCATCCACGATTTTCATGGCTCATTCTTTCATCTTCGGTTTGGTCGCCGCCAGTTCGGGACTCAATGTTTCCCGATGCTTCACAACCGCACGTTCACGCCTTTCGATTTCAGGAACTGTTTCACGTCGCCCACGGTGTACTCGCCGAAATGAAATATGCTCGCCGCCAGCACCGCATCGGCTCTCCCCTCCGTCAACACCGTCACCATGTGCTCCAGCGCTCCGGCGCCGCCGCTGGCAATCACCGGCACGCTGACCGCCTCGCTGATGGCCCGCGTCAACGCCACGTCGTACCCCGCTTTTGTCCCATCCGCGTCCATGCTGGTCAACAGAATCTCGCCCGCGCCCAACTCCATCACCCGTCGCGCCCAGTCCACCGCATCCAGCCCGGTTGGCCGCCGTCCGCCATGCGTGAAAACCTCCCAGTGCCCCGGCCTGCTGCGCTTCGCGTCGATGGCAACGACGATGCACTGGCTGCCGAACCGCTCGGCACCCGCGCGGATCAACTCCGGGTTTTGCACGGCGGCGGTGTTCAGACTGGTCTTGTCGGCGCCGGCTTTGAGCATCGCGCGGATGTCCTCGACGCTGCGGATGCCGCCCCCGACCGTTAGCGGCATGAAACACTCGTTGGCGGTGCGCTCCACCACATCAATCATCGTCGCGCGGTTGTCCGCGCTGGCGGTGATGTCGAGAAACACCAGTTCATCCGCTCCCTGCCGGTCGTATTCCTTCGCGCATTCGACCGGGTCGCCCGCGTCGCGCAGGTTGAGGAACTTGGTTCCTTTCACCACGCGCCCGCCGGTGACGTCGAGACAGGGAATGATGCGTTTGGCCAACATGGGAAAGGCAGGATACACGAGCCTGCCGGCCGCGTCACGATTTGAAATCGCGCGCGCAAAACACCATCGCGCCGATGATCCAACAGGTCGCGCCGACGCCGGTCAGGTAGGCGATGGATTCGCCAATGCTCCACCACGGCACCACGTCATGAAACACCCGGACCCAGCTCGCCGTGTGATAGCTGACGAACCATTTTTGAAAGCTGGCAAAGTACGGAATGTTGCGCAGCACGAAATCCACAAACATCACCGACAACGTCAAAATCGTGGCGGCGGCGGGCTTGACCTTGAAACAGGAAAACATGAACGCCACCGCCGTGATGATCTGCGTGACCACGCCGAGCAACAACACCGCCTGCGCGTACCGCCCCAAGCCTTCCCGGGTGGGAAACGCGCTGAAGATTGCCTCGTGCGGCACAAAGACGAACAGCTCCCCGAGTTGTCCCCGGTAGATCGTGCCCGCCGCCAGACTCGTCGCGCCGAGAAACAACATCAGCACAAACGTGTACACCGCGCAGGCCAGCCATTTGATCGCCAGCAACCGCAGCCGCGAAATCGGCCGCGCCAACATCATCCGCATCGTCCCGTCCTCGACCTCCTTGGCGACCACGTCGCCGCCAACCAGCGCCACGTACAACGCGCCGAGCAGCGAAATCGTGAAGACGATAATCAGCAACCCCAGCGTCAGCCCTGCGTAGTAATTCTCCGGCAAGTATCCATTGCTGGTCAGCAGTTGATGGAACGCCCGTTTCGCTTTCGGCAGTTGCAGCAATAGCAAAATCGTGATCTGCACCGCGAGGAACGCGCCAAACCCGATGTGCGTCCGCTTCCGCGCAAACAACTTCAACAATTCGTTGCGGAGTTGGACGCCGAACATCACCCCTCCTGCCCCTCTCCCCGTTGAACGGGGAGAGGGGAACCAAGTTCGGACCCCCTCTCCCCGCCCGCGGGGAGAGGGCCGGGGTGAGGGGCCGACCGGCTTCGCTGCACCGTCTCCAGGTAAAAATCCTCCAGCGTCCGCTCCACCGGCTGCACCGCCTCGACGGCAAAGCCGTGGCGCACCAGCCACGCCGTCACCTGTGGCACGGTCGCGTCGCGGGCCAACCGGCCGCGTCCGTCGAACTCAAACCCATCCACCAGCCCGGCCGTCTGCAATCCGCGTTGGGCGTCAGCGGGCCGGTCGGTTTGGATTTTCACCCAACGGCGGTCGGCATCCAGTTCGCGCCAGTTACCGGCAAAGAGCAACTGACCGTCGCGCAGCACGGCCAGCTCGGTGCACAACTGCTGCACCTCCGCCAGCAGATGCGACGAGAACAAAATCGTCAGACCCCATTCGCGGTTCAGCCGCAAAACGAGATTGCGCATTTCGTGGATGCCTTCCGGGTCCAAGCCCTCGCTTGGCTCATCGAGAATCAACAACTCCGGGTTTGGCAACAACGCCTGCGCCAGCGCCAATCGTTGCCGCATTCCGTGCGAATAGGTCCCAACCCGGTCGTCAATCCGCCCGGCAAGTCCCACCAGATCCACCACCTCGCGGGCACGTTTCGGATCAAACGGCGCGGTGTACTCGCACAAGATCCGCAGATTGCGCCAGCCGGACAGGTATTCGCAAAAGGCCGGCGTCTCGAAAATCGCGCCGACTCTGGCCAGCGCGGCCGCCCGGTCGGCAAAGACATCCACCCCGCCAATCCGCACGCGGCCGGTATCGGGTGTGACCTGACCGAGCACCATCCCGATTGTCGTGCTCTTACCGGCTCCGTTGTGGCCGAGCAACCCGAAGATCGCGCCGCGCGGAATTTCCAGGCTCAAATCGGCGACTGCCACCCGCCGCCCGAATCGTTTCGTGACGCGGTCGAGCGCAATCATGGCAGGCTCGTGGAGAATTTCAGTTCCTTGCTGACGTGACCATCGGCGTAAAGAATCAGCACCCGATCCGTCAGCTCTTTGTGAAACCCTTCCTTGTCGCTGACCAATGGCACGCGCGTCGGCTCGGTCCCGCCGGCAAGGGAAAACAGATTGCCGATGTCCTGGCCGTTGACGGTGAAGTTCCAGAAATAACTCGTCCCGCTTTCCTCGAAGATACCGGCGGCGTCGGCTGGACAGCGAAACACCTCGCGTTTGCCGGCCAGATACGGCGCCAGCACCGTGTCCAGCGCCGGTACGTCGTCCGTGATGCTGGCGCGATTTTGCAACACCGGCAATCGGCCACCGGCATCGTTGACGTACATCTGCACTGCCAGCGAGATCTGACGCAACTGACCGAGGCAGGCGGTGGTTTTGCCCGCCGCCCGCGCCCGGTTCAACGCCGGGAAAATCAAACCCGCCAGCAGCCCGATGATCAAGACGACGACCAGCAATTCGAGAACGGTAAATGCGCGGCGGTGGTTCATCGCGCCATCTGCATGATCTGTTGCATTTGCTCGATGACCGGCTGCAAGTCGAGCTTTGTTTCGGCACTGGCGTCGCGGAGGAAACTTTTCATTCCCTCGTTGACGATCCGCTGGAGATTTTCGTCCGACAACGCCGGCGGCGCGTCCGGCATCTCCTCGCGCGCGCGCGCCAGGTCGTTGAGTGCCCGGTTGACGATCTGCTTGCGTTTGGCAGGCGTCATCTCGTTGAACGCCTCCATCAACTGTTGCAACCCCCGCGGCAGGGTCAGTTCGACATACCGGATGCGTTCGGCCTCGGTCAGTTCCTCAAACCACGCGCGCAGCTCGCCCTCGTACCGGAATTTTTGCCGCTCTTCAAATTCGAGCCGGTTGACCCGCTCGGCCATCCCGGCAAGGATCCGCGCTCGTTCCGCTTCCGATTTGCCGGCCAACGGATGGGCGGCCAGATAGGCGAGGGTCTTTTCGGCGGTTTGGCGCTGGGCGCGCGCGAAGGCAATCGCGCCCGCGACGACCGTCCACACAACAATCAGCGCGACCAATCCGCGCCACCAGATTCGAGCTGAGAATCCACTCATGCCGGCACCCTGTTCAGACGCCGGAATGCGGCGGCGGTTTCAGGGGGTGAGCAAGACTTCCACTTTCGCCGACTTGCGCAGTTCGCCGATGTGTTTCTGGGCGGCTTCGGCGCCTTTCTGCCGCTGCAAGCGCGCGCCCAATTCCTCTTTCACTTCCTCAAAGGGGACCTGCCGGGCCGGCTTTTTGTCCGTGACCTGCAAAATGTGATACCCAAATTGCGTCGTGATCACCTCGCTGACCTGGTTCGTCTCGAGCGAGAACGCCGCCAGGTCGAATTCCGGCACCATGGCGCCGCGGGGAAACAACCCGAGATCACCGCCGTTGCGTCCGCTGCCGGGATCCTCGGAAAACTGCTTCGCGAGCGCGGCAAAATCCTCTCCGGCTTTGACCCGCACCAGCAACGCGTCAATCTGCGCCTTCTTCGCCGCTTTTTCCTCCTCGCTGGCGCTGGGCGGCACACGCACCAGGATGTGCCGCGCCCGCACCAAATCCGGCTGGCGGAACCGCTCCGGATTCTTCTCGTAAAAATCCTGCACTTCCGCCGGCGTCGCCGCTGCGGCGTTGGTCATCAAGCCCATCATCGCCCCCTGCACGATCAGATTGTCCCGCAATCGCGCCCGGTAGTCCGCCACCGTCAGCCCCGACTCGCTCAATGCTTTCTCGAATTCCGCCGCGCCGCCGACCTGCTTCTCGATGCGGGCAAACTCCTCGCTGACCTTGTTGTCGAGGTCGGCCGGCGGTGTGGCGGACGCTTCCTGCAACACCAGCTCGCGATTGATCAACTCATCCAGCACATCCCGCTCGAACGTTTCCATCTGCTCGGGCGGGATGGACCGTCCGTTCTGCGCGAACTGCATCATCAAACCGCGCATCGCGGCGTTCAACTCGGCCCGTTTGATTTCTTTCCCGTTGACCCGCGCCACCACCGCCGCGGCGTCCGGTTCCCCCGCCGGACCGTTGCCTGTCAATCCGATCACCAGTGCCGCCACGACTGCCAAAAGTTTTTTCATAGGGCGGCGACTGTACCGGCCTCGTCACGCCGACGCAAGATATTACCAGCCGCCGCTTGGCCCGCCGCCGGAAACAACCTCGACAGACGCCGCCCGGGTTTGCTAAGGGTCAGGGGCGGTGAATGGTTGACGAGGCGATTATGAAAAAGAATCCGTTGTTGCTGGTGTGTGGCGTAAGCGTCTGGTTGGTGCTGGGCACCGGGTGTCAGACCACGTCCCCTGCCGACAGCGCCATGATGGGCGAGGATTTCAAGGCGCTGGAGATGCGCGAGGGCGACACGGTGCGCATCGCGTTTCCGGGCGCGCCCAACCTGGACACCACGCAGCAGATTCGGCGGGACGGCAAGGTGGTCATTCCGTCGCTTGGCGAGGTGGAGGCGGCCAACGTGACGCCGGCGGACCTGGAGAAGCGAATTTTGCAGGTGTTTGGCGGTCAGTTGGTGACGAAGCAAGTCTCGGTGACGTTGCTGACTTCTTCGTATCCGGTATTCGTCACGGGTGCTGTTGTCCGCCCCGGCAAGATTGAAACACCGCGTCCGCTGACCGCACTGGAGGCGATCATGGAAGCGGGCGGGTTTGATGCGGCGCGGGCAAATCTCGAAGCGGTTCGGGTGATCCGCAACGAGGCGGGAACGATGAAACATTACACGTTGAACCTGCGGGCCGTGCTGACCGGCAAGGAAACCAAGCCGTTTTATCTCAAACCATCGGACATCGTGGTCGTGCCCGAAAAGTTCAACTGGTTCTGACCCCGGGAGCCCCAAGACGGGGCTTGACGAACTCTCCCGGTTTTGCGACAACCCACGGGGTCAGGGTATGGGTGCTGCGAGTGTGTTGGTGTTCGGATTCAAGTCTGATCCGATCGCGTTTCCTGATTAATGCTGGACGGGTGTATTTTCCCCTCGTTCAGCAGACCGGGTGGGGAAGGGCATAAGGGAATTGGGAAGGAAAGGAAGCGGTCGAGCGTGGTTCAGTTAGGCGAGAGTTTTGGCAGTGGGAGTGCCAGGGCGGTTCACGTCGCGGTGGGTGCGTTCATCCTGACAGCCTTCCCGGTATTGTTCCATTTGTCACCGGACTGTCGTCTCTCGGAAACATCCTCGGCTGACACTCCCCACTGTCTTTGGGTGCCGGGAGAATGAATATGAGCGCAACCCCGGCGTGGTATTGCGTGCGGACAAAGCCGAAACATGAGCACATCGCGGCCGGCAGTTTTCGAAAGAATTTGGGCTTGGAGGTTTTCAACCCGCAATTGCGGCTGGAACGGGCCACGCGGCGGGGTGTCGTGCGCGTTGTGGAATCCTTGTTTCCCTGTTACGTCTTTGCCCGGTGCGTCCTGGCGGACCAGTACCAGCGGATTCGCCACACGGTCGGCGTCAGCAGTCTCGTGCAATTCGGCGACAGATTCCCGGTGGTTTCCGACTCGGTCATTCAGGAATTGCGCGATTGTTTTGAAGCGGAGGACCCGCTTGAAGTTGAAGACCGGCTGTGGCCGGGCGTGGAAGTGGTGATGGCCGACGGGGCGTTTGTCGGAATGCACACGTTGGTGTTGCGGGTGTTGCCGTCGGAACGACGGGTGCAGGTGTTGTTGGACATTTTGGGTCGGCCCACCCCGGTGGAGGTGGATCGTCGGGCGGTCGTGCGCGTGCGCGACAGCGCGGCGGATCGAATACCGGAGTTGGCTGCGCCGTGCCGCAGTGGGTTGCGAGTGGTAACTGCGGCGGCGGCCTAAACACATAGTGACTCCCATTGGGTGGGGGGTCACGTCAGGCGTCGAAGCGAGGAAAAACTCTGTGCTTTCCTACAAGTGCGGAGCTTTCCCCGAATCGAATAACGAGGGGATTATGAGCAACCGATTGGGTCGTGAACCGGATTCATATACCGCGGCCACCGAAGAGCCGTGTGTGCCGCGTTGGAAACGCGTGCTGGACATCACCCTGATTTTGCTGGCGCTGCCGATGATTTTGCCGGTGGCGCTGCTGGTCATCGCCACCATCAAATGGGGGTCGCGCGGACCGCTGTTGTTCACGCAGGAACGCATCGGCTGGCGCGGCCGGCCGTTCAAGATTTACAAGTTCCGCACCATGGTGGTAAACGCCGACACCACCACTCACAGCCAGCACACGCAACAGCTCATCCAGACCGACGCGCCGATGATTAAGATGGATGCCCAGCGCGACCCGCGGTTGATCCCCGGTGGTCGCTGGTTGCGAGCCACCGGCTTGGACGAATTGGCGCAATTGCTGAACGTCTTGCGCGGCGATATGAGCCTGGTTGGCCCCCGGCCCTGTCTCGAGTACGAGATGAAATGCTACCAACCCTGGCATTTGGAGCGGTTCGACGCCCTGCCGGGGCTGACCGGTCTCTGGCAGGTCAGCGGGAAAAACCGGACCACGTTCACCGAGATGATGGAACTGGACATCTACTACGCCCGCAACGTGCGCCTCTGGCTCGATCTCGCGATCCTCGCCTGGACGATCCCGGCGTTGGCGGTTCAGGTGCGTGATCTGCGGCGCAAATCACCCGCTTCCCTCCGCCGGTCCCGTTTCGGTCTGGGAACATTGTTGCTCGCCGACGAACGCTGACCCCCTCGTCCGTTTCAAAAACCTCCGCCGTTTGTCGAAATGCCGAAGCCAATCAAAGTCGGAGTCGTCGGGTGCGGCTATTGGGGGCCGAATCTGATCCGCAATTTCCGCTCCCTGCCCCAGTGTCAGATGCAGTTGATGTGCGACGTGGATGAAAGCCGCCTGAGCCACCTGCGACAATTGTATCCGGAAATTGGCTGCACCACGAACTACGGGGAAATGCTCAATGGCGCGGGGCTGGATGCGGTGGCGATTGCCACCGCCGTGCGTCATCACCACCCGATGGCGAAAGCCAGTTTGCTGGCCGGTAAACACACCTTCATCGAGAAACCCATGGCCCGTTCCTCGGCGGAGTGCGAAGAACTCATCGCGCTGGCGCGTCAAAAGGGGCTAATTTTGATGACCGGCCACACCTTCCTGTACTCACCGGCCGTGGCCAAACTCAAACAAATCGTCTCCGCCGGCGACTTGGGAGAAATCCGCTACATCTGCGCCCGCCGCTTGAACCTCGGCCTGTATCAAAAAGACATTAACGTCACCTGGGACCTCGCGCCCCACGACATCTCGATCATCCTCCACATCCTCGAAGAGATGCCCGTCCGCGTCCACTGCACGGGCACCGCGCACATCACCCCCGGCATTGAAGACATCACCGTTACCTGCCTCGAGTTCCGCAACACCCGCTCCGCCGTCATCCACAATAGCTGGCTCGATCCGCGCAAAGTCCGCGAGATGACCGTCGTTGGCAGCCGACGCATGCTGGTGTACGACGACGTCCAGCCGCTGGAAAAAATCCGCGTCTATGACGCCCGCGTTGAGCGCCCGCCCCACTACGATACGTTTGCCGAATTCCACTACGCCTATCACTACGGCGACCTCTATGTTCC
This sequence comes from uncultured Verrucomicrobiota bacterium, assembly GCA_964533295.1. Classification (GTDB taxonomy): domain Bacteria; phylum Verrucomicrobiota; class Verrucomicrobiia; order Palsa-1439; family Palsa-1439; genus OMJI01. The sequence continues at coordinate 13,752 of CAZHLM010000006.1, forward strand.
CTACATCAAACAGGAAGAACCGCTGAAGACCGAGTGCGCTCACTTCCTCGCTTGCATCCGCGAGGGCAAGCAACCCTTGAGCTGCGGCGAGCGCGGTCTCGAGCTGGTACGGATTCTCGAAGCCACATCCGCCTCGCTCCGCCAGGGTGGCACCCCGGTCGCGTTGGGCTGATTTTGCCTCCCCCCCCTGTCGTGCAACTCCGCCCCTATCAACTGATCGCCCCCGACGTGAAATTGGGGCGGGACGTCCAGATTTTCAGCTTCACCAACCTCTACGGGTGCGAAATCGGTGACGGGACAAAAATTGGCACATTCGTGGAAATTCAAAAAGGCGCCAAAATCGGGCGCCGCTGCAAAATCTCCAGCCACACCTTCATCTGCGAGGGCGTCACCATCGAGGACGAAGTGTTCATCGGCCACAACGTCACCTTCATCAACGATCGTTTCCCCCGCGCCACCACCGCCGGTCAACTCCAGACCGAAGCGGATTGGAAATGCGAACCGACCCTCGTCCGCCGCGGCGCTTCCATCGGCTCGGGCGCCGTCCTGCTCTGCGGCGTCACGATTGGCGAACGCGCCATTGTCGGCGCCGGCAGCGTCGTGACCCGCGATGTAGCGGCGGGCGCGATCGTCGCCGGCAACCCCGCCCGACTCCGACGCACGCTCTCAGGAGATTCACCCCATGCAAGTCCCGTTTCTTGATCTGGCGGCCCACCACACCCCGCTGCGGGCCGAGTTCCGCGCGGCGATGGACGCGGTGATTGATCGCAACGCCTTCGCCGGCGGACCGTTCGTCGAACAATTCGAACGCGAGTTCGCCGCCTACTGCGGCACCCGCCACGCCCTCGGCGTCAGCAACGGCACCGACGCGTTGTGGCTGGCGCTGCTGGCCTGCGGCGTCGGCCCCGGCGACGAAGTCATCACCGTGCCGATGACGTTCATGGCGACGGCCGAGGCCATCACCTATACCGGCGCCAAGCCCGTCTTTGTGGATATCGAGGAACTGACTTACACCCTCGACCCCCGTCAACTCGAAGCGGCCATCACCCCGCGCACCAAAGCCATCGTCCCGGTGCATCTGTTCGGTCAAACCGCCGATTTGGACGCGGTGCTGGCCATTGCCGACCGGCACGGGATTCCCGTCATTGAAGACGCCTGTCAGGCGCATGGCGCGACCTACCGGGGTCGTCGCGCCGGATCACTGGGCCGGGCCGGTTGCTTCAGTTTTTATCCCGGGAAAAACCTCGGCGCCTTCGGCGAGGCCGGTGCGATCGTCACCAATGACGACGCGCTGGCCGACATGGTGCGCGGACTGCGCGACCACGGCCAGACCCGCAAGTACCACCACCGCTGGATTGGCTGGAATTCACGGATGGACGGCCTGCAAGCCGCCGTGTTGCAGGTCAAACTGAAATATCTGGACCAGAACAACGCCGCCCGCCGCGCCCACGCGCGCCGCTACACCGACCTGCTGGCCGGTCATCCCGGCGTCGTCACCCCGACCGAAGCGCCCGACCGCACCCACGTCTTCCACATCTACGCCGTCCGCGTGGCCGACCGGGACAGCAAGCTGGCCAAACTCGGTCAACGCGGCATCGGCTGCGGCATCCACTATCCCGTTCCGATTCACCTTCAGGAAGCGTACCGGGGATTGAATCTGGGGCGCGGTTCGTTCCCAGTGGCCGAGCAGTGCGCGAATGAATTTCTGTCGCTGCCGATGTACCCCGAATTGTCGTCCGACCAAGTCGCCTATGTGGCGGCGGAATTGCGGGAACTACTCGACGGCGAGCAATGACACCGGTCAATCCGCTGACCGACCCGCGGTGGGATGAATGGCTGCGCGCACGGTTTGCCGATGTTTCGTTCTTTCACGGCGCGGCCTGGGCGCGGGTGCTGGTCGAAACCTACGGGTTTCGTCCCGCCTACTTCGTGGCTGCGGACGAAACGGCGGTGTTGCCGGTCATGGAAGTGGATAGTTGGCTGACCGGCCGCCGCGGAATCGGGCTGCCGTTCAGCGATGAATGCCCGGGGTTGGGTGCCAGGCTGGATAAACTGATCGCCGCCGCTCGCGACCACGGCGCGGCGCGCGGCTGGAAATATCTCGAATGTCGCGGCGGGCCGACCGGGGCCAGTGCCTCGACGGAGTTTCACGCCCACCGGCTCGCGCTCGACGCGGACGCCGCGGCGCTGTGGCGGGGTTGTGACAGTGCCACGCGGCGGGCGGTGCGCAAAGCGCAGCAGCAGGGCGTGCGGGTGGAGTTTGGAACAACGAGCGGGATGATGGCGGAGTTTTACCGGCTGTTGTGTCGGACGCGCCGGCGACACGGGTTGCCGCCGCAGCCGTTCCGGTTTTTTCGCGCGTTCCACCGGCACGTGCTCGAAGCCGGTCACGGCATGGTGGCGCTGGCACGGCACGCGGGCCGGTGCGTTGCCGGCGCCGTGTATGTGTGGGCGGGCGAGCGGGCCATCTACAAGTACGGCGCGTCGGATGAGCGCGAGCAACACCTTCGCCCGAACAATCTGGTGATGTGGGAAGCAATTTGTCACTTGACGCAACGCGGGTGTCGCGAGTTGCACCTCGGGCGCACGTCGTTGTTTCACGACGGTTTGCGCCGGTTCAAGCTCGGCTGGGGCGCCCGCGAAGAAAGCCTGCGCTACACCCGGTACGACTTGCGCACGCAAGAAGTGGTGCCGGTGCCCGACCAAGTGACGGGCTGGCACAACCGGATTTTTCACTGGCTGCCGACGCCGCTGGCCCGCTGCGCCGGTGCCGCGCTTTACAAGCACGTCGCGTAATCGTAGCTTCGCCAACCGAAGAGCGTTCCATGAATCCAAAAACGAAAGCCGCGCCCGGCCCGAAACGGGACATCGGGGATGTGTACCAAGTCCTGTTTCGCCAGAAATGGAAAATCATCGGCTGCGCGCTGCTCGGCGTTCTCGCGGCGGCGGGCGTGTACGTCGTCAGCTCCAAACGCTATCAATCCGAGGCGCGGTTGCTGGTTCGGTACGTCTTCGAAAGCCGGGGCGTCAATCCACTGGCTAACGAGGCGCGCGCGATGGCGCCGGCCACCAAAGACATCATGAACTCCGAAATCCTGATCCTGACCAGTTGGGATTTGGCGCAACAGGTCGTGGACGCGCTCGGCGCGGAGAAGTTGCTCGAGGATCCGGGCAGTCCCAACGACCGCCAGCGCGCCGCGGGCATCATTCTCGGCGGCCTGACGGCGGAAGCGTTGCCGGGTAGCACGGTGATTCAGGTTACGTTTCAGCACCGCGATCCCGAACTGGTTCAGCCGGTGTTGACGGCGGTCATCGAAACGTATTTCAAACGCCACGCGGAAATCCATCGCGCCACCGGCAGCTATGACGAGTTTCTCCAACAGCAGACCGACAGTCTGCGCGCCCGGCTCGCGCAGACCGAGGAGGAGTTGCGCAAAGCCAAAGACCAGCTCGGCGTGATCTCGCTGGAGGAAGCCAAAGCAAACTACACGGCACAGATCGGTCGGCTGCGCCAGGACCTGCTGGCAGCGGAAGCGGATTTGGCGGAGCGCAAGGCGATGTTGCAATCGCTGAACCAACTGGCGGCGGCCACCCCCGTCGTCACCAACGCCGGCCCCGCCGCCTTGCCGGCCGAGCCGCTGGCGCTGTACCGCGCGGCCGGGGCGCGGTTGCAAACGTTATGGAGCCGGCAGCAGGAACTGGAGTTGCAGTTCACCGAGGAAAGCCCGTTGATTGCCGATATTCGCGACCAGATTGCCGCGGCCAACGCGCTGAAACAAAAACTCGAACTCGAATACCCGCAATTGCTCACCGCCCAGCCGGCGCTGGCGGCGGCGCCCGACACCACCGGCATCACGCGCGCCGACCAGCAACGTGCCGCGGCGCAGGTCACGGCCCTGGAATCGCGCGTCGAACTGTTGCGCAACCAACTCGCCCAAGTGCGACAGGAAGCCAGCAGCCTCAACGCCATCGAAGCCTCGATTCTCGAGTTGCAGCGGCGCAAGGAACTGCAGGAAACCAACTACCGCTACTTCGCGGCAAGCCTGGAACAAGCGCGGTTCGATGAGGCGCTGACCTCCGGCAAGGTGTCCAACATCAAGCAAGTCCAGGCTCCCACTCCTCCCGCGCCGGTCGTGAAACGGACGTATCAACTCATGGCTGGTGCGGTCGCCGGCGGCATCGCGCTCGGGCTGGCGTGGGCGTTTGCCACGGAATGGTTCCTCGACCGCTCCCTGAAACGACCCGTCGAGATCGAGCGTCATCTGAATCTGCCGCTGTTCCTCTCGATCCCGCGCCTCGGCCGCAAACAACTGCCCCAGCCGTTGCCGGCCAATGGCGAA
>CAZHLM010000006.1:18191-21098 GCA_964533295.1 uncultured Verrucomicrobiota bacterium
CGCGGTGTTGCCGAAACGGTTCGGCCAACTCGTGCCGAAGTTCAAGCTCAGCGAATTTGACTACGTCATCTTCGACATGCCGCCGATCACCCAGACCAGCATCACCCCGCGCATTGCCGGCCACATGGACATGGTAATGCTCGTGCTCGAGGCCGAGAAGGACAATGCGGATGTCGCCCGCCGCGCCGCCGCGATGCTGGCCGAGGCCAATGCCAAAGTCGGCACCATTTTGAACAAGACGCACAATTACATTCCCCGCCAGTTGCACCAGGATTATCTCAGCGAAACCTGACCGCCCGCACTCCGTTCGCCGCCCGTCATGGTCCGTCACCGGATCTATTATCATTTCGTCAAACCGATCGTCCCGCGCACCTCCCGGCTTCGCGCCCGGTCGGCTTGGGCGCGCCGGCAACGATGGCGTCACGCCGACCGCTGGCCAATTGATCCGGCCGCCGGCCGACCCCCGCCGAACTGGCCCGGTTGGCCGCAGGGCAAACGATTCGCCCTCGTGCTGACCCACGATGTCGAAGGAGCAGTCGGTCTCGCCAAATGCCGGCAACTCATGGAACTCGAGATGCAGTGCGGCGTGCGGTCCTGCTTCAACTTCGTACCCGAAGGCGACTACCGGGTTCCCGACGACCTGCGCGCCGAGCTGACCGGACACGGTTTCGAAATCGGCATTCACGACCTGCATCACGACGGCAAACTCTACGACCGGCGCGATTCGTTCCGCGCCAAAGCTGACCGCATCAATCAGTATCTTGCGGATTGGGGCGCGGTCGGATTCCGCTCGGCGTTCATGCTGCATCGGCTCGACTGGCTTCACGACCTGAAGATCCGCTACGACGCCTCGACCTTCGACACCGATCCGTTCGAACCACAGCCGGTCGGTCGCCGCACCATCTTCCCGTTCTGGGTGCCGCGCGACGACGGCGGGTACGTCGAACTGCCCTACACCCTGCCCCAAGACTCAACGCTGTTTCTGATCCTCGGCCAAACCTCCCCGGAAATCTGGCAGCGGAAACTGGATTGGATCGCCGAACACGGCGGCATGGCGCTGGTCAACGTCCATCCCGACTACATGACCATGCCGGGCGCCCGCCCCGACCGCCATGAATTTCCCAACGACTACTACCGGCAATTCATCGCGTACGTCCAGACCCGCTACGACGGGCAGTTCTGGCACGCCCTGCCGCGCGACGTGGCGGCGTTTGTCGCACCCTTGCGCTTGCGCGAACAACCGCCCCCGCGCCGCATCGCGATGGTCTGCTACTCGAACTACGCCACCGACGGCCGCGTCACCCGCTACGCCGAGTCGCTCGCCGCCCGCGGTGACGAAGTAGACGTCGTCGCGCTGCAACCACCGGCCGACCAGCCCGCTGCGGCGCTGCCGCCGCGCATCCGGGTGCGCGGTTTACAGACGCGCACCGACAAAAGCTCCCGTGCCCTCGCGGCGTATCTGTTGCCGTTACTGGGATTCCTCGCCAAAGCCGCCGTCTGGCTGGCCCGACAACATCACCGCCGCCCCTACGACCTGATCCACATCCACAACATGCCGGACTTTCTCGTCCTAGCGGCGTGGTTCCCGCGCCTGACCGGCGCGCGGGTGATCCTCGACATCCACGACATCGTACCGGAATTGTTCGCCAGCAAATTCGGCAGTGCCGCCAACGGTCGCAAGGTCCAACTGCTGCGCTGGGTGGAACGACGCTGCGCCCGGCTGGCCGATCACATCATCATCTCGAACCATCTCTGGCGCGACCTGTATGCGCAGCGCACCGGCACGGCCGATCGCTGTTCCGTGTTCATCAATCACGTGGACCAACAGACTTTTCAGCCGCGCCCGCGCACCCGGGCCGGCGACAAACCGATTCTGCTGTTCCCGGGCGGCCTGCAATGGCATCAGGGTCTCGACCTTGCCGTGGCCGCGATGCCGCGCGTGCGGGCGGAGTTTCCCAACGCCGAATTGCACATCTACGGCGACGGGATCATGAAACCGCGCCTCATCGAGCAGGCGCAACAACTCGGCTTGAACGGCGCCGTGCGGTTTTTTCCGCCGCGACCATTGCGCGAAATTGCCGGCGTGATGGCGGAAGCGGATCTCGGCATCGTGCCGAAACGCGCCGACTCGTTCGGCAACGAGGCCTACAGCACCAAGATCATGGAGTTCATGTCGCTGGGCGTACCGGTCGTCGTGGCCAACACCAAGATTGATCGCTACTACTTCTCCGATTCCGTCGTCCGCTTCTTCGAATCCGGTAACGCCGATGCGCTGGCCGACGCGGTCCTCGCGCTGTTGCGCGACGAAGCCGGGCGCCGTCAGATGGCCGCACGCGCCCAGGCTTATGCCGCCGAACAAAGCTGGCAGCGCCATCAACAGGATTACCTCGCGCTGGTGGATTCGTTATGCGACCGGACCGTTTCCTGACCCTCTGGCTGGCGGCGCCGTGGCGCCGACTGCGCGGCGCGCCGCCGACCGACCGTCTGCCGATTCTGATGTACCACAGCATTTCCGACGATCCCGAACCTGAGCGGTCCGCCTACTACAAGGTCTGCACTGCCCCGGCCCGATTCGCTGAACAGATGCGTTGGTTGAAAGATCACGGCTACCGGACCGACGGCGTACCAACGGTGGCGATCACGTTCGATGACGGCTACCGCGACAATTTCACCGTGGCGCTGCCGGTGTTGGAGGAGTGTGGCTTCACCGCGACGATTTATCTGCCGACCGGCTTCATTGGCGACCAGCGTCACCAGTTCAAAGGACGGGATTGTCTGACATGGGGCGAAGTGCGCGAGATGCGGCAGCGGGGGATCCGCTTCGGAGCGCATACCGTTACCCACCCGGTCCTGCGCACGTTGGGTTGGGACCAGATCGAAACGGAACTGTGCGACTCGAAACGCGCC
>CAZHLM010000006.1:21198-81707 GCA_964533295.1 uncultured Verrucomicrobiota bacterium
CGGACTATTTCGAGCGGTTGCTCGGCGAGTTCCAGGCCGAACCGCGACTGGGGATTGCCTCCGGCGTGTATGAGGAGTGCCGGGCAGAGAACGATTGGCGGGTCGTGCCGATGCCGGCCTATCACGCGGCGGGCGCAGCAAAAATGATCCGGCGGACGTGTTTTGCGGAGATCGGCGGATTCGTCGAGGCGCGCGGTTGGGATACGGTGGACGAAATCCGCGCCATCGCGCGCGGCTGGCGGACGCGGCATTTTCCCGAATTGGTCATGCGGCATTGGAAACCGGAAGGCACCGGCATCGGTGCGGTGCGAACGGCGGTGATGCACGGCGAGATCTATTACCTGACGGGCGGCAGCGCGCGGTTCTTCCTGTTGAAAGTGCTGCGGCGGTTGGTGACGCGGCCGGTGGCGCTCGGCGGGCTGGCGTTGGTCTGGGGTTATTTGAAACTGTGGTTGCGCCGCTCGCCGCGGCTGGTGACGACCGCGGAAGCGCGGTGTTACCGGAACCTGTTGCACGCCCGGCTGAAATTCTGGCGACCGACCCCCGCGTAATCACGATCATGTGCGGCATTTGCGGAATCCTTAATCTGGCGGGCGGACCGGTGGACGGAGTGTTGCTCAATCGGATGACCCGGATCATTCGCCATCGCGGCCCCGATGGCGAGGGCCGGTGGCTCGACCACGAAGTCGGCTTGGGACACCGGCGGCTGAGCATCATTGACGTGGCCGGTGGCGCACAGCCGATCGGGAACGAAGATGACCGGCTGCAAATTGTGTTTAACGGCGAGATTTACAATTTCATCGAGCTGCGGAACGAACTCGAACAGCGCGGCCACCGATTCCGCACCCGGTCGGACACCGAGGTCATCGTCCACGCCTATGAACAGTGGGGCGCGGATTGTGTGCGGCGATTCAACGGGATGTTCGCGTTCGCGCTCTGGGACGCGCGGGAGCGGACGTTGTTTCTCGCGCGGGATCATCTCGGGATCAAACCGCTGTACTACACGCGCGTCGGCGAGGAGTTGTTGTTCGCGTCGGAGATCAAATCCTTGCTGGAACATCCCGGTGTGGAACGGGCGGTGGATTTGGACGCGCTGGCGGAATTGTTCACGTTCCGCTTCGTCCCCTCCCCCAAAACGCTGTTTCGCGGCATCCTCAAACTGCCACCCGGCCACTGGCTGACCGTTGCCGGTGGTCGCCTGCAAATCGAACGCTTCTGGCGGGCGCGGCCCGAACCGCGACGCGACGGCAACGAGGCGGCGCTGATCGAGGAGTATCAGGCGTTGCTGGAGGACGCGGTGCGGTTGCAGTTGCGCAGCGACGTGCCGCTGGGATTGTTTCTCAGTTCGGGCATTGATTCCGGTGTGCTGCTGGCGATCATGCGCCAGCACACGCAAAAACCGGTGCAGGCCTTCACGATCGGCTTCGCCGGTGGAGAACGCACCAACGAAGTGGATGACGCCCGCGCGCTGGCGGACCGGTTCGGGGCCGAGCATCATTATCAAATCGTCCAGCCCGCCGATTACCTTGCCTACTACGATCGGTACCTGCGCGACATCGAGGAACCGCTGGGCAACGAGACGGCCGCCGCGTTCTACTTCGTCTCGCGCATCACGAGCCGGCATGTCAAGGTTGCCCTGACCGGCCAAGGGGCGGACGAGCCGTGGGCCGGGTATCACCGGTATCTGGGCGTGAAATTTTCGGAACTGTACCGGCGACTGCCCGGCATCCTGACCAACGGCGTGGCGCCGTGGCTGGCGCGCCTGCCGGGACCGTGGGAGCGATTCAAGCGCGGCGTGACGGCGTTGAACGAGCCGGATGTCCTGACGCGGTTCGCGAAGGTGTACTCGTTTTTCAGCGCCGACATGAAAGCGCAGTTGTACCGGGGCGCGCTGCGCGAGCGGTTCGAGTCGGATCCGTACGCGCCCCGGCACGCCTTGCAACGGTTGCAGCGCGACGTGGCGCATCTCGATCCGTTGACGCAGATGCTCTACATTGACACGCGCGCGAATCTGCCGGACGACCTCTTAATGGTGGCCGACAAGACGGCGATGGCCAATTCGCTGGAGGCGCGGGTGCCGTTGCTGGATTACCGGCTGGTGGAATTCATCGAATCACTCCCCCCACACCTGAAGTTGAACGGCACCACCGGCAAGTATCTTCACAAGAAAGCCGTCGAGAAATGGCTGCCGCGCGACGTCGTGTACCGCAAGAAAAAGGGATTCGAGAATCCGGTGGAGGACTGGATGCGGACGACGATGAAAGAGTTCGTGGACGATTGTTTGCTGAGCGCTGATTCGTCGCTGCACACCTATTTTGACCGGGATTATCTCCGCCAGATTGTGGAGCACGACCGACAGGGGCGCGAGCAATACCGGCGCCATATCTATCTGCTGGTCTCGCTCGAATTGTGGCACCGGACATTCCTGCGTTCCGCCCCGGTGGTGACGGCATGACGCTCTCGATCATCATCGTCAACTGGAAGTCGAAAGACTATCTCCGGCAATGTTTGACCACGGTGTACGCCCACACGCGCGCTGTCGCCTTCGAGGTGATTGTGATTGATTCGGGTTCGTTCGACGGCTGCGCCGAGATGTTGCGCGAGCATTTTCCAAGCGTCCGCTTCATCCAAAGCCCCGACAATCTCGGTTTCGCAAAGGCGAACAATCTGGCAGCCCGGTCGGCACGCGGGGACGCGCTGTTGTTTCTGAACCCCGACACCGAGCTGCCCGGCCCCGCGATCCAGACGCTGCTCGCCGCGTTGGAGTCGCTACCGGATGCGGGCGCGGTTGGCGCGAAGTTGTTGAACACGGACGGCACGGTGCAGACCAGTTGCATCCAGTCGTTCCCCACGATCCTGAACCAGGTGCTCGATGCCGAACTGTTGCGCCGCCGCTTCCCCCGTTCCCGGCTCTGGGGCATGGCGGCGTTGTTCGCGACCAACGAGCGACCGCAGCCGGTCGAGGCGGTGTCGGGCGCGTGCGTGCTGGTGCGACGCCCGGCGTTCGAGAAGGTGGGCGGGTTCAGCGAAGAATATTTCATGTACGGGGAGGATTTGGATTTGTCGCACAAACTGCGCGCGGCGGCGCTGGTCAATTACTTCGTGCCGGCCGCGGTCGTGGTGCATCACGGCGGCAGCAGCGCGGCGCAGGCGCCGAGCGATTTTTCGGTGGTGATGATGCGGGACTCGGTGTGGCGATTTTTGCGGAAGACCCGCGGCCGCGCCTATGCGGCCGCCTACCGGGTGGCGCTGGGAATGGCGGCCTGCGTTCGGTTGGTGTTGTTGGTGGGACGACCGGCAGCGCGCAAGTGGCGGGCGATTTTGCGGTGGTGTTTGGGACGCGCCGGCGCGACGCCGGCCAGGACGGAACCAGCATGTGCGGCATTGCCGGTAAGCTCAACCTAGACGGTCAGCGGCCGGTCGAGTCGGAGTTGATTGCGCGGATGACGGCGACCCTGACGCATCGCGGACCGGATGGCGCGGGGCAATTCGTCCGCGGGCCGGTCGGGCTGGGGCACCGGCGGCTTTCGATCATTGATCTGGCGACCGGCGCGCAACCGTTGTGCAACGAGGATGAGACGGTGTGGATCGTGTTCAACGGCGAGATTTACAATTTCCCCGAATTGCGCGACCGACTGATGAAAGCCGGCCATAAATTCCGGTCGGCCAGCGATACGGAAGTGATCGTGCATTTGTACGAGGAACACGGCCCGGAGTGTGTCCGGCAGTTGCGCGGGATGTTTGCGTTTGCGATTTGGGATGTGAAACAACGGGCGTTGTTTCTGGCGCGCGACCGCGTGGGAATCAAGCCGCTGTACGTTTGTCAGACGCCGGACGCGTTGAGTTTTGCGTCGGAACTGAAAGCGTTGCTGGCGGATCCGGCCACGCCGCGGACGATCAACCGCGCGGCAATTGACCGGTTCTTAACCTTTCTGTATCTGCCCGGCCACGAAACCTTGTTCCAATCCATCCACAAGCTGATGCCGGGGCATTGGCTGTGGGTGAAGCATGGCCGAGTGACGCAACGGTCGTACTGGGATTTGGAATTTCGGCTGACGAATCGCTGGCGAAATCTTGACGAAGCGGCCGAGGAACTGAACGGATTGCTGCGGCGCACGGTGAAGGAACACATGATCAGCGACGTGCCGGTGGGTTTTCTCGCCAGCGGCGGCGTGGATTCCACGGCGCTGTTGAGCTACGCGGTGGAGGAAACGGACAAACCGATTCAGACCTTCACGGTCGGCTTCGCGGCAGAGGGTTTCGCGGATGAACGACCGTTCGCGCGGCTGGCGGCCCAGCGGTTCGGCACGACGCACCATGAAATCAGCATCCGCGCAAAGGAGTTTGGCGAGTTTCTGCCCCGGTACGTCTGGCACATGGAGGAACCGGTCTGCGAACCACCGGCCATCGCGCTCTTTTACGTCTCGAAGCTGGCGCGGGAACACGTGAAGGTGTTGCTGTCCGGTGAGGGCGGCGATGAAGCATTCGGCGGTTACCCGGAATACCGGAATTATCCCGCTTTCGAGGCCGGTAAGCGGCTGGCGGGTCCGCTGCGCGGGGCGGTGGGCGCGGCGTTGCGCTGGGCAGGTCGGTTTCAACGTCTGTCGCGTCTGGAAAAATACGGCGTGCTTATGGAACACGACTTACCGGACTACTACTTCAGCCGCGTCACGTCGCCGCACAGTTATTTCAACCGGCAGTGGGGGAAAAACGGCGGCCGGGCCATCACCGGCCCGTTGTTCGCCCGCGTGGGCGAACAACCGTTGTTGAATCAGATGTTGTACGTGGACACCAAAACGTGGCTACCGGACGATTTGCTGGTGAAGGCCGACAAGATGACGATGGCCACATCGGTGGAGTTGCGGGTGCCGTTTCTCGATCACGAGGTGCTGGAGTTTGCGGCGCAACTGCCGGTCGAGTTCAAAGTGAAAGGGCGCGCCACCAAGCGCGTGCTCAAACACGCGTTTCGCCAGCGCGTGCCGACCGAGATCATCCACCGTCCCAAAACCGGTTTCCCCGTGCCGTATGCCCGGTGGTTGCGGCACGATCTGGCGGATTTCGTGGCCGACCGGCTGCTTGCTCCGCAGGCCGCCACCCGCGAATACATCCCCCGCCCCGCCGTCGAGGCGCTCCTGAAAACCGATCACGCCAGCGAGATTTTTTCGCTGCTGGTTCTGGAACTCTGGCATGAGCAGTTTGCTGCTTCCGTTGGCAATCTTGCGTGTGCTTGATGGGGTTTTCGATGGATAAAGCGCCTCGTCACCTGAGAGTGCTGTACAGCTTCCCTCATAAGCTGGGAGCTGATCGGATATGCCTCACAGCCTATAAGCAGGTGGAGGGACTGGTAGCCGCTGGTGCTGAAATGTTGGTATTTCCCGGCGCATTGGAGAAGGCATTACCGAAAAACGTTCGCGTTCAGCCGACCTTGGCGCGAGGCTCCATTCGGATTCCTTACAGGCTGCTTGGAACCAAGCGCGCCTGTGCACTGCACGACTATATCGTTGCGCAGCGCCTGCCTGAACTCGTCGGAAAGATCGACTTGATTCACGCATGGCCGATGGGCGCCCTACGGACATTAAGAACGGCGGCGAGACTTGGCATTCCGACCGTATTGGAGCGACCGAATTGCCATACCCGCTTTGCATATGAGGTTGTCCAAGCAGAATGTGAGCGACTGGGAGTTCCGCTGCCCGCAGGGCACGAGCACGCGTACAAAGCGGACTGGTTGCGAGTGGAGGAAACGGAGTATAGTTTGCCGACACGCCTGCTTTGTCCTTCTGATTTTGTCGCGAAGAGTTTTCTTGCGCGGGGGTATCCCGAGGAGCGTTTGGCACGGCACCAATATGGGTACGATGAAAATGTGTTTCATGCTCGCGACCGAGACGACTCCGGGAAACGTCCGTTTACAGCTCTGTTCGTTGGCGGCTGTGCGCCCCGCAAGGGTCTTCACTATGCGCTCGAAGCATGGCAACGGTCATCGGCGGTGAACACGGGAATCTTTCTGGTGGCTGGCGAATTCGTGCCGGGGTATCGGGAGCGATTGCAATCATTACTTTCGCTTCCCAGTGTCAAGCTACTTGGTCATCGGCAGGACGTACCTAAGCTGATGCGCGACGCCGATGTGCTGATTCTCCCGACGATTGAAGAAGGCAGCGCGTTGGTAACGTATGAAGCACGGGGGAGCGGGTGTGTTTTGCTGGTATCGAATGCGGCGGGTGCCATCTGCACCCATGGTGTTGACGGCTTGATTCACAAGGTGGGCGATGTTGCGGTGTTGGCTGAACACATCTCCATGCTCCACGCAGACCGTGAGAAACTGAACCGGTTGCGGTCGGTCTCCCTCACGACGGTAGATAAACTGACATGGCGTTTTGCGGGTTGCCACCTATTCTTTGTTTATGCTCAGGTGGTGGACGACTGTTCCCGTACGGGGGAGGAAATGCGTTGATCACCGCCGCATCCACCCAAACTAGCAAGGTACTGGAGAACACGGCTCACACCGGGGCTCGTTCGCTCGGACATGTCGTGTGCCTACTCGGCGTAACCAACAACACCAATAACTACGGAGTGCGTGTCCTCCTCAGCGGTGCGGTCGAGGCCTTGGCGCGGAACGATCCCCATGTGACCGTCCGAATTCTCGACTACGGCCGCAAATCCGACGCATGGAGTGAGCGAACCGGGTCGGGTGACATCGCGATTGATACCATCAACTTAAGATACAGTTGGCGGATTCACCTCCCGAATAACGTTTTCCGACTCATCGCCTGGGTGGCCCTTGTACGACTACTGACAGGCCGCAAGTTACGGTATCGCCTGCTTGGCCGAAACCGTTGGCTCAAGGCTATCATGGAAGCAAAGGTGTGCTACAGCCTCGCGGGCGGGGACAGCTTCAGCGACATTTATGGCTTTGGACGACTCCTCTACATTGCGCTACCCCAAATTCTGGCATTACTGGTGGGGAGACCGTTGGTGCAGTTTCCCCAGACGTACGGACCATTTAACAAGAACATCTCACGGCTCCTCGCCCGATCGCTGCTTCGACGCTCGCAAATGATTTGGACCCGGGATGCAACGGGTGTCAGTCAAATCCGCGCACTGCTTGGCCAGAATTCGCCACCCGTCAACGTCATGCCCGATCTTGGGTTGCTAATGGCTGCGGAATGCCTATCCGATGAGGATACACTCCATATTCGGGAAATCTCGCAGGAACGACCGCTAGTCGGACTTAATGTGAGTAAGTTGCTTTACATGGGCGGGTACAGCCGCAACAACATGTTTGGATTAAAAGAGGATTACGCAGCCCTCACACGGGAGCTGACGGTCTTTCTAATTGATAAGCTGGGTGCCACCGTCCTGTTGATTCCCCACGTCGCTGGCGAAGCCGAAAGCGAAGAAAGCGAAATCACATTGAATCGGCAGTTACTTCAGGAATGGAAGCCGGCATTCGGCAACCGGATTTGCTTCATAGACAAAGCATTATCCCACCGGCAAATCAAGGCGCTCATTGGGCACTGCGACCTGTTTGTCGGAGGAAGAATGCACGCCTGCATCGCGGCAATCTCTCAAGGAGTACCAACGGTGGCATTGGCTTACAGCGACAAGTTTGCAGGTGTCTTTGAAACGATCGGTTTGCGGGATTTGGTAGTTGACCTTCGCTCCCTCGACGCGCAGTTCGTTTTGGATCGCGTGGCCCGTAGCTACCTGCAACGGGATGGGATCAAGATTCGTCTCGCGGAAAGAATTCCCCACGCAATGACGATAATGGAAAACTTGCTCCGCCAAGATTCACATTGAAAACATTCAAATCCTAAAGAATGGTCGCAGCACAGTGAGCGTACAAAGCAACTCGTTCTGGATTCGGATTATCGTAATGTTAAAAGTGACAATCACCTTGACCATCCGGCAGCACGGGAAAAGTCGAACTTATGTGTGCGCAAATCCCCAAGATGATGGCTTAGCCAAACTTCTCGATGCAGGAACAGCTTATACCTCAATGCAAGACCCATCCATAAACGGAGCATCCAGAGTTAAATTTCCACTTAGCGTCCGGCCTATAGATTGCTCATAAACGTACGCACCATGAAAATTGGACCTTCGAATCACTTTCATTTTATAGTTTTGCTGGGTCTTTTGTCGTTTCCCATCACCCTTTACGCTCAATCAACCTACTACGTCCGGTCTGGCGCGACGGGCACGCAATCGGGCGCGGACTGGAGCAACGCTTACACCAACCTGCCCGCGACGCTGGTGCGCGGGGCGACCTACTACGTGGCGGACGGTAGTTATGGCAGTTACGTGTTCGATGATGCGGAGGACGGAACGAAGTGGATTACCATCAAGAAAGCCATCGTTGCTGACCACGGGACAAATACAGGCTGGCTTGACAGTTACGGCGACGGGCAGGCGGTATTCAAAGAGATTGGGTTTGGTCGCAGTTACTACGAGTTGAACGGTCAGACGAGGAATGAAGCCAACTGGAAAGACGGCGGCAAGTACGGGTTCCGAATACAACCAGCCAACGGGTCAACGGCCATCTCAGCCAATCCAGACTGGCACGGCGGCGCGGCCAGTCATTTGCGGTTCTTGTATCTGGATATTGGCGGAGCGGAAGGAAGCGTCTATCCGAACATTCCGTCAGGCGCGTTCTACATCGTTTATACCCTCCATGAGAACATCCAGATTGCTTCTTGTTACATCCATCATATCGGGTTGCCATTCAAAACGGTTGAAGCTCGGACGGTGACGTTGGAACGGTGTTATATCGGGCCGTCGTGGAGCAAGGAAATGATTCGGGCGGGCGGCGGGACGCACAACGATGGCTGGATTATCCGCAACAACATCTGCGTCAACAACGGCATTAGCTCCACCGAAGGCCAGACGGCGGAGATCGGTGTCTTTGCGGAAAGCGGCAACAACGACAACTGGGAGATTTCCGGGAATGTGTTCCATGACACCGGCGAGTTTACCATCCTGCACAACAACGCGGCAATCATGGCCGACGGCAATACCCGGAACGCGAATAACTGGAAGGTGTTCAACAACAACTTCATCGGCCTCGGCAACGGCATCGTGCGAATCTTTGTAACCGGCACAAACAACGCGGTGCATAACAATCTCTGGTACGCCACGCAACCGGATGGACAGGTGGGCATCACGCTTTCCTCGGCGACCAGCACCGCCTCGAACAACTGGGTCAGCGCCGGGAGCAACGGTCTGACGACGATGACCAATACGTTCCCAACAACCATTGTCGGCACCGCCGACCCGTTCGTGAGCTACACCACGGGCAATTACAACCTCACGGCTGGCTCCCAAGCTCGCAACGTGGGGCGCACACTGGGGGCTGGTTTCTACGCGACGGACATCAACGGCACCACTCGCGGCGGGGATGGTGTGTGGGATGTTGGCGCATTCGAGTACACCAGCGGCGGGCCGGTGGGGCCGACGATTCTCACGCAACCCCAAAGCGCCACGGTCACGGTCGGAAACTCCGCCACGTTCACCGTAACGGCCGGTGGCACGGCGCCGTTGAGCTATCAATGGCAACGCGACGGTGTTGACCTCCCCGAAGCCGACGCCAATTCCTATACCCATCCATCCGCAACACTCAGCGATAATGGCGCAACCTTCCGCGTTATCGTCAGCAACTCCGCCGGTTCGACCACCAGTCAGGTAGCCACGTTGACCGTCACGAGCACGCCCAACCAGTCGCCGACGGTATCGCTGACCGCACCAGCCAACAACGCCACCTACACGGCGCCTGCGGCGATGACGTTGACGGCCAGCGCAGCCGACAGCGACGGGAGCGTGGCGAAGGTGGAGTTTTTCAGCGGCGGGACGAAACTCGGCGAGGACACCACCAGCCCCTACTCCTACGCTTGGAGCGGCGTCGGAGCCGGTAGTTATTCCCTGACCGCCCGGGCGACGGACAATCTGGGCGCGACCACGACGTCGGCGGCGGTGAACGTGACGGTGACGAACACAACGAGCACTTCGTTTTCCGTGGGCGACCGGGTGATGGTCGATGTGGATCCTTCGCTGCGGGTGCGGGATGCCGCCGATTTGGATGGCACCGTCCTGGGAACGCAAGCCTACCAAGCATTGGGAACGGTGACGGCGGGGCCGGTCAGCGCGGATGGTTATACGTGGTGGCAGATTGATTACGATGCCGACCCGGATGGCTGGTCCATTGAGGGCGATGGAACGAATACCTGGTTGATTCGCGCCACGGAGGCCCCCCCTCCCCCGCCAACGGGTTTGATTGTGCAGTGATCCGCGAGCCGGTTCGCCACCGGCTGTTTCCTCCCAGTTCTCGGTTTCCTTCTTGAATCCGTTTGCGCTTTCGCTGTTGGTGGTTTGTGCAGCGGCGATGCTGTTTTTGCCCCGCCACTGGGCGCCGCTGCCGTTGCTGGTCGGCGCCTGCTACATGACGCTGGCGCAAGGGATCGAGTTGGGGGCGTTTAGTTTTCCCGTATTGCGCATGTTGATTGTCGTGGGTGTGTTGCGGGTGGTGATCCGCGGCGAACGCGTTCCCGGTGGATTGATTGGTTTGGACTGGCTGATGGTGGCGGGCGTGATGTGGATGCTGGCCAGCAGTATGTTTCACAAGGATCCCGGGGGCATGTTTGTCAACAACCTCGGGATGGCTTTGAACAACTTGGGGATCTATTTTCTCGTTAGGATTGCCTGTCAGGATCGGGAGGATGTCGTGCGCCTGGCTGGGTACACCGCGTTCTTGCTCGTGCCGGTTGCCTTGGAAATGATCGTCGAGCACCTGATCGTGCGCAATTTGTTCGCTACGCTCGGCGGCGTGCCACCCGTACCCGGCATCCGCGAAGGGCGCTTGCGTGCGCAAGGGCCGTTCGCGCACGCGATCCTCGCGGGGACCGTCGGCGCGGTGACACTGCCGTTGATGGCTGGCCTGTGGCACGAACATCGCAAGCGCGCCCTGCTGGGCATGGCGGCTTGTGTGGTGATGGTGCTGGCCTGTTCGTCCAGCGGCCCGATCATGAGTTTTCTGGCCGGTATCGTCGGGCTGGTGATGTGGCGATGGCGACACCGGATGCGGGCGGTGCGCTGGTTGCTGGTGCTCGGCTACATCGCGCTCGACATTGTGATGAAGGCGCCGGCGTACTACATCATCGGCCGGATTGACATCGTCGGCGGCAGCACCGGCTGGCATCGCGCGGCATTGATCGAGTCGGGGCTAGCGCATTTGCACGAGTGGTGGCTGGCCGGGACGGATTTCACCCGCCATTGGATGCCGACCGGGGTGTCCTGGAGCAACGACCACACGGACATCACCAACCATTACTTGGCGCTCGGCGTGCGGGGCGGGCTGCCACTGATGTTGTTGTTCATCGCGCTGCTGGTCAAGGCCTACTCGTACATCGGTCAGACCTTGGAAACACTTGCCGAGCGTTCGGGAGAAGAGCGGTTTCTGATATGGGCGCTGGGCGCGAGCCTGTTTGCTCACACCGTCACGATGATCTCGGTCTCGTATTTTGATCAATCGTTCATGTTCCTCTACCTGACCTTGGGCATTATCGGATCACTCTGGGCCGTGCGGGAAGCGACGGATGAGGTCGAAGAGACCAGCCACGATCACGAAGAGCCAGCGACGAGTTGCCCGGCATGAGAACGGTTCAGGACATTGCGGATTGGCGGTTGTGTTTGGGCTGTGGCGCTTGCGCCTACATTTGCCCGCAGCAACGCGTGCGGCTGGTGGATGTGGCGACCGAAGGCATCCGGCCGGTGGTGGAGGCGACGGACTGCGGAACCTGCCGGGATTGTCTCGCGGTGTGTCCGGCGTTCGAGAACGACCACTCCGCCATCAACGCCACTCCGGGAGCGATGCCGGAGTTGCGCGAGGTGTGCGGGCCGGTCTTGGAGGTTTGGGAAGGTCATGCGACAGACCCGGCGATTCGACTGGCGGGTTCATCCGGTGGTGTGATTACGGCGTTGTCCGCGTATGCCATCGAACAGGCCGGTATGCATGGCGTGGTGCATATCGGACAGGACCCCGACGCGCCGTTGCGGAACAAAACGTTCTTGAGCCGGTCGCGGGCGGACCTGATGAGCCGCACCGGGTCGCGCTACGCGCCGGCCTCGGCGTGCGACGGCTTGCGCTGGATCGAGGAGGCACCGGCGCCGTGCGTGTTTGTGGGCCAGCCGTCGGAAGTGACCGGCTTGCAGAAAGCGCGGCGGTTGCGGCCGGCGTTGGACGCGAAGGTGGGACTGACGATTTCGTTCTTCTGCGCGGGGTCGCCGGCACGGAAAGGAACCGAAGAATTGTTGCGTTCGATGGGCGTGAATCCGGAGGATGTCGGGGCGGTGCGCTACCGGGGCAATGGCTGGCCGGGGATGTTTGCGGTGACCTTGAAAGACCAGACCCAGCCGACCCATTTTCGGACGTACCGGGAATCGTGGGGTTTTGTGCAAGCCTACCGGCCATTCTCAACGCACCTCTGCCCCGATGGGACAGGCGAGGATGCCGACATTTCCTGCGGCGACCCGTGGTATCGCAAGATTCAAGACGGCGAACCCGGCAGTTCCCTCGTGCTGGTGCGGACAGAAAACGGCCGGCGGTTTCTACGCGCGGCGATGGCGGCCGGGTATGTGGAGCTGACACCAGCCGAGCCGTGGAAGGTGCAAAAATCCCAAGCCGGTTTGTTCGAGAAACGCGGCGCGATTTGGGGGCGGGTGTGGACGCTGCGGGCGTTCGGCCTGCCGGCACCGAAACTGAAAGGGTTTTCGCTCTACGACAACTGGCGGCGGTTGTCGTGGGAGGACAAATTGCGCTCCACTGTGGGCACGGCGCGCCGCATCATCACGCGCGGATATTTCCGTCGGCTTCGTCATGCCCGTGCTTGAATCAAAACCGTCGGCCGTCACGCTGCGGTTTGTGGATGAGCTGGCGGGGCTGGAGCCGTTGCGATCGTTCTGGGTGGCGCATCAACAGCATCCGAATGTGGAATTCGAGTTTTATCAGGAAGTGATCCGCCAGCGCACGCCGCGCGTGCGGCCGCTGGTGATGGTGTGGGAACAGGCGGAGCAGCCGGTGGCATTGCTGGCCGGTCGGATTGAGGAAGAACGCGAACCGATTCGGTTCGGGTATCGGACGTGGCCGGGGTGGCGGCGGCGGATGTTTTGCAGCGTCACCGGCGGTTTGTTGGGTGAGATCGTGCCCGACCGGACTCTGCCTGCCCTCGCCACGGCGCTGGAACGGTACCGGTTGGATTACGCGGTGCTGAGCAATTTGCCGGTCGGATGCCCGATGGGTGCGGCGATTGAAAAACAGGTACCGGCCTGGCGGCGGGACCACGCCGCACGGACCAATGCGCATTGGCAGATGTCGTTGCCGGCGACGTTCGAGGAATTTCTCGGACGACGGAAGAAGAAGCACCGGTACTGGCTGCAGCGGTTGGGTCGCGTGTTGGAGCGGGATTACCCCGGTCGAGTGCGGCTCGCGCGGTTTCGCGATCCGGTCACGGTCGAAGAGTTTTGCCGGGATGCGGCGCAGTTGTCGGCGCGCACGTACCAACGGCAACTGGGCGCGGGTTTTACCGGCAACGAAGAAGCGCGGCGACATTGCGCGTTGCTCGCGACGGACGGGCGATGGCGCGGGTACATTCTGTATGTGGACGAGGAACCGCGGGCGTACTGGCTGGCGGCCGTGATTGGGCCGACGTTGTTTCTGTTCTCGACCGGGTACGACCCGGACTTTCGGAAGTATGAAGTCGGGACGGTGTTGTTTTTGGAGATGATTGCGGATGCCTGCCGGGAGGGACTGGCACGGGTGGATTTTGGTTTGGGCGCCGCGGCGTACAAGGAACGGTTCGGCGATGAGCACTGGGAGGAGAAACATTTCTACGTTTTCGCGCCGACATGGCGGGGGGCGCTGTTGAACAGTCAGGTGACCGTGAATCGGCTGGTCGAGAACAGCGCGCGCTGGGTGTTGGCGCAAGCGCAGTTGGTGGCCAAAACCAAACGGGCGTGGCGGCAGAGGTTGGCGAAGTCGGATGCGGCAGCGGGGAACACAGCACGTGACGACAGCGCAGATTGAACAACGCGCCGTCTCGGCGACGTTTTGGAGTGGCGCTGAGACGATCGGGCGGCAGGGGTTGCAGTTTGTCATCACGATGGTGTTGGCGCGGCTGCTGACGCCGGAGGATTACGGGACGGTGGCGTTGCTGGCGATTTTTCTGGGGCTGGCCGGCGTGTTGATCAATTCGGGATTTTCCAGCGCGTTGATTCAGCGGCAGGGGGTGACGGCCGTGGATTTGTCTTCGGTCTGGTTGTTCAACGTGGTGATGGCGCTGGTGGCGGCGGCGGTGTTGTGCGCGGCGGCGGGCGGGATTGCAGCGTTTTACGGGAAACCGGTGTTGCGTCCGTTGACGTGGTTGCTAAGCGCGGATCTGGTGATCGGGGCGTTGGGAGCGGTGCATCGGGTGCAACTCATCAAGTCGCTCGACTTTCGGCGGCTATGTTTGACTTCGGTGGTGGCGCTGGTGGTATCCGGGGGGCTGGCGATTGTGTTGGCGTACCGGGGTTATGGCGCGTGGACATTGGGCTGGCAGGCTTTGGCGTTCAGCGTCGTTTCGACCGGGTTGTTTTGGGCGGTCAGCCCGTGGCGGGTGGGCCGCGAGTTTTCGCTGGAATCGGTCCGGTCGCTGTTTCGGTTTGGGAGTTTTCTGTTGATGTCGAGTGTGCTGGATGTGTTGTACAGCCGGTTGAATACGCTGGTGATTGGGAAATTCTATTCCGCCAAAGACCTCGGGCACTACGCCCGGGCGGATAACACCTCGCAGATTCCCGGCAGCTTGATGAGCAGCGTGCTGTCGAGCGTGGCGTTTCCGGTGTTCGCGCGGGTGCAACAGGACAAGGCGTTGTTGCGAAGCGGGCTGCGAAAAGCGGTCCTGCTGGCGATGTTGGTGAACATTCCGGCCATGCTCGGGATGATTGTCGCGGCGCGGCCGTTGGTGGTGGTGTTGTTTGGCGAGCAATGGGTGCCGTGCGTGCCGTATCTGCAGATTTTGTGTCTGGCGGGCTTGTTCTGGCCGTTGCACACGCTCAATCTGAATGTCTTGGTTGCGCAAGGTCATTCGCAGCGGTTTTTCCGGTTGGAAGTGGCGAAGAAAACCGTCAGCCTCGCTCTGCTGGGTGTGGCCTGTTTCTTTGGCGTGACGGCGATCGCGTGGAGCGCGGTGGTGGCGGGGGCGATTTGTTACGTGATCAATGCCTATTACAGCGGTCAGTTGCTCGGGTACGGTGCCGGGGCGCAGTTGTTGGATTTGCTGCCGTACGCGGGGGTGGGCGCGGCGATGGCGCTGGCGGTGGCGGGGTTGGCGTGGGTGTTGCCGGGCTGGCCGTGGTTGCAACTGACCGGCCAGGTGGTCGCCGGAGCGCTGGTCTATGCCGGGCTGTGCGCGGTGTTGCGATTGCCGGCCTGGGCGGACGCGTGGAGTCTGGCCAAAACATCGCCTCTCGGCCGGCGCTTTGCGGGGAACGCTTGAGCATGGAAATCCAGGTCAACGAACCACCGTTGGTGACGATCGCGTTCTTTTCGTACAACTCGGAACGGTTCACGCGCGAGGCGGTGGAGTCGGTCTTCGCCCAAACGTACTCACCGTTGGAGATCATTCTCTCGGACGATTGTTCGACGGATGGAACCTTTGCCGTGATCCGCGATGTGGCGGCGCGATATCGCGGGCCGCACAAGGTGATCGTCAACCGCAACCCGGACAATCTGGGCGGTCCCGGCCACGTCAACAAAATGCTCGAGATGGCGCGCGGCGATTTCATCGTCCAGGCCGAGGGAGATGACATCTGCGTACCGGAGCGCGCGGCGAAGTTGGTGG
This sequence comes from uncultured Verrucomicrobiota bacterium, assembly GCA_964533295.1. Lineage (GTDB taxonomy): Bacteria > Verrucomicrobiota > Verrucomicrobiia > Palsa-1439 > Palsa-1439 > OMJI01. The sequence continues at coordinate 37,059 of CAZHLM010000006.1, forward strand.
ATTGCTGGCTGCGGGGCGGACGGCGGCGCGATTTGATTTGTTCGTACTTCGCGGAGATTGACGAGGCGAGCCGGCCGACCGGTTACGTGAAACAGGACGTGATGTTCGTGCCGGATCTGAAGACGGATGTGTCGAAATGGGTGTGCGGAGCCACTGGGGCAACCGCCTCGTACACGCCGAAGCTGTACCGGAAGTACGGGCCCTTGAATCGCGATGTGCACTCGGTGGACTGGGTGATGCCGTTCCGCGCGTGGCTGGAGGGCGGAGTCGAAGTGGTGCGCGAACCGTTGCTGTTACATCGCACCCACGGCGGATCGGTGTCGCATCAGGTGCGGACGTTGGATCAGTTGCCAAGCCGCGCGACGCGGTACGCGCTGCGGCGCAAGGTGGAAGCCGGGCAGGCCGCCATCACGCAGGAGTGGTTGAATGCGTGGCGCGTCGCCAAGAATGGCCAGCATCCGGAAATCGAACGCGCTCTGGAGCGACTGATTCGGTTGCAGTCGGCGCAGCGGGATGTGTTTGATGCCGGTTTTTGGAAACGTCTCGAACTGATCGCCCGCGTGCTGGGGATGGGCGAACCCGTCGCGGCGGCCAAGTTGTTGTACCGGCATGTGCTGCGGATTTATTGAGGCCTGTCATGTTTACGTGGCAAAAACTGGGAAAACTGTTTGATCCGACCGAGCGACCGGGGCCGGCCTGGATGCGGGAGTTTGCGCAGGCGCCGGCGACGCTGGTGTTTGACGACTTTGTGCGGGTCTATTTTTCCTGCCGGCCACCGGCGGATGCGAAGGGGCAGTATGTGAGCCGGTCGGCGTTCGTGGATTTGGATCGCCGGGATTTGTTCCGAATTCTCCGTGTATCAGAGCAGCCGACGATGGATTTGGGCGGGCCGGGAACGTTTGATGAGTTCGGCACGTATCCCACCTCGGTCATTCGGCATGGCCGGGAGGTCTGGGCGTACTACGGCGGGTGGACGCGGTGCGAGTCGGTGCCGTTCAACGTGAACATCGGCCTGGCGATCAGCCGCGATGACGGCGTGACGTTCCAGCGCGTGGGGCCGGGCCCGATTTTGTCGTACACGCCGGACGAGCCGTTCATTTTGAGCGGGCCGAAGATTCGGCGGGTGGACGACCGGTGGTTTCTCTGGTACATCGCGGGCGAGCGCTGGTTGCCGAACAACGGCAAACCAGAGCCGGTCTACCGGATCCGGCTCGCATCGTCGGCCGACGGGATTCACTGGGAGAAACACCACCGGGATTTGATCCCGCGCCGGCTGGAACCGGATGAATGTCAGGCCAGCCCGGATGTGTTTTTCGCCAATGGCCGGTATCACATGTTCTTCTGCTACCGCTACGGGTTGAACTACCGGAATCACGAACGTGGCTACCGGATCGGGTATGCGGTGTCGGAGGATATGTTGCACTGGACACGCGACGATGCGAAAGCCGGGATCACTGTGTCACCGAGCGGTTGGGATGCCGAGATGGTGGCCTATCCGCACGTGTTCGAACTCGATGGTGCCATTTACATGATGTATCTCGGCAACCAGGTCGGCCGACACGGCTTTGGGTTGGCGAAACTGGAGGGGGCGCTGTGATGCGCTGGACCAAACTCGGCCAGACTTTTGTCGCGGCGCAGCACGGACTGGATTTTGCGCAGTCGCCGCAAACGCTGATCTGCGGCGACCGGGTGCGGATTTATTTTTCGACCCGGCAACGCGAGGCGAGCGGAAAATTTCTCAGCCAGATCGCATTCGCCGAGTTCGATCCCAAGCTGGAGCGGCTGCTGCGGGTGTCCACGAAGCCAGTACTTCCGCTCGGCAAACGGGGCACGTTCGACGAGCACGGCATTTTCCCGATCAATGTAGTGCGGCACGACGGCTTGGTGTACGCGTTCACCTGCGGCTGGAGCCGGCGGGTTTCCGTGTCGGTTGAGACCGGCATCGGCCTGGCGATCAGCCGCGACGACGGGCTGACGTTCGAGCGGGTCGGCGACGGGCCGGTGCTGTCGGCGTCGCTGCACGAACCGTTTCTGGTGGGCGACGGATTTGTCATCGTGCGCGACGGCATCTGGCACATGTGGTACATCTACGGCACGCGCTGGATCGAGGGCGCGCAGCGGGAACGGGTCTATAAAATCGGCTACGCCACCTCGCCGGATGGCCGGTCGTGGACAAAAGCCGGGCGCTCGTTGATTGCCGACCGGCTCGGTCCCGATGAATGTCAGGCGCTGCCGACGGTGCTCGACTGGGGCGGGCGGTATCACATGGTGTTCTGCTACCGGCAGGCCACGGATTTCCGCAAAAACCGCAACCGCGGCTACCGGCTCGGCTACGCGTGGTCGGATGATTTGCAGAGCTGGACGCGCGACGATGAGGCGTTGGGTCTCGGGTTCTCGGAGACGGGTTGGGATGCGGACATGATGTGTTACCCGCACCTGTTTCGCTGCGGCGAGCAGGTGTACCTGCTCTACAACGGTAATGAATTTGGCCGGCACGGTTTCGGAGCAGCTCGGTTGGAGCCATGAAACTGGCGATCATGCAGCCGTATTTTCTGCCGTACATCGGGTACTGGCAATTGCTCAACGCGGTGGACAGGTTTGTGGTGTACGACAACATCCAGTTCACCAAGAAAGGCTGGATCAACCGCAACCGGTTTCTCCTGAACGGCAAGGATGAGCTGTTCACCATCCCGGTAAAGAACGACTCCGATTACCGTCACGTCGTCGAGCGCGTTGTGGCAGCAGAGTTCGATCGCGAAAAACTTCTCAACCGGCTCGCGGCCGCCTACCGGCGGGCGCCGCATTTCGCGACGGTCTTCCCGCTGGTCAGCGAACTGGTGCGGTCGGATTCAGTCAATCTGTTCGAGTTCATTTACCACTCCATTCGTCGGGTGGGGGCGTATCTCGGGATCGAAACACCGCTGGTGATTTCCTCGACCGTGCCGATTGATCACTCGTTGCGGGCGGAAGAGAAGGTGCTGGCGCTGTGCCGGGCGTTGGGGGCGGACACGTATCTGAATCCGATTGGCGGCCGGGAGTTGTACTCGAAAGACCGGTTTCAGGCGGCGGGGATCACGTTGCATTTCCTGCAGACGCGCCCGATCACCTATCCGCAATTCAACGGCGAGTTTGTCCCGAATCTTTCGATCCTCGACGTGATGATGTTCAACAGCCCGACCGAGATCCGCGCGATGCTCGGGGAGTTTGATCTGGTCTGACGATGTTGCCCGAACCCGTCATTCGCCTGATTCGCGAGGAGCAGGACCGTCAACAGGGGCGGTTCATCCAGAACGTGGACCTCGACGCCTATCTGGCGAAGCTGGCGACGCATGCGGAGATTGTGTCGCATTGCGTCGGCGACCGCTGCCGCGGTGTCGTGGCGTTTTACTGCAACGACCTCGCCAGCCGCCAGGCGTACATCACGTTGCTGGTGGTGGACCCGTTCGAGCGCGGGCTGGGGCTGGGCGGCGCGTTGCTGACGTTTGTGCTGCAGACGGCCCGCCGCCGCGGGTTTGCCGCCTGTCGCCTGGAGGTTCACAAGGAGAATTCCGCCGCCCTGCAATTATATCGCAACCACGGTTTCGCGCCCGTGGCCGATCGGGGCGCTTCCCTGCTGCTGGAGACGAAGCTGACATGAACAACCCGATCCTGAATCAACCCGCCGTGGCGCCGGCGTTTCCCGCGCCGTTGCACGTCGGCGCGCCCAACATCGGCAACCGCGACCGGCTGCTCCAACGAATCCACGACATCCTCGACCGTCGCTGGCTGACAAACAAAGGGCCCTACGTGGATGAATTCGAGCGGCGCGTGGCCGACCTGGTGGGCGTGAAACATTGCATCGCGATGTGCAACGCCACCATCGCGCTGGAAATTCTGATTCGCGCCGCGCAACTGCGCGGCGAAGTGATGGTCCCGTCGTTCACCTTCGTGGCCACCGCGCACGCGTTGCAGTGGCAGGAGATCACCCCGGTGTTCTGCGACATTGATCCGTGCACTCACAACCTCGACCCGGCCAAAGTCGAGCAGATGATCACCCCCCGCACCACCGGCATCATCGGCGTTCATGTCTGGGGCCGGCCGTGCGCGGTCGAGGCATTGCAGGAAATCGCCGACCGGCGCGGGCTGACGCTGATGTTTGACGCCGCGCACGCGTTTGGTTGTTCCCATCGCGGCCAGATGATCGGCCGGTTCGGGTTGGCGGAGGTGTTCAGCTTTCACGCCACGAAATTTCTCAACACCATGGAAGGCGGCGCGGTGGTCACCAACGACGACGCGCTGGCCGGCAAGATTCGGCTGATGAAAAATTTCGGGTTCCAGGGCTACGACAACGTCACCTATATCGGGACCAACGGCAAAATGACCGAGATGGCGGCCGCGATGGGACTGACGAATCTGGAGAGCATGGACGAGTTCATTGCCGTCAACCGCCGCAACTACGAGGCCTACCGCCACGCGTTGGCCGGCATCCCCGGCATCTCGCTGATGCGCTACGAGGGCCCCGACCGTTTCAACTACCAGTACATCATCGTCGAAGTGGACGAAGAAGCCGCCGGCATCAACCGCGACCGGCTGGTGCAACGGCTGCATGCCGAAAACGTCCTGGCGCGCCGCTACTTTTACCCCGGTGTCCACCGGATGGAACCCTACCGGTCGCATTTCCCCCACGCGAGTTTGCTCCTGCCGGAAACGGAACGACTCGCTCGCCGGGTGATGTCCTTGCCCAACGGCACCGCCGTCGGCCCCGCCGAGATCCAAAAAATCGGCGACCTGATCCGTGCGATCGTTGGCCGGCATGAATCAGCCCAGCATTGACATTGTTGTCCCGACTTACCGCGAGGCGGCCAACATTCGGCCGTTGTTGGAGCGACTGGCGGAGGTGCGGCGGGCACATTCGTTGCCACTGTTCGTGACGTTGGTGGACGACAACAGCCAGGATGGGATTGAAGCGGTGGTCGCGGAGTTCGGGTGCGATTGGGCTCGGGTGCTGGTGCGCCCACGCGACCGCGGCCTTAGCAGCGCGGTCTTGCACGGGATTAAGCACAGCGGTCACGACGTGATCATTGTCATGGACGCCGATCTGAGCCATCCGCCGGAACGCATCCCCGCCATGCTGACCGCGCTGTCGTTGGGGGCGGATTTCGTCGTGGGATCCCGGTATGCGCACGGGGGAACGACGGACGACGATTGGGGATTTTTCCGGTGGTTGAACAGCCGGGTGGCCACGCTGCTGGCCCGGCCGTTCACCAACATTCAGGATCCGATGAGCGGATTCTTTGCGCTGCGCCGAACGACGTACCAGCAGGCCCGCGATCTGAATCCGATCGGGTACAAGATTGGATTGGAACTGCTCGTGAAGTGCGGCTGCCAAAATGTGCTGGAGGTGCCCATCCATTTTGAAAATCGGACACGCGGCGAGAGCAAGCTCTCGCTGAAAGAGCAACTGCGGTACGTCCAGCACATCCGCCGCCTTTACTTGCACTCCTACGCCACCTTCAGCGAGGTCGGCCAATTTCTGGTGGTGGGTCTCACGGGCGCGGTCGTCAACCTCGGTTTGCTCACGGCCGGACTGACGCTCGGCTTGGAACGCCGTACGGCCGTGGCCGGCGCCATCCTGATTTCGATGACGAGCAACTTTCTGCTGAACCGGCGGTTCACGTTCTCCTATGCGAAAGACGGACCGTTGATACCGCAATACCTCCAGTACGTCCTCTCCGTCTCCTTCGGCGCGCTCGCCAACTACGTCGTGACGATGGGACTGCTATACCGCTCCCCCGATCTGACTCCGCAGACGGCCGCCGGTGCCGGTATCGCCGTGGGCACGGTGCTCAACTTCATTGCGATGAAGTATCTCGTGTTTCGCCGCCGCCACATCCGACTTCGGACGTAGCTCCTTTGGAAACCAAATTAACCGTTCCGCCGCTTTCCGCCTTTGCCGCGACCACGCTGCGACTGATCGTGCTCGCGTCGCTGGGCGCGACGCTCCTGCTCGTCTGGCAGCGCGAACTCTGGCTCGACGAGGGCTACACCTACGCCTTCATCTCCGCCCCCGCCGGCATCTTCTGGTCGCTCATCACCGGCAGCGAAATGAACATGGCCCCGTACTACTTGCTGACCGCTGCCGCTCGTCGGTTGACGGCCGCCCCTTGGCTGTTGCGGCTGATTTCATTCGCACTGAGTGCCGCCACGCTGGTGCTGCTGTACCGGCTCGCGATCCAGCAGTTCGGGAAGGACGTGGCGGTCATGGCCACCGCCCTGTTGGCGCTGAATCACTACTTTGTGTATCACGCCTCCGAACTGCGCTCCTACGCTTTGACCCTCTGTCTGGCCACGATGCTGTTGGGGATCACGTTGTCGTTTTGGAAAGAGGGGCGGGCGCGGGAGCTGTGGGGGTTCTTGGGCGTGGCGGTGCTGTTGTTCTATTCGCATTTTTTGGCGGGTATCTACATCGGGCTGTTGGCCATCGGGATCGGGATCGCCGTCGGGAAACGACATCGCGGATTGCTGCCGCTGAGTTGCGTCCTCGCGGTGATCGGCGTCGCCTGCGCCGTCCCGGCTGCGGTCACGATGGTCGCGAACCGGGGCGAGAACATCGCGCACATTGAGCCGCAGTCGTTGCCGCACATGATTCGGCGGGCGCTGGATTTGCTCGGCGGTCACTGGTTTCTCTTTGAGAATGAATCCACGCGCGTCTTCGGTCCGTTGGCAATGTCCCGACATGCCGGGGAGTTGACGATGGCGGCGATTGTGGCGGGGCTGATTTTGTGGACAATCCGCTGTTCGGGCCGGTACCGCGGGCAGCACGGCGCCTCGATTTCGATGGCCGCGCTGACCTTTGTCCCCCTGGCGATCGGCGTCGCTGCGTCTTATCTGCAACCGATCATGGTGCCGCGCTATTTCATGTTCACGCTCCCCCCGTTCTGCCTATGGATGGCGCTGACCATTCGTTCCATCGCCACCGTCAAGCTCCGCGCGCTGACGATGGGCGCGCTCGTGGTGGTGACCGCGGTGTCGCTGGGAACTCGCTGCTATCAGATGTTGACCCGACCGCCTCACCCGTGGACGGTAGTGGCCCGCCACTGTGAGACAGAGACGCCCGTGCTCGTGGTGCCGGCCATTGCGCTGGTCGAGTTCAATGTCTCGGCACGGACCTTCCTGCAGGACGCTCAACTGATCCTCTTACCGGATCTGCTCAACGAAGCGACCGGCGGTGTCAGCGCGCCGGACATCATGCGCCGACTGGCCGAGTTGCCGGACTGGCCGGTGTTGCGCGATTCGGCAATTCCGCGCGTGGTGGTGCTCGACGCCAACTTGTTCCGCCAGCCGGCCGAGAGCCGCTACGGCGAGGCGCAACGAAACGCCACTGCCGCCGCGTTGGAGCAAAATGGATTTCGTGAGACGGCGTCAAAAACGTTCGGCCATTTGACGCTGAAGACCTACGAGCGACTACCGTGATTCTACTCCTCGGCGCTTCCGGATATCTGGGGCAGGCGTTCGTACAAGAGTTGCGGGCGCGGCGGCAGAGTTTCATTCCGTTGTCGCGGACCGCGGTGGACTACACGGAATTTGAGGTGCTGCTGGACTATGTGCGGCGGACGAAACCGTCGTTCCTGATCAACGCCGCCGGTTGCCCGCCACCGGCGGACGGGACGGATTCGGAAACGGTGCGAGCCGAGATGCTGCGCGCCAACACGTTGTTGCCGCAGACGGTGGCGCGGGTGTGCTTGATGACCGGCGTGGCGTGGGGACACGTTTCGTCGGGGCAGATTTTTGTCGGCGGCAAGCTGGTGCGAAACGGCCGGTTGGAAACGGTCCGGGAGGTCGCGGCGCAGCCACCGGAGATGGTGCGCGGGTTTGACGAGCGGGATGAACCGAACTGTTCGTTCTTCCATCCGCCCTGCCCGTTCTACAGCGGCACCAAGGCGCTGGCCGAAGCGGCACTGGATGGCGCGGAACGCTGCTACATCTGGCGGCCGGGCGCGATGTTCGATCATCATCACTCGCCGCGCAATTTGCTGACGCAGTTGTGGCGCAACGGCGACGACCACGATGCGCTGCTGTCCGTATCGCACCGGGCGGATTTCGCGCGGGCGTGCCTGGAATTATGGAATCGCGCCGCGCCGTTTGGCGTGTATCATGTCGCGCACCCGGAACCGCTCTCCACTCGCGCGATGCTTCACGAGATGGAACGGTTCTGGCACACGAGCCAGCGGGCGGCGTTCGGCAACGGAAACGCGGCGCCGCAGGATTGCGTGTTGGATGTGACGCGGTTGTTGACGACCGGGGTCCGGATGCGGCCGGCGCGGGCGGCGTTTCACGAGGCGCTGCGCCGCTGGGAAACGGGCGCTCCCAAGCGGCCCGGCGTCGCGGCGCGGCCGTTAACATTGTTGCGGGAACGCGCACCGGAGGAATGATCATGCAACGACAAATCGGGATGTGGTGGCTGATGCTGACCGTGTTCGCCCAACGGACCACCGGGCAGGAGGTGCTCGCGCCCGTGAGCGCGCCGCCGGTCGTTCCCCCTGCGCTGCAAGAACGGGAGCTGGACCGACCGGGGCAGTTGCCCGCGACGCCGCCCTCCGCAGCGTGGCAGGCCGCCACACCGTTGCAGTGGGGGCCGGTCGTCGTGCGCCCCGCGGTGTCGTACCGGTTCTCCTACACCGACGAGGTGCGGGCGACCACCAACCTCACCTCGTCGTCCTACTTGAACGAGATGAGTCCGAGCGTGACGTTCGAGTTGGGGAAACATTGGGCGGTCGGTTACGGGCTGAACTGGCGGGTCTATTCCGACGAGGACTTGGACGACACGGTGGATCACAGCGTGTCGTTGAGCGGCAGCCTGCCGCTGCGCGATTGGTTGCTGGGGCTGCGCCACACGTCGTCGTTCACCGAAAGTTCGACGGTCGAGACCGGCGGGCAGACCCGGCAGGACAACCACGGCACGGCGCTGAGTGCGTTTCACCGGTTCGATGACCAGTGGTCGTGCGAGTTGACCGCGATGCAGGACATCCAGAACACCACCGGTTTCAATGACATGACCGAATGGACCACGATGAACTGGGTGGACTTTCAAGCCCACCCGGCCGTGGCGCTCGGCGCGGGCGGCGGTCTCGGATACATCTCGGCCGATCGCGGGGCGGATCAGGTTTACGAACAGGCGCTCGGGCGGGTGACGTGGCGGGCGTCGCGCAAGATCCGCGTCATGGCCAGCGGCGGCGTGGAGTTTCGTCAGTTTCACGGCAACGGCGCCGCGGATGATGTGGTCAACCCGATCGTCAACGGATCTGTGGCGTATTTTCTGACCGAGCTGACGACCCTCCGGCTGAACGCATCCCACGCCGTGACCACGTCGCCCTTTCAGGATCAGTTCACCAAGACGACCGGGGTCAGCGGCGGGATTCGGCAGCGATTGCTCGGGCGATTGTTTTTGGATCTCGACGCCGCGTACAGCCACGTGCGCTATGAAAGCTCCGCCAGCGCGACGACCGTCAACCGCCAGGACGACGTCTTCTCCCTCGATGCGCGCCTGAGCACAACGGTCTGGAAACGCGGCTCCGCGGCGGTGTTTTACCGGCGTTCGGAGGACTCCTCGAACACACCGGGCTTTGATGTCGCCAGCAATCAGGTCGGTCTGGAATTCCGGTATGGCTACTAGCGCGGCGCGACCGCTGGCGCGGTGGCTGACCGGGGTGGCGGTGGTGACGGCGGCATTTGGCTGGCCGTTGGCGGAACTGTTTCGATTCGCCGCCGGCAGCGGCTTGTACTCGCACATTCTGTTGATGCCGCCGGTCTGTGGATATCTCGTGTGGCTCAAACGCGACAGCCTGGCGGCGGGTGACCCGCCGGCGCGTGCGTGGGCCGTCGTGCCCGGGGCGGCGGCGGCCGGGCTGCTCGGATGGCGCGCGCTGGCGGGGGCGGCGCTCGTGGCGGACGATGCGCTGGCGCTGACGACGGGCGCGTTTGTGTGCGCGGTCTGGAGTGTGAGCCTGTTGTTACTCGGCCGGGCAGCCGTGAAAGCGCTGATGTTTCCGCTGGCCATGCTTGTGTTTCTCGTGCCCATGCCGGTCGCGGTTCGGGACGGTGTGGAACTGTTTCTGCAACACGCCTCGGCGGGGGCGGCGGAGTTGCTGTTTCGGCTGTCCGGCCTGACGTTTCTGCGGCTGGGGTTGCTGTTTGAACTGCCGGCGATGGCGCTGGAAGTGGCGCCGGAGTGCAGCGGGATTCGTTCGACACTGGTGTTGTTGATCACCAGTTTGCTGGCGGGCTACCTGTTTTTGCGCAGCGGCTGGAAACGGGCGGTCGTTGTGGCGGTGGTGATTCCGCTGGGAATTTTTCGCAACGCGCTGCGGATTTGGGTGCTGGCGGAACTGTGTGTGCGGGTCGGCCCGGAGATGTTGCATTCGCCGATTCATCAGCAGGGCGGACCGATTTTCTTTGCGGCGTCGCTGCTGCCGTTGATGGGGCTGTTGATCTGGTTGTGGCGGACGGAGCACACGCCGTGAACCTGCCGGTCGTCATCGCGTTCGCCGCCGCGGCGGTCAGTGGCGCGCTGGCCGCCATCGTCGCGCTGGGCGCGCGGCGGTCGGTCAGCCACTGGAGTTTCGTGGCCGGGCTGGCGCTGTTGGCGGTGGAGAGTCTATGCCGGGGTTGGGCGATTCAGGCCGGCGATGCTACGACGGCGGTGGCGTGGCACCAATGGCAGGTGTGGTGGCTGGCGGTGTTGCCGGGGGTGTGGTGGCTGTTCAGCTTGAGTTACGCCCGCGGCAATGCCGCGGAGTTTCTTCGGCGCTGGCGCGCGGCGCTGGCGGTGGCGTTCGGCCTGCCGGTGGCGGTGGTGGCGGTGTGGTTCGACTCGGTGGTGGTGGCGGCGGAGTTTGTCGCGGAGTTGCAGCAATGGGTTTTCCTGCTCGGCGCGCCGGGACTTGCGTTGCATCTGCTCTGGTTGGTCGGGGTGGTGGTGACGTTGATGAATCTGGAGCGGACGTTTCGCGCCGCGGTCGGGACGATGCGGTGGCGAATCAAATACATGGTGCTCGGGCTGGGGACGGTGTTGGTGGTGCGCTTGTACACGAGCAGTCAGGCGTTGTTGTTCCGCCACGTCAACACGGGTCTGGAGACGATCGCGGCGGTGGGGCTGATGATCGGGTGCGGGTTGATGGCGCGCGGCGTGTGGCGGACGCGGCAAACGACGGTGGATGTCTATCCGTCGCAGTCGGTGATTCAAGGGTCGCTGACGGTGTTGCTGGCCGGGGTGTATTTGGTGGTGGTCGGGTTGTTCGCGAAGTGGGTGGAGCGCTGGGGCGGGGATGCGGCGTTCACCCTGAAGGCGTTTCTGGTGCTGGCTGCGCTGGTGTTGTTGGCGCTGCTGCTGTTGTCGGACCAGGTGCAGTTGTACAAGCGACGGTTGATCAGCCGGCATTTTCAACGACCGTTGCACGATTACCGGCGTGTCTGGCAGACGTTTGCCGAGGGCACGCTCTCGCAGGTCGAGGCACCGGCCTTGTGTCAGGCCACGGTCAAACTGGTGGCCGACGTGTTTCAGGCGTTGTCGGTCACTCTCTGGCTGACCGATCCGTCGCAGTCGCGTTTGCGCTTCGGCGCGTCCACGTCCCTGACGGATACCACGGCGGCGAAAATTGACCCGCCACTGGTTGAAGCGCTGACGCCCTTGCGCGAGCAGCCGGACCCGTTCGATTTGGACGCGGCGCGCGGCGAATGGGCGGACGCGCTGCGGCGGTGTCAGCCCGGTGAGTTCCGCCGCGGCGGGCGGCGGGTGTGCGCGCCGTTGGTGGCGCGCGGCCAACTGCTGGGCGTGTTGCTGGTGGCCGACCGGGTCGGCGGCGTGGAGTTTGGCCAGCAGGATCTGGATTTGTTCAAATGCGTGGCCGGTCATGTGGCGGCCAGTCTGTTGACGGCGCGGTTGTCGCAGGACTTGTTGAAGGCGAAAGAGTTTGAAGCGTTCCAGACCATGTCGGCGTTTTTCGTGCATGATTTGAAAAACACGGCCTCGATGTTGAGCCTGATGTTGCAGAATTTGCCGGCGCATTTCGACGACCCGGAGTTTCGGGAGGATGCGTTGCGCGGCATCGGCAAGACGGTGCGGCATCTGGACCAGTTGATCGGGCGGCTGAACCTGCTGCGGCGCGAGTTGAAGTTGCAGCCGGTCGAGACGGATCTTAACGAAATCGTCACGCGGTCGTTGGAAGGTTGGGAGCAGACGGCCGGTATGGAACTGACCCGCGAGTTGCAGCCGGTCCCCCGCGTCCGCGCCGATCCCGAGCAGCTCGGCAAGGTGCTGACGAACTTGGTGCTGAACGCCCGCGACGCGGTCGCGCCGGCCGGCAAGGTGCGGGTGGCAACCCGCCAGGAAAACGGCAGCGCGGTGATCGAGGTGAGCGATACCGGCTGCGGGATCAGCCCGGAGTTTCTCGAGAAATCGTTGTTTCGGCCGTTCCAGACGACCAAGAAAGGCGGCTTGGGAATCGGGATGTTTCAGAGCAAAATGATCGTCGAGGCGCACGGCGGACGAATCGAAGTGGCCAGCGCGCTCGGCAAAGGCAGCACGTTTCGGGTAGTATTGCCGCTACCCGCCGACCAGGCATGAAACCGAAATTGTTAATTGTGGATGACGATGACGAGATTCGCACCCAGTTGAAGTGGGCGTTGTCGGACGAGTACGCGATCACGTTGGCCGGCGACCGCGACACGGCGACGGCTTCCTACCGCAACGTCCAGCCGCTGGTGGTGCTGCTCGATCTGGGATTGCCGCCCAGCCCGAACACGCCGACGGAAGGGTTGGCGACGCTGGCGGCGATTCTGCACGAAAACAAGAGCGCCAAAGTGATCATCCTCAGCGGCCAGAACGAAAAAGAGACCGCCATCCATGCCGTCGGCGCCGGTGCCTACGATTTTCTCTGCAAACCGGCGGACATCACCGAGCTGAAGTTGCTGCTGAAACGCTGCTGTCACGTGGCGCAATTGGAAGCGGAGTACCGGCAGTTGCAGGAAGCGCGCAACACGGACGCGTTCGAAGGCATGCTCGGCACCAGCCCGCGGATGCAGACGGTGTTCGACACGATCCGCAAGGTGGCGCCGAGCGACGCGAACGTGTTGTTGCTCGGCGAGAGCGGCACCGGCAAGGAAATGGCGGCGCTGGCGATCCACCGCCGCAGCCCGCGCCGCGCGGGGCCGTTCGTGGCGATCAATTGCGGAGCGATTCCCGAAACGCTGCTCGAAAGCGAGTTGTTTGGCCACGAGAAAGGCGCGTTTACCGGGGCGCACACCCAGCGGAAAGGCCGCATTGAAAACGCCGAGGGCGGGACGTTGTTCCTCGATGAGATTGGCGAAATGCCGCTGCCGTTGCAGGTGAAACTGCTGCGCTTTTTGCAGGAGCAAACGATTGAGCGGGTGGGTGGTCGCGCGCCGATTCATGTGGAAGCGCGGGTGATCGCCGCGACAAACACGGACCTGACACAGGCGATGGCGGCCGGCAAGTTCCGCGAAGATCTGTACTACCGGCTGGCCGTGGTCACGCTGGCGTTGCCGCCGCTGCGCGAACGCGGCGAGGATGTGATCCTGCTGGCGCAGACGTTTCTCCAGCGGTTCGCCGCCGAGGCGGGCAAACGGGGCCTGGCCTTCAGCGCGACGGCCGTTCGCGCGTTGACCGACCATACCTGGCCCGGCAATGTCCGCGAGTTGGAGAACCGGGTCCGCCGCGCCGTGATCATGGCCGAGGGCAAACGCCTGCAAGTGCACGATCTGGAGTTGGACACCGTGGCGACCGGCCCGGCCATGCCCACGTTGCGCGAAGCGCGGGAGCACACGGAACGGGAACTGGTGGTGCGGGCGCTCGAACGACACCACGGCAAGATCGCACCGGCGGCGGCGGAGTTGGGCATCAGCCGGCCGACGATGTATGAATTGATGGAAAAGCTGGGCATCGCCCGCAAAACCGAAAAGAACGAGGGGGCTGAATGAAGGGAATTATTCTCGCCGGCGGGGCCGGCTCGCGGTTGTTTCCGCTGACGCTGGTGGCCAGCAAGCAGTTGCAGCCGGTCTACGACAAACCGATGGTCTATTATCCGCTGACCACGCTGATCGAAAACGGGATCCGGGAACTGTGCCTGATTTCCACGCCGCACGATTTGCCGCGCTTCCAAAAAATGCTCGGCAACGGACACGCGTGGGGCCTGAGCTTTGACTACCGGGAACAACCGAAACCGGCGGGAATCGCCCAGGCATTTCTGATTGCGGAATCGTTCATCGGCCGCGACCCGGTGGCGTTGATTCTTGGCGACAACATTTTCTACGGCGCCGACTCTTTCGGGGCGGCCTTCGCCGAGTTCCAAAGCGGCGCGACGATTTTCGGGTATCAGGTCCACGATCCCGAACGATATGGCGTGGTGGAATTTGACGAACAGGGGCGGGCGATCTCGATTGAGGAAAAACCGCGCGTTCCGAAAAGCAATTACGCCGTGCCCGGCCTTTACCTCTACGACAACGACGTGGTCGTGATTACGCGCGGATTAAAACCGTCGGCCCGCGGCGAATTGGAGATCACCGACGTCAACGTGGCCTATCTGCACCGGCAGGCGTTGCGGGTCTACCGGCTGAGCCGTGGTTTTGCGTGGCTTGATGCCGGCACCAGCAGCAGCCTGCACGAGGCCTCGGCTTATGTGCAGACCATCGAAAAGCGGCAAGGCATCAAGATCGGTTGCCCCGAAGAAGCGGCGTACCGGCGGGGATTCATCACGCGCGCGCAACTGAAGGATCTGATCAGCGCGATGCCGAATTGCGAGTACCGCGAGTATCTGGCGCGGGTGCTCGCCGAGGATGCGCCGCGGCCATGATCGCACTGCTCGGTCATACCGGCTACATCGGCGAGGCGTTCGCGCGGGAATTGCAGCAACGTGGCGCGTCGTGGCGCGGGTTGTCCCGCCGCGAGGTGGATTACACGCACTTCGACACGCTGTTGGCGTGGCTGCAATCCCACCGGCCCGAACTCGTCATCAATGCCGCGGGGTTTACCGGCCGGCCCAATGTGGATGCTTGCGAAACCCGGCAGGCCGACACGCTGTTGGGCAACACGGTCCTGCCGCTCACGGTTGCCCACGCCTGCACTGCGCTCAACATTCCGTACGCGCACATCTCATCGGGCTGCATCTACGCGGGCGCCAAAATCGGTGACCGCGTCGAGAAGGATCTCTCGCGAATTGCGGAAGCCGAGTTGGCCCACCTGCGCGGGTTCACCGAGACCGACCGGCCCAATTTCACGTTTCGCGACCCGCCGTGCAGTTTTTACAGCGGCAGCAAAGCGCTGGCGGAGGAGGCACTGCAGGGTGTGGGGCGCGGATTTGTGTGGCGGTTGCGGATTCCGTTTGATCAGTTCGACAACCCGCGCAACTATCTGACCAAACTGTTGCGGTATCCGCGGATCTATCAGAACGTGAATTCGCTGTCACACCGCGGTGACTTTGCGCGGGCTTGTCTGGATTTGTGGGATCGGCGGGCGCCGTTCGGCACCTACAACGTCACCAATCCCGGATTTGTCACCACGCGGCATGTGGTGGCGCTGATTCAGAAAATCCTCAAGCCGGCGCGAACCTTTGAATTTTGGGCGGACGACGCCGAGTTTTACCGGCTCGGCGCAAAGACGCCCCGCTCGAACTGCGTGCTCGACGTCAGCAAACTGCTGGCGACCGGCGTCACGTTGCGCCCCGTCGAAGAGGCGCTTACCGATTCACTTCAACACTGGACGATCAACACCCCATGAATCTGCTTGTTACCGGCGGTGCCGGTTTTATCGGCTCCAACCTCATCCACCACATCATTGACCAGCCCTCCATCGCGCGACTGGTCAACCTCGACTGCCTGACCTACGCCGGTCACCTCGAAAACCTGGAATCGGTGGCCAACCATCCGCGGTATGTTTTCGAGCGCGTGGATTTGCGAGACGCCGAGCGGGTCGCCCAGGTCGTGCGCCGCCACGACATCACGCACGTCTTGCATTTGGCGGCGGAATCGCACGTGGACCGCTCGATTACCGGCCCCGCCGATTTCATCCAGACCAACATCGTCGGCACATTCAACCTGTTGCAGGCTGTCCGCCAGCACTGGGCCGGTAATGTTCATGGGAAACGATTCCATCACGTTTCCACGGATGAAGTCTACGGGAGCCTCGGCCCGACCGGCAAATTCACCGAAACGACCCCCTACGCTCCCAATTCGCCGTACTCCGCCAGCAAAGCCTCCAGCGATTTTCTGGTGCGCGCCTACCATCACACATACGGATTGCCGGTGGTGACGACCAATTGCTCGAACAACTACGGCCCATACCAATTCCCAGAAAAACTCATCCCGGTCGTCATTCTCAGCGTCCGTGACCGCAAACCCATCCCCGTGTATGGCGACGGCATGAACGTTCGCGACTGGCTCTACGTCCGCGACCATGCCGAGGCGCTGTGGCAGGTACTGAACCGGGGCCGCGAGGGAGAGACCTACAACATCGGCGGCCACAACGAATGGCCGAACATTCGGATCGTCGAGTTGATCTGCGACATCGTGGATGAACTGGTCCCGAACCTCGGCGGTAACTCCCGCCAACTCATCACGTTTGTCAAAGACCGACCGGGCCACGACCGGCGCTATGCGATTGACGCCGGCAAGATTCAACGGGAGCTGGGTTGGACTCCCGCCCACACGTTTGAAACGGGTATCCGCGAAACCGTCGCTTGGTACCTTGCCAATTCCACGTGGATCACCCGAGTGACCAAGAAGAAGTAAACTTGATGCTGCCCGAGTGAGATCGTAATGAAAAGCGACTTATTTAATAATCGTTGCAAGTAGCTTACAATGCGAGCAATACAGCTAAATCTGCAACTAAATCACGGAGCAAATGTCGCTAGGGCTTACACTTTTTCGTTACCAACAGCTTCTACTTTAGAATAGGAATGTTTTTGTTATCTCGCAAAACACATGTTACCAAGCACATCCAACTCAAAAACTCACCGTTACCACTTTTGCACGCCACGCGGCACAGCCGTTGCTAAAATGAGATATCGAGTGGAGTATTTGGCAGCCTAAGACATAGAAAGATCAAATCATGAAGAAATCAATTGTTGTCCTTCTGACCTTCTGCGCACTGGCTTTCTTCGGCACGAAGACGGAAGCCACCGGTTCATGCAACTATTGGGATTTTGATTGGATTCTCCAAAAGGTATCCCCCACCAATCCCTACAACGGCACCTTTGACATTACGGCGGATGGCTATAACCCGGCCAACGGGCAAATCACGGCAGCCACGGCGTGGTTCCTCTTGGTGGATGACGCCGACTTGGTGCAAGAGTATGTGGTCATTGATTTGGGTAGTGTTGCAAACTATTACGGCCCCATTGAAGTGGATTTCTCGCTCGTCGGTGGCCCCGTCACCGGAACCGCATTGCTTGACCTGAGCCAGGACGGAATTCTCTCCTACTCGATTCGTTCGACGTCCGGGGATTTCTGGGCGAAGTTTGCCAAGATTTGCGCAACTGCCTGCCCGACATCGGTACCCGATGGCGGCATCACAGTGGCGCTGTTGGGTTGCTCCCTGGTTGTGGTGGAATTTGCGCGGCGCCGTTTGGTGGCCAAAACCCGCGCCTGATACGATCGGAATCACGGTAGAGAGCCGGGGCCTTGATGGCTCCGGCTCTTCATTTTTATTGGCTTCCCGGGCAACACTTCTTGAATAACGACCTCCGATATGTCATGCTCGCCGCCGTGAAATTCCTCCCTCTTCTTCTTACGGTGTCCGGTGTTTTGTCCGTGTCCGCTGTCGCCCAAGTCACGGTTCTGCAATTCACCCGGTCGGTTAACGGTGGCATCCGCGGCGTCACCTCTTGTACCCCGGTGGTCGAGAGCATCTCCGAGGACCAGTTGTCGCCCACCCTCCCGGTCAATGCCACCAACCACACGGTGAACGTCGCTCAGTCGGACGGCGTCTCACATGAAGCGTCCTGCCACAGCGAGTTGAACTCCGCCGAGATTCGCGCCGACCTCTTCCAAGCCATCGGCACCATCACTTCTTCCGCGCAAGGTAGTAACTATGTCTGCGGCGCCACCATCGGCCCGAGCGGTCTGGGCGACGTCTTCTACCGCGCGCAATTCACCGTTACCGACCCGGTCCGCTACCATCTCACGGCGGAGCTGGTCCGTCAGCTCAGCGGGGATCTTTTGGGTGGTTCGGGTGCCGGAGCCAGTATCCAGCTGTTCCATCACAACTCCACCAACTCGTTCCTCATCAAGGTCACCGCCAGTGGCACGGGCACGAATCTGACCGAGAACGGCCTGTTGCTGCCCCAACCTGGGTTCTACGAGTTGTACGTCGAAGCCAACAGCACCGTGGTAGCCACCAATCCAGCCACGACGACCGGCGCGTTTTCGTTTGCCCTTCAATTCGACACCTGCCAACTCGATTGTCCGCCCACCCAATATGCAGTGGAGGATGGCTCGACCGGCTTCGCCACCGTGACCTTCTCCGACCCAACGGCCCCGGCCGAGTGCGCCTTTGTTTCCATCGTATGCACACCCCCCTCGGGCTCCAGTTTTCCGGTCGGCACCAACACCGTTCATTGCGTCGCGACCGATGCGGCCAACAACACCGTCGAATGTGACTTCGACGTGATTGTCTGGGATCAAGCCACGGCGGCGGCTGACGACGATGGCGACGGCATTAGCAACGGCGGCGAACTGGCGGCCGGCACCGACCCGTTTGACGCGGATTCCGCACTGCGCATCGTTCAAATCGCGCGCCACACCGACGACATCCGCGTGACATGGGAGACGGCGCCGGGCAAGACCAACGCCCTCCAGCGCGCGCCCGCCGTGACCGGAGTGTACAGCGACGTTTTCACCGTGACCAACACCACCGGCTCCGTCACCAACTACCTCGACGACGCCGCCGGCACCAACGCGCCGCACCTGTTCTACCGCGTTCGCCTCGTACCGGGCGCGCCGTAGCGCACACGCCACAACCACAACCCCTTGGCCGGCGCCGTCTCCACCAACGGAATCCGCTTCCGTTCACGGAGCAACCGCGCCACGTCCGCCGCCGTCAACCCACCCTCTCCCACCTTCACCAGCGCGCCTACAATCGTGCGAACCATCTTGTACAAAAACCCATCCGCACAGACCGCGATCGTGACCAGCGAACCACGCCGCATCACGCTCACGCGGTGAATGGTCCGCACCGGGTCGCGTTCCGATTTGGCGCAATACGCCGTGAAATCATGCCGCCCCGCCAAGACGCGCGCCGCCCGACGCATGGCCGCCACGTCCAACGGCCGCGGGTGATGCCACGCGTAACGCAACCGAAACGGATCGGCCACCGGTCCGCAGTCAATCTGGTACCGGTATTCCTTCCCCCGCGCAGAAAATCGCGCGTGAAAGTTTGACGCGACCGGCTGCACGCGCACGACCCGAATTTCCTCAGGCAGATTCGCGTTGAGCGCGCGCCGAATCGTGAGCGCCGACAAACTCGTCTCCAACGAACAACTCGCCACCTGTGCCCGTGCGTGAACACCTGCATCCGTCCGACCGGACCCGTGCACCGTCACGGGCTGCCCGGCCAGTTTCGCAAGCGCCGCCTCCACCGACTCCTGGATTGTGATGCGATTGGGCTGTCGCTGCCAGCCGCCAAAGCGCGTGCCGTCGTACGCAATGGTGAGCTTAAAGTTTCTCCGTGGCGGTCGCATCGAGATAACTCTGCAGCATCAACTGGGCGGCCAACTGATCGATCTTTTCCCGCCGATCTTTTCCACGCACATTTCCCTCGATCAGCACCCGTTCCGCCTGCGCCGTCGTCAGCCGCTCATCCCACCGCACCACGGGCACGGAGGTCGCCGCCCCCAACTCCGAAACGAACGCCAACGTCCGCTCGGTCTGCGGGCTGGCCGTGTTGTTCAACCGCACCGGCACGCCGACGACGATGCGCGCGGCACCCTTTTCCGCTGCCACACGCGCCACCTCCGCCGCACCGCCGGTCACATACCCCACCGCCTGTGCCACAGTCCCCGTCTCGTCGCTGACCGCCAGCCCGATCCGCTTCGTCCCAAAATCCACGCCAAGAATCCGCATATTACCGGTAGCGGTCCGTCAGCTTGCCCACCAATTCGCGCACGCGCTGCGAGTCCTCCCGCCGACACACCAGCGTCGCGTCCGGCGTGTGGACTATAATCAAGCCGCTCACCCCAAGGGCGGCGACAAGATGATCCGGTCGACTGACCACCACGCAGTCGTTCGCGTCCACGCCAAGAAAACTTCCCCGCACGGCGTTACCGGCTGCTTCCGCAGGCAAATGGCGCGCCAGCGCCGCCCAGTCGCCCACATCGTCCCATGGAAAATCCCCCTGGGCCACCACCACATTATCGGCCTTCTCCATGATCGCGTAATCCACCGAGATGTTTTCCAGCCGCGGATAAATCCGTCGCAGCGACCGGTCATCGCTGATGCGCTCAATCGCCGCCAACATCGCCGGCTGATACCGCCGGTAGGCCGCCAGAATCGCCCGCGCCGACCACACGAACATCCCGGCATTCCAGCGGTACTGTCCGCTGGCCAGATATCGTTGCGCCGTCGCGCGATTCGGTTTCTCGACAAACCGAGCCGCTTTCGCAAACCGACCGGTCAGCTTCTCCCCCACCTGCACATAGCCGTAACCGGTATGCGGCGTGGTGGGTTTGATGCCGATGGTGATCAACACCTCACGACGTGCCGCCAGTGCGAGACATTCCCGCACCACCCGCCGGTAGGCCGCCACATCGCCAATCCACGAATCCGCCGGCACCACCACCATCACCGCCTGTGGATCCTTGCGGCCAAGCTGCACCGCGGCCAACGCCACGCACGGTGCCGTGTTGCGCCCCACCGGCTCGGCCACGAGATGTTTTAGTCCCGGCAACTGCAGACGCACGGCCGGGGCCTGTACGACGTTGGTGACCACGAGCATCCGCCGGCGGGGAACCACCGGCTCGATTCGCCGAACCGCTTCTTGAATCATCGTGCGCGCCCCGGTAATGGCGAGCAATTGCTTCGGTGTCTTGCGTCGGCTCAGCGGCCAGAACCGTTCTCCGGAACCGCCCGCCATGATCACAGCCCAGTTCATACAGCTTTCACTGCCTTTACGAGCGGACGGACGAACCGCGCAACCTTGCTGGCGGCGGCGCCATGTTTGGCGATTTGGTTCACGATCGCGCTGCCCACCACCACCCCGTCACCGGCGGCGGCCACCGTGGCGGCTTGGGAGGCCGTCGAAACGCCAAATCCGATGCAGACCGGCAGGTCCGTATAGCGACGGATCGTTTCGACCATGGGCCGCATCCTGTTCGACACACTCGGTTGCATTCCGGTCACCCCCTCGCGCGAGATGCAGTACAGGAAGCCGGTGGCATGCCGCGCGATTTCCCGGACGCGCTTGGCCGGTGTGGTCGGGGCCACGAGGTAAATCGGATGCACACCGGTCCGGGTGATGGCGCGTTCGTACTCCATCGCCTCTTCCGGCGGCAGGTCCAGCGCCAACACTCCATCCACACCGGCCCGCGCCGCGGCCCGGGCAAATTCCTTCACGCCGTAACGGTGGATAAGGTTGAAGTAGATGTAGAGCACCACCGGAATTTGCCCGCCCGACCTGCGCAACGCCGCCACCATTCGCAACACCCGCCCCAGCGTCGTCCCGCTGCGCAACGCGCGCTCCGCGGCAAGTTGGTTCACCACGCCGTCGGCCAACGGATCGCTGAACGGCACCCCCAACTCCAGCACATCCACCCCCGTCCGTTCGAACTCGCGCGCGAACTTTGCCGTCGCTCCCAAATGCGGATCACCGGCAGTGATGTACGCGACGAACGCCTTTTGCCCGGTCGCCCGCAGCGAGGAAAATTTCGCGTCAATCCGGTTCATCGAATTTGGCGCCCGTAAATAAACCGCAGACCTTCGAGGGTCAACCTCGGATTCACGTGCCGGATGGCCGGTACCCGCCGCGCGATCAACTCACCATAGCCGCCCGTCGCGACCACCACGGCCCGCCGCAGCCCCGGCTCGCGCTGCAACGCCGCAAGGATTTCCTTCACCAAACCGCGGTAGCCAATGACCGCTCCGACCCGCATCGCGCCGACGGTGCTCTTGCCGATAACCGACCGCGGCTCCGCGAGCGTAATCCGCGGCAACAACGCGGTGCGTTGGTACAAATAATCCGTCACCGCGGCCAGGCCGGGCGCGATGACACCGCCGATGTACTGGCCGCGGTCATCCACGATGTCGAACGTCACCGCCGTCCCAAAATCCACGACGATCGCCGGGGCGCCGTACAACCGCGTCACGGCGACGGCATTGGCCAGCCGGTCGGCACCGATCTGCCGTTTCCGCGGATACCGGATTCCAATGCCCAAGTCACAGCGCGCATCTACCATCAGCGGCTCGACCGGCAAGCGCCGGCGCAAACGCCGCGTCACGGCCGGCACCACGGAGGCCAGCACGATCGCCTGGTACGCCGCGCGGGGAAAGGGCACGTCGCGCACCGTCGCGGTCGGCTGGCGGCGAATCCGCAAAAGCCGGTCGCGAGACGCCAGCGCAAACGTCGTATTGGTGTTGTTGATGTTGATCAGCAAACAACGGTCAGCCATGTTCCACCGTGACGTCGGCCCCGAGAATCCGCTCGGTCTGGCCGTTGTCCTTTCGCAAAATCAGCGCGCCGGTTTCGTCGAGCGCATAGGCCTGGGCTTCGATTCGCCGCGCCCCCATCGTCACCACGAGTTGCCGGCCCAACGTCGTGCAGCGCGCGGCCCATTCCTCACGGATGACATCAAATTCCTCAGCCGCCTGCTGATAGCATCGGTCCAACTCCGCCAACAACCGGGCCGCCACCGCGATCCGATCCTGGCGCTGACCCGCCGCCTGTTCCAGACAGGTGGCGCCCGCCGGCCAATCGGCGGCGTGAACATTCAGCCCCACGCCGAGCATGGCGGTGTTGCCGCGCGCCTCGGACAAGATGCCGGCCAGTTTTCGCCCCGCCCACATCACATCATTCGGCCACTTGATCCGCGCCGGCTCGCCGACGACGCGAGCCACGGCCACGCTGGCGGCAATCGTCAGCCGCGGCATCGCAAATCGCGGGCGCAGCAGGACGGAAAACCACAATCCTTTGCCTTTCGGCGACACCCACGCCCGGCCATGCCGTCCGCGGCCGCGCGTCTGCATTTCGGCGAAAACCACCGTCCCCTCAGCCCGTCCGCCGGCCGCGAGCCGCGCCGCCACGTCATTGGTCGAACCCGTCTCTTCAAAAACGAGGATTTCCCGACCAATGACCCGCGGCGTCACACGCGCCCGCAGATCTTCCGCCATCAGCCGGTCGGGCGACTGCACCAAGCGCAGTCCCCGCAACGGATGGTGTTCCACCACGTAGCCGAGTCGCTGCAGTTCACCCAACTGCGCGGCTGACTCGTCCGTGCGCGCCACGAAATCGCCCTCGGCCCGGTACAGTCGCTCCAGAATCGGTCGCGTCCCGCTCACCTCGCGGACTGTATCGAAACGCCAACCGGCTCGCAAGCCGCACCCCGCATTCGGTGTGCGTTACGAACCGGTCGGGCTGGCTGGTGCGGGCGCGACCGTCACATGCGGCCGGAGCCGGTCGAGGAGCGTTTCGCGGATGCCGGGCACGCGCAGCAGTTCGTCCACCGTCGCATACGGACGGTGCGCGATGATTCGCGCGGCGAGAACGGGACCGACGCCGGGAATGGACTGCAATTGGCGGCTGGTCGCGGTGTTGAGATCCACCGGCCCGCGGGCTTCATCCTCGCGCAGCCCCTCGCGCAGCGTCTGCAGTTCCGTGTCCTCGCGCCGTTGTTGCGCGCGCATCTCGGCCAGCAGATCCGCCGCTGTCTCGGACCAGATACCGGCCCGGTGCAGCATCGCCTGCATCTCCAAATCTTTGAGGCGCTCCGCGAACTGGTCGCCGGTCACCCCCTCGGGTGTTTCCCGTTTCGCCCCGTGGGCGCGGGCGTACCCTCGTTCCACCAACCAGGTTCCCAAATCCTTCCCCTCGCTCGTCGTGACCAGCGCATACACCCGCGGGGTGGCCGAGCGACCCAGCGCCGTGGCAAATGTCGTCCGCACCGTGAACGGTTTCGCCAGCAACTGCGCCACGAGCATCTGCGCTTCGCGGCCGTAATGAATCACCCGCGTCATGTTCGTCAGGCCAAAATACCGGGCTTGCTCGCGAATGCGCTTGGCGTCGGCATCCGTCGCCGCGCTCGTTTCGGGGCAGTCCACGAAATACAGCCGCACCACCAATTGGCGGTCGCCGGCCTGGACATGAAAGCTGTCGCCATCATTTCCGTCATGCTCCACCAGTCGACAATCGCGAAACGTCTCCCACGCTCGGGCCGGGACGACGACCATCACCACTGCCAGCGCCAACCAACCAATCCAGTTCATTCCGCACCCATCGCAATCTCCAGCGAAAAGTCAATCGCGCGCGGCGAATGCGTCAGGGCGCCAACGCTGATGTAATCCACGCCGGTAGCGGCAATCTCCGCAACGTTATCCAGGCGCACTCCGCCGCTGGCCTCGGTTCTCGCCCGTCCGGCCACCAGCGCAACCGCCTCGCGCATCTCATCGCACGTCATGTTGTCGAGCAGGATTTGATCAGCCCCCGCCGCCAGTGCCGCCTCCACATCCGACAACGAATCCGCCTCGATGATCACCGGTGCGCGCGGATGGTCGCGCCGCACGCGCGCCACCGCCTCGGCCAGCGCCGCCGGACCGAGCCGCGCGAGGATGGCCCGGTGGTTGTCTTTGACCATCATCGCATCGTACAGCCCCAGCCGGTGATTCACGCCACCGCCGACCGCCACGGCGTACTTCTCCAACCGCCGCAAGGTCGGCGTGGTCTTGCGCGTGTCGAGAATCACGGCGCGGGTGCCGGCCACGGCCGCGACAAACTCCGCGGTCAACGTCGCCACGCCACTCAGCCGTTGCAGGAAGTTCAACGCCGTTCGTTCACCGATGAGAATGCCGCGCGCCAGGCCCGTCAGCCGGCAGACCGTTGTTGCAGGTGTCACCCTCGCCCCATCGGCCACGAGCGGCTCGACTCGCAGCCGCGGATCGCATTCGCCAAAGACCGCCACGACCAGGGGCAACCCCGCCACCACGCAGGGTTCGCGGGCCACCATCGCCGCCTGCGCGGACATGTCGGCCGGTACGGCGGCGTTCGTCGTGATGTCACCGGCTCCCACATCCTCAGCCAGGGCTGCGCGCGCCAGTTGACGAATGTATTCGGCGGGCAGTGCGTTCATGAGCGTTTGGACAGGCGTGGTTTTCTCAGGATGTTGGTTTTCATTTTTCGGTCATATTTCACGTCCCGGCGCGGGCGTGGCGCCGCGCGGGCGGTATTCTTCAATTCCTCGATCTCGTCGCGCAAGAGCGCCGCTTTCTCGAACTGGAGGTTCTCGGCGGCTTCGAGCATCTCCGCTTCCAACTCCCGCAGCAACTCCGCGCGGCGGTAGCCGCCCGGAGTCTCGCGCACCACGGCGGCTTCGACCGTCCTGGCCCGAGTCAATTCATCGAGACTCAATTGCAGTTCCCGCTTCACGGTCTTGGGCGTGATCCCGTTCGCGCGGTTGTACGCCAGTTGTTTCTCGCGGCGGTACTCCGTGGTGGCGATGAATTTCTTGATCGAGTCGGTCATCACATCCGCGTACAGAATGACCTCGGCGTTGACGTGCCGGGCCGCGCGACCGGCGGTTTGGATCAGGGAGGTGGCGCTGCGCAAGAATCCTTCCTTGTCGGCGTCCAAAATCGCCACCAGCGACACCTCCGGCAGGTCCAGTCCTTCGCGCAGCAAGTTGATGCCCACCAGCACGTCGAAATCCGCCGCCCGCAGGCCGCGCAGGATTTCCACGCGCTCGATCGCGTCAATGTCGCTGTGGAGATATTGCACGCGGACGCCGACCTCGCGCAGGTAATCGGTCAGTTCTTCGGCGGTGCGTTTGGTCAGCGTGGTGACCAGCACCCGCTCGTGGTGGGCGGCGCGCCGCCGGCATTCTTCGAGCAAGTCGTCAAGTTGGCCGGTCAGCGGTTTGACGGTGACCCGCGGATCCACAAGGCCGGTGGGGCGGATGATTTGTTCGGCCACGACCGCGCTGCGTTCCAACTCGTACGGGCCGGGCGTGGCGGAGACGAACACGGTCTGGCGGGCGAGGCTTTCGAATTCGGCGAAGTTCAGCGGCCGGTTGTCGAGCGCGGAAGGCAGCCGGAACCCGTGTTCGACCAGCGTGGTTTTGCGGGACCGGTCACCGGCATACATTCCGCCAATCTGCGGAACCGTCACATGCGATTCATCCACGATCAGCAGGGAATCGTCCGGGAAGAAATCCATGAGCGTGAACGGTCGTTCGCCCGGTTGGCGCCCACTGAGGTGGCGGGAGTAATTTTCAATGCCGGGACAGAACCCCATTTCCTTGAGCATCTCGATATCGTACATCGTGCGCGAATGGATCCGCTGCGCCTCGACGAGTTTGCCGGCTTGTTCAAAGCAGGCAACCCGCTCGACCAGTTCCGCCTTGATGCCGTCTATCGCCCGCACGATCTTCTGGTACGGCATGACCCAGTGTTTGGCCGGATAGATGGAAACCGTTTCCAGCGTCTCCAACGCCTTGCCGGTCAGCGGCTCGAACCGCGTCAGACGTTCGACTCGATCGGCCTCGAACTCGATGCGGATGGCGTCTTCGGTGTAGCTGGGACAGACTTCGACGGTGTCGCCGCGCGCGCGGAACACGCCGCGGGTGAACTCGACATCGTTGCGGTTGTATTGCATGTCCACGAGTTTCCGCAACAGCTCATCCCGTTCCCACGACTGGCCGACCTTGACCTGCGCCATCATCTCAAAATAGTCCTCCGGTGATCCCAACCCGTAGATGCAGGACACGCTCGCCACCACGACCACATCGCGTCGCGACAACAGCGAACTGGTAGCCGCGAGACGGAGTTTTTCGATCTGTTCGTTGATGCTGGCGTCTTTCTCGATGTACGTGTCGGTTTGCGGAATGTAGGCTTCCGGCTGGTAGTAATCGTAGTAACTGACGAAATATTCGACGGCGTTGTGCGGAAAGAACTGTTTGAACTCGGAAAACAACTGGGCGGCCAGGGTCTTGTTGTGTGAAATGACCAGCGTGGGCCGGTCGAGTTGCGCAATCACATTGGCCATCGTGAAGGTTTTTCCGCTCCCCGTCACGCCGAGCAGCGTCTGGTAGCGATGGCCGGCCCGCAGGGACTCGACCAACGTGCCAATCGCCGCCGGCTGATCCCCGCGCGGTTGGAATCGGCTGACCAGTTGAAAAGACATGCCGCCAGCCTAGCACAAAAACGACCGCCGGCGGAACTACCGGACACAAATCGCCGCCGGTCGCAAAAATGTACACCGTCGCGGACCCGGAATCGGTCCCCACGCCTGTCGCGCTGCGCAAGCGGTTGCGGTAGGCGGTTTAGCGGAGAGCGTCGTGCGTTGGCGTGGGTTGTGCATCTGAGGGAGAGCCATGTTGTGGTTCCGCGAATGGGCCGAGGCCGTCACCGCTGCGTTTCCGCCTGAATGGATCAACGCGACGCTGGTTCTGGCGCTGGTCAGCGCGGGTGTCGTGGTCGCTGTGTTTGCCTATCTGAACCACACCACCCGCCGCCGCTACTTCAGTTTCTGGACCGTTGCCTGGCTGTTCTACGCGGTGTATCTGGCCGCGGCCGTGGCGCTGTTGGAGACGCCGAACAAACCCTGGCTGTGGATGATGCGGAGCGGTTGCCTCGGCATCAGCGCGGTTTTCATGTTCTGGGGTAGCTTTCAACTCACGCGCCACACCCGACCCGACCGGGAACTGGTGTTCGGCGTAACGATGATTCTGTTGTGGGCGTATCTCGCGGCGTTCCATGTCCGCGAACGGATGTGGATCACGGCGCCGGTGTTCACCCTGCTGGCGCTGGCTGGTGTGTTCACCGGCGCGCAATATATCCGCCACCGCCGGCAATTCCCCGGCGGAACGCTGTTGGGCGCCGGGTTTGTGGCGTGGGGGCTGCACCTGCTGGCCGTGCCGTTTGCCGAATCCTCCCCGCTGGGCATGGCGGGCGGATATCTGACGGGCGCCATCCTCGCCGTGCTGATCAGCATCGCCATGGTGGCGGAGCAGGAAACCAACGTCTCCGAAAACAACTACCGCGAACTTTTCGATCTGGCCACGGATGCGTTGTTCCTGCTCGAACCCCGGTCGCTGCAGGTGGTCGAGGCAAATCTGGCGGCCACCAACCTGCTCGGCCGCTCCTGCTCGGAACTCGTCAACCAACCCATCACCCGCTTCCTGCCCGAGCTGCGGAACACGCACGATACCGGACTCCTGCTGCAACAAGTCAACGCCCCGCGCGCCGAACTGCTCGTCGCGCGGCCGGACGGTACCACCATCGTCGGCGAGGCCCGCGCCAACCTCACAACCTGTCCGAAGGGCGAAGTCATCGAACTGAGCATCCGCGATATCACCATCCACAAGCACATCGAGCAATCGCTGCGCGACACCGCGGCAAAACTCGAGCAAACCCTCGCCGAGTTGCGCCGCACCCAGCAGCAAATGGTGCAGCAGGAACGCCTCCGCGCATTGGAGAAAATGGCCAGCGGCGTCGCCCATGACTTCAACAACGCACTGGCCAAAATTCTCGGCTTCAACGAACTCCTGCTCGCGTGGCCGGAGAATCTCAACGACAAGGACAAAGTCAAAAAGTTCCTTCAGATGTCCAACGCCGCCGCCCGCGACGCCGTTCAGATCGTCAATCGGCTGCGCGAGTTTTACCGCCATCGCAAAACCACCGACGTTTATCAGCCGGTCGATCTCCACCAGGTCATCGAACAAGCGGTCGTCCTGACGCAGCCGCGGTGGAAAGATGAAATGCAGGCCAACGGCGCGACCATTCGGCTGGACCTTGATCTGCAAACCACTCCCGCCATCCACGGCAGCGCCACCGATCTGCGCGAGGTGCTCATCAACCTGCTCTTTAACGCTGTGGACGCCCTGCCCAGCGGCGGCACCATCAGCATCGCGACCCGCTGTGATGCCCGGCACGTCATCCTCACCGTCGCCGACAACGGGGTCGGCATGACCGAGGAAGTCCGGCAGCGTTGCCTGGAACCGTTCTTCACCACAAAAGACAAACGCGGCACGGGCCTCGGGCTGGCCATCGCCTATGGCGCGGTGCAACGGCACGGCGGCACGATTGAAATCGCCAGCGAACCGGGCCGGGGAACCACCTGCACGATTCGCCTGCCCTGCTCCCCGGCCGGCGCCGAGCCGGTGGCCCCGACAACGGTTCCCGTGACAGCCCGGCGCGTCCTCCTCGTCGAGGACGATCCGCAGGTGCTGGATTTCGAGGCGCAATATCTGCGGGGCGATGGCCACCACGTTGAAACGGCCACCGACGGCGCGCGCGGCTGGGAAAAATTTCAAGCCGGTCGCTTCGATCTGGTTGTCACCGACCGCGCCCTGCCGGAGATGAGCGGCGACCAATTGGCCGCCGCCGTGAAAACCGCCCACCCGGGAACGCCCGTTCTCATCGTCACCGGCTTTCACGACGGGCGCCCCACCACCGCCGACCGGGTCGTGCCCAAACCGATTACCCAAGACACCCTGCGGCAGATGGTCGCTCAGTTGTGCGCCCCGCCCACCGCGGCTCAGCGCGCGGCGTAACCTAAAACTCCGGCAACTGACCGGCCGTCTCGGTGGTGGCCACCGTGTAGTACCGGTCAAACCACTCCCGCGGCGTCTGCGGTTCCGCTGGTTTCGCCTTCGGTGCTTCAAACCGGGGCACCACCGCCAGGTCCACCACGCCCAGCTCCAGTTGCTCCCGCAGGTCCGGGGCGTACCCGCTCAGGCTGACAAACTTCGGCCGCGTCGTCGGCACGGCGTGATAGTCGCGGTTCGGAAAAACGGGCGGCCCGACAAACGAGACAATCGCGTCCAGATTCGGATACTTCGCCAGCAACTCCAGATACTGCGTTCCCGCCAATCCCATCTGTTCCAGCGGCATGTCGGGCTGGCTCATCTTGAACCGCTCAACCGTCACCACGGTGAACGCGCCGCGCTTCGCCAGCTCACCGAGGAAACTGTTCACTGCCGTCTCCATCGGCGCCGATTCTGCGGCAAATGCGACCACGAGGATCCGGCCCTGCCCGCCCAGCAACTTCGCCACCTCTTCGGCTCCCACCAAACCCACCCCCTCAAACGGCTTGAAATTAAAACGCGGGGACGGTTGTCGTTGCGAGAGGTAAAGGGAGACACCGGACGCGATAATCACCAAGATGGATACCAGAGCGACGAGCGGTCGTTTCATGTTCAAAGTATGCACCGCCCAACGAACAGAAGTCGAGACCTCATTCGACTCCGGCCATCCGATGCAACACCCGCTCCTGCGTCGCCTCCCCCCGCGTCAGCTCCCCCACCAGCCGCCCGCCGCGCAACACCAAAACCCGCGTGGCCAGATGCAACAACTCCGGCAACTCCGACGAAATCAACACCACCGCCAGCCCGCGCTGCGCCAGCTCATCCAACAAACCGTGAATCGCCGCCTTCGCCCCCACATCCACACCGCGCGTCGGCTCATCCACGATCAACACCTCCAACTCGCGCGCCAGCCATTTCGCCAACACCACCTTCTGTTGATTGCCCCCGCTCAACGCGCCGACCGGCGTGTCCACCGACGGCGTCTTCACCGCCAGCCGACCGAAAAACGCCTCCGCCTCACGGCGTTCCCGCCCCTGATCGAGAAACCACCACCGACGCAACCGTTCCAGAATCACGAGCGAGAAATTGCCCCGCCCGCTCATCATCAAAATCAACCCCTGCCGTTTCCGATCCTCCGGCACCAACCCCAGCCTCGCGCGCATCGCCGCCCGCGGCGACCCGAGCCGCAGTGGCTGGCCGTTGACCTCGACGAGACCGCGCGCGTGGGGATCCAACCCGAACATCGCCTGCGCCACTTCACTGCGACCCGCCCCCACCAAGCCGGCCAACCCCAGAATCTCACCGGCCCGCACCTCGAAAGAGATTTCCTGAAACTTACCCGGTGACGACAAGCCCACCACCCGCAACTTCACCGGCCCCGGCGCGCACTCCAGATGACCGGGGAAATACTCCGCCAACGACCGCCCAATCATCATCTGCACCAGCCGCTCCGCCGTCGCCTCCGCCCGCGCCAGCGTCCCCACGTACCGACCATCCCGCAACACACTGATCCGGTCAGCCAACCGCAACACCTCCGGCAACCGATGCGACACATACAGCATCGTCACCCCGCGGCGCTTCAACTGCTCGATCAACGCGAACAGCCGCTGCGCTTCGGCCTCCGACAACGAACTGGTTGGCTCGTCAAACACCAACACCTTCGCCCCCGTTCCCACCGCCGCCGCGATCTGCACCAACTGCTCCTGCCCGGTCGTCAACCGCCGCATCGGCTGCTCCACGTCCAGCGCCACCCCGATGGCCGCCAACAACTGCCGGGCACGCACCCGCAACGCTGCCCGATCCACAAACACGCCCCCCCGCCGCGGCAGGGCGCCCAAACACAAATTCTCGGCCACCGACAAATCCGGGCAAAACGCCAGCTCCTGATGCACCATCCCCACCCGCGTCTGGCCCGCCAGCCGCACCCGACCGGCATCGGGCCGGTAAATCCCCGCCAGGATTTTCCCCAACGTGGACTTACCGGCCCCGTTTTCTCCCATCACGGCATGACACTCACCGGCCGCGACCGAGAACGTCACGTCCTGCAGCGCCGTCACGCCACCGAACCGTTTCGTGACCGATTCAAACGCGATCACTTCCCCAGCCACTTGTCCCACTTCTTCGCGTACTCGGCCGCATTCTCCTTCGTCACCTTCGTCAACGGATCAATCACCCGTTCCGCCGGCGGGTTGCGACCCGCGACGATTTTCTCCAGCAAAATCTCGACGCTCTTGTAGCCCCAGCCGTAACAATCCTGCGCAAACAACGTCTCCACATGACCGCTGTGCAAAAACGCCAACTGCGGCGGCAAGGCGTCCACCGACACCACCCGCGGCCGGCCCGGCGCCCACTTCAACGCGTTCTTCGCGAACAACGGCCAGCCGCCGATCATCGCCCAGCCTTCAATCTGCGGATGCGTGCTCTGCGCCGTGTTCACCGCCTCCGCCGCCTGCTCGGGCGTTTCCGGATGATAAAACACCCCGTCGGCCAACAACTGCATGCCGGGGTGCTTTGCCAATTCCTCGCGCACCCCCTGCACTCGTTTCTGCAAATTCGGCGCCGTCTGATTGCCGGCCAGAATCGCAATCGTCCCCTTCCCGCCCATCACCTGCGCCAGCTCCTGCATCACCAACCGGCCGCAGGTCACATCGTCGGTGCCGTAGTAACAAAGCCGTTTGCTGCGCGGCGCGTCCGAATCAAAACACATCACCACCGCGCCCAACTCGACCGCCTTGTTGATCGCCGGCGTCACCGTGTTGGCGTCGCTGCACGACACGGCAATACCGGCCGCGCCCGCCCGCGCCAGTTGCTCAATCGCCTCGGCCTGCTTCTGCGCGTCCTCGTCCGGCGGCGTCTGCCAGTCAATCGTCACCACCACCCCGTACTTCGGCCCCAACTCCTTCGCGGCATCCTTGGCCCCCGCATACGCCGCCTGAAAGACCGGGTTGGACTGACTCTTCGCCACCAACCCCAGCGTGACCGGCTTCTCCGCGCCCCACGTGACCACCACCATCGCCAACCACAACGCCATCGCTTTCATCCATCCTCCTGATTGTTGGTTCCCACCACGCAACCGGTGTCGTAACTCGAGCTTGCCCCGCCAAGCAGGACAGCAGTTTGGGTGAGGGTTGGCCGGTTTTATACTCCCGCCGACCGAAACGGTTCAATCCTTCTTGCGCCGCGCCGACGGTGGGGGACGGGTTGGTTACCGGCTCGATGTCGGCACCGGCGCAACCGCATCACAGGCTGCCGGAACCTCGTCGGCGACACACTCGATGCCGACCAGCCTCAGCTCGTTACCGGCGATGAGTTGCGCATCCGCCGAGTCGCACCGCGGACAGAGAAATACCGGCTCTTCGATCGCGAACTGACCACCGCAGTGCCGGCAGGCCGCGCGCCCTGCCACCGGCTCGAGAATTAGCTCGGATTGTTCCAAACCGTTCTCCCGCGCCGCCGCGGCATAGCAGAATTGCAGCGCGGTCGGTTCGACCAGTCGCAACGCGCCCACCTGCACGCGCACACGGCGAACCGACGCCGGCGACAACGCGCCCAGTTCGCGGCGGACCGCCGCGACCAGCGCCTCGGCGATGGAAAGTTCATGCATGGACCGCCACCGGTTTGGTTGGTTCGAGCAACGCGACCATCTGGCGAATCTCGCGCACCACTTCCCCGGCCGCCTCGGCCACGGCGGGGGTGAGCGTTTCGCCGAAATGGAAATTCTCGCCGCGAATGCTGAATAGAAAACCCACCGGCTGCACGCCGTAGAGCGTCTGGCACAACGCCAGCAGATCCGCCGGCGTCAGGTAATGGGCGACCGCGTGGGATTGTTGCTGCGGCCGCACCGCCTGCCGCTCGATCCGGTGGGGCGCCGTCGGGATGGCCGCATCCACAAAAATCACCACATCGTACTCGCGGATGGTTTCCGCCAGATCCACTTCCAACTGGTGCTCCGTCCGCAAATCCACCCCCGGCAGGCCCCGCTCGCGCAGCCGGTCAATCACGTACCAGCCTACGCCGTCGTCGCGGCGGCTGCTGTTGCCGTAGCCGATGACGAGCGTTTTCATGACGGCTCCCGCTGAACGGTGTCCACAACGCGGCCGGTCGCGTCCTGCAACTCGACGACCATCGGCATTTTGCCGACGGCGTGGGTGGCGCAGCTCAGGCATGGATCGTAACAACGAATGGCGGCTTCGACCCGATTGAGCATCCCCTCCTGCAACCGCTGGCTCTTGACGTATTTCTTCGCCACCGCGCGGACGGCGCGGTTCATGGCGAGGTTGTTGTGGCCGGTGGCCACGATCAGATTCACTTTCTCGATCCGGCCGCTTTTATCCACCCAGTAATGATGAATCAGCGTCCCGCGCGGCGCTTCGATTACGCCGATGCCCTCCTCGTTTTGCGGGTTGCCGCCCACCATGATCTCCGTGCTGGTGATCTGCGGGTCGCGCAGCAATTGCTCGGCGCGTTCGATCCCGTACAGCACCTCGATCAGCCGCGCCCAGTGATAGAAAAACGAACTGGTTCGCACCGGATGACCGTTCGCCCGCCACAGCCGCAATTCGGCGTCGGCTTTTGGCGTGGCGATTTTCGTGCAGAGATTGACCCGCGCCAGCGGCCCGACCCGGTACATCCCCTGCGGGTAGCCGAGCCGCGTGATGAACGGGAATTTCATGAACGACCACGCCTCGGAAGCTTCGCGGATGTAGTCGAGATACCGGCTCGGATCCACCTGGTCGTGGATGATCCCGCCATGCGGGTCGCAGAAACGCAGTTTGCCGTCGTACAACTCCAACGCCCCGTCCGGCTGGACCAGCCCGGCATAGTTCGAATCGAAGCTGGCAAAGCTCTCGACCTCGTGCAGGTGCTGCTCGTGATAGCTCAACAACAAATCCAGCGCGAACCGCGTGTGCTCATACGCCTCCGGCAGCCACGCCAGCATCGCGTCGCGCTCGGCCCCGGTCAACGCCTTGTTCACACCCCCGGGCACTGGGAAATCCGCGTGAATCTTCCGTCCGCCGGTGGCCTTGATCAGTTCCTGACCGAATTTGCGGAGCCGAATTCCTTTCCGCGCGATATCCGGCTGCGCTGCGATCAGGCCCATCACGTTGCGCGTCGCCGGGTCGCTGTCGAACCCGAGCAACAAATCCGGCGCGCTCAGATGGAAGAAACTCAACGCATGGGACTGGATGATCTGGCCCATGTGCATCAGCTCGCGCAGCATCTTCGCGGTGCGCGGAATCTCCACGCCGAGAATCGCGTCGCAGGCTTTGGCGCTGGCCAGCAGATGGCTGACCGGACAGATGCCGCAGGTGCGCGGCGTAATCTGGCACATCTCGGCGAAGTACCGGCCTTCGCAGAACTTTTCGAACCCGCGGAACTCGACGACGTGGAACCGGGCATCCTCCACCTCGCCGTGCGCGTCGAGATGGATTGTGATTTTGGCATGACCCTCGATGCGGGTGACCGGATTGATCAGGATCGTTTTGGGGTCAGTCATATTTCAAATTCCTTTCGTCCCACTTCGGCATCCGCCCGGCCAGCAACTCCGTCAGCGCATACCAAATCGTGTCCGCATCCGGCGGGCAGCCCGGCACGCTGACATCCACCTTGACGATCTCCTGCAACGGCCGGGCCTTCGGCAACAGCCGCGGCATCACCGGGTCGGTCGGGATCTCGCCGATTTGCGTGCTTTCCGTCTCGACGAACGCCCGTTGCATCACTACATCGAGTTGAAACCGGTTCCGCAACGTCGGCACGTTGCCGGTAATGGCGCAATCACCGAGCGCGATGAGGATTTTGCACTTGTCGCGCAGATGCCGCAGATGTTCTTCCTGCTCGTTGTTATTCACGCAGCCCTCGACGATGCCGACGTCCACCTCGGGAATCTGGTCAAACTTGATGTCCACGATCGGACTGGCTTTGATGTCCACCAGCTTGCTCAACTCGAGCAACCGTTCGTCGAGATCCAGAAACGACATGTGACAGCCCGAGCAGCCGCTCAACCACAATGTCGCCACTTTGACTTTGCCATTTGCGCTCATGCGTACACCGCCTTCACAATTGCCGCGTCATCCCGCGCCAGACTGCGCACCGGCAAGACCGGCGTCAGCGTCCGCACCACCCCGTCAAACCCGGTCACCGTGCCGGCTTTCTCCGCCCAGGTCGTCGCCGGCAACACCACGTGCGCATGCTCCGTCAGCGCCGAACGGTAACTGGCTTGCACCACCACGCAGCCAACGGTCTCCAACAACGGCCGGACATATTTCTCCTCCAACAACCGCGCCCCGCCGTCCGGTTCGTCCCCCATGACCAGATGCAAAAACTGCAACGGTTTCGCGTCCAGCCACGGCGCCACTTCCTCCACCGGCTCGATGCCGGCCGCCACCACGCCGAGACTGTTCGTGCCGATCGGCAACCCGATCAGCGCCGGCGAGCCGCCCGACGGATTTTTCTCCAGCGCCTCGATCAACCGCTCCAGCGTCGCCACCCCCACCGCGGTCATCGCGTCCGGCCCGTACACCACCACCGGCCGCTCGGCGGCGCGCAACACATCGGCCACCTTCGCCCAGAAACTCCGCTCCAGACTGACCTCGCGCACCGCAATGTCGGCGTATGCGTCCAGATCGCTGTGCCGGCAACCCAGCACCACCAGTTTCGCGCGCCGTTTGCGAACCCCGACGCGCACCCGCGCCGCGATCAACCCGTGGTCGCGCGTCGGTTGGACGCCGAGCAGGATGAACGCATCCGCTTCGGCCAGTTGGCGCGGCACATCACCGGGTTTCTCGGGCGACTGCGCAAGGGCCGCCTCGTGCCGAGCCACCCAGACACTGGCCCGGTCGAGTTTGTCGGCCACCGCCTGAATCTCGCGGGCAGTCTCGTTTGTCAGTCGCGGCGACAGCAACAGCGCGCTCTCCCAAGCCGGGGTGCTGGCGCGGGCGCGCCGCACGAACGCCAGCGCCTCGTCCCACGTGGCGGCGCGCAGTCCGCCGTTGTCGCGGACCAACGGTTGCGTGATCCGCTGACGCGGCACCGCCCACGTCTCGTACCGGCCTTTGTGACAGAGATGCCCCTGGCAGAGCGGCGAGTCCGGGTCGCCGAAAACTTCGACGATTCGGTCTTCTTTCGTGTACACCTCCAGCCCGCAGCCGAGCGGACATTCCGTGCAGGTGGTTTTGACGGTGCGGCAGGTGTGCAGCTTGCCGCGAAACGCCTGGGCCTTGTCGAACAACGCGCCGGTCGGACAGGCTGCGACACAGGCGCCGCACCGGGTGCAGGTCGTGGACGAACCAAACGTCGCGTTCAAGTCCACCACCACGAGGTTTTTCTCGCCGCGATGGGCGATGTCGAGCGTGTGCGTGCCTTCAATTTCATCGCACGTGCGGACACAGCGCGTGCAGAGGATGCAACGGTTGTGGTCCAGACCGAAGAACGGCCCCGACACGTCCATCGGCAAGGCCGGGTACAGATACGGGTACCGGATCGAATCCACGCCGTGGAGGTAGCCCTGATGTTGCAGACCGCAATCGCCGTTGTTCATCGGACAGATCGGGCAGATGTGATTGCGCTCGCTGAACAACAACTCGATCGTCATCCGTCGCAACCGCACCAGCCGCTCGCTGTGGGTGGTAATCACGCTGCCGTTCTGCGCCGGTGTCGAGCAGGCAGGGACAACCTTCGGGCTGCCGGCCACCTCGACGATGCAGACCCGGCAGCCGCCCCACGGACTGCGATCTTTCATCCAGCACAACGTCGGGATGTAGATCTGATTGGCCGTGGCCACTTCGAGAATCGTCTGGCCGGCCTGCCCGGTACAGGTGCGTCCGTTGATCGTGACAGTCAGGGATGTGCTCATGCGGTCACCAACGTAGTGGGTTTGCGGCCCGGCGGCCGTTCCAACGCGGCCGGCCGCGCCGGTATCACATGGCCTTCGCCGTCGGAGCCTTTGAGAATCGCGTCGAACTTGCAGGCATCCACGCAGGAGCCGCAATGGATGCAGTGGTCTTCGACGATGTAATACTTCTTCTGCCCGCCGACCTTGTAGATCGTCTCGACCGGACAGATCCGCGCGCAGACGGAGCAGCCGACGCACTTCTCCTCGATGATCGTGAAGTGCAACAGGTCTTTGCAGACCCGCGCCGGGCAGCGTTTCTCGACGATGTGCGCCAGATACTCGTCGCGAAAATACTTCAATGTCGTCAGCACCGGATTCGGCGCCGTCTGGCCCAGCCCGCAGAGACTGGCGTCCTTGACCATTTGCGCCAGCTCTTCGAGCCGATCGAGGTCTTCCAACTCAGCCTCGCCGTGGCAGATCCGGTCGAGGATGTTCAGCAATTGCCGGGTGCCGACCCGGCAGGGCGGGCATTTGCCGCAACTTTCGTCGCAACAGAATTCGAGGAAGAACCGCGCCACGTCCACCATGCACGAATCCTCGTCCATGATGACCATGCCGCCCGAACCCATGATCGAGCCGAGCGCCTGCAACGTCTCGTACTCAACCGGCGTGTCGAGATGCTGCTCGGGGATCACGCCGCCCGACGGCCCGCCGGTCTGGACGGCTTTGAACCTCTTCCCGTTTGGCACGCCGCCGCCGATGCCGAAGATGATCTCGCGCAACGTCGTCCCATACGGCACCTCGGCCAGGCCCGTGTTGCGAATCTTGCCGGCCAGCGCGAAAACCTTCGTCCCTTTCGTGCGCGCCGTGCCGATGGTGGAATACCACGCCGCGCCGCGCCGCAAAATCAACGGCACCGTGGCCCATGTCTCGACGTTGTTGATATTGGTCGGCTTGTCCCACAACCCGCGCTGGGCCGGGAACGGCGGCCGGGGTTGTGGCTGGCCGCGCCGACCCTCAATCGAGCGCATCAACGCCGTTTCCTCGCCACAGACAAACGCGCCCGCTCCGATGCGCAGTTCGAGGTCGAAATCAAACCCGGTATCAAACAGGTTCTTGCCCAGCAAGCCCAGCTCGTAGGCTTGCTGGATGGCGATTTGCAGGCGTTTGACCGCCAGCGGATATTCGGCGCGGATGTAAATGTAACCGTTGTGCGCGCCCATCGCATACCCGCCGATGGCCATGCCCTCGATGATCTTGTGCGGATCGCCTTCGAGCACCGCCCGGTTCATGAACGCCCCCGGATCGCCCTCGTCGGCGTTACAGATAACGTAGTGGGGGGTGACCGGGTTCTTCGCGGTCAGTTCCCATTTCACCCCGGTCGGGAATCCCGCGCCGCCGCGTCCGCGCAGACCGGCCGCCTTGATTTCCGCGATCACGTCGGCGGATTTCATCTCGGTCAACACCTTCCCGAGCGCGCTGTACCCGTCGCGAGCGATGTATTCCTGAATGTTTTCGGGATCAATCAACCCGCAGTTTTCGAGGACGATTTTTTCCTGCTTGGCGAAGAACGCAAAGTCCCGCTGCGTGGTCACGACCGCCGCGGTCCGGTCGTCCTTCGGCAACAGCGGTTGATAAGGCCGACCCTTGACGAAATGTTCCTCGACCAGCTTCGGCACATCCGTCACGCTGACCCGCTGATAAAACGTTCCGTCGGGATGAACCAGCAGCACCGGCCCCAGATCGCACGGCCCCATGCAGCCGGTCTCGACAATGCGAATCTCGTTGTCCAGCCCGCGCGACTTCAACTCGGCGGCCAGCGCGTCCTTGACCGCGTTGCCGCCCGAGCTGATGCAGCCGGCGCCGGCGCAGACCAAACAGTGCGCGCGAATCATGGCTTCTTCTCTTTGCCCACGGCCAGTTTGTCGACCGGCGTGCCCTTGGCGAGGTGTTCGGCGACGATTTGTTTCGCTTTCTCCGCATCCAGCCGTGCGTAGGTCGTCTGCTCGCCATCGGCGCGTTCGACGCGGACGACCGGCTCGACGTCTTCCAGTCCGATCTCGCCGGTGACCCGCACCTCGACGTCGGCCAGGCCGCGTTTTTCAATTTCATCGAGCATCGTCTTCATCACGTCCCGCGCCCCGGCGGCGATGCCGCTGGTGCCCATGCTGACGACGACCCGGTATCTTTTGTTGCCCTCACGCAGCGCAACCTGCTGCTGCGCTTTTTCCTTCAGGCGTTTGAGTTCTGCGAGGTTCATGGTGTTTTCCTTCCTGGGAACTGAAGTGGAACGTTCCCTCATCTGACCGGTACCGCAGCCGCACATCCACGGCCGGGTTGGCGGCCAATGCGTGAATCGTCGCCACCAAATCCCCCAGCGGCGGCCGATCCACGTGCGCGTAGCGCATCGAGGCCGTCACGCTGGTGCCCTGGCCGGGCGCGGAGCGAATCTGAAACCGACCGCCGCACATCTCCGCCGTCTGGCGCAACAACGCCAGCCCCAGTCCGACGGATTTCTTGCGCGTGGTTTTCGTCGAAGCGTTGCGCGACAAAATCCGCTTCAGCGTGGCGGCGTCCATGCCGCGTCCGTCGTCGCGGACGCGAATGACCAGCCAGTTGTGCCGCGCGCTCTCGACCACCGACACTTCGATTCGCCGCGCCCCGGCCGCCAGCGAATTCATGCCGATGTCGAGGATGTTCAGTGACAGTTCGTCAAACATACTTCTTCAAATCCTTCTGGCAGAACTTCACCACTTTATCGGGCGAGAGTTTGCCGTACACGTCGTCGCCGATGGCCACGGCCGGCGCCATCGCACAGGCGCCGATGCAGCGGGCGGTGTGCAGGCTGAACAAGTTGTCCTTGGTCGTCTCGCCTTCCTTGATGCCGAGCTGCTGTTCGAGCCGTTCGAGGATCATCTGGGCGCCGCGGACGTGGCAGGCGGTACCGCGGCAGACCATGATTTGATGTTTGCCGCGCGGCACGAGGGTGAACAGGTGGTAGAACGTCACCACGCCGTACACCTGCGCCAGCGGCAGTTTCAACGCCGCCGCGATGTAGCGCAGCACGTCGGCGCTGAGGTAGCCGAACAACTGTTGCGCCGCGTGCAGCACTTGAATCAGAGCGGTCGGCTCGGCGTGGTAGTGAGCGATCGTTTCGTCCAACGACGCAAACCGCGCATCGCCACTGGGGTGAGTAGTCACCACGGATCGAATGGTTTGAGTTTCCGTCATCATCGCAAGCCTGCCTCCCAGAGTTTACCGGCCGCCTCGTAGGTGCTCAGCGGCGTGGTCAAGATGGAAATGCCCTCCCGGTCCGCCTCGGCGAGGATGGCCGGGTCGGGTTTGCGGCCGCAGGTGATCAACACCACCGGTACGTCCTTCATCGCCGCGACGGAAACGACGTTGCGGTGGACCTGCACCGTCAGCCACAACACGCCCGGCTGCGCGTGCGCCAGCACGTCGCTCAGCAGATCGGAGATGTAACAACCCGTCACCGTCGTCGGCGCCGCATCCGTCAACGGTTGCGCCTGCAACGCCGCCAGCACCGGGGATAATGAAAAGCCACTCATGCCGTCTCCTTGGCGGTCCGCAACCGGATCTCCGAGCGCAATCGCGTCCCGTGTTCGCTGCTGGTTTGAATGTCCAGATGGTCGGAGCAGCGTTTGATGTTCGGCAGACCCATCCCGGCCCCGAAACCCAGCTCCCGCGGCAACCGCCCCGCCGTGCTCCAGCCTTCTTGCATGGCCTGCTCGACGTTTTCGATGCCAGGCCCAACGTCCACGGCCTCGATCACCACTTTGTCGGGGTCAATCGTCACGATGATCTCGCCGCCGAGCGAGTGGATGATGATGTTCGTCTCCGCCTCGTAGGCGACAACCGCCGCGCGCCGTCGAATCTCGGGATCAATCGCCCGTTCCCGCAACACCTGCCGCATCCGCTGCGAAATCTTGCCGGCGCTGTCGTAGTCGCCCGTCCGCACCGGGGCGCGAATCACGACCCGGTGGGCTTCCTCGTCAGCCTGCCGGGCGGCCAACAGCGCCGCCTCATGCGCCAACGCTTCCTCGGCGCGTTTTTCCAAGTGATGCATCAGGCAGGTCGTGATATCGCCGCGTGTGATCATCCCCACCAAGCGGTCGCTGGTATCCAGCACCGGGAACCGGCCAAAGCCATGCCGGTCAAACTCGGCGACCGCCCGCAACAGCGAGTAGTGATCCCGCAACGTAACAAGATTCGTGGTCATGTGTTTCTCGGCCGGATCGTTGATGTAGCCGTGATCCAGCGCCGTGATGATGTCCTCGATGCTGATCAATCCCACCAGATTCCCATTCGGCGTGATGGGCACACCGGAAAATTTGTGCTGCTTCATCAAGTGCTGAATCTTGCGCAGCGAATCCGTCGGCGCCGCCGTGATCGGCGGCTTGCTCATCGCATCGCGCACCCGCAACTCATACACCAGCACCTGCGCGACGCTGACTTTCGCCGCCGCGCCTGTCGTCCGCGGGACCTGCTCTGGCGACTGGACAGACAACTGGTCTCCTTTCTGCCCCCGCTCGTTAGCACAGCCGCTGCCAGTTGAATCACCGGCCAGACCCGACCGCAGAACGCATTGATTCTGACGGAGTTTTGCCGGTAGCCCCGCAAGCGCCACCGAATGCGCTGCTCGCCAGCGGCTGACACCCTGTCACGCGGCGGCGGATGTCTCGACAAACTGTCCGAGCCGCCTTTGACAATTCGACCCCTGCCGGACATGATGCGGCGTGGCCTCGGACCTCCAGACACGCATCCTTGATTTCATCCATGGACGGGCGGCGGACGAACCGTTCGACGCGCTCGCGCTGGAAGCCTACCGGTTTCAGTACGAGCGCAACCCGGTCTACCGCGCCTACTGCGACCGCCACCCACCGGTCCGGTGCTGGCAGGACATACCGGCCGTGCCCACCCGCGCCTTCAAGGATTTTCCCATCGCCTGTTTCCCCGTTGCGGAGGCCGTGGCCGAATTTCACACCAGCGGCACCACCTCAGAAAACGCCGGTAAGCACTTCTTCAAAACCCTCGACCTCTATCACGCCGCCATCCGCCCCACCTTCCACGCCGCGTTGCTCCTGCCGGGCGAACCGCGGTTGCCGATGCTGGCGTTGACCCCCTCCCCCGACGAAGCGCCCCATTCCTCCCTCGCCCACATGCTCGGCGTCGTCCTGCGCGAATTCGGAACCACCGACAGCGACTTCTTCGTCACCGACGGCCACTTGGAAACCGACCGGCTCGTGCGCGCCTTGTGCGAGGCACAATGGGCGCACCAGCCCGTCTGCCTGCTCGGCACCGCCTTCGCCTTTGTTCACCTGCTCGACCACTGCGCCGCCACCGGCCTGCGGCTCGAACTACCGGAAGGGTCGCGCGTGATGGAGACCGGCGGCTTCAAAGGCCGCTCCCGGGAAGTGCCACCCGCCGAACTCTACGCCCTGATCCAGCACCACCTCGGCGTCTCCTGGATCGTCAACGAATACGGCATGACAGAATTGTCCACCCAGTTCTACAGCCGCCCCCACACCCGCAAAACCACCCCACCCTGGGCGCGCGTGCAAATCCTCAACCCCCGCGATGGCAAACCGACTGCTCCGGGTCAGACCGGCATGATTCGCGTCCTCGACCTGGCCAACCTCTGGAGCAGCATTTGCATCCAGACCGAAGACCTCGGCGTCGCCCACGCCGACGGATTCGAAGTACTCGGCCGCGCCACCGACGCCGAAGCGCGCGGCTGTTCGCTGACCGCAGAAACCTTCCGATGAGCGCCACCGTCGAACAACTGCACGAAGCCCGACAGCGCACGCTGGAAGCCCGTGAACGAATCCTGCCGCAGCGGACCACCGACGAAATCATCCACGCCATCGCCACCGCCGCCAGCCGCTGGCTACCGGCCGAAAGTCCCTGGCGCGCCCGCGCCGTCGCCGCCGCCCCCACACCGACCGGCTTCTCCCCGCAAATGGTCCACGAAGCCGTCACCCTCACCTTCGGCGCCCTGACCCACGAAGCACTTGGCGAACTGGTGGACCGCGAACTGGCCAACCGCCGCGTGCTCGACGAATTCTGCCTCCACGGCCGCGTCAAAACCCGCGCCACCGGCCCGCGCGCCATCACCCATTTCCTCGCCGGCAACGTCCCCGCCCCCGGCATCGTCAGCCTCTGTTGCGGCCTGCTGCTGCGCGCCGCCAACCTCGTGAAACTCTCCTCCCGCGACCCGGTCTTCCCGGCCCTGTTCGTCGAATCGTTGCGCGACGTGGACCCCGACCTCGCCGACCTGATCGCCCCGCTGGAATGGGCGCGCACCGACACCGCCGTCACCGAAGCCGCGCTGGCCGACACCAACGCCGTCATCGCCTATGGCGACGATCACACCCTCAACGCCCTGCGCCGCCTCAGCCCGCCCGGCATCCCCTTCCTCGGCTACGGCCACAAAGTCAGCTTCGGCGTCATCGCCAAAGACGCCCTGACCACCGCCAACCTGCCGGCCCTGTGCGAAGCCGCCGCCTTCGACGCCTCCGTCTACGACCAGCAAGGATGCCTCTCCCCCCACGTCTTTTTTGTCGAAGAACGCGGCGAAATCGGCCCGAAAAAATTCTGCGCCGCCCTGGCCGACGCGATGGCCGCCTACCAGGCCCGCGTACCGCGCGGACCGCTGACCGACGCCGAAGCCGCCCAAATCGCCACCGTCCGCGCCGGCTACGAATTTCGCTCCGAGTCTGACCGCCGCGTCGCCGTCTGGGCCAGCGAAAACCCCAACGACTGGGCCGTCATCTACGACGACGACCCCAGCTTCACGCCGTCCTGTCTGAACCGGATGATCTTCGTCAAACCAATCGACGGCTACAAACGCGTCCTCCAATCCATCCAGCGCTTCGCCGCGCTGATTTCGTGTGTGGGCGTCGCGCCGCTCGATGAGCGGGCCATGGAATTTGCCGGTCATCTCGCCAAACTCGGCATCCACCGCCTCTGCCCGGTCGGCCAAATGCAGCGCCCGCCGCTGGCCTGGCACCACGACGGCCGACCCAA
>CAZHLM010000007.1:0-2597 GCA_964533295.1 uncultured Verrucomicrobiota bacterium
GCGTTTCCGAGAAAACCGAAGCTGCTGTTGTGGGAGCGCCCTGCCGAACGCGACCGGTGGCGCGAGCGTCCCCGCGAGCGCCGTGTCACGTCCCGCCTCGCGAGGACGCTCGGCCCACCAGCGTTTCCGAGAACGTCGGGGGCCGAAACCCGCTCCCACAGGGAGTGTTGTCAGGCGCTATTAGCCACCGCGCGCTGGCTCGTGATCGCTCACGGGTGTCGTTGGAAGGCGGAGTATGGGCCACCTGATTCTTG
Source organism: uncultured Verrucomicrobiota bacterium (assembly GCA_964533295.1). Lineage (GTDB taxonomy): Bacteria > Verrucomicrobiota > Verrucomicrobiia > Palsa-1439 > Palsa-1439 > OMJI01. The sequence continues at coordinate 255 of CAZHLM010000007.1, forward strand.
AAATCCTCGTAGAGCTTTTCATGGACGCACTGGCGTGGGTCGCGCTTTTGGTGCTCTGGGTGATTGTGTTTCCGGTGGTCTGCTTGATCATGGCGCCCGTTTTTCTGTTGCTGGCCGCATTCAGCCGCCGCCCGTTTTGGGATGCCATCACCGATTACTATTCCAAGTTGCTGGAATGGTGGCTGGACATCGGGTCGCGGATGCGGTGATGGAGCAGGAACTGAGACAACGCATCCACCCGACGGGAGCGAATCTCTCCGCACCGTGACGCGTATCGCCGGCATCTGACTGCGGCGCGTGGTGGCGCGCGGCGCAACTTGCCGGTGGATTTTTGGCGGGGAGGCGACTATAACAACGGCGCATGTCGCAGGAACCAAAACCATCGGCCGATGCCGAGTTGCAGCGTTGGGTCGAATCGCTGGAACAGGTGCTCGGATCGGTCTTGAAAAGTGAGTCGGAACAAGCCGCGCTGATCATGGATCGGTTGGTGCGGCGGTTGCGCGAACGCGGAATCAATGTGCCGCGGCCGGTCAACACGCCGTATGTCAACACGATCCCCGTCGAGGAGCAGCCGGAGTATCCGGGCGACCGGGAGTTGGAGCGGAAGATCAAGAGTTACATCCGCTGGAACGCGATGGCGATGGTGGTCAAAGCCAACTCGTTCACCAACGTCGGCGGTCACATCTCGACCTACGCTTCGCTGGCGACGTTGTACGAGGTCGGGTTCAACCATTTCTTCCGCGGCGGCGACAACGGGCGGACGGCGGACATGATTTATTTTCAGGGCCACGCCTCGCCCGGCAACTATGCGCGAGCGTTCCTCGAAGGACGGCTGACGGAGCAGCAGCTTCACAATTTCCGTCAGGAACTGGCTGAGGGGGGCGGGTTGTCGTCGTATCCGCACCCGTATTTGATGCCGGAGTTCTGGCAATTCCCGACGGTCTCGATGGGGCTGGGGCCGATCCTGTCCATCTATCAGGCGCGGTTCAACCGCTATCTCCACGCGCGCGGTCTGATCACCGGCGAGGAGGCGAAGGTCTGGTGTTTCGTCGGCGACGGCGAGACCGACGAGCCGGAGACGCTCGGGGCGTTGACGCTGGCGGCGCGGGAGCATCTCGACAATCTGATCTGGGTGGTCAACTGCAACCTGCAACGACTCGACGGCCCCGTGCGCGGCAACGGGAAGATCATTCAGGAATTGGAAGGCGTCTTCCGCGGCGCGGGCTGGAACGTGATCAAGGTGATTTGGGGTTCGGAGTGGGATCCGTTGCTGCAGGCCGACCACACCGGCCTGCTCGTCAAACGGATGGAAGAAGCGGTGGACGGCGATTACCAGAAATACGTCGTCGAGCCGGGCAGTTACATCCGCCGGCATTTCTTTGGCCGCTACCCGGAACTGCTCGGTCTGGTCAATTCGCTGACCGACGCGCAGCTTCAGAAATTGCGCCGCGGCGGGCACGATCCCAAAAAGGTGTACGCGGCCTACAAGGCGGCCGTCGAACACACGGGCGGCCCGACCGTCATCCTTGCCAAGACCGTGAAAGGCTACGGCCTCGGCGAAGCCGGCGAGGGGCGCAACATTTCCCATCAGCAGAAAAAGATGAACGAGAAGGAACTCCGGGAGTTCCGCTCGCGGTTCGGCGTGCCGATTGCCGACGAGGAGGTCGCGGAGACGCCGTTTTACCGGCCGCCCGCCGACAGCCCGGAGATGAAGTATTTGCAGGCGCGGCGACAGGCGCTTGGCGGTTCGTTGCCGGCGCGGACGAATCGCGCGCCGGCGTTGAACATCACCGGCCTGGAACTGGTCGGCGAGATGCTCAAGGGCACGACGCTGGAGCAGTCCACGACGATGCAGTTCGTGCGGCTGCTGAGTCTGTTGTTGCGCCACAAGGAAATCGGCCGGCACGTGGTCCCGATCATCCCCGACGAGGCGCGCACGTTCGGCATGGACGCGTTGTTCCGCGACATCGGTATTTACTCGCCGAAAGGTCAACTGTACGAGCCGGTCGACAAGGCGTCGTTGCTGTACTATCACGAGGCGAAGGACGGGCAGATTTTGGAGGAAGGCATCAACGAGGCCGGGGCCATGTCCTCGTTCATCGCGGCCGGCACCGCCTACGCCACGCACGGCGTGCCGATGATCCCCTTCTTCATCTACTATTCGATGTTCGGTTTCCAACGCGTCGGCGATCTGATCTGGCTGGCGGGCGACATCAAGGCGAAAGGCTTCCTGCTCGGCGCCACGGCCGGTCGCACCACGCTCAACGGCGAAGGCTTGCAGCACGAAGACGGTCACAGCCTGTTGATGGCCAGCACCGTGCCGACCATCCTGGCCTACGACCC
>CAZHLM010000007.1:2697-26582 GCA_964533295.1 uncultured Verrucomicrobiota bacterium
CTCGCCGAACGCTACCACGTCAGCGCCGATGTCTGGAGCGCCACCAGCTACAAAGCGTTGCGCGGCGACGCCGTGAACTGCCGCCGCTGGAACATGCTCCACCCCACTGAACCGCCCCGGCAGTCTTACATCGAGCAAGTGCTCGCCAACGAAACCGGCCCGTTCATTGCGGTCAGCGACTGCATCCGGCTGGTTCCCGACCAGATTGCCCCCTGGGTGCCGGGCGGCCTGTTCACGCTGGGTACCGACGGTTTTGGCCGCAGCGACACCCGTCCGGCCTTGCGACGGTTTTTCGAGGTGGACGCCGAGTGCACCGTCATCGCCACCCTCTACGCCCTCGCCCAACGCGACGCGATTCCCCGCGCGACCGTGGCGCAGGCCATCCGGGATCTGGGCGTGAACCCGGCCAAAGCGCATCCCTTCTTTGGTTGATCGCCCCGCCGCGGGCGCAGCGCGGGCCGAAACCACCGAACATTTTGCTTGCGACGAGACGGCTCGGTGACTATAAATGTAAGCGGTTACAACAATGACGGCGACGTTGCGAGATGTGTGCCGACGGGCGCGGGTTTCCTCCGCCACGGTCTCGCGCGTTCTCAACGGCAGCCCGCTGGTGGCCCCCGCCACCCGCCAGCGCGTGCGGCGCGCGATGGCGGCGCTCGATTACCACCCCAGCCAGGCCGCCCGGTCACTGGCCAGCGCCCGCAGCCGCACACTGGCCGTGCTCTTTCCCGGCATCGCCAGCGGGTTTTACAGCGAGGTGCTCTGCGGAATGGATGAGGTCGCCAGCGAGCATGAGTATCATCTGTTGATCGCCTTCTCGCACGGACCCGATGATCAGGAACGGCTGTTTATCCGTTGTCTGCGCGAACGGCGCGCGGATGCGCTGATCGTGTTGAATCTGAATTTGCCCGACGAGCTGGCCCGCACGGCGGCCAAACAAGCCACGCCGATTGTGTTTGTGGACCGGCCGCTGCGGGGCGCCGCCGGCGACTGGGTGGGCATTGACAACGCCACCGGCGCGCGGCTGGCCACGGAACACCTGCTCGCACGCGGCTACCGTCGCATCGCGGTCATCACGGGGCCGCGCGATTCTTACGACGCGCAACAACGACTCGCGGCGTGTCGGGCGGCGCTCAACCGCGCCGGTCAGTCGCTGGAGCCACCGGGGGTGTGGCAGGGCGCGTTCACCGAGGAAAGCGGCGCCGCCGCAATGGAGCGCTGGCTGCGGTCGGGCCGACCGCTTCCCGAGGCGATTTTTGCCACCAACGACGCGATGGCCATCGGCGCGTGGCGCGTGCTCAAAGAGCACGGGCGGCGCGTGCCGCAGGACGTGGCGCTGGTCGGTTTTGATGATTGCGAATCGGCGCGCCATCTCGAGTTGACCACGGTGCGCGTGCCGATGCGACAGATGGGCCGCGCCGCGGTCGAGCTTGCGCTGGCGCGCATTCAGAAACAGGAACCGGCGCCGGCGCGGCGGCTGGTGCCGACGACGCTGGTCGTCCGCCAGTCCACGCCGGGGATTGCCAAAGGAGTCACACCATGAAAAAGAACATCACGAGTCTGTTGATGTGGCTGGCGACCGGGCTGGTCGGCTCGGTGCACGCCACCATCGTCAATCCCAGCTTTGAGCTGCCGGAGATTCCCGAAAACGCGCCGACCGAATCCACGCCGACCGGCTGGACATTTTTCTCGCCCGGCTTCGACACGAGCGGGGCGATCGAGGATGCCGGGCTGGCGCAAACCGGCGATCAGGTGCTGCAGTTTTATGCGCCCGATGCCGGCACGGATATCGGTCGTCAGGGGTACTACCAAACCGAGACGATGACGCTGGCGCCCGGCCAGAACATCGGCTGGCAGGTGTACCTGCGCAACAGCAGCGGCCTGCCGATGCAGAGCGGCGTGGTCGGGATTTTGGGGATTGAGTTTTTGCGCAGCGACTTTTCGGAGATCAACCGCGCGGAGCTTTTCGTCACCCCCGGCCAGCTTTCCACCAGCCAGTGGTTGCCGTTCACGGTATTCGGCTCGCCGAGCGGGGAGCCGACGACCTTCGTGCGCTTCGTCATCGCGCAGGAGAAGCAGGTGAGCACCGCCAACGCGGGTATCTTCTTCGCGGAGGATGCCTCGGTTGTTCCCGAGCCGTCGGTGATCTTCCTGGGCCTCTGCGGCGCCGGCCTGCTGGCGTGGTCATGGCGGCGGCGATCATGAACTGGCCGGTCGCCATGGCGGTCGGGCTGGCGGGAGTGGCCGGTTTGGTGGCCGCGGAGTTGGCGATGCCGTGGCAGGTGTTCCAAAGCGAGGGCGCCACGGTTTGCCTCGAGGCGACGAATGTGCCGGGTGCGTTTCGCGTCACCGGGCAAGGCCCGACGAACTCGTATGTTGGCGTCTATCAAACGCGCCCGGTTGAGCCGGCAAAATCCTACCGCGCGGTGCTCCGCAAACAGGTGATTCAGTCGGGCGGCGGCCGCGGACAGTGGTCGCTGGAGTGGAAGGATGCCGGCGGCGGCGAGATCCGTCGCGTCTGGGGACCGGACTGGTCGCTGGCCGGGGTGGAGGACCGGCCGCAGGCGCTGGTGGTGACCGGCACCGCGCCACCGCAGGCCGCCACGGCGCATCTGGTGGTGACGTTTTTCCCCGAACCAACCCCTGCCACCAACGGAGTATTCGTGATCTTCGATGTCACGTGGGAAACCCAATAGGCGCGTGTTGGCAACGGCGCGCGGCCACCGCTCGAGGAGCCATGAAGTGGCCACGAGACGGCCGATCCGGAGCGCGGCTCCAGGCGCAGCGATCTTTCAACCACGCTTCCGAACCGGTTTCACGCTGATCGAGCTGCTGGTGGTGATGGCCATCATTGCGTTGCTGGCGGCGATGCTGCTGCCGTCACTGAATCGCGCGCGGGAAAAGGGCCGGCAGGCCGCCTGCATTTCCAATCTGCGTCAGTTGGCGCAGGCCTGTCTGATGTACGCGGCCGACCACGAGGAACATCTGGCGTCACTGAGTTTCGACACGCAATACCGGCAGTTTGCGTTGTTGCAATGCTATGTCCAGAACAGCCGGCTGTTCACCTGTCCGTCCCAGCGCCCCGAAGACGACTGGGCCGCGTGGGCGACCGTGGCCTGCACGAACGGCCTGTGCACCGATTACAAGTTTCAGGACAATGTCACGATTCTCGGCGCGCGCATCTCGGTGTTTCGCGATCCCGGCTGGGTGCCGGTGGCGTTGGATCGCGACTGGGGCGTGTTGCCGCACGGCCTCGGCGCGAACCTGGCGTTTCTCGACGGGCACGTCGAGTGGAAGGACTTTTACCGGTTTCAATTCAATGGCTGGAGCGCTGCGGATCCGTTTGGCTGTTTTCCGTGGTGGCGCTGGGGCATTGTCAACGGTCAGCTTGGTACCTGCCCATGACGATTTCGCTGCTGGCCATGCTGCTGGCGGTCTCGCCGGCCGATCACCGGTTTCTCGACGAGGTCCAACGCCGGTCGTTTCGCTTTTTCTGGGAACAAGCCAACCCGGCCACCGGGCTGATTGCCGACCGGGTCAAAGCCGACGGCAGCGAACCCGGCCGGGTCTGCAGCGTTGCTTCGATCGGGTTCGGTCTGACCGGCATCTGCATCGCGGATGAGCGCGGTTGGATTTCGCGGCGCGAAGCCTACCGGCGGGTGTTGACGACCTTGCGGTATTTGCACGACAAGCTGCCGCACGTGCGCGGGTTCTACTATCACTTCCTCGACATGCAGACCGGCCAACGGGTGTGGAATTGCGAGGTCTCCTCGATTGACACGGCCCTGTTGCTGGCCGGGGTGCTGACCGCGCGGCAGTATTACCGGGGCAGCGAGGTGGAGCGGTTGGCGACGCGGTTGTACGAGCGCGTGGATTGGGATTGGATGCGCAACGGCGGCCAGACGCTGACGATGGGCTGGAGGCCCGAGGGCGGTTTCCTGCCGGCCCGCTGGGACGGGTACAGCGAGCACATGTTGTTGTATTTGCTGGCGCTGGGTTCGCCGACGCATCCGATTCCGCCGGCGACATGGCAGCACTGGAAACGCGAGCCGGTCATCACCTATGCCGGCAAGACCTACCTGCAATGCCCGCCGCTGTTCACCCACCAGTACTCCCACGCCTGGGTGGATTTCCGCCACCAACGCGATGCGTTTGCCGATTACTGGCAGAACTCTGTCCTCGCCACGCTGGCCCACCGGCAATTCTGTTACGACATCGGCTACCGGACCAATCGCTGGGGCATCACCGCGTCCGATTCCCCCACCGGCTACGTGGCGTGGGGCGGACCGCCGAAAACGCCCCAAGTGGACGGCACGGTCGTGCCTTGTGCGGCGGGCGGCTCGATCCCGTTCGCGCCGGCCAAATGCCTTGCAGCGCTGCGCGCCATGCCGCCATGCCGGTACGGGTTTGTGGACGCCTTTCATCCTGAAACCGGCTGGGTCGCGCCCGATGTGATCGGGTTGGACGCGGGCATCACGCTGGTGATGGCCGAGAATTACCGGAGCGGGTTGGTATGGAAACATTTCATGCGCAACCCGGAAATCCAGCGCGCGCTGCGTCTGGCCGGCTTCCGCCGCACGGCCCCGACGCGCGACCGCCGGTACCTCGACGACCTGGCCCGCGACACGTGGCGCAACATCGCCGCGATGGTCGAGCCGACCACCGGCCTGCCCTACGACAACTGGAAGCGCGGCGAATTCACCTCCGTCAGCAACATTGGCCTGTATCTGACGGACGTTGTCGCGGCGGCCGAGTTGCGATTCATCTCGCGCGCGGACGCCCAGCGGCGCGTCGCCCGCGCGCTGGCCAGCCTGAAACGGTTCCCAACCCGGTTCGGTTTTCAGCAAAGTTGGAACTCCGTCAAAACTCTTCAGCCCAGCCCGCACGACATGTGGATCTCGATCCTCGACAGCGGCAATCTCGCGGCCGGCCTCCTCACGGCGGGGCAGGCGTTCCCGGCCCTGCGCGCGGAGTGCGACGCGCTGGTGGCGGCGATGCAGTGGGGCCGGTTCTATGACGGACAGATGCTCGGCGGGTTCAACATGGCGACCGGCCAGTTCAATCCCGACTGGCATCTCGTGCATCTTGGCTCGGATTCCCGGCTGGCTCACTTCCTGGCCATCGCCAGCGGTCAGGTGCCCGCCGAGTCGTGGGACCGACTGGATCGCTCGCGCGAAGGCACGTATCTGAAACCCGGTTGGGAAGGCGGCGGGTTGTTCATGCAATATCTCAGCGGTCTGTGGCTCGATGAACGCGACACACTCATCGGTCGGTCGGCGCAGAACTTTGCCTACGCCCAGATGCAACGCGGTTTTCCGTGGGGCTGGTCGGCCAGCGATTCGCCGGCCGACGGCTACCTGGGCTGGGGTCGGCTCAAGGACAACATCGTCACGCCGCACGCGTCGGTGCTGGCGATTCAGGATTTTCCCGAAGAGGTGGTGGCCAATCTGCGCGAGCTGGAACGGCGCGGCGCGCGGCATCCCCGGTACGGTTTCTACGACGCGCTGGACACGCAGTCGGGCGCCGTGGCGAAAAACTTTCTTGTGCTTGATCAATCCATGATTCTGGTCAGCCTCGCCAATTACCTGCGGCCGGATGTCATCCGCCGCCACTTCCAGGCAGCGCCGCTGGTCCGGTGCGGTCGTCAACGGATTGCCGATTATCGCGAGCCGTATTACCGGGATTGCTCGCTCTTTACTCTCGAACCGCGTCCCCCTACCCTTGCGCCCCAGTGAAACGGCTTTGGGTCATCGTCCTGCTCGCGCTCGGCTGCCAGCGCCCACCGCCGGACGGCAAAATACACATCACCTACTGGGAGAAATGGTCGGGCCGGGAGGCCGACGCGATGCAGCAGGTGGTGGATCAGTTCAACCGCTCGCAGGATCGCATCCATGTCGAGTTTCTCTCCACCTCCGCGGTGGATCGCAAGACGCTGGTGGCCACGGCGGGCGGCGACCCGCCGGACGTGGCCGGTTTGTGGGTGCCGAACATCTATTCGTTCGCCGACAACAACGCGCTGACGCCGCTGGATGATTTCATTCGCGCCGAGGGCTACAGCCTCGAAGCGTGGGCGGCCCGGTATGTGCCGGTGTACATGCAGATGGTCGAGTACAAGGGCCACTATTACGGCCTGCCGGCCACGCCGGCCACCACCGCGTTGCACTGGAACAAACGCATGTTTCGCGAGGCCGGGCTGGACCCCGAACGGCCGCCGCGGACGGTGGCGGAGCTGGACGAGTTCGCGGAGAAACTGACCCGCCGCGATCCGCGAACCGGGGCGATTGTGCAACTCGGGTTTCTGCCGCAGGAACCCGGCTGGTTTTCCTGGGCATTCCCGGGCTGGTTCGGCGCGCCGTATGTGGATGAGCGCGGCGAGATCGCCATCGCGCAATCGCCGGCCAGCCTCGACTGCTACCGCTGGGTGGCGCGCTACACCGAGACGTACGGCCTCGACCAGGTGCGGACGTTTGTCAGCGGGTTTGGCGGATTCGCGTCGGCGCAAAATCCGTTTCTCGCCGGCAAGGTGGCGATGGTGTTGCAGGGGGTGTGGATGGACAACTTCATCAACCAGTTCGCGCCCGGCCTCGAATACGGCGTGGCGCCGTGGCCGGCGGCGCGGCCGGGCCAGGAAAACTTCACCACGGCGGATTTGGATGTGCTGACCATTCCGCGCGGCGCGAAACATCCGCGGGAAGCCTGGGAGTTCATCAAATTCGTCAACACGATCAACCCGCACGCGCAACGGTTCGAGGAGTTGAGCGGCATGGAACTGCTTTGCTACCTGCACAAGAAACAATCGCCGCTGAAACAGTGGAGCCCGTTTTTCGAGCAGCATCATCCGCACAAGTACATCGGCCTGTTCCGCGCGCTCGGCGACAGCCCGAACGCGATGCACTATCCGAAAATCGGCATCTGGCAGGAGTACCGGCGCGAGATTGACAGCCTGTTTGAATCGGTGCGGTTGCTGGCCAAACCACCCGAGGAAGCGCTGGCGTTCTGTCAGCGCCGGGTGGCGGAGAGTTGGCGCTGGCACCGCCGCAGTCTGGAGCGACGCCAACGATGACCCGCGGCGAGAAACGACATCTGCGCAACGGGCTGTTGTTCTGCGGTCCGTGGCTGGTGGGGTTGACGGTGTTCACGGCGTACCCGGTCGGCGCGTCGTTGTTTTACAGTTTCTGTGATTACTCGGTGTTGCAGGCGCCGGTCTGGGCGGGGCTGGACAATTACCGGCGGATGGCGCAGGACACGTTGTTCTGGCTCTCGTTGAAAAACACGCTGGTGTTTGCCGCGCTGGCGTTGCCGGGCGGGCTGGTGGTGGCGCTGGCGCTGGCGCTGTTGCTCAATACCGGTGTGCGCGGCCTGCCGTTTTTCCGCGCGGTGTTTTATCTGCCCTCGATCGTGCCGCTGGTGGCCAGCGCGATGTTGTGGCTGTGGATTTTCAACGGGAAATTCGGCCTGCTGAACTGGGTGCTGACGCCGCTGTTTGGACTGTTCGGCGCCCAACCACCGGCCTGGCTGGGCGACCCGTTGTGGGCGAAACCGGCGCTGGCGTTGATGAGCCTGTGGGGCGCGGGCAATTCGATGGTGATTTTTCTGGCCGGGCTGCAGAACGTGCCGAAGGAGTTGTACGAGGCGGCGGAGATGGACGGGGCGCGGGCGTGGCAGCGGTTCTGGCACGTGACGTTGCCGGTGATTTCGCCAGTGATCTACTTCAATCTGATCATGGGCATCATCGGGACGCTGCAGGTCTTCACGCAGGTGTTCGTGATGACCGGCGGCGCCGACGGCCATCCGGCGCGCTCGACGTTGTTCTACGCGCTGTACCTGTTCAGCACGGCGTTTTACGACCTGCGGATGGGCTACGCCAGCGCGCTGGCGTGGGTGCTGTTTCTGGTGATTGTCGCGCTGACCGTGCTGGCGACAAAGCTGACGGAGAAACGGGTGCACTATGGAACCTAGAACGCGCCTCGGCCGGGTGTTGACGTATGCGGCGCTGCTGGGTTGCTCGGTCGTCTTTCTGTTTCCGCTGGCCTGGATGGTGGCCACGTCGCTGAAACCCATCGAGCAAGCCATGTCGCTGCCGCCGACCTGGCTGCCGCGCGGACCGAACGGCGAAATCGCGCCGCGCTGGGAAAACTACCGGGAGGCGCTGGCGTCGTTTAGCGGGCGCGGCGCGGCGACGGTGCCGTTCTGGCGGTTCCTAGCCAACACGACGCTGGTCTGCGCGCTGGGTGTGGTCGGCGCCGTGCTGTCGAATGCGATCGTCGCCTACGGTTTCGCCCGCATCCCGTGGCGCGGCCGCGACGGGTTGTTTGCCGTCACGCTGGCGACGATGATGATTCCGTTCCCGGTGCTGATGGTGCCGCTGTACGGCGTGTTCAAGTGGCTGGGCTGGATCGGGACGTTGAAACCGCTCTGGTTGCCGGCGTTTTTCGGCAGCGCGTTCAACATTTTTCTGATGCGGCAGTTTTTCCGCACCATCCCGGAGGAACTGAGCGAAGCCGCCCGGCTCGACGGCTGCAACGAATGGCAGATTTTCTGGCGGATCATCCTGCCGCTGAGCAAACCGGCGCTGGCGGTGGTGGCGCTGTTTCACTTCCTCGGCGCATGGAATGATTTTCTCGGGCCGCTGCTGTTCCTGACGCGGCGGGAGACGTTCACGCTGGCGGTGGCGTTGCAGAATTTCCAGAGCCAGGCCGGTGGGGTCCAGTGGCATCATCTGATGGCCGCCAGCACGGTGGTCATCGCGCCGATCATTGTCGTGTTTCTGCTGGCGCAAAAAACCTTCCTGCGCGGCATCGCCACTACCGGCTTGAAAGGCTGACCCCGTCGCGATCCAGATGCAGGGCACGGCGCGGGTTGAGGCTGGCCATCAGGTGAGCCGCCCCCGGCGCCACGCCGACGCGGTCGCGGAGGTTGGCGACGCTCTGGGGCATCGTAACGGCCGCGCCGATCAGATGCGAACCGTCCGGCGCGCGGGCCACCATGTCCGCGCCCACCGTCACCTCCCACCGGCCAAGCGTGTAGCGTCCCGGCCCGAGACCGGCCGCCGCCATGGCGTCGGTGGTGACGAGGACGCGCTCCAGCCCGGTAACGGCGAGATAGTTGCGCAGCGCGAAAAACGGGATGTGAACGCCATCCGCAATGAAACTGATCCAGAGCCGGTCGGCGAGGCTGAGGGCGCGTTGGATGATGTTGTCGTGACGGGGCAGTTCGGCCGGGCAACCGTTGCCGAGATGGGTGAACATCGTCAGCCCGGCATCCAGCGCGCGGCGCAGTTGGTCGCGGGTGGCGTTGGTGTGGCCGGCGGCGACGACGATGTTTCGGGCGGCCAGCCAGCGGGTGACGCGGGCGTTGGGGTCGGCTTCCGGCGCGAGGGTGACGAGGCGGACCAGACCGGCGCCGGCGTCCACGAGCCGACGCGCCACGTCGAGGTTGGCTGGTTGGATGGCCTCGACGGGATGCGCGCCGCGGTAGCCGGGGGCGGGATTGAGGAACGGGCCTTCGATGTGCAGGCCGGTCAGGAGTTGCGCGACGAGGGGATCGGCGGCGCGGAGGCGGACGAGTTGGGCCAGCCGATGGCGCATCGAGTCGGGGTGATCCGTGATGATGGTGGCGAGAAAGCCGGTCACGCCGTCGGCGGCGAGCTGTTGGCAGGCGCGCCGCAGGTCGGCGGCGGCGAGGCGGTCTTGGTTGAAGTCCACCCCGGCGTAACCGTTGACCTGCGCGTCGAAGTAGCCGGTCGGGTTCATGGCCACGCGGTCAAGGTCGCGCGGGTCGCTTCAGCAACGAAGCGGATTCGGGGTCGAGATAAATCGTGGCGGCCGGGTGCCGTTGCAGAATGGAGGCCGGCACTTGCGGAGTCACCGGCCCGCTGACCGCGTGGCGCACCGCAACGGCTTTGCGGCGGTCGGGGACGGAACAGATGATGGCGCGGGCGGCCAGAATCTGCCGGCAGGACATGGAGATCGCGCGGCGCGGCACGGCGCGCAGGTTCGGAAACCAGCCCTCGCCGAGTTGTTGCCGCCGGCACGCCTCGTCCAGCGCGACGACCACGTACGGCTGGCGCGTGTGAAAGTCAGCCGGCGGGTCGTTGAACGCGAGATGACCGTTCTCGCCGATGCCCACAAACGCCACGTCAATCGGCGCCTGCCGGATCAAGGCCCCCAGCCGGCGACACTCCGCGGCCCAATCGGTTTCCCCGTTGATGTAATGAAACACCGCCAACGGCAGCGGTAGCCGGCGGACGAACCGTTGCCACAAGTATAACCGGAAGGAGGCCGGATGCGTCAGCGGTAACCCGACATACTCATCCAGGTGAAACGCCGTGACGCGATGCCACGGCACGTTCGCCTCCGCCAGAGCCGCCAGCATTTCAAACTGGGACGCGCCGGTGGCGAGGATAATCCGGGCCGCGCCGCGGCGGCGGATCGCCTCGCGTATCCGCCGTGCGCCGGCGGCCGCAGCCCGGCGACCCAGTTCGGCCTTGTTTCGACAAATCACAGTATTCATAGTCCTCCCCGTTTCGTCATGGCCCCGCGCGGGCGGCCGCAGGATTCGCGCACCACCAATTCGGGCGCCACCGCAATCGGCGCCGCCGTCCGCGGCCGGCGGCCGCGCCGCGGTTGCATCAACCACGCAAACGCCTGTTCGATCATGGCCGCGACCGGCTGGCGCACCGTGGTCAGCGCCGGCACGACCAGCGCCGCCGCCGCAATGTCATCCACCCCGACCACCGACAAATCCGCCGGCACCCGCACGCCGGCCTCGTGCAACGCGCGCAGGGCTGCCAACGCCAGCATGTCATCGGCGGCGATCAACGCCGTCATGCCCGACCGCGGCCCGTGGCGCGCCACGTCCGCCGGTCGCGGGAACACCACCGGCCGGGCCGGCAAACCCGCGCGCCGCAGACATCTTCGCAACAACTCTGCGCGCCGCTGATGACTGGCCTCGGGCGACCCCAAAAACCCAAACGCCCGGTGGCCAAGCTCGCCGAGGTGCGCGACCAGTTGGGCGAGACCGGCCGCGTCGTCCAGGCAGACCGAACAGCCGACGGCGGGAGCGGCACCCGCGCCGATCTGCACGATGGGCACGCCCTGATTCGCCCACGGCGAGAGGTCGCCCGGATCAAAACAACTGCCCAGCAGGAACAGACCATCCAGCCGGTACTTTGTCAGGCCCGCCAGCGGGTCCACCGCGGCCGGACCGGTCCCGCGGCCGGTGACAACGAGCGAAAACTCGCGCGCGGCGGCCCGTCGTTGGAGTTCGCCGAGCATCTGGCCGAAAAAGGGGTCGGCGAAGTCCTTGACGATCACGCCGAGCGTGCGGGTCGAGGCACCGCGCAGCGCCAGCGCGGTCAGGCTGGGCCGGTAATTCAGGCGCCGGGCTTCGGCGCGGATGCGGGCGATGGTCGCCGCCGAAACGCCAATCTTCGCCGCGCTGCCCTGCAGCGCGCGCGACACGAGCGACGTGGACAATCCCAGTCGCCGCGCGATGTCTTTTTGGGTAATCACCGGGACAATCCCTCTGCCGCTTTTCACGCCGTCTGGCAAGCTCAAACGTGTGAGCCAGTGACAACCAACGAACTGGAGCGTGGTTTGTCTCGCGCCGTGTTTGTGATTGTGAATCGCGAAGGGCGGCGGCGGCGGGCGACGGATTGGCTGGGGGGAATTTGCCGCTCGACATCCGACCGGCGACACGCTAAAGATTTTTGCATGTTTCGGCTTGGAGGTGCCGAATATGTCGATACTGCAAATGCTTGCCAAAGCAGTTTGGGATCTTGTTCGCGCTTTGTTTCAATCCATCGGCGCCGTGACCCGCAATTTGTTTCATCCGTTGTGGCTCGCGTTTCGCGGCGTCTTCAAGTTCAAAGCTGATGAGGTGAAGCGGCCGTTGGTGGCGCTGGTCTCGATCATTGTCATTGTGGCGTCGCTGATCTCCATTTACCTCTCCCAGCGCAGCCCCACCGCCAAGATCAACCTCAAGCCGTTCGAAGGTCTCGGCGAAGTCGTCGCCGAAAAAACCGCTCAACTGTTGCAGGACCGCGGCGACGTCGTTTTGGTGATGTTGCAGGTTGACAACCCCAACATGACGGCGTTGACCACGCCGCCGGCGGCGTTTCGCGCGACGCTGAAATCGCATCCCGGCATCCGCATTCGCGCCACCGAGAACGTGACGATGCAACCGCAAGCCATGCTCGGGCCTACCACGTGGATGACAGCCGACCAATTCATCGCCTTGATCGAGAAACACGCCACCGCCGACGCGATTGTCTCATTCGCGGGCGTGCCCCCACTCCAACCCGGTGATTGGGATCGCATACCGCGCCGTCGCCCGAAGATCGTGGATGCGGGCGCGTTCACCCCGCAAATCCGGGAGTTGATTGAGAAAGAAATCGTCCATGTCGCCATTCAACCGCGCTTCAAGGCCAGCACGGAAACCAAAGAACCGGTCACGCCCCGGGAATGGTTTGACCGCTACTACATGGTGGTAACTCCACAAAACATTTCGGAAGTTCCCGAATACGCCATGCCGCCCATCTCCCCGCCGCCGCCACCGCCAAAAAACTGAAATTCCTGCTCGAGCGCCACTTACAACTTCCGCCTAGCCGCCCCACCGGCCCTATGCTAAGGTGCGCCAACCCAGCAAGAGCGGAGGTTGGCCATGATCGAGCAACTCAAAGACAAGCCAGACACGACGCCCGCTGCCGCTGTGCTTGACCGTCCCGTCGCAGCCCCCAAAGAGGCCCGCCGCGAGTCCAAACCCGAGGAAGTGCTCCGCAAATCGGCCGAATACCTGGACGTGGTCACCGCCTCCAAGCCGCTCGATCCATCCGACAAAAACCACATCATCAAGCACACGCTGGAGAACTTCGACGACTATTTCAACCGCGGCTTCCTCCACTACCGCAAATCCGTCGCCGAAGCGGAGGATTTCGCGGCGATCGAATGGACCGGCCAAGGCTCGATCATCGAGGACATCATGGGCCGCAAGTTCATTGACTGCCTCGGCGGTTTTGGAGTGTACAACATGGGCATCCGCCACCCGAAAATCGTCCGGGCGGTCGAAGCGCAACTCCAGCGCATGCCACTCTCATCCCAGGAATTGCTCGATCCGCTCCGCGGTTTCCTCGCGGAGTTGCTCGGCGAACTCGCCCCCGGCGACCTGCAGGAATGCTTCTTCATCAGCAACGGCACCGACGCCGTCGAAGGCGCCCTCAAGCTCGCCCGGCTCTACACGAAGAAGACCGGCTTCATCAGCACCACCGGCGGCTTCCACGGCAAAAGCATGGGCTCGCTCAGCGTCATGGGCCGCGCGGTATACCGCAAACCCTTCCAGCCGCTGCTCTCCGACGTGTATTTCGTGGACTACGGCGATATCAAGGATCTCGAACGCGAGTTGAAGAAACTCACCGAACTCGGCGAAGACATCGCCGCGATCA
The DNA here is from genome assembly GCA_964533295.1 of uncultured Verrucomicrobiota bacterium. Classification (GTDB taxonomy): domain Bacteria; phylum Verrucomicrobiota; class Verrucomicrobiia; order Palsa-1439; family Palsa-1439; genus OMJI01. The sequence goes on from CAZHLM010000007.1 coordinate 16,139, forward strand.
TCCTTGAACCGGTCCAGGGCGAAGCCGGGGCCGTGGTCCCACCGGAGGACTACCTGCCACGCGTCCGCGAGCTGTGCGACAAATACGGCGTCCTGCTCATTTTCGACGAAGTCCAGACCGGCATGGGTCGTTGCGGCAAAACGTTTGCGTGCGAAAACTGGGGCGTCGTGCCGGACATTCTCTGTCTCGGCAAAGCCCTCGGCGGCGGCGTCATGCCGCTCAGCGCGTTCATGAGCACGCCGAAAATCTGGAAGGTACTCGAAGACAATCCCTTCCTGCACAGCTCGACGTTCGGCGGCAACCCGTTGGCCTGCGCGGCCGGCATTGCCGCCATCAACGTCATGCTCGAGGAAAATCTCGCGCAGCAAGCGGCCGAAAAGGGCGCGTATCTGATGAAGCGGCTGCGCGCGTTGCAGGCATTGTACCCGGAGATTCTCAAGATCGTCCGTGGCAAAGGCCTGCTCATCGGCCTCGAATTCACCGACCGCTTCATCGGCTACCGGGTCGCGGCCGGACTGTTCAAACGCGGCGTGCTCGTGGCCGGTACGCTGCTCAGCGCCCGCACCATCCGCATCGAGCCGGCGCTGAACATCAGCTACGAATTGCTCGACCAGATGCTCGACAAGCTCGCCGACACGTTGAAACAGATCGACAAGGAACTGGACAGGGAAGCAAAGGAGCGAGCCGCCAAGGAAGTCAAACCCGCCGCCTAACCGCCCCGGACCACTGTCGCCCCCTACCGAGGAGGTCGCCATGCAATACCAATGGATCGCTGGTCGCTGGCACAAGCCGGCCCGCGAACGCATTCCCGTCATCAACCCGGCCACCGAGGAAGTCCTCGACCACATCCCGCGCGGCACCGCGGCCGACGCCGACCTCGCCGTCCGCGCCGCCCGGCACGCTTTCGAGACCTGGCGTTGGATACCGGCTCTCGAAAAAGCGCAGATGCTCCACAAGATCGCCGGCGACCTGCGCGCCCGGCACAAACAACTCGCCACGTGGATGACCCGGGAAGGTGGCAAGCCGTGGTGCGAAAACCGGGACGAAGTCGAATGGGTCGCCGCCTGTTTCCAATACTACGCCGAGGTCGGCCGCAACTGTCGCGGCACCTCCATCCCGCCCACGTTCCATCACCAGGTCAACTTCACGGTCAAAGAACCCTACGGCGTCGTCGTCGGCATCATCCCGTGGAACTATCCGCTGTTGTTGATGGTCTGGAAACTCGCCCCCGCCCTGATGGCCGGCAACACCGTCATCCTCAAACCCAGCGAGGAAACCCCGCTCTCGCTGCTCGCCATCGCCGACATCTTTGCGAAACACCTGCCGCCCGGCGTCGTCAACATCGTCACCGGCTACGGCCCCGAAATCGGCGAAGCGCTCGTCACTCATCCCGGCACCGACCTCATCGCGCTGACCGGCAGCGTCGAAACCGGCAAACACGTCGGCCAACTCTGCGCCGCCCAAGTGAAAAAATTCCACGGCGAGCTGGGCGGCAACGACCCGTTCATCGTCTGCGAAGATGCCGACCTCGACGTCGCCAGCAAAGCCTGCGTCTGGGCCGCCTTCCTCAACACCGGCCAGGTCTGCACCAGCGCCAAACGCATTTACGTCTTCGACCGCATCGCCGACGAATTCACCCGCCGCGTCGTTAAATTCACCAAATCTCTCACACTCGGCAACGGACTGGACCCGGCCACCGACATCGGCCCGATGATCAACCGCAAACAACTCGAGGACGTTCACGCCCGCGTCGAGGAAGCCGTCCGCGACGGCGCGAAAATCCTCTGCGGCGGTCGCCGCTCGCCGAAATTCAAGAAAGGCTTCTTCTACGAGCCGACCGTCGTGGTCAACGTGAAACAGAAGATGCGGCTGGTCGCCACCGAAACCTTCGGCCCCGTCTTGCCCATCCTGCGCGTCCGAGACATTGACCACGCCATCGCGCTCGCCAACGACAGCCAATACGGTCTCGGCGCCAACATCTACACCAACAACATGGAATGGGCGATGAAGGCGATGGAACGGATCACCGCCGGCACCTTCTGGATCAACGACCCGCTGACCGACAACGATGCCGGCCCCTTCGGCGGTATGCGCCAGACCGGTCACAGCCGCGAACTCGGCGAGGAGGGCCTCGACGAATTCCGCGAAACCAAACACGTCCACCTCGACTACCATGCCGAGGTCAAACCCTACTGGTATCCCTACGCCAAATACAACGGCCTGCGCTGAGCCTTGCGCCGGCAAGGGCGTGGTTGCTACCATTCCCGCATGAATCTTCGCGGACTTCTGCTGTTGCTGGTGGTCGCGCTCGCGTCGGCCTGCGCGACGGTTTCAGAAACGGGCCGGTCGCAGTTGTTGTTGATCAGCCCCGCGCAGGAAATGCAGTTGGGGTTGAGCGAATTCGACAAGCTGAAGCAAGCCAAGCCCGTCTCGAACGACCCCGGGGCAACCGCCATGCTCCAGCGCGTCGGCCAGCGCATCGCGGCCGTGGCCAAGCTACCGGATGCGCAATGGGAGTTTGTCCTGTTCGATGATGCCAAGACGCCCAATGCGTTTTGCCTGCCGGGCGGCAAAGTCGGCGTCTATACCGGGATCCTGCCGATTACCCAAGACGAAACCGGCCTCGCCGTCGTCATCGGCCACGAAGTCGCTCACGCCGTCGCCCGCCACGGCGCGGAACGAGTTTCGCAAGGATTGCTTTTCCAACTCGGCGGCCAGGCGCTCGATGTCGCGATGCAAAACAATTCCCAGGCCGCCCGGCAAATCGCCCTGGGCGCCTACGGTCTCGGCGGTCAAGTCGGCGTCCTGCTGCCCTACTCGCGCAAGCAGGAATCCGAGGCCGATCACATCGGCCTGCTCTACATGGCGCGCGCCGGCTATGACCCGCGCGCCGCGGTGGAGTTTTGGAAACGCTTCGCCGCCCACAAGGATCAGCATGGCGGCGGCAGCCAGCCGGAATTTCTCAGCACCCACCCGCTGGATGAAACCCGCATCCGCCAGTTGGAAGCGCTGATGCCCCGCGCGCTGGCGGAATATCAGGCTGCCACCACCCGCTGACCCGCCACGGCCGGCTATGGCTGCCGGTAGGTTACGGTTAACGGCGGTTTCGTTTCGTGGTCCCAAGCCATCCAGACGAAGCACGGCCCCGTCACCTCCGGCGGCGTGACCCGCACCACCTGCGCCCCGGGGGGCAACTCGATGACGCGGATGTGCCGGCCGATTTGACGCGGATTGACCCCGGCGGCGCGCGCGACGAGGTGGCCGGACGGTGTCGGAGACGCGCGGTTCCAACGTTCCTCGACTCGCAGCACCCACTGGGTCGCGCCCGGCGCCAACGGCGCCGGCAACGACACCGTCCACCACACGCGCTCGGCGTGGGCGGAATCGCGCTTTTCGGTGAACGGCAGCGGTTCGCCATCCACGGTGTAAAAGCCGATCACGGGCGCGTTGGTGTGACCCTGGCGCTCAAATCGTTGCAACGGGCTCAAACCGCCGTTGCGCCACGGCTCCAGCGTCCCATGCCGGTCGCGCTGGCCGACGGCGCCAACCTGCCAGATGGTCAGCGACCCGACCGGCTCGCGAGTCCACTCCCGCAACCGCGCGCGCAGCGCCGCGTCCAGCGGCGGACTGCGATGCTCGCGAAAGGCAAACGACGCCGGGGGCCGCTCGCGCCAGCCGACGTGGACCTGGCGCAGGCCGAAGGCCAGCGCCGCCAACACCGCGACGATCGCGCCGACCAGTCTCCCGTTCATGGCACCGTCGCTTGCCAGTTCGCGTTCGTGTGCGGCCAGTACGTCATCTGGTCCGGCTCGAACCGCACGAACGCCGCGACATGGCCGTCGGCGAAGAGAAAATTGCTGGCGCCGACATGATACGCGGGATACGTGCCGGCACCGGTGCCGAAACCGGTCTTGTCCGTCATTTCGTTGGTGGGATCAATCTCCTGCGCCGGCCCGAGATCGAGGTCGTCGGACAGGAGGATGAACGTGGTGGGATTGAGGGGCGCGCGCTGGTCGACCGGATAACTGCCCGCCCCGGGACTGCCGGCCAGCCGATAGAACGGCAGCATGTTCAGATAGTAATCCAGCGAAAGCTGCGGCATCCACGCCGGCCGGCCAATGTCGCTGTAGGTCTTGGTGGATTTGATGTAGGGCAGCAAGACGTAGCCCCACGCCTTCTCGAAGTCCGGGTCGCCCCAGTTCGGCACGCCGTTCAGCGCGTTGAGCCGGCCGTTGTAATCATCCCAGTACAACTGAATGGCCAGCCCGAGTTGGCGCAGATTGCCGGCGCAACTGGCGGCGCGCGCCCGCTGCCGCGCCTGATTCAGGCCCGGCAGCAACAGCCCCGTCAACAAAATGATGATCGCCAACACCACCAATAATTCGACCAGTGTGAATGCCCGTGCCCGTGTCATGTCGTCCCCGGTTTGCGGCGCTCTCCTTGCGCCAGCGCTTTGATTTTCTTCAACTGCTCCCGCAACTCCCGCGCTTCCCGCTCCACCGCGGTAATCTGCGTCCATTGTTCCTGCGCGCCCGGATGTTGATCGCGGAACTGCTCGCGTAACGTGCGCAGCCGGCACTCCAGCCGGTCCAATTCCTCCTGCACCGAAGCCACCGCCGCCGCCGCCGCTCGCGGCCGCAACTCGTACAACCCCCACAGCGTCCGCCGCACCTCGTCTTTCGGCGCCGTTTGCACCTCCATCCATTCCGTCAGCGGCGTCAGCGCAAACCATTCCCCCACCCGCCCGCGCCAGCGCCGGTAGCCGTCGGCGTTGGTCAACAACACCACCCGCCTCCCCGCGCCGAGATGCCGTTCGATGCGGGCGCGCTGCAAGGCGGTCAACTGACCGTCCTGTTTTCCGCCGAGCAGGTTGGCGATGCGCTGCACTTTCTCGCGCTGCATCGGATGCGGGTCGTCGTGGTCGAGCACCTTCATTTGATTGGCGATCGCGCCGCGTTCGAAGGTCTCCTGCGCGTAGAGCCGGTACTGGCCCCAGTACTCGACATGGTTCAACAGATGCGCCGGCGCGAAAATCACCGTCCCGGTCGGCAACGTCGCGCGCACCGCTTCCGCCGTGGCGCGACTGAAGACAAATCGTTCGAGTCGTTTGTCGAGCGCTTTGGTCGTGTCGCGCAGATTCAGCGTCGCCACCGTCAACACCACCAACCCGACCACCACCGGCCGCATCGCGCCGGGTCGCGCCGTTTCCCAAACCAGGCCCACCGCGCCGAGCGTCAACGCGGGAAAGACGCTGACAAAAAACCGCGCGTAGCCGGGTCCTTCGCCCTGCGGCGCCCAATAGTAGGCCGAGTACACCAACAACGCCGGCCACGTCCAGGCCGCCAGCCACACCCCGCGGCGCGGCTCGCGAAAACACAACACCGTCAACCCGGCCAGCCCCAGCGGAAACACCCAGCCCAACCCCGGCCCGCTCAGCCGTTGCAACATCCACCACCAGTTTTCCCGAAACCATTTCCAGCCGAAGCCGGTGGATTCCTGACAGAGCGTGTAGCCGGTCACGAACGGCGAGCCATACGCCACCCAGTGTTGCGCCACCAACGGCAGAATCGTCACCGCCCCGCCCGCCAGCATCCACGCCACGTCGCGGCCGACCGGCGGCCCGCTGCGTGCCCGCCAGACCACCGCCACCGCCACTGGCAGGAACAACAACGCCTCCGTGTAGCGAATCGAAATTCCATACGCCGCCAACGCGCCGGCCAACAACGCGTTCCACCGACCGCCGCGTTCCCACCAACGCCACAAAAACCACATCGCCCACACCGCGCAGCACATCGCCCCGCTGTGGCTGAGGGCGGACAAACCGAAATAGGCGTGCAGCGAATTCGTCGCAAGCAGCAGCGCCGCCAACACGCCCACCACCGGATTCCAGAGCGCCCGGCCCAGGAGAAACACACCCAGCACCGCGAGCGTCGCCAGAATCGGGTTGACCCAAAACACCGCCTCCTCACCGCCGAGCCGGTAGGCCAGCGCCAGCAACGCCGGATAGCCGATCGGATACTTGGCGTAGTAAACTCCCGGCTGCGTCTCGACCCAGTTGCCGCTGATGAACTCGAACGGATCGCTCGTCCGCTTCGCCATATCGCCGGCCACAGCGAGCCGCTTGCCGGTCAGCAAATACCCGTTTTCATCCGTCCCCTCGTAGGTCGGCACGAAATAGCCGGCCAGCATCACGACAAACAAGGCGAGCACACCGCCAATCGCCACCCCCTCGAACCATCGAGATCGAACTGGCTCCTCCACCCTCGGCTTCATTATCATACCAACACCCCATTCCCCTCAAGGTTGCACGGCCGATTGCGACAGGTGAAAAAAACGCCAGATAATTTCCTCCTCAAACGCCCGCACGCTGGGATAGACCACCGGCTCGGCAATACCGGCGTCCCGGATTCCCCGGTTCACCCGCTCCCCCGGCAAGTACTCCCGCAGCCCGCGCAACAACTCCGCCAACTCCCAACGGTCTCGCAGTTGATACGCGCGGTCATTGACGCGCCAGACGGAATCTCCGCCCAACACCCACTGCACCCGCCACGGTTCGTGCCCGATAAACAGATCCAACCGGAACTCCTCCGCCTCCGTGGACCGCAACCGCCGCTCCCGCACGCTCACAAACCCACCAGCCAGAAACACCGTCTCGGCCCGAGCAAACCGCTGATGGCGCCCGTACAAATCCGTGTTGACCAACGCGTCTGGCTCCGTCTGCAACGCCAGGCCGCGCACCGGCTCGGCCAGTTCCGGCAACTCGTCATCCGCCACCACGTCCGTCGGAAATCCGCGCATCCGCAACGCCGCCTGAAACGCCAGCGCCTCCGCCCGCTCCAGACCGCGCACCACGATCCCGAACAGCTCCCGCTGCAACACCGCGCAATCCGCCCGCGCCACGCTCGGCACCGCGACGGACGCTTCTTCCATCTGCTGCCGCGAGATGGTCTGATCCAGCGACTGTTGCAGCACCGCGTACGTCACACCGCCACGCCCTCGAGTCGCAGTAATTTTCGTTTCCATGCCAGTCCGGCCGAGTATCCACCCAGAGAACCATCGCTGGCCACCACCCGATGACACGGAATAATCACCGGAATCGGATTGGCCCCGCACGCCGCGCCCACGGCCCGCGCCGCCTTGGGTTTCCCGATGCGCTGCGCCACCCACGCGTAGGATCGCGTTTGACCGTAGGGAATCTGCCGGAGCGCCCCCCACACTTTCCGCTGAAATGGCGTGCCGCCCGAAAGATCCATCCGCGCCGACCACCGGACCTGCTTTCCCGCGGCATACCGGCGCAATTCACCGGCAACCGCGTGCGTCTGGGAAGACTTCACTGGCTTCGCGGCGAACCCGACCCCGGTAATCCCTTGGTCCGACCACTCCACCCAAAACGTGCCCAACTTTGTTTTCACATTCACGCCGGGATGCTACGGCGCGCCGCGAATCAAATCAACGCCCAATGCGGATCACCCCCGACCTCCGCGGGCGGTCAGATGTGTTCGTCGAAATCCACCACCGCGTGCGTGTATAGCGGGCGTTGCCGGTCGAGATTCGGCAGACCGTGGATCAGCGCGGGCACTTCGCCCATCGGCGTGACAATCGAGCCGTGGCCGAGATGGGCAAACTGCCGGTCATCGTAGCCGCACAGGTTCACCGCCGCCACCGCCCGGCGGTGAACCAGACAATCCAGCACGCTGCGGCCCGGGAAGAAAACCCGTTCCAGCCAGTAATAGTATTTTTCTCGTCCGGCTTCCGTGCGCAGTTCCTCGGTGGTGACCCGCTCGTCGCGGCGGCCACCGGCGCCGGTGGGCACGAATTGCAGTTCCACACCTGCCGCGTCGAACAGTTCCGCCAAGCCTTCGATCCCGCAGTCGGCGCAGATGGTCAGAGCGCAGCGGATGCCTTTGATCTCGAAAACCTCGAACTTCGGCGACGGCGGCGTCCATGGCTCCAGCGGTTGCTCGGCCGGTGTGGTGCGGTGTTTGCGCTGCACAACGAAGCGACCGTCCGGGAAGATGATGTAGTGGGAGAGATAGCGGGGCGCTTCGACAAAGCCGGCCGCGATGACCACGCCGGTTTCGCGTGCCCGCTGCGCCAGTGCCCGGTAAATCGGGCCGTCGCCCGGGCGTTCCGCCGTCGCCATCACTTCCGGGTACCCGCCGTAGCCCGAGGCGCTCAGCTCGGGCGTCAACAACACATCGGCGCCGTCGGCCGCCGCCCGCCGGGCAAAGTCGGTTATCTGGCCAAGGTTGCGTTCCACCTCGCCCGGCAAACTCGTCGTCGAGCCAATCGCAATGTGCAGCGGTCGCATGGGGCGGGACAGTAGTCACCGGCCCGACGCCGGTCAAGCCGCGGTTGCTGTCCGGTACGTCGAAGGGGTGAGACCGACGATTCGCTTGAACTGGCGGTTGAAATAGGACAAGTCGCGAAAGCCGCAGTCGTGAGCGATGGTCAGGATTTTTTCGTCGCCGCTGCGCAACGCGACCATCGCGGCTTGCAAGCGCCGTTCCAGCAGATAATCGAAGAGCCGCTTGCCGGTATGCCGTTTGAAGGCGCGGCACAACGACGTGGGTTGCATTCCGACGCGACGGGCCAGCGCGGCCAGCGTGTGCGGTTCGGCATACGTTTCATCGAGATGCTGGCGCAGCGATTCGATCGGGTTGGGCGGGGCGGTGACAAACCCGTTTTCGAGAGCCTGCCGGCAGCACAACAACAGGAACGCCTTCAAATGGAGCCGCGCCAGCTCTTCCCAGCCCGGTCGGCGCGCGCGTTGTTCCCGTTCGATGGCGAAGAGATGTTCGGCCAGCGGTTGCGGGTCGTCGAATTGCAGGCGCACGATTCGATTCTGGCGGTGGACAAACTGCGGATGCAGCGGCAGCAACAACGGCACGACCGGCTGCAACTGCCGGGGCAAAACCGGTAGCGGTTGGTTTTTCAAATCGAGATAAACGTTGATGACATCCATGCCGGCCGCGTCGGTGACAATGTCGTGGCGTTGTCCGTAGTGGGTGACGGCCAGCGACCCGCCGTGCTCCTCGAACACGTCGCGCTCGATGTAATGCCGGCCATGCCCGCGGAGGATGAAACTGAGCAGCACCACGTTCAGCGAATGCAGCCGCAGCCGGCGGTTCACATAACCGGGAAAATACTCCACGCCAAAACCCAGCGACGAAAGGCGAATTATGGCGGACATCGAGGGCAAGATAATCCATGAGCATCACCGGATACCAGTTTATCCTGCCCGCATGAAGCTGACACTGACGGCGGAGCAGATTGGGTTTTACCGGGAAAATGGGTTCGTCGCTCACCGCGAGTTTCTCAGCGCGGACGAGGTGGCCGAGTTGAAATCGGCCGTGCTGGAGGCCGTCGCGCAAATGGGGCGGGCGAAAGTGGCGGACGGCGGCGAGGATCAAATCACGGAAGGCGATTCGTACTACGACAGGGTCTTCACCCAGCGGCTGAATCTCTGGCGGATCAGCCCGGTCGTGAAACGGTACATGCTGCATCCCGGCCTCGGGCGGATGCTCGGCGCCCTGACCGGCTGCCCCGCCATGCGGGTCTGGCATGACCAAGCGTTGATCAAGGAGCCGTTTGGCAACCCGACCGCCTGGCATCTGGATAATCCCTACTGGTCGTTTTACTCGCGCGATGCGATTTCGATCTGGATTGCGCTGGAGGATGCCACGCTGGAGAACGGTTGCATGTGGTTCATTCCCGGCACCCACAAACTGGCCCGCTTCGACAATTCCGGCATCGGGGTGAACATGGCCGATCTGTTCAAAATTTATCCGGAAATGGCACAGACGGATCCGGTGGCCGTGCCGATGAAAGCCGGGGATTGCAGTTTCCACAACGGGCTGACGGCTCACGGCGCCGGGGCGAACATGACGCGCAAACGGCGCATTGCCATGACCTGCGCGTACATGCCGGACGGCTCCACGTTCAACGGCAAGCGCAACATTCTTCCCAAAGCCTATTTTCAATCGCTGCGCGTCGGCGACGTGCTGGCCAACGAGGATTGGAATCCGAAACTGTAGCCATTGATTTCTCCCGGCGGGGGCACTAGTATTCGCGCCCGCATGAGGATGAAACAATTGCTCTCCGCCAAATTGCACGGCGGAGTGGTGACCGGCTGCGACCTGCATTACGAAGGCAGTTGCGCGCTCGGACCGGATTTGCGCGCCGCCTCCGGGATTTTGCCCCTCGAAAAAGTCTCCGTGTTGAATGTGGCGACCGGCAGCCGCTTGGAAACGTATGTGATCGCCGCCGAGGAAAACGGCGCCATCGCCCTCAACGGCGCCGCCGCCCGCCATGCCAGCGTCGGCGACAAAATCATCCTCCTGACCTACGCGGTTCTGACGGACGATGAAATTCCGGCCCACCGCGCGCGCGTGGTGATTCTCAACGAACGCAACGAAGTCGTCGCCACGCGGGACGAGGCCCC
>CAZHLM010000007.1:26682-30853 GCA_964533295.1 uncultured Verrucomicrobiota bacterium
GCGTGGTGATTCTCAACGAACGCAACGAAGTCGTCGCCACGCGGGACGAGGCCCCCGCGACCGCATGAACCACGTCCGTCGCGCCAAGACCGTGTTTGACATCGAGTTGGACGCACTGCGCCGCACGCGGGGGGCGTTGGACCAGCGGTTCAACCTCGCCGTGGAGACCATCGTCAAATGCCTGCGCAACAAGGGCAAGGTTGTCGTCACCGGCGTCGGAAAATCCGGCAACATCGGCCAGAAAATCGCCGCCACCTTCAACAGCACCGGCACGACCAGCGTTGTGCTCGACTCCGTCAACGCCATGCACGGCGACCTCGGGGTGATCCACGACGGCGACGTGGTGCTCGCCCTGAGCTACTCCGGCGAGACGGAGGAACTGCTGCGGGTCCTGCCGGCCATCAAACGATTCCGCGTCACCATCATCGCCCTGACCGGCCATCCCCACTCCCAACTGGCCCGCTACAGCGACCTGGTGCTGCCGCTGCGCGTCACGAAGGAAGCCTGTCCGTTCAACCTCGCCCCCACCGCCACCACCACCGTGACGCTCGTGCTCGGCGACGCGCTGGCGATGTGCGTGCTCGAAGCGCGCGGCTTTCAGAAATCCGATTACGCCAAGCTGCACCCCGCCGGCGCGATTGGCCGCACCATGCTGCTGCAGATCAAAGACATCATGCGCACCGGTCCGCGCAACGCCGTCATTGCCGAAACCCGCACCGTCAAGGACGCGCTGTTGGCGATGACGAAAGCCAGATCGGGGACGATCAGCGTCGTGGACAAGCGCGGCAAACTGACCGGTCTGTTTACCGACGGGGATTTTCGCCGCGCCATTGCCCGCGATTCCGGCGTCCTGACCCACCGGCTGGATCGCGTGATGACACGGAATCCGATTACGATTCGCCAGAGCGCGCTGGCGGTGGATGCGCTGCGGATTTTTCAGGAAAGACAGATTGACGATTTGATCGTGATCGACGATAAGAAGCGCCCCGTGGGAATCGTGGATTCCCAGGATTTGCCGAAATTCAAGATCATGTAAGAGAGGATTTCCCATGCCGTCCGCTAACGACCTCCGCAAAGGAATGGCCATCAAGTACAACAACGACGTTGTCGTCGTGCTCGACATGCAGCACCGCACCCCCGGCAACCTCCGCGCGTTCGTCCAAGCCACCATTCGCAGTCTGCGCACCGGCAAGAGCGCCGTCGTCCGCTTCAGCAGCACCGAAAGCATCGAGCCGGTCAGCATGACCACCCGCGCCCTCGAATACAGCTACAAAGACCAAAGCGGCTACAACTTCATCGAGCCGGACACCTACGAAACCGTGACCCTCAGCGAAGAATTTGTCGGCGACTCCGCCAAGTACCTCACCGAAAACCTCCGCGTCACCCTGATGGAAGTCGAAGGCAAACCCGCCGAACTGGAACTGCCGCCCAAGGTCAAACTCAAGGTCGTGGAAGCGCCCCCCGGCATCCGCGGCGACACGGCCACCAACGTCACCAAGCCCGCCAAGGTCGAATCCGGCTTTGAAGTCGGCGTCCCGATCTTCATCAATGCCGGCGACACCATCGAAGTGGACACCCGCACCGGCAAGTACATCAGCCGGGCGTAGGCTTTACGCACTGCCGGCCATCTGCGATACTTCCGCGCATGAGGCGGGAGTTCATCAACGCGGCGATCGCCGAAATTCGCAGCGACCCGGACCCCGCGCGCAAGGCGCAGATGTTGGCATCGCTCTGCACCGCGGCGTTTCGCGAACGCGGCATCGAATTGGTGGTGGTCGGCGGGTCCGCGATTGAGTTTTACACCGAGGGGGCCTACCTCTCGGGTGATGTGGATCTCTGCGTGTGGAAACCCGAACGACCGATCCCGTTGCGACTGCGACAAGAAGTTATGGCCGAGCTGGGGGCAGAAGGCGGACCGCGAAGTTGGGAGGTGGCCGGGCTGTTTGTTGACCTGCTCGGCGTCGTCGAAAAAGAAGCGCGCACACCCCTGCGTCAGCTCCAAGCCCCGTTCGGTATGGTCAACCTGATTGACCCTGAGGAGCTTCTGGTCGAACGCGTCCTCGTATCGGTGTATCCGTCCGCCAACGCGGCTGCGCGCGCCTGCGCCCGTGAACTGGCCGTGGTCGCGTTGAGCGGCGCGCTCGAGGTGGATTGGGCGGAGATTCGACGTCTGGCCGAATCGAGCGACTATCAGGTCTTCGACGACGTGCGGCGACTGGTGCAAGAGGTAAGCGATGAACTCAAAGTGTCCTGTCCCTACGATCCCGCTTAATCGTCCCATCTCGTGGGCAGATTGGCTGGCCGGGCGAAAATACCGCCGGCAATTAAGCGAGTACGTCGCGCCGCTAGGCAGCCAACGCCCCCGTAGCTCCAGTGACCGCCGACTGCGCCGACGCTTCGACGGTCAACGCGGCTTGCCATTCCGCCCGACCGACGAGCTGTAAGACCGCACCGGCAACGATTTGCGCCGGGCAGGAATTCTCGGCCGGGACCGGTCGCCGTGCCGCCCGAAACCCTCCACGACGCGGTGCGAGCCGGCACGCGCGCCGCACCGATCAGGGTTTGAGCGGCTGGATGGCTTGGACCCGGTAGAACCGCTGGCTCGTGGGGGCGCCCGGAACGCTGCGCATGGTGGTCGGGCCGAAATCAGGACTGACCAGACCGGGCGGCGAGTTGGTGGCCCACGCACCGGCAACCAACTCCGTCCGGCTTTGCACCTGATACAACCGGGTCGGCCCGCTGCAATTCCCACGCGTCCGCGATGCCTTCGTCATCGGTGTCTGTGCCGGCAACGCAGAAGTCGGTTTTGATGAACGCTTGAGCGTTGCTCAGCGAGATCCAGCCGCAATTGGCGCTGTAGGCGTAGCCGCTGAAGTTGCCGGTCAGCAGATTGATGCGCGGGTCGCCGGTCGGCTCGAAGTTGACCCAGCCGATGTTGGCGCCGTAGCCGAAGCCGCGCAGCCGGCCGTCGCCGAGATGGTTCACGCCGAAATCGTTCGCGGAGTTGTTCGTGTATTGGATGCCGTTGGTCGGGCTGCCGGAGCCGAGGTTGATCCAGCCGACGTTGGCGGCGTAGATGTGGCCGGAGACGACGAACTCGCCGATGACGACGCCGTTGGTGCCGGCATCGCCGCGCCAATCCATCCAGCCGATGTTCGCGCCGTAGGCAAAATTGTTCGTGGGACTAATCGTGGAAGCGGCAAAGGATGAAGGATGAGGCATGAGAGTAGCAGATTGACGATTCGTTTCATGTTGTCTCCTTCATTTGAATATGAAATTGGCCCACGGATTCGTGTTGGTGATTGTGTAGTTGTTATACAGGCCGTAGCTGGCGATGTCCGGGCCTACGAACATGGGCCGTACGCCGCTGTCGATGTCCCACAAGCTATAGTATCCGATGGTATTGCGCACCACCACGTTGTTGGTTTGAGCCGCCCCTATGCCTATGGCGGCAGCGATGCAATGGTTGCCGTCAATCCGATTGGCCACGCCGAGTGCCAGGATGCTGTACCCGTAAACTCCCGCGCGATTGTTGAAATCGCAGGTGTTGTCCTTCACGAGGTTGGATCTGCTCACGCGAATCCCATCGCGCCCGTTGGTGCGCGCGGTGCAACTCTGGATCGTGTTGCCATTGCCGGCCACCACGCCGTTGCTGCTGTTGCTGCTGGACGTACATTCAATGATTGTGTTGCCACTGCCGACCGAAATCCCGTCGGTCGCATTGGCGCTGGCCGTACAGGCTTTGATGGTGCAGTTGTCGGTCGTCTGGATGCCGATGCCGTTGCCGCGGGCGACGCAATTGACCAGCGCACCGCCCTCGCCCAACACCAGTCCGGCCGCACCGTTGCCGGATGCGCGCAGCTCCACGAGCAAACCGTTGCGGGCGTTGCCGGCCCCGATACCGTTGCCGCTCCAGCCGCGCACCGTGCCGTTGCGGATGGCAATGTTGGTGCGGATGCCGGACACCGTCACGCCATCGCCCGCGCCGCCCACCAGCGCAAAGCCCATCAAGTCCAACGTCACATCTCCCGCGCTAATCGTGATCCCGGTCGCACCCGTGAGGTTGGAGACGACGTAATACGAACCCGGCAGCATGATGCTGTACGGCAGGTTGGTGATCGGCGTGCGCGGCTCAATCTGTTCCAGCGTCTTCATCGTCGACGCGGGCGGG
>CAZHLM010000007.1:30953-74394 GCA_964533295.1 uncultured Verrucomicrobiota bacterium
GATCGGCGTGCGCGGCTCAATCTGTTCCAGCGTCTTCATCGTCGACGCGGGCGGGCCGGGCGGAGTCAGCGCCCCCTGCCCGAAGGATGAGGGATGAAGCAGCAGGGATGACAACAGACCAAGGGCGATTCGTTTCATCGTGGTCTCCTCGAAGCGTGAGGTTTTTGGCGGCGCAGTTCGCCCTGCCACTTGTGGGGACGGCGCGGCGAGGCCTGACTGGAGGTCGAGTCCGGTGCGATCGACGCAAAAGGCGACAGATACCCCGAATGATTCATGGCCTCTTCTCTGCGACCCCTGTCACAAATCCCAGTTGTGTCCCAGCCGTTCCTCAAGCCGAAAAATATCGGCTTCAGGCGCGGGGGTGGGCTTTCTCGTACACCTTCTTCAACCGCTCGGCGCTGACGTGGGTATAGATCTGCGTGGTGGAGAGGCTGGCGTGGCCGAGCAACTCCTGCACACTGCGCAAATCGGCCCCGGCATCGAGCAAGTGGGTGGCGAAACTGTGACGCAGTTTGTGGGGCGTCAGCGACGGATCCAGGCCAGTGGCGATCAGGTATTTCTTCAACAACCGCTGCACGCTGCGCGCCGTCAAGCGCGCCCCCTGCCGGTTGCGGAATAACGGGTCGCGCGGCGCACCGCTTCCCCGCGATTCGATATAGCTCTGCACGGCCTCCACCGCCGGCGCGCCGATGGCGGCCAGCCGTTCCTTCCTGCCCTTGCCACGGACGCGGATGATCTCGCCCAGCAAGTCCACATCCTCGTCGTTCAACCCGACCAGCTCATGGACGCGCAGCCCGGCGCTGTAGAGCACTTCGAGCATCGCCTTGTCGCGTCGCTTCGCCACCTCCTCTCCCTCCACTTGCAGCGGCGCGGCCAGCAACGCTTCCATCTGCGCGACCGTCAGGAACTGCGGCAACCGCTTGGCGAGCTTGGGCAACGTCAGTCCCAGCGCCGGGTTTTGCCGGACGTGCCCCATCCGCACCATCCAGCGGTAAAAACTGCGCAGTGCCGACAGCTTCAAATGAATCGTCGTCCGCGCCAGCTTGCGTTCCGTCAGATAAACGAGATAACCGCGAACGTGAAGGGGTTCCACGCTTACCCAATCGCATTCCCGGCCGGTCCGGTCGCGGAACCACGTCGCAAACCCGGCCAGGTCGGCTCCGTAATTGCGCAGAGTCAGCGCGGACGCATTGCGCTCGGTGCGCAGGTATTCGAGAAACGCGTCGGCCCGCGCGTCGGCTAGGCCGTCACTTTTTTGATGGTCTTGCACTTCGGGTACGCGGAGCAGCCGAGGAATTCGCCGAACCGCCCCTGCCGGCGAACCATCGGCGCGCCACATTTCTCGCACTTCTCATCCGTCATCACCGGCGCGGGCCGGGCGGCTTTGGCGGCGGCGACTTTCGCTTTCAAGTCCTCCGGCAAGGGCTTGGCGTTTTTGCATTTCGGGTAGCCGGTGCAGGCCAGAAACGGACCGCGGCGACTGCGCCGCACCGTCATGGGCGCCCCACACTTGTCGCATTTCTCGTCGGTGGTGATTTCCGGGGCTTTCGGCAACGGGATGATCGTATCGGCCTCGTCGCGCCTGAAGCTGAGGGCGTTCTTGCAGTCGGGATACTTCGAGCAGGCGAGAAACTCCCCGCGCCGGCCCTGGCGGATGATCATCGCGGAGCCGCACTTGTCGCAGTTGATCGCGGTTTTGGCGGCCTCGGTGGTGGCGGCAAAATCAAACTCGACCTTGAAATCCTCGGTCAGCTTCACGATGGCGCTGAACCGTTTCTTGGCTTTGCTGAGGAAGCCGGTCAGTGGCCCGATCGTTCGGTCGGCGATCAATTTCATCACCTCCTCACGGGTAAACAACCGGCCCGCGATGGTCTTCCAGATCGTGAAATCGCACTCCGCGTTCCCGCACTCGAAGCTCTTGAACCGTTCCACCAACTGAGCCCGGCATTTCGGACATTCGCCGAACGGGGTGTCGTCCACGTGCTCGTCTGGCTGAAACGCTTTGGCTTCCTCGACGATGTGTTTGGTCAGGTCGCGAATCTCGTTCATGAACACCTCTCGCCCCAGCTTGCGGTGCTCGATCTCGCGAAGTTTGAATTCCCATTCACCGGTCAGTTCCGGCGTGACCAAATCGGGGGCGACGTTCTTGAGCAATCCAATCGTCTGCATCGCCTTTGCCGTCGGCTGCAATTCCTTCCCGTGCCGGGTCAGGTACTTGACGCCCACCAGATTCTCGATGATCTGCGCGCGCGTCGCCGGTGTGCCCAAGCCGCGCTCTTTCATCGCCTCGGCCAGTTCCTCGTCGTCCACGAGCTTGCCGGCGCCTTCCATCGCGCTGAGGATGGTGGCCTCGGTGTACCGCGGCGGAGGCTTCGTCTTGTCCTCCTTGATCTCGATGCGCTCGGTGTGCACGTGCTCGCCCGGTTGCACGGCCGGCAGGTTCGGCTCGCCGTCTTTCTCGATTTCCCGGCCATAGACTTCGAGCCAACCGGCGGCAATCAGGATTTTGCCCTCCGACTTGAACGGTTCCCCGGCCACCCGCGTGATGCGCGTGGTGACCTCGAATTGGGCGGGCGGATAGAAGACCGCGATGAACCGTTTCACGACCGCGTCGTAAATCGCCTGCTCATCCGCGTCCAACTCACCGGGCGCTTTGCCGGTGGGGATGATCGCGAAGTGATCGCTGACCTTCGCGTTGTTGAAGATGCGCTTGTTCGGCCGAACCCAATCGTTTTCCAGCACCTTCGCCGCCAGCGGCCCGAGCGTTTTGAGCGTCTTCTTGACCGTGCCGAGGTAATCTTCCGGCAGGCATCGCGAATCCGTCCGTGGATACGTGATCAGCTTGTGCCGTTCGTAGAGCGCCTGCGCGATTTGCAAGGTGCGTTTCGCCGAGAAACTGAATCGGGCATTCGCCTCCCGCTGCAACGTCGTCAAATCATACAAGGCCGGTGGCGCCTGCGTGGTTGGTTTCTTTTCCTCGACCTCGACCACGCCGGGCTGGCCGGCGCACCGGTGTTCGAGCGCGTCCGCCAGTTGCCGGTGCCACAACCGCGTCGCGACCCGGTGCTCGTCCCACAACGAACCGTACGCGTCGCCGAGCCGCGCTTCCGCATCGTCCAACGTCACCTGCCAGCGCGCCAGCAACCGCTGCGTCCGCGCCCATTCCGTCTCGTCTTTCTGAAACCCCTCGTCGAACCACCGGCCGACGTAGTGGCCGGCCGCGGCGCGGAACTGCGCGAAGACCTCGCACAACTCGCGCGGTTTGAAACTTTCGATTTTCTTTTCGCGCTCGACCATGATCGCCAGCGTCGGCGTCTGCACGCGCCCGAGCGAGGTGACGGTGCTGCCCTTGCCGCCGATCAGGCGCATCGTAAACGCGCGCGTCGCGTTGATCCCGATCAGCCAATCCGCCTCGTTGCGGCATCGGGCCGCCTCGGCCAGCGGTTGCATCTCCTCGTCGGTCCGCAACCGCCGAAATCCCTCCTCAATCGCGTCCGCCGTCATGGACTGCAACCAGAGACGGCGGATCGGCTTGCGGCATTTCGCATACTGGATGATGTAGCGGAAAATCAGCTCGCCCTCGCGGCCGGCATCGCACGCGTTAATGACCTCGGTGACCTCGTGGCTGTTGAGAAGCTTGGTGAGGACTCTGACGCGCGACGCGGTCTTTTCCTGCGGGTTGAGGTTGAACTCCAGCGGCATGATCGGCAGGTTGTCGAGCGCCCACTTGTCCTGCGCCTTCATCGCCTCCGGCACCGCCAGCTCGAACAGATGCCCGACCGCCCACGACAGCAGATACTCTTTGCTCTCGTAGTACTCCTTGCCCTTCTTGAATCCGCCCAGCGCGGCCGCGATGTCGGCCGCGACGCTCGGTTTCTCGGTGATGATCAGTGTTTTAGCCATGGGTCGGTGCGTACACGGGATGGCGCGCGTACATTTTGCCGGGCAGTTGTTTGACGACCCGCTTCATTTCGAGGGCGAGCAACGTCGCGGAAACCGCCGCGCTCGTCAAGCCGGTAGCGCGGATGATTTCATCCATGACAACCGGTTCGTCACCGATCGCCGTCAGCACGTTGCGCTCCATCTCGCTCAACGGCAGCGCAGCCCCGGTGCCATCCCCGCCCGCGCGGCCCACCTTGTCCGGCCGCACCAAATACTCAAACTCCGCCAGCACATCGTCCGCGTCCTCGGTCAATTTCGCGCCGTCCTTGATCAATTTGTTCGTGCCGCGCGACAAAATTGAATCCGCCCGACCCGGCACCGCAAACACCTGCCGGCCCTGTTCGTTGGCGAACTTCGCTGTGATCAACGATCCGCTCTTCACGTTCGCCTCCACGACAATCACGCCGAGCGACCAACCGCTGATGATCCGGTTGCGCATCGGAAAATGTTGCCGGTCCGGCGGCACCCCGAACGGAAACTCCGTCACCACCGCCCCGCCCTTCGCCACGATCTCCTCGGCCAGCGCCGCGTTCTCCGGCGGGTACACCGTGTCCATCCCGCAGGCGATCACCGCCACCGTCCGCCGCTTCGCCTGCAACGCGCCCCGATGCGCGAACGTGTCAATCCCCCGCGCCAATCCGCTGACCACCACCGCGCCGATGTTGGCCAGTTGATAGGCCAGCCGCCGCGCCATTTCCTGACCGTACAACGTGGTGCGCCGCGACCCGACAATCGCAAACGCGTGTTTCTCGCCCACCGGCAACGCGCCTTTCACATAGAGGACGAGCGGCGGATCGTAGATCTCGCGCAGGTTGACCGGATACGCCGCATCCTCGCGCGTCACCACATGGATACCGGCCTGCTCGATGCGCTGCAGTTCCCCCTCCAAATCCACCGCAGCCCGCCAGCCGGTGATGTTCCGCGCGATCTGTTCGCCGATGCCTTCGACCTGCAACAAGTCCGACCGGCTCGCGGCCAACACCGCCTCGGGCGACCCGAATCGCTCGAGCAACGCCCGCACCCGCACCGGCCCCAACTCATCAATCATGTTCAGCGCGATGTACGCTTCGCGAGATGTCATGGCAGAATCAGCCACAGAGGCACACGGATAAACCCAGAACTCGATTTGTGAACACCTGTGCTCATCGGTGGCTGCTTTTCGCTCGAAGTTTGAGTTCCAACTGCGGCTCCTTCAGCAGCTCGTAATTCTTCAACAACCGCAACACCTGCAACAAATCGCTCTTCTGATAATTCCGATTCGTCTCCACCCCGGTAATTAACTCCGCCAGAATCGCCCGAAACGAAATTACCCCGTCCACACCCCGCGCCCGCAACAACTCGATACTCTTCGCCCGCGCGGCCTTCTCCTTGGGCAAGCCGGGGATCACCAGCAACTTTAACAACCCCTCCCCGCCCACCAGCCGCGCGGCTTCCGCCACCGCCTGCGGCTCGACAAACCGAAAAATCCGTGGCTGATGTTGCAACACACTCGGCGCGAAAATCTCCGTGTGCCAGCCTTTCACCGCCACAATCGCCCGGCTGACCTGCCGCAAACTGGCGGCATCCAACTCAAACTCCACCGGCCCCGCCCCGGTCGCCTGCGGATGGAACACGATCAAGTTGATCTCCTCGTCCGCCGTCTTGGCGCGGGCCTGCACGACATACTTGCGGCGCTGACACACCAGAAAGCCGTGCGACTCGAAATACTCCCGGACAAGCGCCTCATCCACGGCAGACATGCAGCGCCTCCTCCAGATCCGCTTCCGTCACCGCGTCCGACACAAACGCCTCGCCCAGCCGACGCAACAACACAACCCGCAGCCTCCCGGCCTGCGCCTTCTTGTCCAGCCGCATCGCGGGCAACAACTCCGCCAGCCCGATCTCCGCCGGCACCCGCACCGGCAACCCCGTCTGCGCCAGCAACGCCCGCAGCCGCGCCGCCTCCGCCGCCGGCAACCCGCCGCGTTTGACCGACAGCTCCGCCGCCACGCACATCCCGATCGCAATCGCCTCCCCGTGCAACCACCGGCCATATTCACCGATCGCCTCCAGCGCGTGACCCACCGTGTGCCCGAAATTCAAAATCGCCCGCTCCCCGGTCGTCTCCGTCTCGTCGGCACCGACCACTTCCGCCTTGATCTCGCAACACCGTCGCACCATCCGCGGCCCCACCGGCAACCCCTCCTCCAACTCCCGGAAAAACTCCGCATCGCGGATCGCCCCGTACTTGATCACCTCCGCCAACCCGGCCTTCAACTCCCGCTGCGGCAACGTCCGCAACACGTCCACGTCCGCCAACACCAACCGCGGTTGATAAAACGCGCCGACCAGATTCTTGCCCTGCGGCAGATTTACGCCGACTTTCCCGCCCACCGAACTGTCCACCTGTGCCAGCAACGTCGTCGGCACCTGCACGAACGCAATCCCTCGCAAATAAATCGCCGCGACAAACCCGGCCAGATCCCCCACCACCCCGCCGCCCAGCGCGATCACGAACGATTTCCGATCCAGCCCCAACCCGGTCATCCGCTCCAACACCGCCGCCGTCTGCGTCAGCGATTTGGACCCCTCACCCGCCGGGATCGTCAGCATTTCTGTCCCCGGCAGGACCGACTGCAACGGCCGACCGTAGAGCGGCTCGGTGTGCGAATCGCAAACGATCACGCCGCGTTGACCCAGCGCAAGAGGCGCCAGAAACTCACCGGCCCGAGCCAGCAAACCGCGCCCGATTACAATCTCATACGAGCGCGCGCCCAACGAAACCCGCACCCGGTCACAGGAAGACATGCCCGCTGCCATACCCCCAAGCCCCAACCCTGTCAACGCCGGATTCCCGCCGCACTTGCACGGCATCGTTCCGTTCAGAGTTTTTCTTCGCCGCTGGCGATTCGTTGGAGGCGGGCGCGATCGTGGATTTTGACCTCGTGCCCGCGAAACGTCAGGATGCGACGGCGGGCGAAGCGGGCCAGCATTCGCGAGAAGGTCTCCTTGGTTGTGCCGAGCATTTGCGCCAGCGTGGTTTTGCTGATCGTCACCGAGATGGCCGCCGCCGGTCGGGCCGGCAGACTCAACAGATAGCTGGCAAACCGCGCCGGGACCTCTTTGGTGGTGATATCAGTCAAGGTGTTGCGCAGTTGCGCCAGCCACTGCACCAGCGCGCCCATGACTTTGAAACTGAGTTTGGGGTCGCGGGCGAGTTGCTGGCGGAATTGTTCGCGATCCACTCCGACCACCGTCGTCGGCGCCAGCGCCTCCGCGGTGGCCGGATACGTTTCCATGAACAGCGCCGCCTCGGCAAAGGATTCGTTGGCCTCGACGACGTGCAGGACCCGCTCGCGGCCATCGGGGCCGAGTCGGTAAATCTTCACCGCGCCGCCCAAGATCAGAAAAAACCCGCGCGACGGTTCGCCTTCGCGAAACAGGATTTGGCCTTTGGCGAGTTCTTTGCGGTGGGCGATGGCGGCGATGGCGGTCAGTTCGCTGGAATCCAGATCGGCAAACAGCCGGCAGTTGCGCAACGGCAGGGTCAGATCCATCAGCGCAGTTGGATAGCAGACCGGCTCACGGCCGGCCAGCCGGATGTTCGGGCGACGGACGCCCGGCTCCGCGCTTGTATCGGGTGGGCCACGCGCCTACTATCCCCGCGCCTCGTGAGGGGTCATCAACGGACACCATGCCGCTGGGTTTTCTCATAGTCGGAGTATTGATTCTCTGGGTGGGCTGGAAAGCGCGGGATACCGGCGCGGGCGTCCCCCTGCTGGTCGGCGGCGCCTGTCTGGCGCTGTTTGCCGCGGTGTGGTACTGGGCGGAGCGCGCCAGCCACTATTGAACATGATGCGGTCGCTGGTCATCTCCGATTTGCACCACCGCTTCGAATGGGTGGAGGAATACCTCGCCCGCCAGTCCTACGACGAGGTGATTTTCATCGGCGACTATTTCGACGATCTGCGCGATTCGCCCGAAGACGCCGCCGCCACGGCGCGCTGGCTGAAACATTCCCTCGCCCAGCCCCGCCGCGTCCACCTGCTCGGCAATCACGACATCTGGTACGCCTACGGCGCCGGGTATGCGTTTTGCGCCGACAACACCGACGCGAAAAAGGCGGCCATTGACTCCGCCCTGACGAGGGACGATTGGGAGCGGTGCGAGTTGTGTCATTACTCGCAAAAATTTCTGTTCAGCCACGCCGGCATCCATGAACGCTGGTTCTCCCACCCGATCCACGGCGTGACGGTCGAGTACATCCAAAAACTTTGCGACATCGGCCGCAACAATCTCCGCATCGGCAATCCCGACCCGATTTTCATGGCCGGTCAGGCGCGCGGCGGCGGCTACGGTCGCCAGCCCGGCGGCATCACGTGGCTGGATTTCGACCGCGAGTTTCAGCCGATTGACGGCCTGAACCAAATCGTCGGCCACACCACCCACGCCAGCCCCGACAGCCCGGGCGTGCGCAAAATCATGCCCAACGAACTGCGCCCGCGCAGCATCAATTACGGCGTGGACTTTCGCAACCGCTGGGTCACATGGGTCGAAGACGGCGTCGTCCGTTTCGAGCCATCGCCCCTGCATCCGCACCCGTGAAGACGCTGACCGAGCCGACCGGCGGGAAGGATGAATGGCGGGATATCGCCCGCGAGATACCGGCCGTGAATGCTTTGCGCGCCCGGCTCACCGGCCGCGACACGATCCGGCTGCATGGCGTTGCCGAGGCCGCCAAACCGTTCCTGACCGCCCTGCTGGCTCGCCTCACCGAACGACCGGTCCTGCTCGTCACCGCCACGCCCCAACGTCAGGAAACCGTTCACGCCGACCTGCTCGGCTTCCAACCCGGGACCCTTCTGTTCCCGGCCTGGGAAGTCCTGCCCGAGGATGATCAACTGCCCGCCGCCACCACGCTGGCCGACCGGCTGCGTGTCGTCGCCGCCCTCCGCCAACCACCGGCGCCGCCGATCCTCGTCACTTCCGCCACCGCGCTCTGCCAGCGCACTTTCTCCCCGGCCGCCCTCGACGCCGCGCTGCTGCCACTCGCGCCCGGCCAACACATCGAACGCGACGAATTGGTGGCTGCCCTGACCCAGCGCGGCTATCACGCGGAAGTTCAAGTGACCGATCCCGGTGACCTCGCCGTGCGCGGCGGGATTGTGGATTTTTTCCCCCTCGACCGCGACGAACCGGTGCGCATCGAACTGAACGGCGATCAAATTGAATCCATCCGCCTCTTCGAGCCGGTCGGCCAACATTCCCGCGCCGCCCTGCCCGCTGTCACCGTCACACCCGCCGGCGAACTGGGTTTTCTCCGACAACACCCCGAACAAGCCGCCCCACTCGCCCAGTTGCTGCCGACCGACACGCTGCTGGTTCTCGACGAACCCGATCAACTGGTCGGCCCGCCGACCGGCCCGCTCATCGAACCGTGGGAACACATTCTCGCCGCCGGCTTCCAACAAGTTCACCTGACCGAATCGCTGGACTTCGAAACCCCGGCCGCCCTCAACCTGCGACTGACCGGCCTCGATGCCTACCGGCCGCTCGACTCCCGCGCGCCCGACCCCGCCGTCGCCGAACAATTGCGGCGGACGTTCTTCAATCAAATCCAGCAGTGGCACGCCACCGGCCACGCCATCCACATCGTCTGCAGCACCCCGGGCGAACAACAGCGGTTCGAGGAACTCTGGCGCGACCAATTCCACGCGCCCCCTTCCGCCTTCCACCTGCACCGGCCGGCCGCTCTCAGCCGCGGCTTCCTCTGGCCCGATGCCAAACTCGTCGTCATCACCGATGCCGAGATTTTTGGCCGACACAAACTCCTCCGCCCGCGCCACTCGTTTCACAAACATTCCCAGCCGCTGGACTGGGCGGAGTTCCAACCCGGTGACTATGTCGTCCATCTCCAACACGGCATCGGCAAGTTTACCGGCCTGACCACCATCGCCACCGCCGGCGCCACCCAGGAAGTGCTGGCCATTGAATACGCCCACGAAGCCCGCCTCTACGTGCCCGTGGACCAGGCCCATCTCGTCACCAAATACATCAGCGCCGGCAAACGCATCCCCCCGCTCCACGAACTCGGCGGCTCGCTCTGGGAAAAACAAAAATCCAACGCCGAACGCGCCATCCGCGACCTCGCCAGCGAACTGCTCGAAATCCAGGCCGCCCGTGCCACCCTGCCCGGCCACGCGTTCCCCCCGGATACGCCGTGGCAAACGGAATTCGAAGCCGCGTTCCCCTACGACGAAACGCCGGACCAACTGACCGCCATCGCCGAGGTCAAACGCGACATGGAAGCGCCCAAACCGATGGACCGCCTCATCTGCGGCGACGTCGGCTACGGCAAAACCGAAGTCGCCATCCGCGCCGCCTTCAAGGCCGTCATGGGCGGCCTGCAGGTGGCCGTCCTCGTGCCGACCACCATCCTCGCCGAACAACACTGGAACACGTTCCGCGAACGCATGGCCGGCTACCCGATCACCGTCGAGATGCTCAGCCGTTTCCGCACCGCCGCCGAACAAAAACGCATCCTCCAGCGCCTCGCCACCGGCGGCGTGGACATCCTGATCGGCACCCACCGCCTGCTCAGCGGCGATGTCCGGTTCAAAAACCTCGGCCTGCTCATCATTGACGAGGAACAACGCTTCGGCGTGCTGCACAAAGAAAAATTCAAACAACTCCGCAAACTCATTGATGTCCTGACCCTCAGCGCCACCCCCATTCCCCGCACCCTTTACCTCGCGCTGACCGGCGCCCGCGACATGAGCACGATCCAAACTCCGCCCCAGGACCGACTCCCCGTCGAAACCATCATCGCCCCCTACGACGAACGGCTCATCCAACAAGCCATCCGCCGCGAACTGGCCCGCGGCGGTCAGGTCTATTTCCTCCACAACCGCGTCCAGTCCATCGAAGCCGTTGCCCGCCGGCTGCGCGACCTGCTCGACCTGCCCGCCGGCCGCATCGGCGTCGGCCACGGCCAGATGAGCGAGCACGAACTGGAAGATGTTATGCATCGGTTCGTTCACGGCCAACTCGACATCCTGGTCTGCACCACGATCATCGAAAGCGGCCTCGACATCCCCAACGCCAACACCATCATCATTGACCGCGCCGACCGTTTCGGGCTCAGCGACCTGTACCAACTGCGCGGCCGCGTCGGGCGCTACAAGCACCAAGCCTACGCCTACATTCTGCTGCCCCGCCACCTTGCCCTCGTCCAGGCGGCCCGCAAACGCATCCGCGCCATCCAACAGTACAGCTCGCTCGGCAGCGGTTTCCAAATCGCCATGCGCGACCTGGAAATCCGCGGCGCCGGCAACATCCTCGGCACGGAACAATCCGGCCACATCACCGCCATCGGCTTTGACCTGTATTGCCAGCTACTGAAAGACAGCATCGCCGCCCTGCAGGGCCGCCCGCGAACCCGTCCCCCGCTGGTCACCCTTCGTCTCGATTTCCTGACGCCGCCGCCCGTGTTCACTTCCCTGAGACGATCGTCTCAAGGAAGTGAACAACGGGTGGAGGCGGAGTCGTTGGCGCGGATTCCCGAAAGTTACATCGGAGATTTGCGGTTGCGGGTTCAGGCCTACCGGCGAATTGCCGGGTGCACGGAGCGGAGCGAAATCAACGCGCTGCGCGCCGAGTTTCGCGACCGCTACGGCAAACCGCCGCTCGGCGTCGAGTTGTTGCTGCGCTGCGCGGAGGTCAAAATCCTCGCCGGCCGTGCCGGGGTGGAGATGGTCGAGACGCGGGACGACAAAATCATTCTCACCCAGCGCGGCGTGGTGTACCAGGTCGGCGGCAAGTTTCCCCGGCTGACCCAAACCAAGCCGGACGGCAAACTGACCGAGATCCAGCGGCTGTTGGAATCGCTCGACCGAAATCGCTGACGGGAGATTCGATGCGGTGCGTTACCGGCCTGGCTGGCCACCGGGTGGCGGGGCGGTGAAAGCCGGTGACGGCGTGGCGGTGACTTCGACGCCGACGATGCAGATGTCGTCGGGTTGCGTGGTGGATCCGGTAAACTCGTTGAGGCTGGCGACCACGCTTTGACACAGACCGTGGACATCGAGATCGAGGTTCTCCTCAATGGCGCGGCGCAGGCGCTCGCGACCAAATTGTTCCCCTTCCCCGTCGCCGGCTTCGAACACACCGTCGGTGAACAAAACGAACACATCGTCGGCTTTCAGGGCGCTGGTGAAATTGGTGTAGGCGCTGTGGGGGAACAGGCCGAGGGCGGGATTGTTTTCGAGCCGCTCGATCAGCGGCGTGACGCGGTGGCCGGCGCGGTCGGCCAGAAACGGCGAGGGATGACCGGCGCTGGCGTAGGTGGCGAGGGATCTCTCGGCGTCCACGACAAGGTAGAAGGCGGAGACAAAGACGAACTGGTTGCCCTGGCCGGTGATGTTGATGAAGTGCTGGTTGATCAGCGAAAGGAACCGGGCCGGATCGTTGCCGTGCTCGGCAAAGTCTTGCAGCAACGTCCGCAGGATGGCGGTGACCAGGGCGGAGCGGGCGCCGTGGCCCATCACATCGGCGATGAACACACCGGCCCGGCTGTCGGAAAGCTTCAGCACGTCGAAGAAATCGCCGCCGACCGAGCTGGTGGGTTTGTACACGTGATGAAAGTTCAACCGCAAGGGGCGGGCAGCGTCGCGGCTGCTGACCTGCGGGTAGCTGCGCGGCATCAGCGCCTCTTGAAATTCGCGGGCGAACTGGAGGTCTTCCTGAATCGAGGCGGTTTGGGCGGCAATCTCCTCTTCGAGTTGTTCGTGGTAGCTGAGGACGCGGCGGGACATGGCGCCGAAGTCGCGCGCGAGATCTTCGATTTCGTCGCGGGTGGTGATCCGTTGAAGTTCCGCCAACACCCGCTGGGCGTGCGGACTGGCCGGTTCGGGCAACTCCGGCGACTCCGGCCCGGCCACCCTGGCGGATTGGGACAGTGACATCGCCGCGCCGCGCAGGACTTCGATCGGACCGATGATCTTGCGGGTGGCGATGTAGTAGCCGGCCCAGGTAAAGACCAGAATCAATCCGATTCCCGACGCGGCCAGCAGCAGGATTTGCCGCCGAACGGGAGCCAGCACCGTGCGGATGTCGTCATGGACAATGACGAACAGCGGTGTGAAGCCGCTCGGCACGTGCGGATCCACCAGCGGACTGCCGGGGTGGATGGGGGCGTGACCGACAAGCTCGCGGGTGTCATCCGCCAGCGTCGTCGTCGTCCAGCCAGCCCACGGTCGCGTGAGCGGTCCGGCCGCGGTGGCGTCAATCCGACCGTGAATGCGGCGGGCCATGCGACTGTAGAGTTCAAAGAGCACATCGCCCTCGGCATTGATCACCTGCCGCGAGGGACCCGGCTCGGCCAGCGCGCCCGGCAGGGAGGAGAACAACGGCGACGAGTTCAGCACCGCCTTGAGAATTCCGACCGGAGCGGCGGCGGCGCCGGCTTGCGCGACGACCGGCAGACAGACGTCCACCGAATAGACGCGGGCGCTTTCGTCGTAGTGAATCCCCTCAAGATAGACGCGGCCGGACCGCACGAGGCGGGCGCGTTGCCACCAAATCTCGTCCGCCTGCCAAAAGTCCGTCGTTTTTTGGGTGGCGGCGATGAGGCGGCCGCGATTGTCGGTCACAAGAATTTCCGCGAACAAGGGGTTGACTCGTTGCAACTGGCGCAACGCCTGCGCCAGCTCATTGGTCAGAAGCGCCGCCACGGCCGGTGATGTCGCCGTCAATTGCGGCCATTGCCGGTCGAGGTCAGCCGCGGCTGCGGCTAATTCGGTGTCGGTCTGCGGCGCGGCGGCGGCGCTGGCGGCGCTGACGAAGCTGATCAGTGGCGAGAGTTCCAACCAGTCGCCAAGCTTCTCGACTTCCTTGCTGAGGTTGTAGTCAATCGTCGTCGCCAGAAACGACGCCATGCTTTGCAGCGATCGGCCGTGTTCGCCCTTGTAATAGCGGTAGCCGAGAATCTCAATCGCGATCAGGGCGATGGACAACGGCACGACCGCTGCAATGAGCAGGATACCGATGAACTTCCCCCGAATGCGCACGTGCACGCTTCGCTCATACCACACCGCCATCGCCCGCTCAATGGGTTCTTGACTTGGAAACCAACTCCGATACAGTGGCATCAAATAAGACAAAAATTGTCTGATTTGGAGAACCTCATGCTTGATACCTTCGAAATCCGTAACTTGCAGGCCAGCGTCGAGGACAAGCCGATCCTCAAAGGCGTCAATCTCACCGTTCGCAAGGGCGAAGTCCACGCGTTGATGGGGCCGAACGGCTCCGGCAAAAGCACGCTGGCCAACACGATTCTCGGCCACCCCAAATACACCGTCACCGGCGGCGACATCCTCTTGAAGGGCGAAAGCATTCTCGACATGGAGACCGACGAACGCGCCCGCCGCGGCTTGTTCCTGGCCTTTCAATATCCCTGCGAGGTGCCGGGCGTGCGGATGAGCAATTTTCTGCGCCAAGCCTGCAGCGCCCGCGCCGGCCGGGAACTCGATGTGATGGAGTTTTTCGACAAGCTCGAGGCCAAGATGAAACAACTCGAGATGGACGAGAAATGGGTCAAACGCTACCTCAACGAAGGGTTCTCCGGCGGCGAAAAGAAACGGAACGAGATTTTGCAAATGATGATGCTCGAACCCGAATTCGCCGTGATGGACGAAACGGACTCGGGACTCGACATTGACGCGCTGAAAATCGTCTCGCACGGCGTCAACGAATTGCGCGGCCCGAACCTCGGCATCCTGATCATCACTCACTACGAACGGATCCTGCGCTACATCCAGCCCGATGTGATTCACATTCTGGTGGACGGCCAGATCGTGAAGTCTGGCGACGCCGATCTCGCCAAACATCTCGAAGAACATGGCTATGACTGGATCCTCAAGGAGGTGGCGGCGTGAGCACCGAACTACTGCGCGGCACGTACAAAGAAGGGTTCCACGACGACCTGCCCGTCGTTCACAAAGTCCCCAAAGGCCTCAAACACGAGGTGGTGGACTACATGTGCGACGTGAAAAACGAGCCGGACTGGATGCGCCAGTTCCGTCACCGCAGCCTTGATCTGTTTCTGAAACAAGGTTTGCCGGCCTGGTTGCCGGGCCTGCGGGATGAAATTGATTACGACGATATCACCTACTACGTCAGCCCCGTCGCCAAATCCGAACGCCGCTGGGAAGACGTGCCAGAGGAAATTCGCCGCACCTACGACAAGCTCGGCATCGCCAAGGAAGAACAAAAACTCCTCGGCGGTCTCGGCGCCCAGATTGATTCCGAGATGGCCTACCATAACATCCAGGAATCGCTCGCGAAGAAGGGCGTCATCTTCCTTAGTTGCGACGACGGAATGAAAGAGTTCCCGGAGTTGTTCCGCGAACACTTCGCCAAAGCCATTCCGCCCGAGGACAACAAATTTGCCGCGCTCAACTCCGCCTTCTGGAGTGGCGGCTCGTTTGTGTACGTCCCGAAAGGCGTCAACTGTGACGTGCCGCTGTCCGTGTACTTCCGCATCAACGCCGAACAATTCGGCCAGTTTGAACGCACCTTGATCATTGTGGACGACGACGCCTTCTGCCACTACGTCGAGGGTTGCAGCGCGCCGGTCTACACCACCAACTCGCTCCACTCCGCCGTCGTGGAAATCTTCGTCAAAAACCGCGCCCGCTGCCGCTACACCACCATCCAAAACTGGAGCACCGACGTGTACAACCTCGTCACCAAACGCGCGATGCTCTACGAAAAATCCGTCATGGAATGGGTGGACGGCAATCTCGGCTCGAAACGCACGGTGAAATATCCCTCCTGCTACATGCTCGGCGAAGGCGGCCACGGCGAAGTCCTCAGCCTCGCCAGCGCCGACAAAGGCATGTGGCAGGATGCCGGGGCGAAGATGGTGTTCTTCGCGCCGAACTGCACCGCCCGCATCAACTCGAAATCCATCTCCGGCCACGGCGGACGCGCCTCCTACCGCGGGCTGGTTCAGGTCCGCGAGCAAGCCAAGAACTGCCGGGTCCAGGTCAATTGCGACGCGTTGATCCTCGACGAGAAAAGCCGCTCCGACACCTACCCGGTCATGGAAATCAAAGGCGACCTCGCCACCGTCGAGCACGAGGCCAGTGTCTCGAACGTCAGCGAGGAACAACTCTTTTACCTGATGAGCCGTGGCATCAAAAAAGAAGACGCCATCAGCATGATCGTCAACGGTTTCATCGAACCGATCGTGAAAGAGTTGCCGATGGAATTCGCCGTCGAAATCAACCGCCTCATCAATCTCCAGATGGAAGGCTCCGTCGGATGAACGTTCCCTGTTGTCATTCTGAGCGCAGCGAAGAATCTCTGTCGTTCCGCCGAGAGACCCTTCGCTACGCTCAGGGTGACTGAATTTCTGCATGAACCAGCAAGCTTGGAAACAATACGAAGCGCTCCCCCTCCCCACCCGCCGCGACCTCGACTGGCAGCATTTCGACCTGCGCGGCCTGAAACTCGACAACATCGCCCAACGCGCCCGGCCCGTCGCCGCGAAACTCACCGGCGCCGTGCCCACCGGCGTCGTCTTCGGCGACCTGGCCCGCCACCGCGATGTCGCCAACCGATTTCTCGGCCAGGCTCTCAACGGCGCCGGCCGCCACAAGTTCACCCTCCTGCATGAAGCGCTCTGGGAAAACGGCGCGCTGCTGTACGTCCCGCGCAACGTTCGCGTCAGCGAACCCCTGACGATCACCTACGACCTGCCCAATCACGATTCCGCCGCCTTCCCCCGCACGTTGATCGTCCTCGAACCCGGCGCGGAAGCCACGCTCGTCCAGCGATTCACCGGCGCACCCGGCGTCCACGCCAGCGGCACGGAAGTCTTCGTCCAGCCCGGCGCCCGGCTTCACTACATCAGCCTGCAAAACTTCGCGCCGACCGCCTACGATTTCACCGTC
This sequence comes from uncultured Verrucomicrobiota bacterium, assembly GCA_964533295.1. Lineage (GTDB taxonomy): Bacteria > Verrucomicrobiota > Verrucomicrobiia > Palsa-1439 > Palsa-1439 > OMJI01. Next base: position 47,831 of record CAZHLM010000007.1, read on the forward strand.
AAACGCGCCCACGTCGCGCAGGATGCCGAAGTGGACTGGGTGATCGGGATGTTCGGCGGACTGTTTGCCCGCTACGACATCGAGTGCGTGATGGAAGGCCGGGGCGGTCACAGCTTCATGTACGGCGTCGGCCTCGGCGAAAACCGCCAACAACTCGGCCAGTTCACCCGCCAACATCATCGCGTCGGCGACACCACCAGCGACCTGCTCTTCAAAAACGTCCTGCGCGACGACGCCGTCAGCAACTACACCGGCCTGATCAAAGTCGAAAAAAACTCCAACGGCACCAACGCCTACCAGTCCAACCGCAACCTCGTCCTCAGCGACAAGGTCCAGTGCGACACCCGGCCGATCCTCGAAATCGAATCCAACCAGCTCCGCTGCACCCACGGCGCGACCGTCGGCCGCCTCGATGAAAACCAACTCTTTTATCTTCGCAGCCGCGGCCTGACCCTCGCCCAGGCCCGGCAGGCGCTCATCGAAGCGTTCCTCGAACCGATCCTCGCCCGCATCCAGGTCGAGTCCGTCCGCGAAGAGTTTTCTCGGCTCATTCACGCGAAAGTCCTACGGTGACCGCCATGATTCCGGTACTGGACGCCGTCGAGCTGGACGAAATCCGCGACGACTTCCCGATCTTGCACCAGCAAGTCCACGGCAAACCGCTCGTCTATCTCGACAACGCCGCCACCTCCCAAAAACCGCGCGTCGTCATCGAGGCGCTGAACGATTACTACGCCCGCTACAACGCCAACGTCCACCGCGGTATCCACGCCCTCGCCGAACGCGCCACCCGCGAGTACGAACGCGCCCGCGAAAAAATCGCCCGCTTCATCCACGCCGAGTCCAGCCGCTCGGTCATCTTCACCCGCGGCACCACCGAAGCGATCAACCTCGTCGCCTACTCTTGGGGCCGCGCCAACCTCAAAGCCGGCGACGAAATCCTCACCACGTGGATGGAACACCACAGCAACATCGTCCCCTGGTACCAGCTCTGCGCCGAAACCGGCGCCGTCCTCAAACGCATTGACCTGACCGCCGATGGCCAGTTGGACCTGTGGGAGCGCCCGTGGGAGCGCCCTTCCGGGCGCGACCGGTCGGCACCCGAAGTCCCCTCCCCCAAACTCAAGAACGGACTCCTCAGCCCCCGCACCAAACTCGTCGCCCTCACCCACTGCTCCAACGTCCTCGGCACCATCAACCCCATCCGCGAAATCGCCGACGCCGCCCACCGGGTCGGCGCCGTCGTCCTCGTGGACGGCGCGCAAAGCATCCCCCACCTGCCGATTGACGTGCAGGCGCTCGGCGCCGACTTCTTCGCCTTCAGCGGCCACAAAATGTGCGGCCCGACCGGCAGCGGCGTGCTCTACGGCAAAGAACACCTGCTCGACGCCATGCCCCCGTTCTTTGGCGGCGGCGAAATGATCCGCGAAGTCACCGCCACCGGCTTCACCACCAACGACCTGCCCCACAAATTCGAAGCCGGCACCCCCAACATCGCCGAAGCCATCGGCCTCGGCGTGGCAGTGGATTACCTTACCCGCATCGGCATGGACAAGATCCGCCAGCACGAGATGGAACTGACCGGCTACGCGATGGACCGCCTTCGCGAACTCGTTGAGATCCGCATCTACGGCCCGCTCGACCCCGCCCAACGCAGCGGCCTCGTCGCCTTCACTTTCGGCGACATCCATCCCCACGACCTCGCCACGATTGCCGACCAGCACGGTGTAGCCATTCGCGCCGGTCACCATTGCGCCATGCCGCTGCACCGGCATCTCAACCTCGGCGCCACCGCCCGCGCCAGCTTCGCCCTGTACAATACCCGCGCCGAAGTGGACGCCCTGATCCGCGCGCTGAAAGAAGCCAAAAAAGTCTTCGGCGCCTGCCCCACCGCCCGCCAACTCGGCTACTGATCTCGCCCGCAACCGGCCCCGCCGCAGACAACGTCCCGCCGCGCCCGGGTTGTGAACGGCGCGGGTTAGCCGGCAAACTCGCAGGCCTCGAGGCCGGTCACGCCGGGCTGGGCGACAAACAGACCGCCTTCGCGCGGGTTTTGCCGCAATGCGGCGCTGTCCAGACCGACCCGCGCGGTGGTGATGTAGAGCCGGTCGAGATTCGGGCCGCCAAAGGCGCAGGCGGTGACGTTGGTCGCCGGCACCGGCACGGTGTCCAGCAACTGGCCGCTGGCCGGGTTCCAGCGGGTCACGCGACTGCCACCCCAATGCGCGATCCAGAGCATGCCCTCCGCATCCAGCGTGCAGCCATCGGGAGAACCGATGCCGGGCGGGATGGTGATAGCGGTGCGGCGGTTGGCGATTTTACCGGTGGCCAGGTCGTAGTCGAAGGCATCCACCGTCATCCGCGGGGTGTCGATGTAGTACATCGTCTTTTTGTCGAGACTCCACGCAATCCCGTTCGAGCAGGTCACCGGGCTGAGCATTTTCTTCACGGTCAGGTTGGCGTGCAGACAATACAAACTGCCGGTCGGCTCGGCGCCTTCGATCGGCATCGTACCGGCCCAGAACCGACCGGCGGGATCGCACTTGCCGTCGTTGAACCGATTGCCGGGTTTGTCCGCTTCGGGGTCGGCGATGAAATCGAGCATCTCCGTGTTCAAGTCGAGCCGCGCAAACCCGCGTTGCAACGCCACCATCACGCCCCCGGCCTTGCGCGGCACCACCGTGCCGACGAATTGGCCGACGTGAATCGCGCGGTCGCGTTTGGTGGCCGGGTTGTAGATGTGGACCTGACATTTCAGGATGTCCACCCAGTACAACACCTGCCGTTGCGCGTGCCAAATCGGGCTTTCCCCCACCTCGGCCCGCGCGTCCAAAACCAGTTCCACCTTCCCATTCATACCGGACTAATTACTCGTTGGCTCCGCTCAACGCGAATCTATTCTCCGCAGCCATCCTTTCCACTCTCGACTTGAACGGCACATGGCGGCTGCGGTGGAGCGATGGGGAACGCGGCCGGTTGGAATATGCGAACCGACCCGAAACCGAAGAGGCGCGCTACCTCGACGCGCAGGTGCCCGGCGAGGTGCACCTCGATCTCTGGCGTGCCGGGCTGATCGCCGACCCGTACGTCGGCACCAACTGCCTGAAAGCCCGCTGGGTCGAGGAGTGCGCCTGGGCCTGCCGGCGTTGGTTCGAAGCGCCGACAACCACCGGGCGCGTCTGGCTGGTGTTCGAGCGGCTCGACCTCGCCGCGAAAATTTTCCTCAACGGCGAGGAGATCGGTTCACACCAAAATGTGTTTTATCCGTGCCGCCTCGACATCACCGGCAAGCTCAAACCCGGCCGCAACCTGCTGACCGTCCACATCGAAGGCGGTCTGTTTTCCGTGATGGACAAGCCGATGGAAGGCTACGTCCGCAAGCTCGACCACCGGCTCCACAAAGGCGTCTGGCTGCGCAAACCGCAATGCCAGTTCGGTTGGGACTGGAGCACCCGCCTGATCAACGTCGGCATTACCGGCAATGTCCGACTGGAATGGACGACCGACCCGGTACGGCTCGACCAATTCGTCCCGCTGGCGGTACTGGCGCCCGATTTGCAAACCGGCTCGCTGCGCGCCCGGCTCTTCGTCGAGGCGTTTCGAAAGACGCGCGGCGAACTGATTGTCGAAATCGCCGGCCAGCAGGTTCGCCAGCCGGTCACGCTCGCGCCCGGCCTGCACCCGATCGAGGTGACCGTACCGGTGGAGCGGCCCGCGTTGTGGTGGCCGGCCGGCCACGGGCCGCAGCATCTCTACGACGTGCGCGCGACGTTGCGGGTGGCCGGCAGGGTCGTCGGCCAGAAAACCGCGCGCGTCGGTTTCCGCCACGTGCGCATCAACCAGGATCCCCACCCGGAGCGGGGCCGGTATTTCATCGTCGAGATCAACGGCAAAAAGATTTTCTGCAAAGGCGCCAACTTCGTCCCGCCGGACATGATCTTCCAGCGGTGCGACCGCGCCCGGTACGATCAGTTGACCGACTTGGCGCGCGAGGCGAATTTCAATCTGCTGCGTGTCTGGGGCGGCGGCCAGTACGAAAGCGACGACTTTTACGAGTGGTGCGACTTGAAAGGCATTCTCGTCTGGCAGGAATTCATCTTTGCCTGCCACAAATACCCGGTGGTCCACAAAGAGTTTTACGACAACGTCAAAACGGAAGCCACCTACAACATCCGCCGCCTCGCGTCGCATCCGAGCCTGATCATCTGGTGCGGCAACAACGAAATGGAATGGGGCGCGTGGGAATGGGGGTTCGACAGCGCCGCGATCACCTACCCGGATTATGTGCTGTTCCATCTGACCCTGCCGCGCCTGATCAAAGAAGAAGACCCTACCCGATTCTACTGGCCGAGTTCGCCCTACTCGCCCGATGGCGAGCCGCCCAACGCCAACCACACCGGCGATCAACACCCGTGGCAGGTCGGTTTCGCAAACCTCGATTTTCATGACTACCGCAAGATGACCTGTCGCTTCCCGAATGAAGGCGGCTTTCTCGGACCGACTGCGTTGCCGACGATGCAGGCCTGTCTCGATGACAATGGTGGGAGTGCCCTTCCGGGCACGACGAGCACGCCCATCCAATCGTTCGCCTGGCAGGTCCACGACAACTCGGTGGATAGCTGGGCCGAACCGAGTTATCCCGATGGCATTCTCCCGCTCTGGACCGGCCACGACAGCCGCGCGTTGTCCCTTGCCGACTTCACCTACTGGGGTGGCCTCATCCAGGGCGAGGCGTTGAGCGAGTACATCGCCAACTTCCGCCGCCGGATGTTCAACAGCGCTTCGGCGGTTTTCTGGATGTTCAACGATTGCTGGCCGGCCACGCGCAGTTGGACCATTGTGGACTACTACCGGCGCCGCACACCGGCGTTTCATCCCGTCCGCCGCGCGATGCAGCCGGTCACCGCCATCGTCGCCGAGGAAAACAGCCAGATTGTCGTGTTCGGCATCAACGAAACCGACCGGCCCGTCACCGGCCGCCTGCGCTACGGCCTGTTCAACCTGGCCGGCGGCTATCCGCTCGACGAAACCGCCGCCGTCACGTTGCCGCCCAACGCCGCCACGCGACTGGCGGCCTTCCCGCGGTCGCGCTGGAAAAACCCGCGTGCCAGCGCCGCGTTTGCGATGCTCGAACAAGACGGCCGGCTGCTGGCCCGGCACCGGCTGTTGCGGGCGCGGTTCAAGGATCTGCGCTGGCCAGCGGCCCGCGTGCGCGTGCGGCGGCAACAAGGCCGGGTGGTTTTCGAATCGCCGACGTTTGTCTGGGGCGTGTGCCTTGATCTGGACGGCGAACGCGCCTTGCCGGACAACTTCTTCGATCTCTACCCCGGCATCCCCTACTCGCTGCCGTGGCGGTCGCCAATCCCACCGCGCGTGCTGCGCACCGGCAACCGGTAACGTTGTCGCCACGGCCAGCACCGGGCCCGGCATCCTCGGCCGCGAGCGATCTATTTCAGAAACAACTCGACCACCGGCACCGTCACGTTTGGCCGCATCGGCGGCAGCGTCAGCGTCAGGGTCTTGTTGTCGGCTTTTGGGAGTTGGCCGGCGTGCCACTGATCCATGCCGAGTTTGATCTCGCTGGCGTCGTGGAGCAGTTGCGCGTAGGCGACCCGGTCGGCAAACGCGCCGTCCAGATGCAGATGTTTGTACGGCCAGGCGAAGATGTGAACGTAGAGCCGTTTCGTGTCCGGGTTGTACGTCAGCCGGCAATCCTGCGGGATCTGAAACTCGGCCGGCGCCTGCGTGCAACCGTAGATGGAACGGTTGTGGCGTTTCATCCATTCCCCCATTCCGCTGAGCCGCGCCAGCGCCCGTTCGTCAAACTCGCCGCGGCCGGTCGGCCCGACGTTGAGCAGTAAATTGCCGCCTTTGCTGACGCAATCAATCAGGGTGTGGATCAATTCCTCGGTGCTGCGCCACGTCATTTCGTCGCGGTGATACCCCCACGATCCGCTGAAGGTCTGGCAGGCTTCCCAGACCACCGGCTTGCCGTCCACCTGCGGCCAAGCGCGCGGCTGGATCTGTTCGGGCGTCTTGACATCCCACGAGGCGCGAACGTTGGGCAAATCGAGCCGGTCATCGAGCACGACGTGCGGCTGGAGTTTGCGGATCATTTTCACCAGTTTCGCGCTGTCCCAGTCATCGTGTCCCTTGCCGTCCGGCCCCGGGTAGCTGAAATCAAACCAGAGGATGTCCAACTTCCCGAACTGCGTCAGCAATTCGCGCGTCTGACCGTGGAGATAGGCGATGTACTTCTTCTGGTCGCGCGACTGGTTCAGCTTCGCCTTGTCCGGGTGGTTGCGCAGCGGATGAAAACGATCAATCACGAACTGCGGATGATGCCAGTCAATCAGCGAATGATAAAACCCGACCCGCAGATTCCGTTCGCGAAACGCCTCCACCATTGGCCGCAACAAATCCCGTTTGGCCGGCGTCTTTGTCGCCTTGTAATCCGTCAGCTTCGAATCCCAGAGACAAAACCCTTCGTGGTGTTTGGTCGTGACGACAAAATATTTCATCCCCGCGCCCGCGGCGGCCGCGGCCCATTGTTTCGGGTCGTACAGGTCCGGATCGAAGTGATCGAAATATTTCTGGTACTCCTCGTTGGAGATTTGCTCGTTGTGTTTGACCCACTCGTGCCGGGCCGGCAACGCGTACAACCCCCAGTGAATGAACAACCCAAACCGATCGTGAACAAACCATTTCGTATCGCCGTTTTGCATGAGCGCGGGGTATAGCCCAGCCCACCGCCAAATGCAATGACCGGAAACCGGCCGCGCCAGTCCGCTGAGGCAACCGCCGGTTACGGCACCGGCCAGAGCATCCGACCGCTGCGCAGAAACTGCTCCACCTGCCGCGCGGTCTGCTCGGCTTTCCGCGCCAGAGCCTCGCGCGTGTTGAACGCGTTGTGCGGCGTCAACATCACGTTCGGCCGACCCGCCAGCGGAAACGTCGCCCGACCCGCGCGCAACTCCACCGCCACCTCCGCCTCGCGGTCGTACACGTCCAGCGCCACGCCGCCGAGATGCCCTTCGTCGAGCAACCGCGCCAAATCCGCCGTCGGCGACAACTCGCCGCGGGCGATGTTGATGAACAGCGCGCCGCGGCGCGCCTGTTTCAGCCGCCGGTAATCGAAGTAACCGGCATTGTCCGCCGTCAGATTCATCGCGCAGACGATGATTTCCGCCCACGGCAGACCGGCCTCGATGCTGATATCGGCCCGCTCGGGAAGGATGTCCACCCGTCGCACCTCCATCCCGAGCGCCCGCCCGATGGCGACAATCTCGCTGCCGATGTGACCGGCGCCCACCACCAGCAGCTTGCGGCCGGCGCACTCTCCGCCGGTCAGCCCGTCGCGATCAAACCGGGCGAACTGCGTGATTTGCTGCGGCAGTTTGCGCAGCAACGCCAGCCACAGCAACAACGCCTGCTCAGCCACCGCCCGCGCGCAGTACAACGGCAAATAACCGCACGGCACCTTCAGCCCCGTCAGATGATCATAGCCGGTCGTCCGCGACACGATACCGACCAGGTCCCAGCCCGGAGGAACGCGCGACTGGGTGCGGATGCTGATCAACCGCGCCGGCGGCTGCCGCTGTCCCGTCTCCTGAATCGTCGCGGCGGCAAACCCCGCGCGAATCGTGGCCGGCAAACAGGCCCGCAACGCCTCGACCTCCTCCGCAAACGCCTCGTAAAAGAAAACGTCCATTCCGTTTCTCGCCGCCGCGTTCCAGCCGCGAACCTTTTCGTTCTCCTGGCACCGATCGGCGGCGAGTGTCGTCGAGATGCGCGGCGGGGTCAATCCTTCCGGTGCGATCAAGGCAGCGCCGCGCGAATCTGCTCCGCGCGCTGGAGGCTGTCCAACTGACCGTCCTTCTGACCGGTGACCTTGTACAGTTCGGCGAGGTTCTCCAACACGCGGGCACAGGCGGGGTCGTCCGGTCCACACGTCTTTTCATAAGCCGCCAACGCGCGGCGGTAGAGCGCCTCGGCCGATTCAAACTCGCCGCGCAACTTGTGCAACAGCGCCAACTGATTCAAGGCCGCCGCGACGCGCCGGTCGTTCTCGCCGAGCGACTGGGTCCGGATCGCGAGGGCCTGCTCGGCCGCCGCCGTCGCGGCCGGCAGTTTTCCCTGGTACGTCTGCAACTCCGCCAACTGACTGAGACTGGCGGCGACCAGCAAATGATCCTCGCCAAAATGCCGCCGCCGAATCGCGAGCGCCTGCGCCGTGTACGTTTCCGCCGCGCCAAAATCCTCGCGCGCTTTTTCGATGAACGCCAGCGTCGTCAGCGCCGTCGCGACGTGGGGATGATCGTGGCCGACGGTCTGACGCCGAATCTGCAACGCGCGTTTGGCGAGCGGCAGGGCGCGGTCCACCGCGCCTTGCGCGATCCGAATCTCGGCCAGCGTCGCCAGGCCCGCGGCCACGTGCGGATGACCGCCTCCCAACCCGCGCTCCAAGATGCGCAGTCCCCGTTCCGCCGCTTCGGCAGCGGCGTCAAAGTCGCCCCGCACGCCCGTCAGATACGCCACGGAGATCAGGCTCCGTCCCACGTCCGGGTCGGCCGGCCCGCCGGATCGTTCGTACAACTCAAGCGCGCGGCGGGCGAAAGACTCGGCTTGATCGTACTGCCCGCGAGCGCGGTGGTACTGGCCGAGATTGTCGAGCACGGTCGCCAGGAGAGATGGGCTGGCGGCGGCGTCAGCCTCGCAAATTCGCAAGGCCCGCTGGTAGAGTGGTTCGGCCTCTGCCCATCGGCTTTGCACCCGGTACAGTTCGGCCAGATTGTTGCAACTGGTCGCCACCCGGGGGTGATCCGGCCCCAACGCGGCCTCGCGAATCGCCAGCGCCCGGCGGTACAGCGGCTCGGCCTCGGTTTCCCGCCCGGTGAGCAGTTGCAACGTCGCCAGGTTGTTCAACGCCGTGGCCACCTGCAGGTGCTGAGGTCCGTGTTCTTTTTCGGCCAGCGTCACCACTTTTTCAGAAATTTCGCGCGCCGCGGTGAAGTTTCCCTGCCGGTAGAGTTCGGCGGCCCGGGCGTTGAGCCGGGTGACAGCGTCGGCTCCAAACGCAGGGGTGACGAGGGTGACGGCCAACGCGATGAACGAGATCTGTTTCATGCCGTTTTGCACAGCCTACCGCATACCGGATTCGTGCGCCGGGCAAAAATGTAACATTGACGGCGGGCTGGTTGACACACCCGCACGCACCCGGTACTATCCGCGCGCAGAAACCGGGGACGATTAGCTCAGTTGGCTAGAGCGCTTCCTTGACATGGAAGAGGTCACAGGTTCAAGTCCTGTATCGTCCACCATTCCGAACCTCAAAAGGAGAACGCAGCATGGCACTCAAGGTTGGCGACAAGGCACCGGATTTTTCCCTCACCGTGAAAGCGGCGGACGGACTGAAGAAACTCAAACTCAGTGACAACTTCGGCAAAAAAAACACACTGTTGCTGTTCGTGCCGATGGCGTTTACGGGGGTCTGCACCAAGGAGTTCTGCGAAATCAGCGCCGGCCTCAGCCAGTACACGTCGTTGAATGCCGACGTGTGGGGCATCAGCGGCGACAATCCGTTCGCGCAGGAAGCGTGGGCGCAGAAGGAGAACATCACCCTGCCGCTGCTCTCCGATTACGATCACAACGTCGCCACCGCCTACGGCTGCGCCTACGCCTCGTTTCTCCCGGCCAAGAACCTCGACATGGGCGGCGTGCCGAAACGCTCGGCGTTCGTTGTGGACAAAGCCGGGATCATTCGCTACGCCGAGATCAATGACGACCCCGGCAAATTGCCGAACTTCGACGCCATCAAAGCCTGTCTCGCGCAGTTGAAGTAGCCGCGCCGCCGCGACTTGTCAGACTCGTTCGCAACCCGTACCATCGCGCGCATGAACATCTTCGTCACGGGCGGCGCCGGCTACATCGGCAGCATTTGCGTGGAGGAACTGCTCAACGCGGGACACACCGTGTCCGTGTTCGACAACCTGAGCGAAGGCCACCGGGCCGCCGTGGACAAACGCGCACGCTTTATCGAGGGCGACCTCGCCGACCGTTCCCTGCTGTTCAAGACGCTGGAACAACTCCGCCCGCAGGCGGTCATGCACTTCGCCGCCAACGCGCTCGTGCCGGAAAGCATGACCAATCCGAGCAAGTATTTCCGCAACAATGTCGGCAACGGGATCAACCTGCTGGAAGCCTGTGTCCAGGCCGGGGTCCAAAAATTCGTCTTCTCCTCGACCTGCGCCATTTTCGGCATTCCGAAAACCGTGCCGATCACCGAGGACGCCCCGCGCGAGCCGGTCAATCCGTACGGCGAATCGAAACTGATGTTCGAACGCATCCTCCACTGGTACGAAAAACAACACGGCCTCCAGTACGTTTGCCTCCGCTACTTCAACGCGGCCGGCGCCACCGCCTACTTCGGCGAACACCACTGGCAGGAAACCCACCTCATCCCCAACGTCCTCAAAGTCGCGCTCGGCCAGAAACCCACCGTCGAAATCTACGGCACCGACTACCCCACGCCCGACGGCACCTGCATCCGCGATTACGTCCACATCGTGGACCTCGCCCAGGCTCACATGCTGGCCTTGAAACATCCCACCAGCGATGTTTTCAACCTCGGCAGCGGCGACGGCTACTCCGTCAAACAGGTCGTGGACACCGCCCGCCGCGTCACCGGCAACCCGATTCCCGCCGTTGAAAAACCTCGCCGCCCCGGCGACCCGCCCAAACTGGTGGGCGACTCCAAAAAAATCCGCCGCGTCCTCGGCTGGCAACCCCGCTACGACTCCCTCGAAGCGATCATTCAAAGCGCGTGGGACTGGCATCGCACCCACCCCACCGGCTACGCCTGACCCCCGCGGCTACGGAAACAGATGCGGCGTCTGCGGCGCGGAATTCGTCGGCGAGGTTTCTTCGGACGTGGCCACCGGCAGTAACGCGCCTGCCGGCCCCCTCATTCGGCCCCGCACAACGAGCACCGATTCACACGTGACCGGGTCCGGACTCGTGAAATAAATCGTCGCCTCCAACTGATGTTCGGGATCGCTCCAGGCAAAATACCGGTACAAACCAAACCGCTCATACCGCCCTGCCTCAATCCCGGGCACCCCGGCGGCCTCTGGCGTGGTCTCCCCTTGCGACCAATCGTCCGGCTCCCCGTACTGAACCCGCAACTGACGGAACCACTCGTCGGGCGTGCTGACCCGCGCCGGCAGCACCGCCACAAACTCCCGCAACTCGTTCTGATAAAAGTACGCCGTCAACCGCTCGATCCCGCGGGCGTCGCGCGCCTCGTAAATCTCCGGCACCATGCCCCGCGTGTTCTTCCGATAAAACGTGAACCGCCGCTCCAACGACTCGCGCGAGACCCCCAACTGAATTCCTTCAAACTGATCCAGCGGCGTCACCGTCGCCTCCTGCGCCGCCGACGGCGCGGGCGCCGCCAACGAATTGGTCAACGCCCAGGCCGGGCGCGTATCCGGCGCGTCCTCGCTGATCACAAATCGCCGACCCCGCGACGCCTGGCCCAGTTCACCCAACCAAAACGGCGCCAGAATCGCCGCCACCAGCACCAACCCCGCCGCATACAGAGCCGTGTTCGGCACCGGACTGAAAATCCGCCGCATCTCCCGGCGCGACGGATGATGGGGCGGCGCACCGGCGACGGCCGAAGCCCGGTGCCGCAACAACATCACCCCGCAGCGAGGACAGCGAACTTCCGCCGCCGCGGTCACCGGCACGAACCGGTGCTCGCAATGATGGCAGCGCACTTCCATCGCCCGCACCATAGCAAAATCGAACCAGCCCCGACACGAATAATTTGCCCCTTGCGACCGCCGGTATGGTATGTTTTCCCCGAGGTATGTACCGCCTGCTTTTTCAAGGTCGCCTCGCGACGCGCCCGGCGCTCGCTGTCCGCGAGCCTCAATTATGGCTGGGCCGCGACGAATCCTGCCAGGTCCAACTCCCCGAAAACGGCGTCAGCCCCCGCCACGCCGTCATCGAGCGGCGCGCCGACGGCTACTACATCACCGACCTGCACAGCGAAGTCGGCCTCCGCGTCAACGGCCAGCCCGTCACCCAGCACCGGCTCCGCGCCGGTGACCAGATCGAAATTGGCTCCGTCACCCTGCGCTTCGAAGTCGCCCACGACGTCGTCTCCACCGCGCGCCGCACCGACTGGCTGCTCCACATCACCGCCGTTGTCGTAACCCTGCTCGTGCTCGGCCAAATCGCGCTGCTTGCCTGGATCTTCACCCAGCCGCGTCCCAGCGCCATCCTGCGCCCACCCCCGCCACCCGTCACCGCCAACTCCTCCGAAGAACCTGCGGCCACCCCGCCGTCACCAACGCCTGCCACACCGGCCCCCACAGCCACCGCACCCGCCCGCCCCGCCATCCTCAACCGACAACTACGCATCGAGCGGCTCACCGAAATCACCGAGGCCGCCCGCCTGATCGTCCAAATCCAAATCCGCGCCCAGGTCGGCGAGCGCGAACTCGACAACCGGGCGGTGGCCGTCAGCATTCATTTTTTCCTGCGCGGCAGCGACGGAATTGTCTCGCCGTGGGAGCCTCCGTTCTGGCTTGATCGAACCGATATGAAAAACTTCACGACCAAAACCTTCCAAGCCACCTTCCCGGGTTTGCCCGCCCAATATGCCGGCTGCGTCGTCCGCACGTTCTACCGCAACCAACTCCAAGATGAAGCCGCCAACCCGCCCGAATTGCTCGCCCGCGCACCCGCCCCCGTTTCGCCGCAATGAACACGCCTGACTCCGCCTTCACCGGCCGCACCATCGGCCCCTACCACGTGGAGGAACCCATTGACGTCAGCCAATGGGGCCCCATCTACCGCGCCGTCCAAACCAGCATCGGCCGCACCGTCGCGCTGAAAATCCTCACCCCCGATATCGCCGCCCTGCCGGGCAAAGTCGAACACTTCCTCGAAGAATCCCGCACCGCCGCCCAAATCTCTCATGCCCACGTCGCGGGCGTGTACGAGGCCGGCCGCCACGGCGACCTCTACTTCTGCGCCATGGAACACCTCGACGGCCCGCCACTGGCCGAGTTCCTCGCCGCCCAACGGGAAACGCCCGACGGCACAACCGAAACCGTCGTGGACGAACATCACCTGCTCACGGTCATCGCCCACATCGCCCGCGGGCTCGATTTCCTCTGGCAAAAACAAATCCCCCACCCTCCCCCCGTCGCCACCAACATCCTCCTCAACCACGAAGGCGTCGCCAAACTCCGCAACATCGAACTGCTCGGCCAGGACGCCAGCCCCTCCCCTCAACACGACATCCAAACCCTCGGCCTCGCCCTCGCCGAAATCGCCAACCAAATCGGCCCCGTCAGCAAACCCGTCAGCGAACACGTCGAACGCATGCTCGGCCTGCCCGACCGCAAACCATTCCCCAGCCTCGCCGAACTCGCCGCCGAAACCGACGCCCTCGACCGGCTGCTGTTTCCGCCCGCCGTCCGCCAATCCACCATCGAAAAATTTGAAGAGAAAACAACCAGCCCCCTCGTGTACGTCGGCATCGCCGTTGGCCTGATTCTCCTCGTCACCGGCATCACACTCTGGCGCCGCCACCAAACCCAACCACCCCAACCCGAAGTCCCCCGCCCAACCGACGTCGGCGCCATGGTTCAAATCCCCGCTGGCGAATTCCTCTTCCAAGACGGCCTGACCACCAACCTGCCCACCTTCTACCTCGACAAATACGAAGTCACCATTGCCCAATACAAAGAATTCCTCGACGCGCTCTCCGCCGGCGCCACCGTCCCCGCCCACCCCTTCCAGCCCCGCAACAAAACCTACGAACCCGCCTACTGGGACGCCATCCTCACCGCCGTCCTGACCCGCGCCCCTTTCAACGGCGCCCCCCTCTACTGGGACTCCCCCGTCTTCGGCGTGGACTGGTACGACGCCCGCGCCTATGCCATCTGGCGCGGCAAACGCCTGCCCACCGAACACGAATGGGAAAAAGCCGCCCGTGGACTCACCGGCAACAAATACCCCTGGGGCAACGACCGCACCGCCGGCGACAGCAACGTCACCGGCGGCCAAACCAAATGGTCGCTTGTCTACCTGCCAGCCGCCGACCGCAGCATCTACGACATCCGCAACCTCGGCGGCAACGTCAGCGAATGGACCGCCACCACCGAAACCCGCGCCACCGCTATCGTCCGCGGCGCCTCCTGGCTCGACAAAGAACCGCTGACGACCGCCCGCCAATCCGTGCGCAACGACTTTCGCGGCCCGACCATCGGCTTCCGCTGCGCCGCCGACACTCCGCCCCCGTAAACTCCTTGCTCACATCACTGAGACGATCGTCTCAAAGATCTGAACACAAAGAATGCCTAACAAAACTCCTTGTGCGAGCGGGCTTCCGCCCGCGAATGTTTCGAAAAATCCGGTGGGCCGCGCGTACTCGCGCGGCGGGGCGTGACACTCCCCTCGGGGGACGCTCGCGCCACCGGCCGCGCCCAGAAGGGCGCTCCCACAACCGCAGCCTCGGTTTTGTCAGGCGCACGAACCGGGCAGCGTTGCTTTTCAAGGTGGGGTTGTTACACTGCGTCGCATCATGTCCCAGGCTCCGACCACGAAACGCGATTTCATCGCCGACCACGTCCGCACCATCCCGCGGTCGGGCATCCGCGACTTCTTCGACATCGTGCAGTCCATGGACAACGTCGTCTCGCTCGGCATCGGCGAGCCGGGTTTTACCACGCCGTGGCATATCCGGGAGGCGGCGATTTTCGCGCTCGAAAAAGGCAAGACCGGTTACACCTCGAACTTCGGTCTGCTGAAATTGCGCCGCGCCATCAGCCGGTATGTCACGGAGAACTTTCACGTCGAATACGACCCGCACACGGAAATCCTCGTCACCGTCGGCGTCAGCGAGGCGCTGGACATCGCCCTGCGCGCGATCATCAATCCGGGCGACGAGATTCTCTACCACGAGCCCTGCTACGTGTCGTATCACCCGAGCGTGACGCTGGCGCATGGCGTGGCGCGGGCGATTCAAACGCGGGCGGCCAATCAGTTCGCGTTGCGCGCCGAGGATGTGGCCGCGGCGGTGGGGCCGCGCACGAAGGCGATCATGCTGAATTTCCCCACCAATCCGACCGGGGCAACATTAAGCGGCGAAGAGGTGGAGAAGATCGCCCGGGTCTGCCTCGAGCACGATCTGCTGGTGTTGACCGACGAGATTTACAGCGAGCTGACCTTCAGCGGAACGCACCATTCCATCGCGGCGGTGCCGGGGATGAAGGAGCGGACGATTTTTCTGCACGGGTTCTCGAAGGCGTTTGCGATGACCGGTTTTCGAATCGGGTACGCCTGTGCGCCGGCGGCGTTGATCGAGGGGATGTTGCGGGTGCATCAATACTCGATGCTGTGCGCCTCGATCGTCGCGCAGGAGGCGGCGCTGGAGGCGCTCGAACATGGCCGCGACGACATGGAGGCGATGCGCGAGCAGTACCGGCTGCGCCGCAATTTCATCGTCAAATCGTTCAACGAAATCGGTCTGCCCTGTCACCTGCCGGTCGGGTCGTTTTATTCCTTCCCGTCCATTCGGCCGACCGGGCTGACCTCGCGCGAGTTTTCCGTCCAGTTGCTCGAACAGGAGCGCGTCGCCTGCGTGCCCGGCAACGCGTTCGGCCCGGGCGGCGAGGGATATGTGCGCGCCAGTTTCTGTTCCGCCATGAGCGATATCGAGAAAGCGGTCGAACGAATCGCACGCTTCGTGAAGCGCCGCTCGTGACCGCGCGATGACTTCCGTCGCCCGCCAACCGGTGTTGCTCTGGAAAGCGTACCTGCAAGGCTCGCGGGCCGGCGTGTTGCGGGCGTTGGTGACGATTCAGGAGCTGGGCGCGTTTGCGGTGATCACGCTGGGGGTGACGCTGACAAAATGGAAGCAGTCGCCGCGGGTGATTCGGCCGTTGATCATGCAGCAAATCTGGCGGGCGGGCGTGCGGCTCTGGCCGATGGTCGCGTTCATCGGGCTGGCGCTGGGTCTGGTGATCATCGGCCAGACGGTCGGGTTGCTGACGCGCGTCGGCGCGCAGGAGTACATCGGGACGGTGATGGTGACGGTGGTGTTTCGGGAACTGGGGCCGTTGCTGACGGCGATTCTGGTGCTGGCGCGGGCCGGCACGGCCAACGCCATCGAGCTGGGCACGGCGCGCGCGCTCGGCGAGGTCGAGGCGCTGGAGTCGCTGGGGATTGACCCGATTCATTATCTGGTGCTGCCGCGGGTGGTGGCGCTGGCCGTCTCGGTGATTTGTCTGACGACGTACCTGATCTTGGTGGCGATGGTCAGCGGCTGGGCGTTTGCGTTTGCGCAGGATATTCCGCTGACACCCGCATCGTATTTTGGCCAAATCAGCGCCGCGTTGCGGGTGGAGGACTTCGTGTTGCTCGGGTTGAAGACCGGGCTGTTCGGAGCCGTCATCGCGGTGGTCAACTGCTATCACGGGCTGGCCCGACCGTTGCAAATCGAGGACGTCTCGGAGGTGACCACCCGCGCGGTGGTCGAGAGCGTGATCGGGTGCATGGTGTTGGATGCGTTGTTCCTTGCCGGGTATCTGTTCCGATGAACGAGCCGCCGCTGATTGAACTCGATCACGTCACCGTGACGCATCCCGACGGCGACGAGCCGTTGCTCGAAGACGTCAACTGGCGCCTGACGCGCGGCCAGTTTTGGGTGCTGGCCGGCGATCAGGGCAGCGGCAAATCGGCGTTGCTGGCGACCATGGCCGGCCTGCAACGACCCGCGGCCGGCACGGTGCGGTTGAAAGGCCGGGATTTGACCGCCGCACCCGAGGTCGAACAGATGGCGTGGCGGCGGCAGATTGGTTTTGTTTTTGAGTTTCATGGCCGGTTGTTGCATCACCTGACCGTGCTGGAAAACATCCTGTTGCCGCTGCAATATCATCACAACGAGCAAGCCAGCGACCGCGCCACGAGCTTGCTCGAACGCGCCGGGCTGAGCCATCTGGCCCACACGTTGCCGAGCCGGTTGAATCACCGGCTCCAACAACGCGTCGCGTTGCTGCGCGCGCTGGCGTTCCCGACCGAAGTCCTGTTTCTCGACAACCCGCTGAACGGACTCGGACCGGCCGGTCTGACCTGGTGGCGCGAGTTTTTGCAACAATGGCTCGCCGAGAACCCGCTCACCGTCGTCGCCACCAGCAACAGCTCCGACGATTGGGCCGGACTGGCCACGCGCAAGGCGGCGCTGGAAGGCGGCCGGTTGCAGAGCGTACCGGGGGCGAACTGACATGGCGCTGCAGGATCTCACCCCGCAACTACGCACCCGACTGCGCCGCGTCGAGCGGCTGGTGACGCTGTTTGTGGTCGCGGCAACCGTGCTGTTGCTGGCCGGGTTCGTCTACTACCTCTATCACACCGCCGCCCGCAAAGGCTGGTTCACCCCGAAAGTGAACTACTACACGATGTTGATGAGCGGTGAAGGACTCAAAGCCGGTGATGCCGTGGTGATGATGGGCTTCAGCGTCGGCGAAATCACCCGCATCGAAGCGCAACCACCGGACTCCTATTACGCCGTCTACATCGAATTCGCCATCCGCCGACCCTATTACGGCTACATCTGGACCGACTCGAAACTCAAAGTCGTCGCCAGCGGTTTCCTCGGCGCCCGCCGCCTCGAAATCATCAAAGGCTACGCCGGCAAACCCACCGTGCAGGAAAACAAAGGCGAGATTACCGGGCTGCTGGTCAAAGGCGAGTACGTTTCCCCGCTGCAAACCAAGGCGCTCTACCTCGCCGCGCAGGAAGATGTCGCGCTGACCGAACGCGCCGAAAAACTCCTCTCCCAGGTCGAATCTGCGCTGCCCAACATCCTCTCCCTCACCAACCGCCTCAACACCCTGCTCGATTCCACCACCGCCCTGACCTCCAACGCCACCGTTCTGACCGCCAACGCCAACACCCTCGTCCACGACCTCCGCCCCACCGTCACCAACCTCACCGGCCAGCTCGACACCACGTTCGCCAACGTCAACCTCACCGTCACCAACGCCAATTCCCAACTCACCCTCCTGGCCAGTAGCCTCAACCAAACCCTCCTCAACCTCGCCGGCATCACCAGCAACCTCAACGTCCAGGTCCAATCCAACGACCAAATCCTCTCCGAAATCTCCGACCTCATCCGCGAAACCGACGACATGCTGCAAGGCCTCAAACGCCACTGGCTCTTGAAAAGCGCCTTCACCGACGACGCACCGCCACCTGCCCCGCTCCTTCTCCAACCAACCACCGGAGGCACCCGATGAACTCGCTGGTTTTCATCCTTCTGACTTCCGCCTTCCTCCTTCTCACCGGCTGCACCTCCACCAAACCACCGCCCCCGGTCAGCCCGCTGCGCGCCCAAGCCGAACGCACCGTCGCCAGCGCCCGCGAATCGTTGACCCGCGGCAACTTCACTTCCGCCGCCCAACTCTTCGCCCGCGCCGCCGAAACCTTCGCCGCCCTCGACGACGCCGCCGCCCAGGCCGATGCGCTGCACAACCAGGCCCAAGCCCTCCAGCGTGCCGGGCTGATCGAAAGCGCCATCGAAACCTACGAGCAAGCCCTCGCCCTGAACGAACGACTCGCCCGACCCGTCGAACAAGCCCAAAACCTCACCGGCCTCGCCCAATGCGCCGCCGCCCAGGGCCGCTACGACCTTGCCATCGAAACCGCCGAGCAAGCGCTGCCGCTGGCGGAAAAATCACCCGCCATCCGCGCCATCGTCGAAAACGATCTCGCTGTTCACCTCCTCGACCGCGGCCAACCGGCCGACCGCGACCGGATCTTCTCCCTGCTCAACGCCGCCGCCAGCGCCAACCACCGGCTCCGCAACGCGCCCGGCATCGCCGTCAACGACCTCAATCTCGGCCGCGCCTACCGGACCTTTGGCCAACTTGATCAAGCCGAAGCCGCGCTGGCCCGCGCGCTGGCTGCGTTTCGCGATCTCGACGATGTGCGCGGTCTCGCCGAAACCCACGAACGGCTCGCCCAAGTCTATACCGACCGGGGCGATGCCGACCGCGCCCGGTTCCACCGCCAACAAGCGCTCGACAAATTCGCCTTCCTCAAAGACGAAGCCGCCCTGAAACGACTCCGGCAAGCTCCATGACTCATCCGCGCCCGTGGCTTCCCTACTGCGCCCCGTTTTTTCTCTACCTGGGGTTCCTGCTGCTCCAATCGCGCCTGCCGGCTGAGTCGCTGCTGTACATGTATCCGGTCCGCGCCCTCGCCGTCGGCGCCGCGCTGGTCTATTTCTGGAAATACTACGACGAACTGCGCGTCCCGCAGCGACCGGTCACGACCTACGTCTGGGCCATCGGCATCGGCCTGCTGGCCATCGTCATCTGGATCGCGATTGATCCGTTCTATCCCAAACTCGGCCAGCTGATGACCGACTTCAGTCTCTGGCTCGGCCGACTGTTTGGCTTTGCCGAACCACCGGCCACGCCCCCTCCGCCGCCGTTCGATCCCACCACCATCGAATCGCCCGTCGCCCGCTTCACCTTCATCGGCTTCCGGATTTTCGGCGCCGCCGTCGTCGTCGCCTACATGGAAGAACTGTTCTGGCGCGGCTTCCTCATCCGCTGGCTGATCCGGGAAGATTTCAAAAGCGTGGCCGTCGGCGCCTTCACCGGGTCGTCGTTTCTGATCACCGTCCTGTTTTTCGGCGCGGAACACGAACAATGGCTGGCCGGCATCCTCTGCGGCATCCTCTACAACCTGCTCTACTACCGGACCCGCGACATCTTCGCCTGCGTCCTGGCCCACGCCGTCAGCAACGCCGCGCTGGCCGCCTACGTCCTGGCCACCGGCGACTGGAAATTCTGGTGATGCGCAACGCAAGGCCACTGATGCTGGGACTGGCCGGCCTGGTGCTCGTCGGGTTCGCCCTGCGATCATACCGTTTGACCGGCTTCGTGCTCAACATGGACGAAGCGCACTGGCTGATTTACGCGATGTTCCCGGAATTGCTCTTTGAACAGGTGCGAAATTCATTCGCCCGACCAGACCTGCTCTTCCCCTTACTGCTTCGAATCCCGAACGAACTCATCGGCCCCAACGAGTTGGCGATCCGTGTTCTGCCCGTTTTGGCGGGCACGTTGTCGGTCTGGCCGCTCTACCGGTTTGTCGCGGCGGTGACCGGACGGTCGCGCGCCGGGCTGCTGGCCGCCGCGATGTTGGTGGTGCTGTCTCTGGTTGATCGTCGCGGCCATCTGTCATCCGTCGGTTCGCCGGCGATGGTGGGTGAGCTTGGCGGTCGCCATCTTGCCAATCCTGGCCGTCACGGTCGCCATCAAACTGGGCGGAGGCCGGTTGAGTTTCTTCGAAGAACCAGTCGTGACGCAAACATTCGGCTACTCCCTGACGCGGCTCCGCGAGCAATTGTCGCTGACCGCAGCCTTTTTTTGGACTGACGCCGCTCCTGGCTGCCTGGGGAATCGTCGGGCTGACCCGCTCGCCCGCCGAACGCCGGCAGTTATGGTGGCTGCTCCCGCTGGTAACGTTGGCGATCACGCCCATGTTCCGCGTCAGTGCCAAGGAATTGATTTATGTGATTCCCTGTTTCTTGTTGGCCGCCGCCGCCGCCGCGCGCACCCGCGGCAGCACGTTGGCCGCCGCGGTCGTCATGGCCGTGCTGGCGATGCGGACAATCTTCGGCCCCACGGCATACCATGGTGGCCGCCCCACCTCCGCGATGTATCGGGACACAACCGTGTTGGGCCGACCGGCGGGCTGGCCGTCACACGCCGCGGCCGGTTGGTTGATCGAAAACACACCCGAAACCGATGCGATTCTGTTCGGGATTTTCACCTTCACGGATGCGGCGCTCCTCGAAACGGCACGCTACCGCACCGTCATCCCCAATGCCGGTATCAACTGGGGCCGCCTCCGCGATCCACAAGCGCGCATCCGCTACGTCGTCTTTCAGGAGGATTACCGCGCCTACGCGCCGACTCTGGCGGAGTTTGCCGATCGCCATTTCGTCACGCCGCCCGTGACGAACTTCTTTGGCTACACGATCTACGACTGTCAGCCGGACGGCCAGCCCGTGGCGTATCCTCACGCCAACGGCAACACCGAATAACAGTTGTCACCGCAGCTTCGACAATTCCTGCGCCGCATCGCCGTAACCGGGTTCAAGTCGCAACGCCTCGACGAGTTGCTCCCGTGCCTCTCCCACCTCACCGGCTGCCGCCAGCGCCAAACCCAGATTGTACCGCCAGTCCGCCACGGCTGGTTCGCGCCGCACACACTCGCGCAACTCACGAATCGCGCCGGCCGTGTCGCCGTGCTCGGACAAATAGACCGCCAGCGTGTTGCGCCAACTGACCTCTCGCTCCACCAACCGCACCGCCTCGGCCTGATGCGCAATCGCCAAATCCAACCGACCCGCCCCGGCCAGCAAGCGCGCCAGATTCACGTGCGCCACGGCATAGTCCGGTTTCAACCGCAACGCCTCCGCGTAATGCCGCCCGGCCGTCGCCGCGTCGCCCAGCAACGCGGACGCGTGCGCGAGGTTGTTGTGAACCTCCGGCAACTGCGGTGACACCGCCAGTGCGCGCCGGTAATACTCCCGCGCTTCACCCGTTTTCCCGTCCGCCAGCAACAGATTGCCGTAATTGGTCAACGCCCGACCGTTGTCCGGTCGTTTCGCCAACACATCCGCCCAAAACGCCTGCGGACTGCGGTACACCTCGTTGCGCTGGATCGTCAGCCCCACGAACACGGCCACGACCGGCACCGTCCACCACACCGCCCAGCGACGCGTAACCAACACGGCTGCGGCGATGACCGACGCCAGCGGCAGATACATCCGCCGTTCCGCCGCGATTTCCGTGATGATCGGAATGAAGCTCGACGATGGCGCCAGCACGAGGAAAAATCCGGCGCCGAGAAAACTCCACCGGTATCCCCGCCACACACCCCATCCCGTCGCGACCAGCAACGCGATGACCAACCAGCCCGCCGCCGGGATGCGGGACGCGATGGGCCAATCATGATAGTCCGCGACCAACGGCTGCGGCCAAACCGCCAGCCGCAGATAATGCGCGACCACGCCCAACTGCGTCCGCGCATACGCCACCGGAGTCCAGTCGGCAAACGTCAAACTCACCGCCCCGCCCCGCGGTCCGCTCAACAGAAACACCGCCAGCGCCAACCACGACACCGCCAGCGCCACATACATTCCCCGGCGCGCCCGCCACGCCGCCCGCCAACTGCCGGCCAGAAACAACCGGTCATACAACAGCGCCAGCAGCGGCGCGACCGCCACGATTTCCTTGCAACCGACCCCCACCACGCAGGCCCCCACGGCGCCCAGTTGCCAGCGCCGAGTCCTGACCGGGTCCTGCCCGGCCGCCGCGCTGCGCGCCACGCAGTACACCGTCAGCAAAATGAACAAGCCGCCCAGCAACTCCGTCCGCTGCGTCACGTAGGTCACCGCTTCCGTCTGCAGCGGATGCACCAGCCACAGCCCGGCAATGAGATATGGTGTCAGCGCCGGCTCCGCCGCGCCCAACGTCTGCCGCACCAAACCCAACAATGTCAGACCCGCCGCCAGATGCACGAGCAGGTTGAAAACGTGATAACTCCACGGTTCCAGCCCGCTGATCGCGTAGTTGATCGCCAGCGACAGATTCGCCATCGGCCGACCGGCCACCGGACTGTTCGGCGGCGGCGCCAGCGCCGTGGCCAACTGCCGAATCGTCAGATTCTCCTGAATCGCCAGCCGGTCATCGAAAACAAAGACCCCGGTAAAGCTATTGGCGTACGCCGCCACACCCATGACGACGAGCATCAGCCAGCCCGCGTGTTTTTTCAGCCGCGCCATCATGATTCGCGTTGGAACTTACCAGACCGACCGCTACACTGGCCATTGATTCCACCTGCGATGAAACCACCGGCCACACTGCTCGACTTCCTCGCCCGTCACGGGGTCGTCTACCGGCTGATTCATCATCCCGTCGTGTACACGGCGCAGGAACTGGCCGCCGTCCTCGGAATCAAAGGCCGGCAGTTTGCCAAAGTCGCTTTTGTGACCAATGCCACCGGCGCGGAGTTGCTCGTCCTGCCGGGCGACCACCGGATTGACTTCGCCAGGTTGCCCGGCTGGCAACTGGCGCCGGAAGCGGCCATGCGCGTGACGTTCCCCGATTGCGAGCCGGGCACCATGCCGCCGCTCGGCGCGTTGTACCACGTCCCGATGCGCGTCGATCGGCGTCTGGCCGAGAACGAACGGATCGCGTTCCAAGCCGGCACCCACAGCGACGTGTTGACGATGGCGTGGGCCGATTATCAGCGCGTCGCGCAACCGGTGCTGGCGGATTTTGCTTTCAAACCCGTATGACGGCGTCGCTCGGGAACCGATTGGCCCGGATCGCAGTTCTGGCAGCAGCGATCGCCGCGTTTCTCGCAGTCCATCACATCCGCAAACCGCTCCTGGCCGGCCCGTTCGGCTATGTCCTCGCCGACCCGGACAGCTATCAACACTGGGGCCTCGTCCGCCGCGCGCTCGACGGCGAAGGCGTCCGCATCCACTGGATGCCGGCCGACAACGCGCCGTTCGGGCGCTTCAACGAATGGCAATCGCCGCTGACCATTCTCGGCGTCGCCGCCGTCCGCGCCGTCGAAACCGTGACCGGCTGGCCGCGTGACCGCGCGTTGGAACTGACCGGCCTGTGGTTCGGCCCGATCCTCGGCGCGGCCGGTCTGACCATCGTCGCGTGGCTCGGCTGGCGGGCCGGTGGTTGGCCGCTGGCAGCGTGCTGGTTGATCGCGTGGACGCCCGCGCCGCAGGTCTTGCGAGTGACGCAGATGGGCAACACCGACCATCACAGCCTGCACCAGATTCTTTGCGCGATCATGCTGGGCGCGCCCCTGGCCTGGGCCGCGAGACCCGGCGTCAGCGGCGGCATCCTGACCGGGCTGGCCGGCGCGGCGGCGTTTTGGTCGGGGGCGTCGGAACTGCTGCCGGCCTGGCTGCTCGTCGCGGCGCTGGCGGTTTGGGAAACCGCCCACCACGAATCGGCACCGGCCGCTTTCTGGCGCGCGTGGTGGGTGACGGGCGCACTGGCCACGTTCGCTGCGCTGCTGTTTGAGTTCTGGCCGCAACCATTCCATCGCCATCTGGAATTTCTCTCGATCTGGCACGTCGCGCTGTGGCTGGTGACCGGCGCGCTGCTCGAACACCTGCGCCACGTTCCGCCGACGCCGCGCCGGCTGGTCCTGCCGCTGGCGCTGGCGACACTGACGGCTTTGCTCGTGGCCGGTGCCCTGCGCGGCTTTGACTGGGCGCGATTGCACGTGACGCAAGATCCGCGGTTCATCTGGCAAATGACCGTCACGGCCGAATTCACTTCCTACGCGAATGTTCCGTTCGGCGATGCGGTGGAGAAAGCCTGGTTTAATTACGGCGCGTTGCCGGTCGTCTGCCTCGGCCTGGCCGCCGTCGCGCGGCGGTTCACCTTGCGGACGCGCTGGAGTCTGCTCGCGGCCGGATTCTTTGCGGTGCTCGGCTTCTATCAAATGCGCTGGGAAACGTTTTTCGCGGTGGCGTTGATCCTCGCCGCCGGCGCGGCAGTGGGAGAATGGCAACGGTCGCGCCCGCTCGTGGCCGTGGCGCTGATGGCCGTCGCCGCGCTGCCCTGCTGGTTGTTCGTGCGGACGATTTGGGAGGAAGCCCGGCCGTACCGGGCGCAACCCGCGCTCGGTTTGCACGGGACGACGTTTGGGTTGGATGCCGTCGCCCGTTGTCTGCGCCGCGAAGCGCCCGGCAGCATTGTGCTCGCACCGTGGGATCAGAGCGGAATCCTGGCCGGGATGGGCGGGGTGCGCACCATCGGCACCGGCTATTGGTCCAATCTGGACGGACTGTTCGAGGCCTATGAGTTGTTGACGACGGATTCCACGGAGCGATTTCGCGAACTGTTTGAGAAACGCCAGATTCAATACTTGCTGGCCCGCGAACCGGCCGCGTTTGCCGGAGACATCGCGTGGGCGTTTGTCGCCCTGCATGGCCGGGTGCCCACCCGCGCCGAAATTGAAAACACGGTCGTCTGGAAAATTGCCGACCATCCGCACGCGCCAGTGGCCGATTGTCCCGAAGTCCGGCAGGTCGTGCCCCACTGGAACCTGATCCGACTCCGATGAACCTCGCTCAACTGACCACCGACGAATCGTTGCGCCGCCGGGAATTTCCGGTTTGCGCCGACAAAATCTTCCTCGCCCACGCCGCCGTCAGCCCCCTGCCGCGCGTCGTGAAAACGGCGATGCAAGACTACCTCGAAGCCGCCGCCCGCGACCAACAAGAAGCCGTCCTCGCCGCCCGGTTCGTGGCCGAAACCCGGCAACTGGCGGCGGATCTGACCGACGCCCGCGCCGACGAAATCGCCTTTACCGGCTCCACTTCGATGGGCTTGGCCATGGTCGCCACCGGTCTGGACTGGCGTCCCGGCGACAACGTCGTGTGTTACCGGGATGATTACCCCGCGAATGTCTATCCGTGGATGGACCTCGCCCGGCGCGGCGTCGAAGTGCGGTTTGTCGCGCCGCGCGTGGCCGGCCAAATCACCGCGCAGGATCTGGCGCGAGTGCTGGACGCGCGGACTCGGCTCGTCTCCCTCGCCAGCGCACATTTCGTCACCGGCTGGCGCTTGGACGTGGATGCCATCGGGACGTTCCTCCATGACCGCGGGATTCTGTTTTGTCTCGACGCGATTCAGACGCTCGGCGCGCTGCGCACGTCGTTTCGGCACGTGGACTTCGCCGCCGCCGACGCCCACAAATGGCTGCTCGGTCCGCTCGGCACCGCCATCCTCTTCGTCCGCCGCGAACATTTCGACCGGCTCCGACCGGCCCTCGTCGGCTGGAGCAGCGCGGCCTGTCCCGGTTTTATCGCGCAAGCGGAGTTGAAGTTCTGGCCGGACGCGCGCCGGTACGAACCCGGCAGCCTGAATCTGGTGGGCATCGCGGGGCTGGATGCGGCGCTGCGCCTGCTGGCCGAAACCGGAATCACCGGAATCGAACAACGGGTCGTGGCGCTGGCGGCGCGCGTGCGCGACGGCGTGGTCAACCGCGGCTACCGGCTGCTCGGCCCGGCCACCGCGCCGACCTCGATCGTGTCGTTCACCAAACCGGATACGGATTTGACCGTCACCCAGGCGCGGTTATTGAAAGACGGCATCCACGTCTCGCTGCGCCAGCGTCGGGACGGCGCCAAATGTCTGCGGGTCGCCCCACACTTCTACAACACGGAAGCCGAGATTGACCGCTTGCTGGCCGGGCTGTAACGGCGGCGCGGCTTGGAGCGCCCGACAAACTCCTTGTGGGAGCGGGCTTCGGCCCGCGACGTTCTCGGAACAACCCGGCCGGTCGCGCCCGGAAGGGCGCTCCCACAACGGCAGCTACGGTTGTGCCGGGCGCTCTCAGCCGGGACGATGCCGTGGAAACACGGCAACCCCTCACCCTGTCCCTCTCCCCGCACGCGGGGAGAGGGGAACCGGTGTGAGAAT
>CAZHLM010000008.1:0-5199 GCA_964533295.1 uncultured Verrucomicrobiota bacterium
TGACCCCGTGAAACCAACTCAAAATGCTAATCCAACTGCATCGTTCCGGCTAAGTGCGCCTTAAAAACCGAAGCTTCTGTTGTGGGAGCGCCCTGCTGGGCGCGCCCGGTGGCGCGAGCGTCCCCGCGAGCGGAGTGTCACGCCCCGCCTCGCGAGGACGCTCGGCCCACCGGCTTTTCCGAGACAGTCGCGGGCGGAAGCCCGCTCCCACAAGGAGTTTTGTTGGGCGTACTAACGCGTTTCGGATGTTCAGATCTTTGAGACGATCGTCTCAAAGATCTGAACAGGGGAAACCGGGGTGGAGACGGTGATTGGTCGCTTGCGCCGGGCGCGGCGCTTCCTCTAAGGTCGGCAACGATGATGATTTCGTTGATCGTGACGGTGGTCGGGCCGGACCGACCGGGGATTGTGGGCGCGTTGGCCGCCACGGTGGCCGAGCACGGCGGCAACTGGCTGGAAAGTCGAATGGCGCGGCTGGCTGGTCATTTTGCCGGGATCCTGCGCGTCGAAGCACCCGCGGACCGCGGCGCGGCATTGACGGCGGCCTTGACGAAGTTGCAAACGGCCGGGTTGACCGTGGTGGTGGAACCGGCCGCCGCCGCGCCCCCCGGCGCGGATCACTACGGATTGCAGTTGGAGCTGGTCGGCCATGACCGGCCCGGCATCGTGGCGCAGATTACCGGTGTGATTCGCCGGCACGGGATCAACATCGAAGAGTTGGAGACCAGCACGGAGCGGGCGCCGCAGACCGATGACCTGTTGTTCCGCGCCGTGGCGCGGTTGCGGGTGCCGACCGCGGTGAAGCAGGCGCAACTGCGGCGGGACCTCGAAGCGATCGCCGAGGAGTTGATGGTGGATCTGTCGTTGACGGAGCCGGCGCATGGCCGCTGAGCAGTATCTGGCCGCCGCAACGGCGGCGTTGCAGGCGTTGGATCGGGAGCGGATCCGGGCGGGGGCGGCGCTGTTGGCCGAGACGATTGCCGGCGGGCGGACGATTTTTGCCTTTGGCGCGTCGCACGCCTTCATGGTGGTCGAGGAGTTGGTCTACCGGGCCGGCGGTCTGATGCTGGTCAACCCGATTTACCCGCACGGGATGCATCTCGGCGTGCGACCGCTGACGCTGACCTCGCAACTGGAACGGGTCGTCGGCCTGGGCCGGCAACTGCTGGCCCAATCACCGGCGCAACCGGGCGACGCGTTGATTTTGCATTCCAACTCGGGACGCAACCCGGTGACGATTGACATGGCGTTGCTGGCCCGCGAGCGCGGCCTGCGCACCATCGCCATCACGGCACTGGCATATGTCGGCAAGGAACCGAGCCGGCATCCGTGCGGCAAGCTGCTCGCCGAGTTGTGCGATCTGGTGCTGGACAACGCTGTTCCCCACGGCGACGCCGTTGTGGACGTTCCCGGCTTCGCTCAGAACGTGGCGCCGCTCTCCACCATCACCGGCTGCGCCATCGCCAACGCGATGGTGGCCGAGACCGTGAAGATGCTCCTCGAACGCGGAATCGAGCCGCCGGTGTTTCGCAGCGCCAACGTCACCGGCGGCGAAGCCCACAACGCGCGCCTGCTGGCGCAGTATCGCGACCGGATTCATTACCTGTGAGCCACGTCGTCCTGCTGAACATCGTCGGGTTGTCGCCGCGGCATTTCGAGCGGCCGGAGCGGATTCCGAATCTGGCGCGGTTCGCGCAACGCGGGCAGATGCGTCCGTTGCGACCGACGTTTCCGGCGGTGACCTGTTCGGTGCAGGCGTCGTTGTTGTCGGGCACGCCGCCGGACGTGCACGGGATCGTGGCCAACGGTTACTACGACCGCGCGACGCACGAGGTGAAGTTTTGGGAACAACCGGATGCGCTCGTGGAAGCGCCCCGGCTGTGGGATTTGCTCAAAGCAAAAAATCCCGACTGCAAAACGGCGGTGTTGTTCTGGCAGAACTCGATGTTCATCCAGTCCGACATCGTCGTCACGCCGCGGCCGTTGCATCTCGATTCCGGCATGGTGCAGTGGTGCTACTCGAAGCCGGCGGGCTACTACGAGGAAGTGGCGGGGGCGATTGGCGACTTCAAGCTTCAGCAGTACTGGGGGCCGGTCGCCGGGCTGGGATCGAGTCAGTGGATTGCGCGGTGCGCCCGGTACACCTGGGAAAAACACCGGCCGCATTTGCTGGCCGTCTATCTGCCGCATCTCGATTACGCGTCGCAGAAATACGGGCCGGACTCGCCGCAGGTCGGGTTGGCCTTGCGCGAGGTGGACGGCGTGGCGGCGGATCTGCTGAAGCTCGACGCGACGATCGTTGTCTGCAGCGAGTACGCGCTCAGCCCGGTGCGACGCGCCATCTATCCGAACCGGCTGCTGCGAAACGCCGGTCTGCTGCGCGTCCGCGAGATTGCCGGCAAGGAGTATCTCGATTACGAACGGAGCGACGCGTTTGCGATGGTGGATCATCAGGTGGCGCACATTTTTTGCAAACCCGGCATGGTCGAGACCGCCCGTCAGACATTGATGTGGGAGCGCCCTTCCGGGCGCGACCGGTCGGGCCAGGAATGGCCCTCCCACATTGAGTTCAGCACGATCGCCCATCCGCGGGCGGGCGAGCTGATTGCCGTCGCGCCGCCGGATGAATGGTTTGCCTACTATTGGTGGGAGGACTGGGCGAAGGCGCCCGAGTTTGCCTTCTTCGTGGACATTCATCGCAAACCCGGCTACGACCCGTGCGAGCTGTGGTTCGACTGGCGGCGCATGGCGCGCACGTTCAAACCGCAAACCGCCACCGACCCCTCGCTCGTCAAAGGCAGCCACGGTCGGGTGGACAACGACCCGACCGGCTGGGCGACATTGATCCTGGACGAGAACGCCGCCGCGCAAGCCAAGGCAGGCGACACGGCCAGCGTGTTGGACATCGCGCCGCTAGTGGCCCGGTTGCTTCTCTAGCCGTTCCAACAACTCCCGCAGCGTTTGGTCGTTTGGCGCGACCAGCAACGCCGACCGGATCATCGCGGCGGCTTCGGCGCGGCGGTTTTGCTTTTCGAGCAGGACAGCGGAGTTGATGTAGGCCGGCAGATAGCGCGGGGCGAGTTCGATGACGCGGCGGTATTGGGCGATGGCGTGGTCGTGGTCGCCGGCAGTGCTGAGGGCGGCGGCGTAGTTGAAGCGGAGGTGGACATCGTCGGGGTTGGCGGCGCTGAGTCTGGCGAACTCCGCCGCGGCGTCGCGGAAGCGGTGCAGCGCGTGATAGACGACGGTGAGATTGACGCGCGCCTGGTGGTTGCCGGGCGCCAGCTCGAGACATTTCTGGAGCGGGGCGAGAGCGTCTTCGTACTTTTTGAGGTTGATCAGTGTGTTGCCGATGTTCAGCCAGACCATGTCGTTGTCGGGCATGATTTGTCTGGCGCGTTCCAGTTCCGCCAGCGCCTGCTCGTAGCGGCCGAGCCGGTCGAGGACGTAGCCGAGGTTGACGAAGATGTTCGGGTTGAGCGGGTCGTAGGCGGCGGCGCGCCGGTATTGTTCGATGGCCGCTTCGAGCTTGTTTTCGTTCACGAGGTCGTTGCCGCGTCCGAAATAGAGAATGGCGCGGGCGGGGTCGCGTTCCCGCACGGGCTGAGCCTGTTCCTTCAGGGCGGGATCGGTCTGTTCCGTCGGCCGGTAATGGCCGACGGCGGCCAGCAGCGCCAACCCGATCCAACCCGCGTTCATTTCGCTGGTCAATCTAGCAGAGGGCCGGTATTTTTCGCAGCGCGAGATGAATCTGGCGTTTGGCTACAACACAAACGGTTTCGCGCATCACAAGCTGGAGGATGCGCTGGAGATCATCGCCGAGTGCGGGTATGCGGGAGTGGCGTTGACGCTGGACAATTATCACTGCAACCCCTTCACGCTGGCCGATGGCGATCTGCCGCGACTGAAACAGGCGCTGCAGCGATTGCGGTTGCGGTGCGTGGTGGAGACCGGGGCGCGGTATTTGTTGAACCCGCGACAGAAACATTACCCCACGCTCGTCAGCACCGAGGGCCGCCCGATCCGGCTCGAATTTCTGCGGCGGGCGATTGACATCGCGGCCGAGTTGCAGGCGGAAGCAGTCAGTTTTTGGTCGGGCGCGGCGGAACCGGACGTGCCGGAACATCAGGCGTGGGACTGGCTGGTGACCGGCTGCATGCAACTGACCGAGCACGCCAAGCGGCGCGGCGTGCAACTGGCTTTCGAGCCGGAGCCGGGGATGCTGGTCGATGACATGGCGAAGTTCGAGGTGCTCAAGAAACACATCACCACGGCGCGGTTCGGGCTGACGCTCGATGTCGGCCACGTGTTCTGCACGGAAAGCGCGCCGTTTCGGCAGATCTTCGGCAAGTTCGCCTCGCTGGTCCGCAACGTTCACATCGAGGACATCCGCGGCCGCAAACACGAGCATCTGATGTTCGGCGAGGGCGAGCTGGATTTCCTCGCGATCCTGCGCGGCATCCGCGACAACAAATATACCGGCCTGATCAACGTCGAGCTGTCCCGCGACAGCCATCGCGCCCCGGACGTCTGCCGCCGCTCGTTCGAATTTCTCCGCGACACATGCCAGAAACTGCCCCCACTTCCCGGGTCGGCTACGCCTTAAACGCGTTTCCCTGCCACACGCTGGCCGAGCTGTGGACCGTGCTCGAACACGACGTGCTGGCCATCCGGCAACGGTGCTATCCGCGCGAATCGTTTCCCATCGAACTGCGTTTTTCCGAACCGATCGTTCGCGAGCTGCAAGCCGACCGGGCCGCGGTGGCAAAGCTGAAATCGTTTTTCACGGCGCACGATCTTGACCTCGTCACCGTGAATGCCTTTGTCCTGCCGCGCTTTCACGGCGAGCGCGTCAAAGAACGCGTGTACCAGCCGGCCTGGCACGAGAGCGAGGCGCGGCAAGAGTTCACCTGCGCCGCGCTGGACCTGCTGGCGCGGCTGGCCACGCCGCGCAGCGAATTCGTTTCCGCCAGCGTCCCGTTTGGGGCGCTGA
The DNA here is from genome assembly GCA_964533295.1 of uncultured Verrucomicrobiota bacterium. GTDB lineage: Bacteria > Verrucomicrobiota > Verrucomicrobiia > Palsa-1439 > Palsa-1439 > OMJI01. Next base: position 4,994 of record CAZHLM010000008.1, read on the forward strand.
AGCCGGTCACGATGGCCGAGATTGCGCCGCCGATTCTGGCCTGCGCCGAACATGCCCGGCAGTTGCACGAACGCACCGGCGTGCGCTGCGTGGTCGCGCTGGAACCGGAACCGGGCTTGACGGTGGAGACAACGCCGGAAGTGCTGGAATTTTTTCGCGCGCACGTGCCGCCGTCGTTGCGCGCGTATCTCGGGGTCAATTTCGAT
>CAZHLM010000008.1:5299-22938 GCA_964533295.1 uncultured Verrucomicrobiota bacterium
TTTTCGCGCGCACGTGCCGCCGTCGTTGCGCGCGTATCTCGGGGTCAATTTCGATTTGTCCCATCAACTGGTGGAGTTTGAAGACCTCGCCGAATCGGTGCGCTCGATTCAAGATGCCGGTATCCTGCTGGCGAAAATCCACGTCTCGTGCGCCGCGGAGTTGCCGGAGCTGCGACCGTTCTACGAGGACTCGATTTATTTGCACCAGACAACCGGCACGGATGCGACCGGCCAGCGACGGTTTTTCTCGCTCGACTGGCCGCAGCAGGTTCCGCCCGGCCTGACCTGTTACCGGGTGCACTACCACCTGCCGGTGTTCCCCAGTGAATTGCCGAGCACGCTGGCGGCGGTGGAGCGGTTCCTGGCCGGCCCGTTGCCGGCCTGTCCGCTGATCATCGAGACGTACACCTGGCCGCAACAACGGGGCGGTCGCGAGCGGTTGGTGGACAACATCTGCCGCGAGATCGAGTGGGTGCGCGGCAAGATTTGACTTGTTTGTCGGCCGCGGTTTCGGGTAAAGAGAAGACGTGCGAGTCAGGAGGCTCATATGAAAATCATCTCTCTCAGTCTGGCTGTTTTCATGGCGGTGGGCACTGTCGGCTGGGCCGCCCCCGTTGAATCCACGGAATCCACCCGGGCGGTCGCGCTGCAAACGGTGGACGCATTCTTGAACGAACAGATGGTCGCGACCCGGCTGGAGGCGCTGGGGATGACGAGGTCCGAAATCACGGCGCGGCTGGCCGCGCTCAGCGACGCGCAACTGGCGGCGCTGGCCGCGGAAGTGGAGTTGCTGCAAGCGGGCGGAATGATCCAGGGCGGCAATCCGAATCCGTCGGGCGTGTTGGGCTGCATTTTCCGTCCGGTGGGCCGCTTTTTCTACAACCTCTACCAACTCATCTTTTGTTGGGGTTCCTTCAACGTGGATTGAGGGCGCGTTCTCAGGGAACAGCGGCCTGCCCTGAACGGTCGGGGCAGGCCGTTTTGTTTGGCGCATGTTTCTACCCGCTCAGATCATCCAGAAAAAGCGCGACGGCGGAGCGTTGTCCGAAGCGGAAATCCGTTTCTTCGTGACGGGCTTCACGGCCGGCACCGTGCCGGATTATCAGATGGCCGCGCTGGCCATGGCCATTTGTTTCCAGGGGATGGATGCGGACGAGACGATGTGGCTGACGCGGGCGATGGTGGAGTCGGGACGTGTGGTGGAATGGCCGGCGGGACGGTTTCATGCGGACAAACATTCGACGGGCGGCATTGGCGACAAGGTGTCGCTGATTCTGGCGCCGTTGGTGGCGGCCTGTGGCGTGGCGGTGCCGATGATTTCCGGCCGCGGACTTGGTCCGACGGGCGGCACGCTCGATAAATTGGAGAGCATCCCCGGCTACCGCACCGATCTTTCGCTCGCGGAACTGGTGCGCGTCACGGACCAGGTCGGTTGTTGCATTACCGGGGCGACGCCCGAGATTGCGCCGGCCGACAGGAAGTTGTACGCGTTACGCGACGTGACGGCGACGGTGTCCTGTCTGCCGCTGATCGTGGCCAGCATCCTGTCGAAGAAACTCGCCGCCAACGTGGACGGGTTGGTGCTGGATGTGAAATGGGGTAGCGGCGCGTTCATGCGCAGCCGCGAGAGTTCCGCCGAGTTGGCGCGGGCGATGGTCGCGGTCGGGCGGCGTTGTGGCAAAGCGGTCGTCGCCTTGCAGACCGACATGAACCAACCGCTCGGCCAGACCATCGGCAACGCGCTCGAGGTGCAGGAGAGCGTGGCGTGCCTCAGCGCGGCGACGCCCCCGGCCGGCGCCGCGGACCTGATGGAAGTGGTCGGGGCGCTGGGCGCGGAGATGCTGGTGCTGGCCGGCGTTGCGAAAAATGTTGCGGCGGCCCGGGAAATTTTGCAGAAGAAGCTCGCCAGCGGTGACGCACGGGCGAAATGGGAAGCGATGGTGCGCGCCCAGGGTGGTGATCCGGCGGCCGGGTTGCCGGTGGCGCGCCATCAACGTGTGATCGCGGCTCGGCAAACGGGTTATGTTCAGGCCATCGCCTGTGATCAAATCGGGTACGCCACCATTGCGCTCGGCGGGGGACGGCGTGTGGCCGGCGACGCGATTGACGCTGCGGTGGGGTTTACCGAGCCGCGCAAAGTCGGCGACTCGGTGCGGTCCGGTGAACCGTTGATGATCATGCACTACAACGAGGAAGCCCGCGCGGTCCGGGCGGAAGCGCTGGTCCAGGCGGCCTACACCATTGGCGCGGAGCCGACGAGGAGCCGGTCGCCGTTGATCGCGGCGCGCTTCGAGTGACCATGGCGATTCCGCTCAAAGAGACGAAGGAGTTTCTCGAGGCCAAACTCAGCGGGTTCAAGCCGGACATCGCGATCGTCGTCGGCTCCGGTCTCGGCGGCATCTCCGACGCGGTCGCCAAGCCGGTCATCATTCCGTACAAGGACATCCCGAACTTCCCGAAACCAACCGTCACGGGTCATGCCGGGCAGGTGGTGGCCGGGCAGTTGGGCGGCAAGAACCTGATGGTCCTGAACGGGCGGTTTCACTACTACGAAGGCCGGTCGGTGGAGGAGATCGTTTTCCCGATTCACGTGGTGGACGCGCTGGGGGTGAAACTGCTCGTCGTCACCAACGCGGCCGGTGGCATCAATCCCTCCTACAAGGCGGGCGACCTGATGCTGATCGAGGATCACATCAATTTCATGGGAATCAACCCGCTGCTCGGCGGGCTGAACGGCAACGGCATCAAGTTCCTCGACATGACCCAGACCTACTCGCCGCGGTTGCGTGAGAAACTCGACGCCGCCGCCGAGAAATTGCAGATGCCGATCTGGCGCGGGGTCTATCTCGCCACCACCGGCCCGTCCTACGAAACCCCGGCGGAGATCAAAGCGTTCGCCTGGCTCGGCGCCGACGCCGTCGGGATGAGCACGGTGCCGGAAGTGATCATCGCCCGCTATCACAACCTCGAAGTGGCCGGCATCTCCTGCATCACCAACCTGGCCGCCGGCATCTCCAGCAAACGCCTGTCGCACGACGAAGTGCTCACCGTCGGCGCCGCGACCCAGGAGAAACTGGCCAGGCTCCTCACCGAGTTCATCAGCAGCCTGTGACCCACCGCCAACTCATCGCCGCCGCGCGCCGCGCCCAACAACACGCGCACGCGCCGTATTCCAAGTTTCCCGTCGGCGCGGCCCTGCTCACGGCGACCGGGAAGGTGTTCACCGGTTGCAACGTCGAGAACGCCAGCTACGGCCTTACGATCTGCGCCGAGCGGGTGGCGGTCAGCAAAGCGGTCAGCGAAGGTCACCGCCGGTTTCGCGCGCTGGCGCTTGTCGCTGGGCACCGCCGACTCACCCCGTGCGGCGCCTGCCGCCAATTCCTCGCCGAATTCGGCGACCTCGCGATCCTCTGCGCCGATTCCCGGCGCCCCGCCGCCCCCCGCATTTACCGCCTGAGCGACCTCCTCCCGGTGGCCTTTGAGCGGTAGCCGTACTTGGCAAGCGCGGCCTGCCGGGGCTAGGATGGGCGCATGACCGCGAAGCAATTCCATAAATCAGTGACCGGCGACCAGAGCGATTTTCTGGATCGTTTTTTGGCGTTGGTGGCCGACCGGCAGATGGCGTTCTGCGTTATCGGCGGCTTGGCGGTCAACGCGTATGTCGAACCGATGGTCACGTTGGACTGCGATGTGGTTGTGATCGCGTCGCGGCTCGAAGAGTTGGAGAAGGTGTTGCGCACGCAGTTCAACGTGGAACGTCACCCGCACAGCCTGAACGTCTCCGACCCCGGCTCGCAACTCCGCATCCAGATCCAAACCGACCCGCGCTACCAGGAGTTCCTCCCGCGCCGGGAAACGCGGGAGGTTTTGGGGCGCTCGCTACCGGTCGCCGCCTTGACGGATTTACTGCAAGGCAAGCTCTGGGCTTACCAGGATGGAACTCGCCGTCGCACCAAACGCGAGAAAGACCGGTTGGATATTCTGCGGTTGGTGGAACATCACCCCGAGTTGGCAAACCGCCTGCCGCCGGACATGTTCTGAAAACGCCGCGGCCTTTGAGCGGTAGTCCGCCGGGTTCCCGAAGCGGTTGAAGCAGCGCGCCATCGGGGCCGGGGCGCGTCACGAGATTGTCACAGAGCCGTTGCTTCGGCGTCGTGAAGCTGCCATAACGTCAGCGCCATGAGTGAGACGGTATTGATTGTGGATGACGAGCCGGATGTGGTGGATTTGCTCGTGTACCAGCTCCAGCGCGCCGGGTTCAAGACGATCACCGCGCGCGATGGGAATGTGGGGCTGGAGAAGGCGCGGGATGCGTTGCCGGCGCTGGTGGTGCTGGACCTGATGTTGCCGGGGATGGACGGGACGGAGGTTTGCAAGCGGTTGCGCGCCGACCCGAAGACCGCCGGCATTCCGGTGATCATGCTGACGGCCAAGGCGGAGGAGGTGGACCGGATCGTGGGGCTGGAGCTGGGGGCGGATGATTACGTGACCAAGCCGTTCAGCCCGCGCGAACTGACGTTGCGCGTCAAATCGGTGTTGCGCCGGGCGCGCGGCGAGGCGTCCGCGTCGGAAGTCCTCAAGGTGGGGGACTTGATGGTGGACACCGCGAAACATACCGTCACCGTAAAAGGCAAGCCGGTGGATTTGACGGCGACGGAGTTCAAGCTGCTGACGACGATGATGGAGCGGCGGGGCCGGGTGCAGACGCGCGATCGTTTGTTGACGGACGTGTGGGGCTACGAGGGCGATGTGGATACGCGGACGATTGACACGCATGTGCGGCGGTTGCGCGAGAAGCTCGGCGCGGCGGCCGACTACGTCGAGACCATCCGCGGCGTGGGCTACCGGTTTGCCGAAGCCGTGTGATGCGGCGGTTGGCGGGTTGAATCCGCCGGGGGCCTCCGGTAGTGTCTGGCTTCGTGAATCTCAGCCTGCAATGGAGATGGTTTTTCGGGATCGTCGGGCTGCTGATTGCTTTGCTGTTGGCCATCCACCTCAGCTTGCAACTGACGCTCCCGCCGCATTTGACCGACTTGATTCGGGCCGATCTCGTTCGTCACGCCGAACTGGCGGCGCAGACGGTGGCGCCTCATCTGGCGAAGCCCGCCGTGGTGCAGCAACTCGCCCAGGAGGTGGCCGAACGCACCCGCTTGCGCCTGACCGTGGTGGCGACGGATGGCCGGGTTCTGGCCGAAACCGCCCGCGCGACGGCCGAGACGGATTTGCGGGAGCGGGAGGAGATTGTCGCCGCGCGCGCGGGTCTCGTCGGGCATGCGCAACGCCGCGAATCCGGCGCGAGCACGGATCAGCTTTTCGTGGCCGTGCCGGTGGGGACGACCCGGTCGCACGTGGTGCGGGTCGCCCTGCCGCTGACGGAGGTGCAACAGACGGCGCAACACGTGCAACGGGCGGTGACGTGGGCCAGCATCGGCATCACGCTGTTGGCGGTGCCGGTGGCGTTCCTGCTGGCGCGGCGCATCACGCAACCGTTGCGCCAGATGCGCGATCTGACGCGCCGCGTCGCCGCCGGCGATCTCACCGTGCGCGTGCCTACCGGGTTCGACGGCGAATTGGCGGCGCTGGCCACCGGGTTGAACACGATGGCCGCCCAACTCGAGAGTCGGTTGCGCGAGTTGAACGCCGAGAAAGCGGAGTTGCACGCCACCCTTGCCAACATGACCGAAGGCGTGCTCGTGGTGGACGCGACCGGCACGATCCGGCTCGCCAACCGCGCGTTGCAGCGGCAACTCAACGTCCCCGCCATCATTACCGGCCGCTCCGTCCTGGAAGTGTTCCGCAACAGCGCGCTGCAGGAAGTCGTCGCCCAGGCGCTCGCGGAAGACCAGGTCACGGCCCGCGAGTTGACGTTTCCCGGACCGGCGGAACGGGTGTTTGAGGTCAACGCCACGCGGTTGCGCGGCCCCGCCGGGCAGCCGACCGGCGCGGTGATCGTGCTGCACGACATCACGCGGATCGAGACGCTCGAGAACATGCGCAAGGATTTCGTCGCCAACGTCAGTCACGAGTTGCGCACGCCGCTCTCGATCATCAAAGGCTACGTCGAAACGCTGCTCGAAGAACCCCGGCCCGATGCGGACACCGCCGACAGTTTTTTGCGGACGATTCAACGACATTCTTCCCGGTTGGAGTCGTTGATTGGCGACCTGCTGACCATTTCCGCGCTGGAATCGCCGGCGAAACAACTCAGCCTGACCAGCGTGGCGTTGCGGTCGTTGGCGGAGGGGGCGCGCGACGAACTCGGACCCCAGGCGGCGGCGAAGAAAACACGGCTGGATGTGGAGATTCCCAGCGATTTTCCGGTGGTCCCCGGCGATCCGAGTCGGCTTCATCAAGTGTTTCTCAACCTGCTGGACAACGCGGTGAAATACACGCCGCCCGGCAGCCGGGTCACGGTCACCGCCACCGAGACGCCGGCCGAATTGATCGTCTGCGTGGCCGACAACGGCCCCGGCATTCCGGCGGAACATCTCGACCGCATTTTCGAGCGGTTCTACCGCGTGGACAAGGCGCGCAGCCGCGACGTGGGTGGCACCGGCCTCGGCTTGAGCATCGTCAAACACATTGTCCAAGCCCATCGCGGCCGGGTGTGGGCGGAAAGCGAGCCGGACAAAGGCAGTCGGTTCTACTTCACGCTGCCCAAAGCTTGAACGGGCGAGGGCGACAAAGGTTTGCGGTTGGCCGAAGGATTGTCTATGGATGACGTTGTGAAAGTCATCGGGCTGGGACTGGCGCTGGGATGGATGATCCTTGCGGCGCACGCCGAAACCGAACCGGACGCCCCCGCCATGCGGGTGGCGCCGCCGGCGCCGATGTTCGAGTTGAGCGACGCCACCGGCGCGGTGGTCAAACTAGCCGAATGCCGCAGTGCCGCCGTCATCGTCACCTTTTTCCTCAGCCGCGACCGGCCGTCGGCGCGGCAGATCCAGTCGCTGGGCGCGCTGCGGAAGAAATATGGCAGCGCCGAGGTGGCGGTGTTCGGCGTCGCGCTGGATACCGGGTCGGACGCGGAGTTGCGAACGAACGTGGCGGAGCGGCCGGTGGATTTTCCCATGCTGCGGTGTAACCGGAAAACGCTCGACGGTTTCGGCGGCATCACCGCCGTGCCGACGACGTTCGTGCTCGACCAGAACCGCAACATCATCCAGCGCCACGTCGGTTTCGTGGAGCCGGTGGTGTTGGAGGGGGATTTGAAGATCATTTTACGAAAATGAAGCGACTCATCGCCACTTGGATTCTCCTCGCCGGTTTGGCCGGCGCGGGCGCCGCGCGGGCGGAGGAAGTCACCGCCACCGCGTATCTGTCGCACGACCGGCTCGCGCCGGGCAGGGAGTTTCGCGTGGCGGTGGTCGTGGACATCGCCGAGCCGTGGCACGTGAACGCGAATCCGGCGTCGTTGCCGGAGTTGATTCCGACGCGGCTGACGTTTGAGGGAGCGCCCGGCATTGAGTTCGGCAAGGTGACTTATCCGGTCGGCAAACCAGCGATTGTGGCATGGGCCAGCAACCCGGTCGCGTTGTATTCCGGCACAACCACCATCCTGATCGAAGGCCGCGTGAAACCCGATGCGCCGGTCGGGCCGGTGGAGTTGACCGGCGTGCTGACGTATCAGGCGTGCGATGACAACGTCTGTCTTGCCCCGCAACGCTTGCCGGTCGCGCTGCAAACGGAGATCGGCACGGCGACCCCGCAGCCAGCCCATCCCGAATGGTTCCCGCCACCGACCGCCGCCACCGAGGCACCGGCCGAGTCGGACAATCGGATTGCGCGCGCGATCGCCGAACGCGGCTGGCTCGTGGCGGGGTTGTTGATTTTCCTCGGCGGACTGGCCTTGAACCTGACGCCGTGCGTGTACCCGATGATCGCGATCACGGTCAGTTATTTCGGCGGCAGCGCCGGTAAGACGCGCGGCCAGGCGTTTGGCGGCGCGCTGATGTATTGCGCGGGGATTGTGGTGTCGTACACGATTCTCGGCGTCATCGCGGCGCTGACGGGCGGGTTGTTCGGCGCGCTGCTGCAAAGCCCGGCGGTGTTGGTGGGGATCGCGCTGCTGCTGGTGGTGCTGGCGTTGAGCATGTTCGGGTTGTTTGAACTGCGGCCGCCCCAGTTTCTCGTTCAACGGGCCGGTGACCTCTCGGCGCGGGGCGGTCAGCTTGGCGTGTTCCTGTTGGGCGCGACGCTCGGCATCATCGCCGCGCCGTGTCTGGCGCCGTTTGTGGTGGCGTTGCTGGCGTATGTCGGGACGAGCCGGCAATGGTGGTGGTTTGCGGTTTTCGCCACGGGGTTGGCGTTGCCCTATGTGGTGTTGGGGACATTTTCCGGGTTGCTGGCGCGCCTGCCGAGGTCCGGCACGTGGATGGTGCAGGTGAAACGCGTCTTTGGCGTGTTGTTGCTGGCGGTGGCGGTCTGGTTTGTCTGGCCGGTGATTGGGCCGAAAGCCGGCCAGTCGCCCATCGCGTGGGAGCCGTATTCGGCCGCGATCCTGACCCATCCCGGTAAGCCCGTGCTGGTGGATTTCTACGCGGATTGGTGTCTGCCGTGTCATGAGATGGACAAGCGGACGTTCACCGATCCGCGGATCGTCGAGGCGTCGAAGCAGTTTCGGATGGTCAAAGCGGACCTGACACGCAGCGGGTCGCCCGAAGTCGAGCAGTTGGTTCGGGACTACCGGATTCTGGGCGTGCCGACGTTTGTATTCTTCACCGCCGACGGCCGGGAATTGTCACAATACCGGCAAGTCGGTTTCGTGCCGGCGGAGACGTTTCTGAATGTCATGCGCGCCGCCCAAACCGCCGCGGCGCCGACCAACGCGCCGGCGATGACGGATCCGGCGAAGGATATTCCGCCATCGTTGTTGCGGGGATTTTAACCGGCTGCTGGCACAGCGAGGTGGGGGGCCTCCCAAGCGGCTTCGGCGTCAGTGAAATACTGGACGCGGGCTTTCTTGTATTCCGTGGTGGAGTAGAGCACGTCGTGGCAGGTCACGCCGGTCTCCTGCGCGATGGCAGCGACGATGGCCTGGCATTCCTCCCGGGTGCGGGCGTGGATCATTGTGAAAATGTTGTAGGGCCAGTCCGGGTACGTTGGTCGCCGGTAGCAATGCGTCACCGCCCGATAGGCCGCCATTTGCTCGCCGATCCGTTGAATCTCTGCGTCGTTGCCGGGCACGGCCCAAACACCCATGCCATTGGCGCGAAATCCGAGTTCGCGGTGGCGCAGCACCGCGCTGACGCGGCGGAGCTGGCCGGCCGCCTTCATGGTTGCCGTGATTCGCTGTAGTTCCTCCAACGAGATGCCAAGCCGACCGGCCACCGCAACAAACGGTTCGGGTTCGAGCGGCAGGTCTCGTTGCATCTCGCGGACGAACGGGATGTGGACGGGCGCGGTGGCGGCGCCGTGCTGGTGGGGCCGGTACCCGGCGGTGGTTTTTTCGTCGGCGCGGCTCGTGCCGGCGACGTCGAGTTCCACGCCGATTTTGAAAAGCTGGAGCGTGGGCAACGGGCGGGTGCTGCGCGCGCCGGTTTCACGATGGAGAATTTCCAGCGTGCGTGGCAATCCGAGCCGGGAGGTTGGCGCGACGGCGAGTGTGTACCAGAGATTGAACGGGTGGTCGCGGTGATAGTTGTGGGAGACGCCCGGATGCGCGTTGATGATCGCGGCGGCTTCGGCCTCGCGGGCGGGGTCACATTGGCAGGCGACGAGGGTGGATTGGTAGCCGAGGGCTTTCGTGTCGAAGATGGCGCTGATCTGGCGGATGACACGCGCAGTTTTCAGCGCGGCGACACGCTCCAGCACGTCGGTCTCGCCGATGCCGAGCGGCGCGGCGATGGCGGCCCACGGTCGCGCCACGACCGGGACTTCGGTTTGGATGACCTGCAACAGTTGTTGGTCGAGTTCGTCCACGATTTTGATCGGAATCATACTGTCGGGAAACCCCTCACCTTAACCCTCTGCCCATCGAATGGGGAGAGGGAATTTGCTTTGTGGATCCAAGGGAGATCATTGATTGGTGAGTTGGATTCTCACACCGGTTTCCCTCTCCCCGCGAGCGGGGAGAGGGTCAGGGTGAGGGGCCGCCGCGTTCTGACGGCATCGTCCACTACTTCAAAGCTCGTTCCACCAAGGCCCGGCAGCCTGCGCTCATCGGGAGGGTCAACGCGATTTGCCGGGCCTGCGGGGTCATTTTGCGCCAGGTTTTCTGGAGAATGCCGATCATTTTTTCCTCGCCGGTTTTGGCGACGGTGTCGGCCAGTTGGGTTTCGAGGAAAACGAGGCAGAGGGCGTCTTCGAGGATGCGCCCTTCTTCGTCGCGGGGAAAATTGCGTTTGCGGATCAGGTGTTGGACTCGATCAATCGTCTCCGGGTCATAACCGACCTCGGCGAGAATCGCGCCGGCTTTGTCGGCATGGAATTCCTTGAGTTCCTCGCGCCACTGGAGATAGCCGAGGCGGCCGGGCGGGTAGGCGGCGCGCGGCGATTCCCAGCGGGCGATGTGTTGCGCCCGGGCGGCGAGGCGCAACGGTTCGGAGGCGTTGGGGCAGAGCCGCTCGACCCAGGCGCTGAGACGCTGGGAGTAAGGCAATTCCTGCCCGCGCGGGTCGGCGGCGTTGACCGCGTCGATCCGGGAAATCGCCTCTTGAAAGCGGTGGGGATTCATGCGAGAAGCGTAGGGGTTTCGGGAGGAGAAAACAATTCATGAGTGATTTCAAGACGGTGGCGAAGGTGTCGGATTTGAAGCCGGGCGAGTGCAAGACGGTGATGGCGGGCGACCGCGAACTGGCGCTGGCCAATGTGGGCGGGAAGTTTCACGCCTGCGACAACGTCTGCCCCCATCAAGGCGGACCACTCGGCGAGGGAATTTTGGAAGGCGAGAATCTGGTTTGTCCGTGGCATGGCTGGCGGTTCAACGTCACCACCGGCAAATCGCCGAACATCCCGGTCAGCGTCGCGGCGTTTGAATGCGTCGTCGAAGGCGACGAGGTGAGGGTCAAAATCTGATGGCGCTCAAATCGGCGTGGGAGTTGGCGATGGAGCGGGCCGGCGAGGCCGGGCCGAAGCTGACCGCGGAACAGAAAGCGCGGTTGGCGGAGTTGGACAAGATTTACACCGCGAAAATCGCCGAGTTGGAAATCACCGAGAAACCAAAAATCGCCGCCGCCGCGGATCCCGAACAGGCCGGGAAACTCTCCGATCATTTTCGCCGCGCCGTGCAAAAATTGCGCGAGGAGTGGGAGCGGAAAAAGGACGAAGTCCGGCAGGGCAAGTGAAGTCCTCCGTGTGCGCGCTGGTCAGTGGCGGGCTGGATAGTTGCGCGCTGCTGGCTCATTTGACCACACAATATCGGCGCGTCTATCCGCTCTATATCCGGCAGGGTTTCGTCTGGGAGTCGGCCGAACTGCGGTGGTTGCGGCGGTTCTTGCGCGCGGCGCGGTTGCGGCATGCTCCGTTGACGGTGCTCGAATTGCCGGTTGGCCGTTTGTTGGGACGGCACTGGAGTTTGACCGGGCGCAATCCGCCGGGCGCGCGGACGGCGGACGCGGCGGTGTACCTGCCGGGGCGGAACTTGCTGTTGCTGTCGCTGGCGGCGGTGTTTTGCGAGCAGCGGCGCGTTCCCGTGATTGCATTGGGGTCGTTGGGACACAATCCGTTCGGGGATGCGACGCCGCGATTCTTTCGGGATTTTGGTCGGCTGACCGGGGTGCGGGTGATCGCGCCGTTTCGCCGGTGGGACAAGGCCCGGGTGGTGCGGCGCTTTCAGCATCTGCCTTTGGAGTTGAGTTTTTCCTGTCTGGCGCCGCGGCGCGGTCGGCCGTGCGGCCGGTGCAACAAATGCGCGGAGCGCCGGCGCGCGGTTCAGGCGGTCGGATTCCAGGTGGCGGGGACGGCGGTGACGGGGGCGACGGGTTCACCGCGGCGGCGGCGGTCAACGATCTGAATCGCGGTTTCGAGGAGTCGGCGCACGTCGAAGCCGAGGCGGGTGACCGGCACCGCGCTTTCGGTGGGCCAGGGGAAGTTGGTGTGGGCCAGCACTTCCAGCTCGGCCGGTATCTTCAGTTTCAGTGCGGCCAACGCGCGGGTGGCTTCCGGCACGAGATTGTCGTCGAGGATGAACAGGCCGTCGGGCCGGTCGCCCTGGCTGGGGTGGAACATCAATTCGAGGCAGTGCGCGGCGCTGCCGGTGCCGGTGGCTTGAAACCAGCGGCGTTCGAACGCGAGGCCGTGGGCGTTGAGCAGGGGCGCGAATTCCGCGGCGACGTGCGTGGCATCGGACTGGTACGCCAGCACAGCAAACCGGCGTCGGCCACGCGCGACGAGGTGCGGGACGGCGAGTTGGGCGAGGCTGGCGGTGTGCGGGGTGACGACATGTTGGGCGGGACCGCAATTGATGGCGACGCGGGGGAGGGCGGGACGTTGGTGCATGGGCGAGTTGGGGAAACTGTCCCAGGTGGGCGCGAAGATGATCCCTGCCAGCCGGTCGGCGAGGATGTCGGCGTCAAGCTGGGCGAGCGAGCGGCGCGGATCGGTGCTCTCGCGATGGAACGGAAAGATTTGGCGGTGGGCGTCGTCGTGGTACCGTTGTGCTTCGTTCAGCAGCGCGGTGAGATAGTGGGACCAGCCAAACGCGTTGGGCGCGGTGGGCAGGACCAGCGCGTACCGGGTCCGGTGCGGCGGATACTGGTGAACAAACGTGCCGCGCCGGCCGTCTGCAACGACAAAGCCGTCTTCCGCCAAGCGGTCGAGGGCGGCTTGAACCGTGACGCGGCTGACGTGGAATTGTTCTTCGAGTTCGCGGCGGGTTGGCAGGCGCTGGCCGGGCTGATAGTCGCCGGTCACGATGCGGTGGCGCAGTTGGGCGAGGACATCGGTTTGGCGTGAAGGGGTCACTTTGTCATGTTGTGGACGATGGCAATCGGCCAAGCGACACAGTGACAATTTCAGTTTGATTTCGCAAGACTCCATAAACCCATCATCGGCTTGACGTTTGATTTGTTATTGTCATAGTCGGGACAAAGTTCGGCCCATTTGCCATGACGCAAGCCCGAAACATAGTGCTGTTTATTCTTGTGGTCGCCTTCTGGTGCGATCTGCCGTTGGGCGGGCTGGCGCGAACGGTTTTGGCGGACAATGCCGGGCGATTCGTCGTGGCCGACCGGTATGGGCGGGCACCGATCGTGGATGGTGATCTGGCGGATTGGGACGGGGTGAAGTTTCACACGATCGTGTGTGGCCGTCAGCCAACGGCGGCGGCGGCGCTGGCGCATGATCGGGAGAACTTGTATCTCGCGTACCGGGTCACGGACGCTTCGCCGTTGATGAACCGCGGGCAGGATCCGCTCCATCATTTCAAGGAGGGCGACGCAGTGGATTTGATGTTCGGTCCCGCGCGCGACGGGCGGACAAAGCCGGTGGCCGGGGATTTGCGTTTGTTGCTGGTGCCGGCGGGGCCGGTGGCCGTGTTGTACCGGCAGGTGTGGCCGGGCGGCAGGCCGGTGGAGTTCAGTTCGCCGGTGCGGCGGGTGACGTTTGACTCGGTGGAGGTGGCGGCGGACGTGGCGGTGAAATTTGTCGCGACCGCGACCGGCTACGTGTGCGAGGCGCGCGTGCCCCTGGCGACGCTCGGCGTGACGTGGGAGGCGGGCCGGCGGCTGGCCGGGGATTTGGGCGTCTTGTTGTCGAACGACGGCGGGCTGCTGACCGTCCAACGTTGTAACCTGTTTCACCGGCTCGCCACGACGGTGAGCGATATTCCAACGGAAGTGGAACTGACCCCGGGCGGCTGGGGGGAAATGGAGTTTGAATGAAACGTTTGTGGTTGATGGCGTGGCTGGGGGCGACGGGCGCGTGGGCGTTGCCGTTGCAAAGTAATCATGGCATGCTGCGCGCGGTGCCGGTGGCCAAGCCCGTCGTGGTGGATGGCCGGCTCGACGAGTGGGACACCTCGGGCGAGATGTTCGTCTATAACGCCCGCAGTTTGCGCGACCGCTATTCCGTGCGCGTCCACGCCATGTGGGACAGCGAGGCGCTCTATCTCGGCTTGAAATGGAAAGACCCGACGCCGCTGATCAACAACGTGGATCCCGATCGCGCTGCCGGCGAAGGCTGGATGAGCGATTCCTTTCAAGGCCGGTTCATCACCGATTATTCCCAGATCCATTTCACCGCGTGGTACAGCTCGAAGTATGACAAACAGATCACCCACATCGCCTACGACAATCCGCTGGCGACGGACGCAACGGTGTTCCGCGGCGCGGGCAAAGTTCTCCACGACGACTCCGGGTACCAACAGGCCTTTCAAGCGGACAGCGACGCGCGCGGGTACGTGCAGGAGATTCGCATCCCGTGGAAGCTGCTCTACCGCAACCCGCAAATCGCTGCCGGCCTCAAACTGCGGTTCTCCGGCGAATACTTCTGGGGCGGTCCGTCGGGCACGAAATGGCCGGCCGTGATGTGGGCCGACCCGATCAATCTCGCCCAGCCGCAACGGATCGTGCTCTATCAAAGCCCGCAGAACTGGGGCGAGTTGGAATTGCTCGCGACCGGCAACCTGCCGCGCGTCGAGACCGAGGACACCAACGGCACGCTGCAAGGTCCGGTTGTCCTCCGGCTCGAAGTGCCGCGGGACGCGGTCAAGCTATCGGTGGTCATTGACGACGCGCAGGGTCAGCGCGTCCGCAACCTCGCGTCGCATCTCGACGTGAGTCATTACGTGGCGAAGACCGCCGGCGACAAACGGATTGTCGAAATCCCGTGGGATGGCCGGGCGGAAGGCAAATGGAACGCCGAACGGTCGTTGTTCCTCGGCGACGTGGTCGCGCCCGGCACGTACACCGTGCGCGCCATCGCCCATCGTGGCATCGGCGTTGTCCATGCCGGCAGCTTCTACAATCCCGGCACGCCGCCCTGGCACACGGCCGACGGCACGGGTGGGTGGTTGTCCGACCACTCCGCGCCCTGCGCCGTCGGGGCGGTGCCGGCCTCCTCAACCAGTCGCGGGCGCGTGTTTCTCGGCGATCACGGCGGCGAATGCGGTGTCGGGTTCATTGGTCTCGCGGAAGACGGCCGCAAGATTTGGGAATGGGTGCGCCTCGGCAGCGGCGCGTGGCACATCGCCGCGAATGCCGAGCATGTTTATTTCGCGACCGGCAGCATCGGCGGAACCGGCGCGCGCAAGCTCGGGCGGTTGAATCCGAACACCGGCGAGCCGGTCGCCTTCACGAGCGCGCCGGAGGTGGAACTGCCGGAGCCAGCCACCGGCCTCGCCGTCCACGGCAAGTCGGTGGCGGTGGCAATGCTCGCCGCGAAGAAAGTCTTGCTGGTGGATGGCGACAGCGGCGCGGTGACGAAAGAGATACCGGCGCCCGCCCCGAAAGGGGTGGCGTTCCGACCCAACGGCGAGTTGATCCTTCTCAACGACGGCCAGCCGCTGTTCGACGTGGCGCAACCGTTGGCGGTGGCCACCGACAGCGCGGGCCAGATTTACGTCAGCGACGCCGCCGAGCAAAACGTGAAAGTCTTCAACCCGGCGGGCCAGCGCATCGGCACCATCGGCGAGCCGGGCGGACACCGCCCGGGTCCGTGGAATCCGCGGCGGATGCAGAACCCGGTGGCGTTGGCCGTCGAAGAACGGGCCGGCGGCAAGTTCCTGTGGGTGACGGAGGCCAACTACACCGTCAAGCGCGTCAGCGTTTGGGACACGGCCAGCGGTGCGCTGGTGCGGGATTACATCGGCGGCACGAGCTATTCCGGTTCGGGCGGCGCGATGAGCGATGACCTGCCCGATCTCGGGATCAGTTCCGGTCTGTTCCACCACGTGGATTTCGCCCACTACACCTACACCGTCCGCGAACTGATCGGCGGCCGACCGGATCCGCAGCCCGGCAAACACGCCGTGTTCACCCTCGGCCAGTTCGGGCCGGTCAGTTTCGGCAACGGCAACCATTTCATCAGCGATGTCAGCGGCCAGCCGCGCGAGTACTACATCGAGGGCGAACATCTGCCGCGTGTGTTCCTGAAACGCGGCGACCGCTGGGTCTGCGTGGCAGCGCTGGGTCACGCCAACGCGTTGCCGAAGGACTACCCGTCGCGCTCGCGCAATCCCGAAGCCGTCTTCAGTTGGAGCGATCTCAACGGCGACGGATTTCAGAGCGACGATGAGTTCCAGTGGTTCGACCCCGGCAAGCCGAACGTGCTGATCGGCGCCTGGGGCTACCGGTGCTACAAGGACCTGACCTGGTATCACAGCGGGTTTGCGTTCGCGCCGGTCCGCTTCACGTCCGACGGCGCGCCGATTTATGACGCGCTCAAAGCCCGGAAACTTCCCGGCGACGCCGGCCAAGCGCGCGGCGACATGTATCGGACCCGTTTCGGCTATCTCGGCACCATCCCCAGCGGCTTGCACGTGGACGAGCACAATGTCGTTCACGGGCTGCACTGGTTTGCCGGCTTTGACCACGAAGGTCGCTTGCGTTGGCGCTATCCCAACTACTGGATTGCCGTCCACGGCGCGATGACCGCGCCGATGGCGCTGCCCGGCGTGGTGATGGGCGCGCTGAAGATTACCGGCGTCTGGCCGTTGAACGACCAGCACGACGCTTTCTCCATCCGCGGCAACATCGGTCAGGAATTCCTGATCCGCGACGACGGCGTGTATCTCGCCGAGTTGTTTACCGACCAGCGCATGGCCCCGAGCAAGCTACCGGCCGAGGAGAAAATCGCCGGCGTGCCGATCAACGACACCACGCTCGACGGCGAGCCGTTCAGCGGCTGGATGAGCCGCCAACGCGACGGCCGCGTCCGCATGACCTACGGCCACACGGACGTTCGCGTCGCCGAGGTCACCGGCTTGGAAACGATCACCGATCTGTCGCCGGTCACCATCCAACTCACCGACGAGCTGGTCGCCCAATGCCGGCAGTTTCAGCCGCGAACGGGCGGCGGAGCGCAAACCACCGCCTACACCGTCGCGCGCGGCGGCCCGTTCAACGGCTCCGTCACGTTCGGCGATGACGCGATCGTGATCCGACAGGGCCGGGAGGAAGTCGGGCGCGCGCTCCTGCGCTACGACGACCAGAATCTCTACGTCGCGTGGCAGGTGTTTGACACCACACCGCTGGTCAACAAAGGCAATCTGCCGCCCGAAGCGTTCAAGAGCGGCGACAGCGTGAACCTGTACTTCGGCAACAGCCGCGTCCTGCTCACGAGCCTCAGCGGCCGGCCGATCGCGGTGGTCTACCGGCCCGACGGCCCCGGCGACAAACCGTACACGTTCCGCTCGCCCGTGCGCAGTGTCACGTTCCGCTACGTCAGCGAAGAGCCGGCGATTCAGTGGCAGGCATTCCCCGGTCAGAACGAATACAAGGTGATCGCCACGATTCCGTGGAGTGTGTTGGCTCACAGCCCGGCCCGCGGCCAGCCGATCAAAGCCGACGTCGGTCTGCTCTTCGGCGACGACACCGGCGCCCGCATTGCGCAGCGGATCCACTGGGTGGACAAGGAAACCAACGTCGTCAACGACGTGCCCACGGAAGCCGAGTTCAGCCCTGCCCGCTGGGGCACGGTGACCTTGCAATAAGCCGGTGGCCGCGACTTGTGGGAGCGCCCTTCCGGGCGCGACATGGCCG
>CAZHLM010000008.1:22948-72239 GCA_964533295.1 uncultured Verrucomicrobiota bacterium
GCGCCCGGAAGGGCGCTCCCACATTTGCAGCGGAGATCCAGTTTGCCGGGCCGGCCGGTTTCGCCTATAACCCGGCGGCATGAAACAACTCGCACTGGGACTGGATTTTGGCACCAACTCGGTCCGCGCTCTGGTGGTGGACTGCGCCACCGGCAAGGAACTGGCCTCGCAGGTGTTTCACTACCCGCACGGAGATGCCGGCATCATCCTCGATCGCAAAAACGTCAACCTCGCCCGGCAACATCCGCAGGATTATCTCGATGGCACGGTCGCCTGCGTCAAAGCGTGTCTGCGCCGGGTGCGCGCCGCCGACATCGTCGGCATCGGCGTGGACACCACCGGCAGCACGCCGTTGCCGGTGGATGAACACGGCCAGCCGCTCGCGTTTCACACCGCCTTCAAAAAAACGCCGGCCGCGCTGGCGTGGCTTTGGAAAGATCATACCGGCTTCGCCGAGGCGGAGGCGATCACCGCCACCGCCGCCGCGATGCGGCCGCAGTATCTGGCCAAGTGCGGCGGGAAATATTCCAGCGAATGGTTCTGGTCGAAAATCTGGCATTGCGCCAAAGAAGCACCGGCCGTCTTCGACGCCGCCTGCACCTGGGTCGAGCACGCCGATTGGATGGCCGCGGTGCTGACCGGCACGGATCACCCCGACAAACTGAAACGCGGCATCTGCGCCGCCGGTCACAAGGCGATGTTCCACCCGGACTGGGGCGGGTATCCCGACGAAGAGTTTCTGCGCGCGCTCGATCCCAAACTGGTCCGCGTCCGCCGCACGTTGCCCAACCGCGCCTACACGGTGGCCGACGCGGCCGGTGAGTTGACGGAAGACTGGGCGAAAAAACTCGGGCTGCGACCCGGTAGCCCGGTCGCGGTCGGGGCGTTCGACGCCCACTTGGGCGGCGTCGGGTCCGGCATTCGGCCCGGTACGCTCGTGAAAATCATCGGCACGTCCACCTGCGACATGATGGTCGCGCCGCTGGCGGAGAAGTTGCCGGACATTCCCGGCCTGTGCGGCATCGTGCCCGAATCCATCCTGCCGGGTTACTACGGCCTGGAGGCCGGGCAGTCGGCGGTGGGCGACATCTTTAACTGGTTCGTCCGTTGCAGCGGCCAGTCGCATGAGACGTTGACCAAAGGCGCGGCGAAACTCCAGCCCGGCGAGAGCGGTCTGCTGGGGCTGGATTGGCATAACGGCAACCGTACCATCCTCACCGACCAGCGGCTGACCGGGTTGCTGGTGGGGCTGACGTTGCACAGCACGCCGGCCGAAATCTACCGGGCGCTGGTTGAAGCAACTGCGTTCGGCGCGCGCCGCATCGTCGAGCGGTTTGAAGAGTACGGCGTCAAAGCCGACCGGGTTGTCAACTGCGGCGGCATCTCGGTCAAGAACACGCTCGTGATGCAGATTTACGCCGACGTGTTGAATCGTCCGATGGAAATCTCCCGCAGCGCCCAGACCTGCGCGCTCGGCGCGGCGATGGCCGGCGCGGTGGTCGGCGGCGCGCATCCGAACTTTGCCGAAGCCGCCGCGGCGATGACCGGCACGCTGAAGAAAAAATTCCTGCCCAACCCGACGAACGTTGCCCGCTACGACCGGCTGTACCGCCAGTATCGCCGGCTCCACGACATCCACGGCACCACCGGCCACGCCGAAAATCTCCACGACCTGATGAAAGAACTGCTGGCCCTGCGCGACGAGGTGCGCCACGGATGAAGTGCCTCGCCCTGCGCGAAGACGTCTGCCGCATCAATCAGGAAATCGTCCGCGCCGGCCTCGTGGTGCTGACCTTCGGCAACGCCAGTGGCGCGGACCGGCGGGCCGGGGTGATGGCCATCAAACCGAGTGGCGTGGATTACGCCGCACTCACGCCCGACGACATCGTGGTCCTGTCGCTCGCTGACGGCCGGGTTCTGGCCGGTACGAAACGTCCGTCGTCCGACACCGCCACGCACCTGCATCTCTACCAGCATTTCCCGAACATCGGCGGCATCGTTCACACGCACTCGGTGCAAGCGACCGCGTGGGCGCAAGCGCGCCGGGAGATTCCCTGTTTCGGCACGACCCACGCCGATCATTGTCACGGGCCGGTGCCGGTCACCCGATCGTTGACGACGGCGGAGATCCGCGGCGATTACGAATTGAATACCGGCAAAGTCATCGTCGAGCGGTTCACCGGGGGGAACCTCAATCCCGACCACGTGCCGGCCGTGCTCGTGGCCGGGCACGCGCCGTTCGTGTGGGGGCCGACGCCGGCCAAGGCGCTCGAGAACGCCATCGCCCTCGAAGCGATGGCCGAGATGGCGACGCTGACGCTGGCGATCCAACCGCGCGCCAAACCCATCCCGCGCGTCCTGCTCGACAAACATTTCCTCCGCAAACACGGCCCCCGCGCCTACTACGGCCAGGCCTGAGTCGAAACGATTGCGATGAGTCGTGCGGCTGCCTCCGCGTGCCCTCTCACCCCGCGCGGGGCACGGCGGGAACGGCGACCGACTGCCAAACACGGGCGCACCGCAAGTTTTGTGGGGCGGGCACGCCTGTCGTCCAGGCTGCCCGCCGTTGGTTTTGGGTGTGAACCAATGGTCGCGGCGCGAACCCTAAACGACAGGGATTCGCGCCCTACAATTCCGGACCAGATCAAAACTTGCGGTGCACCCGCCAGACACTCTCCCCTAAAATTTGTTTTGCATCTGTATCTTAAATTCATTATCAATAGCACTACAGATGGATGCACGGGGCAGAAAGCCGGTGGTGCGGGAGGCGGTGGTTCGAGATTTCCGCCAGGCGCTCCACCACGGTCAGTGGCAGCCCGGGCAATGCTTGCCGCCGCAACGCGAGCTTGCCCGTGAGCATGGCGTGTCGCTGCTGACCATTCGCCGGGTGGTCACCCAGCTTGTCCGGGAGGGGTTGCTCGAAACGCGCGACCGTAGCGGTACGTTCGTTGCCGGCAAATAGCCGCCGCCGCGCTACGGACTGCTGCTGCCCCACGACCCGGCCAATACGCAGTTTCTCTGGTCGCGGTTCTACGCGACGTTGGTCAATCAAAGCACGGCCATCGCTCGGGCGCGGCATTGTCAGATCCTGCCGTTCTACGCGCTCGATCTTGGGCCGCGAGCGCCCGAGTACGGCCGACTGGTGGAGTTGCTGGATTCGCATTGTCTGGCCGGGTTGATTTTTGCCTCGCACCCCGGTCACCTCAAAGACACGCCGTTGCTGAAACGTGCCGGCGTCCCGCGCGTGGCGTTGACGGACGACCCGCGGTTCTGTCCGGTGGTTTCGTTTCGATCCGGGTTTTACGATCGGGCGTTTCGCTGGTTGGCCGGGCAGGGATGTCGGCGGGTGACGGTGCTAATCCAGCACGACGAACTGGGCAAACATGACATTACCGGCCTGGCGGCGGGTCACGGTCTGGTGGTCCGACCGGAGTGGCGGTTGCCGATGACGCCGCATCTGTGCGAGGCGGCGGCGGCGTATGTGCGATTGTTGCTGACGGCCCCTGCGGCGCAGCGGGTGGACGGTTTGGTGATTGGGGATGACAATTATGTGGA
Organism: uncultured Verrucomicrobiota bacterium; assembly: GCA_964533295.1. Classification (GTDB taxonomy): domain Bacteria; phylum Verrucomicrobiota; class Verrucomicrobiia; order Palsa-1439; family Palsa-1439; genus OMJI01. The sequence goes on from CAZHLM010000008.1 coordinate 26,504, forward strand.
GGCGGCGCTGGCGGGTCTGCGCGCTGGTGGGGCGGAACTGGGGCGAGACATCCACGTGCTGGCCCATGCGAATTTTCCCTGGGCCGGGCCACGCCCGGTCGGGGTGCAACGACTCGGCTACGACACGGCCGAGGTGTTGCATGCCTGTTTGGATTTGCTGGCAGCGCAACGGGGCGGGAAAGACGTTCCGCGTGTCACCGAGCTGCCGGCACGGTTCGAGAACGAAGTGAAAGCAGTACAACCACCGACGCGCGCGGCGGTGACGGCGCGCGTCACAACGGGAGAATCAACATGAAACGGTACGGAAACATTCTGACGATCGTCGCCGCGAGCGGGCTTTTGTCTGTCTCCGCACAAGCAACGATTGTGACCAACCTGTTCACCCACCGGGAGAACGTCAACGTGCTCAACTCGTACGCTGCGAGTTTGACCGCGCTCCAGCAGGCGGTAGTTCCCGGGCTTGACGTGAACAATCTGCGGTCGTCCTGGCTGGAAGGGACATTTTGGGATGGCGGAGCCAACCCGGCCGGTGGCACGAATTCGATCACCATCAACTTCAATGCCACGCGCAACATCAAGTCGCTCAACGTGGATCACTTCGCCGGCTCGGAAGCCACCGCGTACACGGTGGAGACGTCGCCGGATGGCATTGCGTGGACCACCCAATCGGCCACCTACACCCCCAGCGGCGACCAAGGGCAGTTGGTGCTGGCCAGCGCGGTGAACGCCCAGTACCTGCGATTGACCGCCACCGCGATCAATGACAGTAACGGCACGGATCGGTGGATTCTCAACGCGCTGCGGGTGTTTGGCGATACCGGCAGCTTTGAAGACACCAGCCGCACCATTGACCGCGTATCGAGCACGGGCGGCCCCGGTGGCGGTTCGGTCACGCTCAGCTTGGATGTCGGTTCTGTCTCGATCACGGATGCGACGACCGCGGAATACGTCAACGACGCCCTGTACCCCATCAAGCGCCAGGTGCTCTACAGCATGGGCACGGGCGACGGGTTCACGTTGTATTTTGACGGCGACCCGATTCGGTTTGAGCGCGTCGGCTTATACTTCGCGCCAGGGGGCATCGGCGGCACCACTTTTAATGCCGCTGACACGTTCACGATTGGGATTTCAACCAACGGCACATCCTTTACGACCGTCCACACGCAGGCGGGCGGACTGGTGGAGGGGATGAATTACTTCTCCTTGGCGACCACCAACACCGGCCAGTACCTCCGCTTCACTTGGGCGAGCGCTGCCGGTGCGGATAACCGGATTGGTGACATCCAGGTATTCGGAATGCAGGCCATTCCCGAGCCTTCAACGATGTTGCTGTTGGGCGCGGGCGGTCTGCTGGTCTGGCGCTTCCGTGGGTGGCGGCGCGTCTCACGCTGAGGAATCATGCATCATCGCTACTGGTTGATCTTGGTTCTGGCGAGTTGGGGCGGTTGGGCCGTGGCGGCCGACGATCTTCCCGTCCGCGCCGGTCTGCAACTCTGGCTGAAGGCCGATGCGCTCGTTGGTCTGACCAACGGCCAGACCGTCACGCGCTGGCCGGATTCGGCCGTCCGCACGCAAGCCGCGGTGCAGGCGGACGAATCGCAGACCGCCCCGCGGTTTGTGCCCGGAGCGGCCGGGCAACTGCCGGTGGTGCGGTTTGAAACGACACTGTCCGATCCGCCCACCCGGGCCGACCGGCTGGTGATGGAAGGCACGGATTCCCGGGTGCTGAACGCTCCGCAACTGATGCTGTTTGTGGCGTTTGCCAAAAACGGTCCGAACCGCGATGGCTTTGGATTGCTCAGCCAATCCGGCAATGAAACCGGCGGCATGTGTTTTGGGGCGCGCAACGATTCGAGCTTGAATCTCATCTATGACGGCCTCGGGGATGCGCCGTACTTCACGTCGTTTGCGACGGGCGAGCGCCGCGAGTTTCACGTCGTGACGTTCGTGGTTGGCGCGGGTGATTTCGGCAAGCTCAACCGCATCTACACCAACGGCGTGCTCGCCGCCGAGGCCAACAACGCGGATTGGGTCGGCACCGTGACCAACCAACTGGTCATCGGCCACATACCGGGGCTGGGCGCCACCGGCGGATTGAATGGCGACCTCGGAGAAATCTTGCTCTATCACGGTCCGTTGCCGGACGTCGACCGGGAAAAAGTGGAACAATATCTCCTGCGTCGCTGGCGCCGTCCATGAAACGAACTCACCCAAACGGCTTCACGTTGGTCGAGTTATTGGTGGTGATCGCCATCATTGCGTTGCTGGCGGCGTTGTTGTTGCCGGCGTTGAAGCAGGCGCGCGACAAGGCCCGCACGGTGTCGTGTTTGAACAACCAGCGCCAACTGGGGATCGGCCTGCGGGTTTGGGCGGAAGATCACGATGGCTGGGCGCCGGCCGCCAACGGCCCGGCCTCGTGGTGGGACGCGCTCGGTTGGGGCCAGATCATTCCCACGTCGGGCGCGAGTGGGGGTGGCGTGACCAATAGCGTCCTCGTGCTCAACAAATACCTTACCTACGAGGCCTTTCGCTGCCCGGGCGTGATGCAATCGTTGCCCGGCTGGGATGCCTATATTCTCTTCCACAGCGGCGGCAGTCAGCGCGTGCTGTATCATTATGCCGCCCAGTACAGCTACGTCGGTGAAGGCAGCTTCGACGCCACCGGCACGATTCCTTACATGACCTACGGCGAGTACAGCATCCCGCCCTACAAACCCCGCCGACTGACCGCCGCCACTTCGCCCCCCAGCCAGACCGTGCTGACCTGCGACCTGGTCAGTTGGGGACCGCGCACGTCCCACAACGGACCCGTTTCCCCTGAAGCGTCCTCGAGCACGGCCGCGACGGGCGTCCACACCGACTTTCGCAACATCGCCACGTATGTGGACGGCCACGGCGGCCTACAGCCACTCCTTCTGCTGATGCCCAACCCGCCCGCACCGAAACCGGGGGGGCAGTTACCCACCGAAATTGACGTCATACTTCCCTAGTTGAGCGGTCATGAATCTACTGACCCGTTGTCGTCCCCGCCTGCCAACGGTTCTGGCGGCGCTGTTGCTTGCCGGCTGCACCGCGCCCGTCACGACCCCGCCTACCCCCGCGCCAACCGATCGGCTGGCGATCGAACTGAGCTTGCCGCGCGATGCCTGGGTGACCGTCGTCATCGAGGATGACCAGGGCCGCCGCATCCGCAACCGGGTCGCGGAACAATTCTATCCGGCGGGTCGGACGGTGATTGACTGGGACGGCCGGTGCGAGAACGGCGCGCTCGTGGCTCCGGGCCGGTATCGCTGGCGCGGGTTGTACCGCGACGCGGTGCGCGTGAACTACGAGTTCAGCGTGTACGATGCCGGCGCCTCGCTGCCGTGGTTTCATCCCAGCGCCAACACCGCCACCAACAGCGGCTGGCTATCCGACCATAATCCCGCCTGGTCGGTGTGCGCGGCGGGGGACCGGATTTTCGTCGGGGCCATCACCAGCGAGAACGGACAGGACCTGATGGCGCTGGACCTGGACGGCCGGAAACACTGGGGCGCGAGTCATCCGTACGGCTGCGGCGCGTCGGACATGGTGTTCGACGGCACGCACGTTTATGGCGCCGGCGAAGCGCAATGGGCGGGCGACAACGCGCATGTCTACCGGATTGACCCGCGCACGTTTCAGCACGAATTGATCTGGTCGCACAAGGGCCGACTCGGTCTGCGCGGCGCCGCGGTGCGCGATGGCAAACTGTATCTGGCGTCCGACCGGCAATCCAAGATTCTGATCCTCGATCTGGCCACCAAACAACTGGCCGGTGACATCCCGCTGTCGCAACCGGGCGGACTCGGGTTCACGCCCGACGGCCGGCTGCTGGCCGGCAGCGGTCGCTCCATCGTGCTGGTCGGAGCGGACGGTCGGCACACGCCGTTGATCACCGATCATCTCACCCGCCCGAACCGGCTGGCGGTCGGCGCCGACGGCACGATCTACGTCAGCGACGGCCCCACCAGTTGGTATCGCGCCAACGATGACGAACACAACGCGCTCTACGGGACGGAGGATGTCCGCTTCACCGGCGACAACCAGATCAAAGTCTTCGATGCCGCCGGCCAGTTCCAGCGCGCCATCGGCAAGCCCGGCGGGCGTCGGCCCGGTCCGTACGATCCGCAGGCCATGCGCTGTCCGGTGGGACTGGCCCTCGACGTCAGCAACCGGCTCTGGGTGGCCGAATGGGACATGTTGCCCAAACGCATCAGCGTCTGGGACCCGGCAACCGGCCAGCTTCTCAAGGAGTTCCTCGGGTCCCACAAGTACGGCGGCGGCGGCGCGCTCGATCCCGGCGACCGCACCCAGATGATTCTCGACGGGATGCTGTTCAAACTCGACTGGCCGACCGGCCGCTGGCGTCTGACCGACACGATCGTGGACATCATGAGTGTCGCGACGGAACAAACGCACGCGCTCGGCGGCTACGAAGACTGGCCCGACCGCATCGTCCGCGTCAACGGCCAGCCCTACTACGTGGCGGGCGCATCGTCGTGGAACAAAGGCGGCACGATCTGGCGCCGCGTGGGCGAGAACTTCCGCGCCGTGGCGTGCGTGCGGCCCTACAACCCGGGACTGCTGCCCGACGGCGAGCCGAATACCAACCACTGGCTGTATGCCCGAATGGTCGAGGTCATGGGACCGCGACCGCCCGGCGGCGCCGCCACCGATATCGGCGGGCCGGTCGGCAAATGGAACGGGTTCATCTCCTACCTCATGCTATGGAGCGACTCCAACGGCGATGGCGTCACGCAGCCCGACGAGGTTACCTTCACCGACAAACCACATTACTGGCTGCAGGCGCCGGCCATCGGGCCGGACCTGGCCATTTATCTGCGAATGCCGGCGCACCGCGGTGTTACGAGCGTTTGGCGGCTGCCGCCGCGCGGGTTCAACGCCCACGGCGCGCCGTTGTACGACGCCAACGACATCGAGCCGTTACTGCTCAACGCCGTTGACACGGCCACCCTCTCGGACGTGGTCGTGGACGAAGCCAACCGGGTGTTCATCCTCGGCGAACCCATCTACGGTGTGGACCGCGCCCGCCAGCAGGTCTGGTCGTATCCCAACCCGTGGCCGGGTCTGGGCAACGGCGCGCCCCGACCGCAGCCCGGCGTGGTCGTCGGCGGCTGGGGACTGCGCGGCGCAGCCGGTGGGTTCATGGCGTTGAACAGCAACTACGGACAATGGTATTTGTTCACCGCGGACGGCCTGTTTTTCAGCACCATCTTCGGCGACACGCGCACCGCGCCGTTTTGGGGCGCGCACTTTGCCGAAGCCAAACGCGGCATGGATGCCACCACGGTGTCGCACGGCCAGGAATCGTTCTTCGGCTGGTTCGGCCAGACCTCCGACCGGCAGTTTTATTGCGTCGCGGGACACCCGCACTTCAGTATCCTCCACGTTACCGGCCTCGACCGGATGCACCGAATCAACGGTCAGTTGACCGTCACCGCCGCGCAACTGGCGGCGTTGCCGCCGCTGACCGTGCCCCCGCCCACCGCCACGGTCTATACCCAGTCCCGCACCCAGGGCGCTCGCGGCGCCACCCAAGTGCGGCTGGCCACGCGGCCGCAGCCGGGATTCTATCCCGATTACCCGTACGCCTCCTGGCTGTCCTACGACGCCGACGCGCTCTACCTCGAAGCCAAACTGCCGGAACTGACGACGGACGATGCGCTCAGCGCCACGCTCGACCTGCCGGGCGGCACCGTTCATGTCACCCTGACCCGGTCGGCCGCTCGCACGACCCGGGAGCTTCCCGAAGCATCGGTGAGTTGCGAGTGGCAAGACGATATCCAGGGCGGCGGCTGGTATTTGCGCGGACGCATTCCGTGGACCGCGCTCGGAACCGCTCCCTTCCAGCCCGGCGCGGAAATCAAAGGCGACATCTGCTTCTTCCGCGCCGGCCATTACCGGCTGTGCTGGGCTGACAAAAACGCGCTGCCAACCGCCAGCGGCGTCCCGCCGATCGGTCGCGGCACCTTGCGGGTGGAATGAAATTCATCGGATTGCTCTGCCTGCCGCTGTTGACCGGCGCCTGCGCCGCCGCCGACCCGCTGCTGCTGCGCGTCGGCGACGAAATCATCGGCCGGGTCTGGCTGACCCGCGACGCGACGAATCTGGTGGCCCGCTACGTCATTGCCGATTCCAGCCCGTTGCGCAATGCCGGGCGCGACGAGAAACTTCTCTTCAAGACCGGCGACAGCGTGGACTTGCAGCTCGACCTCGGCGACCAGAACCACATCCGGTTGTTGATGACCGAAACGCGCGATGGTCCGATCGCGGTGCTCTACCGCTATCACGTGCCCGGCACGACCGAGCCGGTGCGGTTCTGGTCGCCGACCGGCGAAGTCACCGTGGATCGCGTCGAAAAAGCCACGGCGGTCGCGCTGCGGATCGAGCGAACCGCGACCGGCTACACGCTGACCGCGACAATCCCGTGGGCGGCGCTGGGCATCGCGCGCCCGCCGGCGGTGCTGCGCGGCGACGTGGGCGTGTTGCTCTCCGACCCGACCGGCTCCGTCACCGTCGAACGCATCTACCACTTCAATAAGAACACCAGTGTGGTCGCCGACATTCCCACTGAGGTCCGCATCCAACCGGCCATCTGGCAGCCGCTGCCATAGCCGGCTCGGTCGGGCAGTCTTACGCGGGCCACAGCCGGCAAATCAGAGCGGCGGGCGGAATTAGAATTGACACGAAACAGAATTTTGGATACTACGATAGCAGCGTGGCAAAATGAATAGTGCAGCCGCTGAGCCTGCTGGTACGAAATCCCGACCGAAACACGACCGGATTGTCCAGACATTGCGTCACGAGATCGTCACCGGTCAGCTCAAACCAGGCGATGTGTTGCCGGGCCACGCCCGGTTGGCCCAGCGGTTCGGGGTCAGTGCGATGACCGTTCGTCTGGCGTTGCGGCAACTGATCGAGGAAGGTCATTTGCGCACTCAATCGCGCATCGGCACGTTTGTCGCCGACCGACCGCCGCATCTGGCCAATTATGCGCTGGTGTTTCCGTTCGACCCGGCGGCGCCGGAGCAAGCCGAGCAGCGAAGCTGGTCGAAGTATTACCAAGCGATGACGGCCGCGGCCGTCGAGCTGCAACGCGAATTGGGGTCGCGGCTGACGCTGTTTCACGGCGTTGGCTATCACGCCGACAGCGAAGACCGGCAACGGTTGCTGGATTTGATCCGCTGTCAGCGGCTGGCCGGGATCATCTTCGTCAACAGCCCGCACATGCTCGAAGGCACGCCGATTCTCGACGAGCCGGGCATTCCGCGTGTTGAGCTGGCCTCCGAGCAGAACTACCCGCACGTGCCGGCGATCAGCTTTGGCGACGAGCACTGGCTGACGCAGGCGCTGGAGCGGCTCGAGCAGCGCGGTCGGCGGCGGGTGGCGGTGCTGTTCAACGCGTTCGTCGAGCCGACGCTGAATCAGATCAACCGGGCGGTGGCGGCGCGGGGGATGGTCTGTCCGGCGTACTGGCAACAGGCGGCGCGCTGGAACGATCCGCAGGCGGTCAGCCATGTGGTTCAACTGTTGATGCGCGGCGCGGCGGCGGAACGGGCGGACGGGTTGCTGGTGATGGATGACAACTTGGTGGAGGGGGTGACGGCCGGGCTGGTTGCTGCCGGTGTTCGCGTGCCGCAGGAGCTGGAGGTGGTGGCGCACGCGAACTATCCGCTGGCGGCGGCGCCGGTATTGCCGTTTCACGTGCTGGGGTACGATCTGGGGGCGGCGTTGCGGCTGGGGCTGGAGTTGATTGATCAGCAGCGGCAGGGGGCGACGGTGGCGGGGCTGACGACGCTGCCGGCGGTGTGGCGGGAGGATTGGCAGGTGGCAAAGAGCAGCGCGGAGGCGATGGCGCGGCGAGTCAGCGGCCGCACCACCGTGGCCGTGCCGTAAGCAACAGGAGCATCCCATGAAAAACCAATCGCTTCGTTTGTCTCGGAATCGGTCTGGCTTGGCAGTCGGCCTTGCGGTGGCGGGGTTGGGTTGGACGGTGTGGTGGGCCGCGTCGGCTGAAGCGGCGATTTCCACGTGGCAGAACATGAGCGGGGGAGATTTCACGAACGCGGCCAACTGGGTGGGAGGCGTGCCGGGCACGGGCGACACGGCCCAGTTTCTCAGCAACGCCAGCTACACGGTGACGTTCAGTTCCAGCGTCACCAACCAGTACGGCGTGTTTGCGAACAGCAGCGGCACGACGACGTTGGATCTTGGCAGCGGGAACGAGTGGCGGTTGTTGGGTGCTAGCGACTCGGTGGCGTTCCAAGGGGCTGGTGGCACGGTCAATCTCAACGGCGGGACGTTGTCCATGGCGGACAAGTTTGGGCTGGGTTCGATTGTCGGCGCCAACAACAACACGTTCCAGGTGTACGGCGGCGCGGTGATCAACCTGAACGGCACCTTTGGCGACGCCTACCTGGGTGAGAACGGCTTCGGCAACACGATGATCATCTCAAACGGCGCCTCGTTACTGACCACCCGCGACGTGGCACTCGGGTACAACGCCGGTGGCTCCAACACCACCGTCGTGGTCACGGGCAACGGATCGGTGATGCGGTTGCCCAGGCAATTGGTCGTGGGGCGCCAGAGCGACCACAATCTTTTGCGCATCGAGGCGGGTGGCTTCGTCTCCAACTACACTGCGTACGTTGGCGGCGGTTACGCGTTCGATGTCGGGAGCGGCACCGGCAACTTCAACCGCGTCATCGTCTCGGCCGGCTACTGGACGAACCGCGTCAATCTGGTCATCGGGCAGAACGGGGCCGGCAATCGAGTCACGGTCACGAATGGTGGGCTGGTTTACGTCGGGGACATCCTCTTCGTCGGTGGCGGCGGGGTTGTGGACCCGGGGGCCATTTCTTATTCCAACACATTGGAAATCGCGGGCGGCACAGTCTCGATCGAGGGGAACGGTTTGGCCGTGGGTTCCCAAACTTACGCCTCGAACAACACGGTACTCGTCAACGGTCCGACCTCGTTGTTGCAGGTCTACCGGGTTGCCCACGGTGGCAACGATGCCGTCATCGGCAGCGCGGGCGCGGGCAATGCCCTCATCATCACCAACGGCGGGAAGACGCTGGTCAGTCGGGACCTGTGGATGGGGCAGAATCTCACGGCCTCGAACAACCTGGTTCTGGTGACCGGTGCGAACTCACTGCTCGGCGGCATCCGCTTTCTGGGGATTGGGATCAGTGGTCCCGGCAACGAACTGCGGGTTGAGAACAGCGGGTTACTCACCAACAGCAACCAGGCCTACATCGGCGGCAATCCTGGCTTCGTTTTCGCAGGCGTGCCGGTCAGCACCGGCGATTTCAACCGGGTAACGGTGACCAGCGGCGGGATGTGGACCAACGCCAACCATCTGTGGGTGGGCTATCATGGCCGGGACAACCGCCTGACCGTCAGCACTAACGGCATCCTGCATGCCACCGGCTATCTCTACGTTGGCGGTGTCACCGGGTTGTCCAATTCGCTGCATGTCCTCGATGGCGGTTCGGTCTCGACTCCCAACCTGATCCTCGGCACCGCCGCGGCCTCATCGAACAATGCCATTCTGGTCAGCGGTTCCAACGCGGTTTTGCGGGCGGTCAATTATGAAGTGACGGTCGGTTACGGCAGCGGCGGCAACAGTCTGACCGTGACCAATGGCGGGAAAGTCATCGCCGCGCGCGACCTGGTGTTCGGGCGGGAGACTACGGCGTCGAACAACTTGGCTGTGGTCACCGGCTCGAAATCGCTGCTCGCCGGGCGATATCTGGCGGTCGGAGCCAACGGCTACGGGAACGAACTGCGGATCGAGAATGGCGGGCTGGTGACCAACACCGCCAACCTTTACATTGGCGGCAATCCGGCGTTCACCGTGGCGGACCTACCGGCCACGACGGGCAATTTCAACCGGGTGACGGTGACCAGCGGCGGGATGTTGACCAACGCCTCCCAGATGTTTGTTGGCTACAATGGCCGGGACAACCGCCTGACCGTCAGCACGAACGGCATCGTGCATACCGCCAGCTATCTCTGGGTTGGCGTCAACGCCGGTACGTCCAATTCGCTGCATGTCCTCGATGGCGGTTCGGTCTCGGCTATAACCATGATCGTCGGCAACACCGCGGCCTCATCGAACAATACCGTTCTGGTCAGCGGCTCCAACGCCGTGGTGCGGATAGACCCGTATGATGTCAGCATTGGTCATGGCAGCGGCGGCAACAGCCTGACCGTGAGCAATGGCGGGAAACTGTTCATCGCCCGCGATCTGGGGATTGGCTTGGAGCTACCGGGCTCGAACAATCTGGTGCTGGTGACCGGCTCGAACTCGTTGCTGACCGCCAGCAAACTGTCCGTCGGCGGCGACGGGCACGGCAACGAACTGCGCATCGAGAACGGCGGTGTGGTGAGCAATTTCATCGCTTATGTCGGCGGCGGCTACATTCCCGGTTATGTGATTGGGTTGTCCGCCAATCGCACCGGTAACTACAATCGCGTGACCGTGACCAGCGGCGGCGTGTGGAGCAACTTCAACAGCACAGCGCCGATCACAATTGGCTACAACGGCGAAGGCAACAGCGCGGTGATCACCAACGGCGGGCGGATGGTCCTGACGGGCACCGGCGCGCTGGTCATTGGCCAAAACGGCACGCTCAGCAGCCTGAACATCAGCGACCGCGGCGAGGTGCTCGCCTACCAGGTCATGGTGGGCGCGGCGGCGACCGCCACCAACAACAGCGTCTTCGTGGGCGACGGTGGCCTGTTGCGGGTTCACCAGAGCCTGACCACCGGCAGCGGGACGGGCAACACCATCAGCAACGTCGGCGGCGTGATCGAGTTTACCGGACTGCCGGTCATCACGCCGAACGGCTTTGGCAAGATCGCCACCACCGACGGCACGATCTCCTTTACGGGACCGCATTATCTGCCGGATATCTACGGCAATCAGACCGGCTCCCTGACGAACATGGCGTTTGCCGGAGCCAATACGTTCCGGCTCAATGCGACGACGAACGCGGCCAGCGGTCAGACCTACACGTTCACCTCGACCTTGGGCGGGACGAACTACGCGCGGCTGGAGCTGATGAACGGCCACACCGCCTATCGCGGTGGTGACATCACCGTTGGCAGCGGCGGCTCGGTTCACATCACCAACACCACCGCGACGATCAGCGGGTTGTTCACCAACGCCGGCGGCACCGTGCGGGTGGACAACGCGCATGTCACCTGGCAGAGCCGGGTGGTCAACAACGGCGCCTGGATCACCGATCCGAGCACGAACGTCTTCTTCAGCGATTACACCGTGCTGGGCAGCGGCTCGATCACCATGAGCGCCGGCGACGTCTTCATCTTCAAGAGCAACTTCGTCAACCAGAGCACCCAGTCGAACACCTACAACACCACCGTCGGCAAGTTCCTCTTCGACGGCGGCGGGCACACCCAGCAGTTCTTCACCGCCGCGCTGGATCTGGGGCCGGGTGGCATTTATCCGACGTTGCCGGGCGCCACCAACGTCCTGCCCGGCCATTTGCCGACCAACAACTTCGTGCTCGGCACGCTGGAGCTGTCGAACTTCAGCACGGTGATGGTCACGGACGCCTTTGTGACCGATGGCCAACGGGCGGCGTTGTATGTGGAGAATCTGTGGTTGGGGCCGAGTTCGCTGCTGATCATCAGCAACGATGTCAGCGTGTATTTCATCCACTCCAACAACTGGAGTTTTGCCAATGTTGCGTTGCTGGGCAACGCCGAGCTGCACCAGTTGGTGCCCGAACCGAGCGTGATGCTGTTGCTGGTGGTTGGTGGTGCGGGTCTGGCGTGGTGGCGGCGGCGGGGCCGGTAGCGGAGAGCAACCATGGCTGAAGGCAGAGGACAGAGTCGAGCCGGTCGGGGACGAACCCGGGTGCGGCCGATGCCGGTCGCTTTCCATCGCGGGTCGGCTACCGGCTTTACGCTCATCGAGCTGTTGGTGGTGGTGGCAATCATCGCGCTGCTGGCGGCGCTGCTGCTGCCGGCGTTGCGCGAGGCGCGTGAGAAAGCCAATCGGGTCAAGTGCCTCTCGAACCTCCGCCAAACCGGGCTGGCGCTGCTGCTGTATGCCGACGATTACGGGGTGTTTTCGAGGTTGGGACCGTTTTCCCGATTGATCATGGGCGACCATAACGACGAGCCGACCTTCCAGACGTTCTACGCCCAGTACCTCAATGGCAAGACCAACGTCAACGGCCAAACGGCGAACGGTTCCGTGCGGTTTTACACCAACCCGCTCCTGATCTGCCCGTCGAACGTGCGCAGACTTCCCGATGGCCGGTACAACTATTTCCGGCTCGCTTATGCGCAGTACGCCGGCAGCATCACCGATCGGCCGGTATCGCCCAGCAAGTTGCAGGACATGTTCGAGCGCGCCCGCGCCAATGGTCATGTCGCGGGTCATTCGCCGGCGCTCTGGGCCGATCGCGGCAACCTGTTCGAGATCGGCAACAACGGCGGCCCGCTCGAGACCAATCACCGCCCGAATGACATCCAGGGCGGCAACGTCGTTCATGCCGATGGCTCCGCTGCCTGGTATCGGTATCTCTACTCGTCGTACGACAGCATGAACCAGCCGGGCATCCTGGCCCAGGCCGGCGGCGGAATGAACTGGCTCGCCAAACCGTCCTCCTGCCTCTACCTGGTGGGCGATCATCTCGGTAACCTCTACTTTGATCCCTGCGCCAACATGCAATCCGCCCTCTATTACCTGTGCGCCGTTTGGTACTACTGAACGCAGACCTACCGGGGGGGATGACAAACGATCTGAAACGGCATCCGGTCGCGACAGCCGATATTTCAACAGCCGCGCTGGCCATGAAGAAACCACAAAGCTCGTTCACCCTCGTCGAACTTCTCGTGGTGATCGCGATCATTGCGCTCTTGGCGGCGTTGTTGTTGCCGGCGTTGCGCGAAGCGCGCGAGAAAGCCAAACGCATCAGTTGCGCCAGTAACCAACGGCAGATTTATATCGGGTTGCTGGCGTATGCCGATGACTACGATGGCTGGTTGCCGATCCCCAATTATGGAGAGGGTGGCATCTCCCGGTCGGGGCTGAAGCCGGAGATCGGATGGAGTTGCACCTCCACCGGCATCACCTCAATCGGCGAAATCATCCGCTACACCGGCGACGGTGGGGCCGCCCGCCGGCTGTGGTTGTGCCCGAGTTTCCAGGGACGAACCGTGGATCCGGCCAACTGGCACTACTGGTTCGGTTGGACCTTGAACCCGACTTCCCCGTCTGCCATCTGGAACCGTTGCAGTTATCAGTACCTGCCGTTTATCTCGTTCGGCCGCGCCCAGCAATGGCCTCCCAACAGCGGCGCGTATTGCGCGTTATCCGCGAAGGTCGGCCAGAGCTGGACTGCCGCCGACGCGTCGCGGTACTTGAGCTTCAGCGAGGCCAGCATCCTTGTGGATCATGTCAGTTCGTCAGCGATTGGCGACGGCTACCATCAAAGCGGCCTGTTTCTGAGCCAGCACTGGGATCGCGGACGCAATCTCGGGGCGAACATGCTGCGCGGCGGCGGCAGCGTGGAATGGGTGCCGTGGGAACAATCGAGCCGCTGGAGCGGGTATTGGCTCGGGTACTGGAACCCCAAGGACTACTGATCGGCCCGCCATGTCCAGAAAAAATATGAAAACACTAGCGGTGTCTCGTTGGACAAAAGTGTGTGGGTGGCTGCTCATCGCCACGACGCTCGCGGTCGAAGCGCGCGAGAATTTCTCCACGGTCGAGATTGTGCCCGCCCCGCGGCAGGTCAAACTCGACGGCGACCTGCGCGAGTGGCCGGCAGCGGCGTTGATCGAAAGCTTCTATGATCAGTCGCTCTACCCGAATTTCTCGTTGCGGATCGGGTGGATGTACGACGCTCGGGCGCTGTACATCGGGGCGCATTTCGTGGACGCCACACCGCTGGTCAACGCCAACGACCCGGCAGTGAATCCGAAGCAGGGCTGGATGGGCGATGCGTTGCAGGTGCGGCTGATTAGCGATGCCGCCGCGCCGTACCCCTACCCCGACGGGCGGGACTCGAACGACCGGATTTGTCACCTGACGATGTGGTATTGCACGGCCCGGCAACTGCCGGTCGTGAGCTTGGAGTACGGGATGGACTACCACGGGCTGAAAACGTATGTCGGCGCGGACTCGGGCGCGGTGTTTCGGGCCGATGCGGACGGCAAAGGCTACACGCTGGAGGCGCGGATTCCGTGGGAGCGGTTGCAGGCCCGGCCGCGGCAGTTCCAAGCCGGTGACGAAATCGCGCTGACGATCCAGCCGCATTGGAGCAACGACTCCGGCACCGCCAGCGCCATCACGTTCTTCGAGCTGACCGGTCGGCCCGGGGTTGCCTACCAGAGCGCCGCCGTTTGGGGACGCGCCCGGTTCGCCGCCAGCGCCAACATCGCCCCGCGTCCCAACCCGGCTCTGGCCGCCAGCGGCGACGCCACCGGCAAACCGCTGCGCATCCAGTTGCGCTTGCCGGACCCGCAGGCCAGCATGATCAGCCTCGGATTGTTTTCCCCCGACCGCGGACTGGTGCGCACGCTGCCGCCAACGATTCGCCGCGAATCCCAGCGGCGCGCGGAGTTCGAACTCGCCTGGGACGGTCTCGACGACGACGGTCAACCACTGCCGGCCGGCGAGTATCAGTTGAAGATCCTCACGCACCGCGGCATTGGCCAGAAGTTCATTGCGTCGCTCGGCCAGTCCGGCAACCCGCCGTGGCGCACCGACGACGGCACGGGCGCCTGGGGCGGCGACTGGGCGCCGCCGGTGGCGGCGGCGGCCGACAACCAGCGCGTGTATCTCGGCTGGGGCGTCTGCGAGGCCGGGCCGGCGCTGGTGTGTGTTGAGAAATCGTTCGACGCCCAGGGTCGAGTTCGCAAGGTCTGGGGGTCTCATCCGTCCATGCACAACGACGTCGGGATGATGGTCACCGCCCTGGCAACGGACGGCGAGCGGCTCTTTGTCGCGCAGGACGGGCCACCCTACGGCCAGGGTCCCGAGAAAGCGTTTGCCGCCGTGACGGTCTATGACGTGCGCAACGGTCGGCCGCTGACGTTCCCCACCGGCAAGCCGAGCCTGTTGTTGCTGGAGTGGGATGCGCGCGACCAGACCGCGAAACAGGCGAAACCGTTGTTCGAGCGCCGCAAGACCGGTGATTTCGCCCCGCACCAGCAAGGCGCGAATCTGACCGGCATCGCGGTGCAGGGCGACCGGCTGTATGCGGCGTTATTGATCTCGAATCAGGTGGTGGCGCTGAACTGGAAGACCGGCGAGAAACTGGCAACGTACCCGGTGGAAGCGCCGTCCGGGGTCGCGGTGGAGGTCACCGGCAAGGTCATCGTCGCCGCAAAAGCCGGGCTGGTGCGCATTGACCCAACCAGCGGCGCGACGGAAACGTTGGCCGCCGGTCAGCTTTCGCGGCCCTGGGGCGTCAGTGTAGATGCCACCGGTAACATCGCGGTGGCCGACTGCGGCACGGCGATGCAGGTCAAAGTGTTCCGCCCGGACGGCACGCTCGTGCGCACCGTCGGCAAACCCGGCGGTCGCGCCTGGGTGGGCGCGTATGACGCGACGGGGATGCTGATGCCGGCGGGCCTGGCGACGGATGCCGACGGGAAGCTCTGGGTCACGGAACGCGATGATTTCCCCCCGCGCGTCAGTGTTTGGGACACAGCCGGCAAGGTGGTCGGCGATTTTCACGGGCCGTGCGTCCCGCAGACCGACCGCGGCGTCAATCCCGCCAACCCGAAGCGCATCAACTGTCAGATGGTCGAGTACGAACTCGATTACGATACCGGCCAATCGCGGTGCGTGGCGACGTTGTGGCGACCGCACGTGGATGGTTGGTCACCGATCGGCAACTTCGGCCGCGCCTCGCGGTTCCTGATCCGCCATGCGCAGGGTCGCGAGTACGGGTTTCTCGACCACGGCTACGCCGACCGGCTGGGGGTGATCTTCATTCGCAAAGGCGACCGGTTCCAGCCCTGCACTTCGTTCGGGTATTCGGCGGGTGTGCCGTTGATGCCGGCGGGCGATGAGAGCGGCTTTTGGGGGGTGATCCCCAATCCGGAGCAATGGCTCGGTCCCGACAAGTGGCCAATCGTCTGGGATGCCGGGAGGAAAGCTTTCAACCACGGTATGCAGGTCTGGCATGTCTGGATTGACCAGAACGATGACGGGATTGTGCAGCCGGAGGAACTGAGTCTGGAGAACGTGGACTGGTACTGGGTCCGCGAGGGCAAAACGTACTGGTTTACCGGCGTGGACGATGACCTGGCGTTGACGGGCCAGGGTTCGTATGACCGGGTGTACCGTCTGCCCGTGAAAGGATTCACGGCCAACGGCGTGCCGCTGTATCCGAGCCGCGCGGAAGCCAAACCGCTGTTCACCAAGTTGTCCAAGACCGACACCTCGCTGTGGATGGATGCAAAGCGTCAACGCGTGTACGGGTTTGACGCCAAAGGCGGCGACAGCCGGATGCGCGGCGAGTGGGCGGCGGTCAGTTGCTACGATTTCAGTGGCAAGCTCCTCTGGCTCTACCGGCCGACCTGGCTCGGGTTCGCCTCGGACGCGCCCTTCTGGAAGCCCGGCTACGTCATCGGGGTCAACAAGTTCATCGGCCAAGTGGACCTCGACGAACAGCAATCCGTCCTGGTGATGCCGGGCTACTACGGCGATTACCACATGCTCTCCAGCGACGGTCTGTGGGTTCACGCCTTTTGCCAGGACAACCGGCTCGGCGGCGGCGGCACCGCCGACACGGTTTTCATCGAGAACATGACCGGCATCTTCTTCCGCAACAGCCAGAACGGCAAAGTCTATTTGATCGGCGGCGACATTGATGCCCGCGTCTGGGAAGTGACCGGCCTGGAAACCATCCGCACGACCGTCGTCCCGCTGACGATCACCGCGGCGGATGTGCAGGCGGCCACCGCCGCCGCCGCGCGCACCGCCAAACCAAGCGCCGCGCCCGCGCTGGTGATGTTGCCGGCTCCCGCGAAGCTCGCGTTGGACGGCCAGACCGCCGAGTGGAACTTCGAACGCGCCGCCACCCTCCGCGCCGGTGCGGGCCGCGGCGCGACCGTGGCGCTGGCCTGCGACACGAATCATCTTTATGTCGCCTTCCGCGTCGAGTATCGGTCGCCGCTGATCAACCACGCGACCGATCCCGCCCTGCTGTTCAAGGGCGGCGATGTCTGCGATCTGATGCTGGCCGGTAATCCGCAGGCGGATGCGCGCCGCAAACAGCCGGTCGCCGGCGACACCCGTCTCTCGTTCAGCGTGCTCGATGGCAAACCGGTCTGCGTGCTGTATCAGGCCGTCAGCGCGACCGGCGCCAAGTCACCCAAGACGTTCCGCTCGCCCACCGGCAGCGAAACGTTCGAGCGCGTCCAGGTGCTCGACGCCGCCCAGGTGTTCGTGCAACGAACCGAGACCGGCTACCAGTTGGAGGCGGCGGTGCCGTGGACGGAACTCGGCTTCCAACTGACCCCGGGCACCACAACGCGCGGCGATGTCGGCATGTTGTTCGGCACCGACGGCGGCGGCCGCACCATCCTGCGCGCTTACGTCGCCAACAAAGACACCGCCACCATTGAGGATGTGCCGAGCGAAGCCCGCCTGGCACCGGCACAGTGGACGACGATCGAGGTGGAAAAGTGAAAGCGAGTTTCGGATTTCGAATTTCGGCTCTGGCGTTGCTGCTGGCTGGTTGCGCCCAGCCACCCCCGCCGCCCCGACCGGTGGCGGCGCTTGTGCCGCCGCCACGGCTCGAGGTGGCCGGGATGCTCGGCAACTCCGGCCTGGCCGGTGACGAACTGGTGCGCGTCAGTCTCGCGCGGAAAGGCGCCGACGGCAGCGGGCTGAATTGCGGCGTGTACCTGGATCGCGACTGGCGGGTGTGGACCAGCGCGGGCGACGCATTCAATTGCCTGACCTTCGACGGCCGACTGGTGCGGCGCTATCCGCTCGAGCCGGTCGGCAGCCGCATCGACACACCCGCGTTTGCCGCGCTCGACGGCGTGCTGTATGCCTTTGGCCATTTGCCGCAACCGGATCCCCAGACCCGCTCGGATGTGGTGCTGTTTGCTCTGCCGCTGAGCGGAACGGCCACGACAGCGGTGCCGGTGGCAGCCTTCCCGCAGATTCCGCCGTATGCGACCGGCGTTCTTTGTCCCAGCCCGCACGCCGGCCAGTTGGTGATGGCGTTCGCGACGAACTCGGCTGGCGTCAGCGAGATTGCCATCGAGTCATTTGCTCCCGGCACAAAGACACGGACGCGGTTGTTTTCGCTGCCGGGAGTGTATCCCCGTGCTCTGGCCATTGACCCTGCCGGTGAGGCGCTGTTTGTAGGCGGGTACTTCGGCAAGTACGTCGGCGGCAACATTCATCAGCCCGCCGTCCACGAGATCGTGAAAGTCAGTTGGAATGGCGCGGTGCAATGGCGGCGTGAATGTCTCGAGACACCCGCCAACCCGACTCAGTTTGCCGGTGTGGTGTCTCATGCCGGGGGCGCTCTGTGGGATTCGGCCTGGTACGGGTTTCTGGCCCGATTCGACACCAACGGCAAACCCGCGCCCGGCAAGGTGACCAGTTGGGATGTGCGGATTCCGTACGTCAGCCAGGTGCTCGACGTGCGGCGCGCCACCGCGACCGTGCTGCCGCCGGTCGGCCCGGCCGAAACGCTCGACCCGGTGTTGCTGGCCAATCATTCCCCCGAACACACCTACCTGGCGGTGTGGGACGCCGCCGCACAGGTCATCGAGCTTCGCCAACGTTACGGCAGCCTGCCGGAGGTTTCATCCGTCACCCTCAGTCCGGAGGGCTGGGTCAATGTCAGCACGGAAGGGTTGCAGCTCTGGTGGCAGTTTACGGATGCGGCCAATGCCCCGCCGCGATTTGCCAACCACTGTTCGGCCTGCACGCCGGGCGTTTTCCGCGGCACCTGGGTCTCGGCGCTGGCGAAGTCGCTGCCGATCACGTCCCGCCCGGCGCTGGGCCGCGGCACGGCCGAGCCGGCGTACAACAGCCCGGTTCCCTTCGTCGCCGTCGGCTATACGGTGAACCGGCAACTCGCCAAACCGCTGGCCTACGCCACCGATGGCAGCACCAATGGCATTTGGCAGGCGACGATGGAGGATCGCACGTGGGCGCCGATGGGCTGGAAACGGCTGCCGGTCACGAGCGGGACTGTTGAGGTTCCCGGCGATATTGCGGTGCTTGGCGATGGTCGGTTGGCCGTGGCCGATGCGGCAACCGTGGCGGTGCTGGAACCCGATGGCGACGGACTGAAAGTGGTTCACCGACTGACGCAATGGGGCAGCGGCGAGGCCGACCGGTTTGGCCGCGCGCTGCGGCTGGCGGCGGATGGAAATCACCTGATCGTGGCGGATACCGACCGGCATCGCGTGCTCTGGTTGGATGCGCGGACGCTGCATCGGATCGCGCAGGCCGGCCAGACCGATGTCGCCGGCACGGCTTGGGACGCGTTCGACCGCCCGACCGCCATCGCGATAGCCGGCGCGCACGCGATTGTGTACGACGCCGGTAATCAACGATTGGTGAAACTCATTTTGCAGGAGGGAGCGCCGCAATGAACAGGCGCCGCCGTGAACCATGTCGCGCGTGTTGGGAAAAAGGTTTTGTAGCCGCGAGCCTGCTCGCGGTTTCGGGGAGCGCGACGCTAATCAGCAGGCCGCGAGCAGGCTCGCGGCTACAATGGGAAGCGTCCGGGGACTTTCCCAAAATGCTCGTACGGTCGTCACGCCCACAACTTGAACCCGGCGCGGACAAAATGCTCATCGAACGAAAACACCGTGTCCAGCCCCGCGCGGCGCATCAGGGCAAACGAGACGCAGTCGGTGAAACTGACCCGCTGGTCGGCGAATTTCTCGACGAGATCGAGCGCCGCGCGCTCATCGTCTTCGGTTGGGCGCAAAATGTTGAAGGGCTTGGTTTCGTAAAGGAAGCGCGCCTTCCGAACGGCATACTGGTATGTGCCGCGCCGGGCCAACAACGTGAAGGTTTCGTTGAGGACGAAATTACTGGTAACACACAGCTCGGCGCTCTCTCTAAGTTTGCGCCACAGTTCGAGGGATCGAGTGTGATATTGGTCGCTTGGCAGGTAGCGGGCCAAGAGCGCCCCCGAATCGACGAAGATCACAGCTCCTCGTCATACAGATATTTGTCGTGGTTCTGCGCCAGATCCGGCGGTGTCGGCCCATCGAAAAAGTCTGTGTCCGCAAAAAACGGGTCGCGCGTGGCGGACGCCGTCGCTGGTTGTTCGCGGCGGCTTTCGGCGTCCACCTCGGCAATCAGTTCCGCCACCTGTTGCTCGACCCTGTGTGCGGTGGCGGCGGGCCATTCCCTCAATTTTCTCTCCAATTCCTGTACGATCGCGCTCATAGCAATCGAAACATACCCAAATTGATGAACCGCGTCAAAAAGCCTTTCACCCCGAATGTTGTTACGCGCTGTGAAGAAACCAACCGAATGAGGAAAGATGAGGATGAATCGAACGATGCGTCGTGTGAGTCAATCGCTCATGATGGCGTTGGCCATCGCGGGAGTCGGTAGCCTGGCCGTGGAATCTCGGGCCAGCGACAACGGTCGCGGCCGACACAAACAACTTTATGCCGTGCCCGTGCCCGGCAAGGTGGTCATGGACGGCAAACTCGATGACTGGGACCTGTCCGGCCAGATCGAGATGTTTGTCATTCAAGCCACCCGCGCCACGATGAACGCCAAGTTCGCCGTGATGTACGACGCCGAGGCGTTGTATCTCGGCGCCGATGTCAACGACCCCACCCCGATGATGAACATGCGCGACCCGCGCACCGATCCGGGCCAGGGCTGGAACGCCGATTCCTGCCAGTTCCGCCTGACGACCGATCCGAAGGTCGGTTACCCGATCCTGGACCAGAGCACCTTCCAGGCGACGCCCGGACGCGAGGACATTGTTCATCTCACGCTCTGGCACTACACCGAGACCGGCGAGCCGCAACTGGCCATGCAGTACGGCATGACCTACAGCATCCCGCCCAACGCCCCGCGCGGGCTGGTGCCGCAGGACCAGTTCCAGGCGAAATATCTGAAACGACCGGATGGGACAGGCTATTCCTTCGAGTACCGGATCCCGTGGAAGACGCTCCATGCCAAAGCTCCGCTGAAAGGCGGCGATGTGGTCGCTGCCACCGTCCAGTTCAACTACTCACGGCCCGACGGACAGATGACCGCGGGCGGCGCGGCGTGGGCCTACGATCTGATGCGCGAGTCGGGTTTCCCGTTCCAGAGCACCGCCTGCTGGGGCAAATTGATTTTCTCGCCCACCGGCAATGTGGACCGCAAACTGGTGCTTGCCGGTGTGCCACCGGATCGGCCGTTGCCGCTGGAGTTTTCCTACACGCTGCCCGAAGACACCGAGTGCACGATCCAACTGTTCAACGAAAAGAACGAGAACGTCCGCATCCTCGTGCCGCAACAGGCGCGGCTCGGCGGCAAGAACACCGAACGTTGGGATGGTTGCGATGACTCCGGTAACCTCTTGCCGGCGGGCCGGTATTATTGGCGCGGGATTTATCACGCGCCGATCAAAGCCGAGTACCGGTTTTCGGTGCACAACTCCGGTCAGCCGCCCTACCCGACCGCCGACGGCACCGGTGGTTGGGGCGCCGACCATGGCACGCCCCAGTCGGCGTGCGCGTTTGAGGATGGTGTGTTGCTGGCGTGGAATGCCAGCGAGTACGGCTGGGGCGTGATCCGCACGGATTTCA
Source organism: uncultured Verrucomicrobiota bacterium (assembly GCA_964533295.1). Lineage (GTDB taxonomy): Bacteria > Verrucomicrobiota > Verrucomicrobiia > Palsa-1439 > Palsa-1439 > OMJI01. Next base: position 48,341 of record CAZHLM010000008.1, read on the forward strand.
ACGGCAAGAAACAGTGGGGCTGCAATTACGACGGCACCCACATTACCACCGATGGCGTGACGATTTTCTCCGCCGGCGGGCATGGATTTACCAAAGCCGCGGGCATCCAGGTGATGACCCTCAAAGAAGCCCGCCCGATTCAACTCGGCGGTCGCGACGAAATCCCGGCCCCGCCGGGCGGCGACGACAAGAGCAACACCGTGACCGGCCTGGCCTGCAACGGCAAGGAACTGTTCGCCAGCTACCAGGCCCGCAACCTCGTGGCGCGGTTCAATCCGAAGGACGGGGCGTTGCTGGGGACGTTGGAGGTGCCGGCACCGGGCCGGTTGGCGGCGACCGCGGACGGGCGATTGCTGGTCATCAGCGAGGGCAAAGTCGTCAAAGTCGAAAGCGGCAAGCAGAAGGCGGAAGTCTTCATTGCGGACCATCTCGACGACCCGCACGGCATCGCCGTGGCGGCCGATGGCACGATCTACGTCGCCAACCACGGTCAGTTGATGAACGTCTCCGTCTTCGACGCGACGGGCAAATATCTCCGCAGCATCGGCAAGCCGGGCGGCCGGCCGGCCAAGGGCCGGTACGACCCGTTGGGGATGTACCTGCCCGGCGGAATCACCGTGGACAAGACCGGCCAGCTCTGGGTGCCTGAAGTCGCCGACGCGCCGAAACGCATCAGTGTGTGGGACGCCGCGACGGGTGCGTTCAAGAACGAGTTCTTCGGGGGCTGCGATTATTTCGCGTACGGGTTTATTGACCCGGCCAAACCGGACGAAATCCTCGTGGAAAACGTGTTGTGGAAGATTGATTGGAAAACCTACAAGGTCACGCCCCTGACCACGGTCTGGCGCAAGACATCACCGGAGATGATTCCGTATCTCGGCTCCGGCGCATACGCGGCCAGCCCGAAAATCATCACCGCCGCCAACGGCCGGCAGTACATGTACGGTCACAACTACGCGCATTTCTCCGGCTTGTTCTACCGCGACGGCGACCTGTTCAAGCCGATCCTCAGCTCGATCCGAAGTTATCCCTACATCGGCCCGGCCGGCATTCCGTTTCTGGACGAAGCCAGCAAGGAGTACGGGTACTTCTGGCAGGACCAAAACGGCGACCAGTGCGTCCAGCCCGAAGATCTCACGCCGCTGAAAGACACGCCGTTCCCGAGCTTCGCCGTCCAGTGGGTGTTTCCGGATCTGACGATCCTGGCCAGCGGACGGTTGTTGAAACCGGTCAGCATCGAGAACGGGATTCCGAAATATGACCTGGCCAAATCGGAGAAGTTCCCCGTGCCGATCGAGTACACCGCCGAGCTGCTCGACGATGGCGGCGTCATCGCGTACTCGCCGAGCAAAGGACTGTCGCTGGCCCGGTACGACAAGGACGGCAAGGTGCTGTGGGGTTACAACAACATCGTCGCTTGGCAGGCCGCGCTGAACCTCGGCGTGACCGGACCGGGCAAGCTCTGGGGGATGACCCAGAGCATGGGTCGCGGCGGCGATTTCGTGGTCTTCCAGACCTACTTCGGCCCGAACCACGTGTTCCGCACCGACGGCATGTATGTGGGCGCGTTGCTCAAGGACGGTCGGCTGATGCTCGAACGCGGCCAGGACGAAGGCCAGCCGGAAGGACAAGGCGGTTACTTCGGCAAACTGAACATTGCCGGTCAGGAGCGGTACTTCGCCGTCGGCGGCGGTCAGGATGCCCGGGTCTGGGAAGTGGTTGGGCTGGACACGATCCAGGATCTGCCCGGCGGCATCTACGAGCACACGCCCGAACTGGTCGCGAAAGCCGAGGCGGCCCAGCGCGAGTACAAGCTGGCCCTGACCGCCGCCAACCAGATCGTGATCGGCACGGACATCGCCACCGCCAAAACGGTGGAGAAAGAACTGGAGTACGGCTGGGGGTTCAAGATCAAGACAGCCCGCGACAACCAGCATCTGATCCTCGACTACGACGTGGTGTCGGACACTGCGCTGGTCAACGGCGTGCCCGACCCGAAATTGTTGTTCAAGGGCGGCAACTGTCTCGACATCCAGTTGGAGAACAATCGCGGCGAACCGGTGCGCGTGCTGGTCACGCAATACCAGGGGAAACCTTTCGCGACGGTCTATTTCCCGAAAGTGAAAGATTTCCAGGGCGAGCCGATCGTGTTCAACTCGCCGACCGGCAAGGAGAGCTTCGACGAGATCAAGTTCCTGGAAAACATCGCGCTCACCACGGAGAAGACCCAGAAAGGCTTCCGTGCGCGGGTGGCCATCCCGCTGGAGGCGCTGCGGCTGGAGTTGAAACCCGGCCAGAAACTGAAGATGGACCTCGGGTACATCTTCGGTAACGCGCAGGGTGTCGGCAAGGCCGTCCGCCGCGCCTATCTGTTCAACAACAGCTTCTCGGCCAATGTCGTGGACGACATCCCGAATGAAGCGCGGCTCGAACCCAAGGAATGGGGCGAGGCGACGGTCGAGTGAGCGTCCTGGACTGTCCACTGCCGGCCGCGGGGAGGCTTCCATTGCCTCCCCGAATCGGCCGGCGCGTCGAACGCTACCGGCGGTTCTATGCGTCGAACCAGCCGGGCGATTTGTTGATCGTCATCCGGCCGCGCTGGGTCAAAAAGAAGAATCTCTTCGAGTATGACTTCGAGAACGGCGGGCACCTGGCGCTGGCGGCGGACCTGCTGGCCAGTGCGCAGGCGATGCTGGAGGAGGGTGGCGAGTTGGACGACGATCTGATTCCCTGGCTGAGCGCGGATCTGGGGATTGCCATCCACCACACGTTTCTTGTGGACCTGCCCGTGAGGTTTGCCGAATGGACCAGTTGGGCCGATCACCCGCTGGCCGGGGAGAACGGGTACGCCCGGTTACCGGAGTTGCTGTTCGATCCCGGCAATCGCTGGGTTCGGCGCATCCGGGAGATGCTTGTGTTCTGGCAGGAGCACAACGACGGATCGTGCCTGATGAATACCCACCTGCACTTCGGTCCGCTCGACCTGGCCAACGCCTTGCGCGGGAACGCGCTGTTTACCGATTTCTTCGATTATCCGGATGAGGTGACCGCCTTGTTGGACCGCTGCACGGAAGCGATCATCGCGATGGAGGATCATCTTCGCGGCGTGTGCGGCCGGCAGATCGAAGAAATCGGCATGCCGTTCTGGGGCGCGCTGGCGCCGCCCGGGTCGGTCTATGTTTCCGAAGACGCGATGGACATGATCGGCCCGGCACTCAGCGAGCAATGGGGATTGCCCTGGACCACCCGCATCCGGGAGCGGTTTGGCAGGCTGGCGGTGCATCATCACATGCTGGGGCGAACGGTGCACGGGGTGATCGGGAGGCTGGCGCGGCGTTCCGTGGTGCAGATTTCAAACGATCCCAATTGTCCGCCGGCAATCCGATGCTTGGGCGAGTTGTTCGAGGCGTCCGGGGACAACGCGTTAATGTTGGATGCCGGCCCGGAGGAGATCCTCGCGCAGCTCGATGCGCTCAGGAAAGGCCGGGCCATTCTGATTTGTCCCTGCGCCGATCCCGGAAAAGCCGCGGAAGTGGTGGCGGCTGTCCGGGCGGTCTCGAACATTGGAGGTTGAGCACGTTGACCATGACCCCAAAAGAACGATTCCTCACCGCCCTGCGGGCGGGTGGCGTGCCCGACCGCGTGCCCTGCACCCCGGATATTTCCAACTACATTCCGTGCAAACGCACGGGACTGCCGTTTTGGGACATCTACTTCAAGAATGAATGGCCGCTGTGGAAGGCCTATTTAAGTGCCGCCGACTACTTCGGCATCGAGGCCTGGATGGCTTCCTGCACCTTTATTCCGCTTCAGTCGAAGCAATCCCGCGTGGAACGCAAGGTCGAGTTGGTCTTCGACAAGGATCGGGACGCCATGATCGAGAAAACCTTGATCCGAACGCCAGACGGGGACCTGACGCAGCAATCACTCTGCTTCCGAGCCGAACCGCCGTCACCCATCGAGAAACCGATTAAGAATCTCGTTGCGGATTTTCCGAAATTCAGATGGCTGCTGCAGGAGCCGGTGGAGTTGGATAGGCCGGTGGTCGAGGAGATGCGCGCGGCCTGCGAACGCCGCCAGCAGGCCTTTGGGCTGTGTATCGGCTATCCGGGCTTCCATGGCTGGATGTGCGCCGTGCAGGGCGGGGTGGAACCGCTGAGCTATGCCGAGTGCGACACGCCGGAGATTCTCCAGGAATGGTTTGAGTTGGATCTGGCCTTCGGCACGAAGCTGATGGAGTTGCTGATCGCGATCAAGCCCGACTACCTGCTCTTTGGCGGCTCTGGCACCATCACGCTCGCCTCGACCGAGCTGGCGCGCAAATACGCGATCCCGGCGCTGAAGAAATGGTCGGCCATGGCGAAGGCGGCCGGCATTCCCACCATGCTCCACAGTTGCGGCAAGTCGCGGGCACTGGTGGACCTGCTGTGCGAGGAGACCGATGTCAACAGCATCAACCCGCTCGAAATCCCACCGATGGGCGATGTGGATCTGGCCGAAGTCAAACGCGCCCGCGGCCGGCAAATCGGCCTGATGGGCAACCTCCACACGACCGAGGTGATGCTCCGCGGCACGCCGGAGCAGGTGCGCGCGGCGGCCCGCCAGGCACTGCGCGACGCCGGTCAGGGCGGCGGGTTCATCCTTTCGACGGGCGACCAGTGCGGTCCGGCAACACCGGAAGAAAACCTCTTTGCGCTTGTGGAGACGGCGAAAACGGAAGGTGTCTATAACTCACGGGGGAATCTTCGAATATGAAAAGGAAAGGTGATCATTGCCTGTGGTTGTCGCGCGATCCGATCAGCCAACAAGGAGAAAAACCGACCATGCAATTACTGCGATTCTGTCTGCTCCTGGTTCTCGCTTTGGGCGGGTGTGCCGGTCCCGAACCGGTGCGTCACGCCCCGATGCCGGCTGCGCAGACCCCGCCAGTGGCGGATGATCCCGGGCGGATCATTGATCTGAACGATCCGGCACAATTGTACGCGCAGTGGCCGGAGGCAACGCAGGCCGTTGGCGCCAGTATCCGCTTGCCGGCAACCGAAACATTCGCTTGGCCGGGTGACCGCGGTCAGCGTCATGTGGTGATGGACAAGGCCGGCGTGGGCGGCTCGCTGTTCACTCGCGGCGATTTTGGCGGGCCGATCGGCCATGTCGGTTTGGGGGTCATCTTCTCGGGCGGGCCGGAACGCACGATGGGCACGCCAACGATGGCTTATCTCGGCGGCGACGGGCCCGGCCAGTGCGCGCCGGGACGGGTGTTGCGACTGAACAACATTCTTTTTTGGCGCGCATCGAGTGAGACCGGTGTGGCCGGCGCGCACCGGCTCGTCCTGCAGCAGGATGTGGAACTGGTCTATCAGGCCGCCACCGCTTTCTGGAACCCGCCCCATCTGCGGGTCTATGGCGGCTACGACCTGGATATTCGCGAGCTGGCGCTGAATGGCCAGCGGCTGGCCTTCTACGGCGGTTCCTTGAACGTGCCGTTGAACGGTTACGTGATCAGCTACGCGGGGATTGATTTCGGCGGTGGCGTGTTGGAATTCCACGACGCCGTGTACAACAACGAGGTCGTCCGAGGCGCGGGGTTCGGCGACGACAGTTACCTCTCTTTGCCCGCGCCGACCGGGCCGACCAAGGAGCCGGCCAATCTCTATCTGCGGGGCCGCGGGACGCTGCGCTGGCAGACTCTCACGCAGCAGTGTCTCTCGCCGCTTCAACCGACGACACATGGCGTCATGGGGACGCTCTCGCGGTGGGATACGACCGGGCTGACCATCGAGATCGGGAACAACCGGTACCGGCAGGGCGTGAGCGACTGGGAAGTCTGGTCCGACGGCCGGCGTTTGAAAGTCGGCACGATCCGCATCGGCGGCGACTATCCGGCCACCATTCGGCTGCAAGACCGCCGGCCGAGTCTGCTCGAAGAAGGCGGCGAGGTGCTGCTGGTCGGCACGCTGGAAATTGCGGCCAACGGTCGGTTGGACTGCAACGGCATCCCGGTCGTTTGTGACAGCCTGATCCTCGCCGGTAAATCCGTGAAGGCCGGCATCTACAAGGCCGACCAACTGGGGGATCAGATTGTGGATGCCGCGGGGCGAGCCGAAATCCGCGTCGGAAAAATCCCGGTCGGCCCGGATCCGAATGCCGTCGCGACCGCGCGGATTCGCCTTCGCCGGCCGGGCCGGGTGTCGGTGGGCATCTTCGATCCGGCCGGTCGGCTCGTGCGCAATCTTCTCTTTGGAGAGCTTCGTGACCGGGGCGATCTGTGGGTGGAATGGGACGGTCTCGACGAGATGGGGCGTCCGATGCCACCGGGCAGGTACGAGTGGCGCGCGCTGACGCGGCCCGGTTTTCGCGCCACGCTGGTGGCCAACCTCGGCACCAGCCATCCCGAGGGCGTCCGCCGTTGCTGGATGGGAAATCATACCGGCCCCGAAACCGTCGCCGTGGATGAAAAGGGCTATTACATCGCGTCCGCCGGCAGCGAGTTTACCGGGCAGTTGGTCGCGATTCGGCCCGACGGGACGCGGCGCTGGTCGTTCACGTGGAAGGACGAGCACGGATTCGGTCCCGAAGTCATCGCCAGCGACGGTGCCGGTCGGCTGGCGATTGTGCAGTACACGCATGGCCAGGATGACCATCTTTATCTGTCGGTGGCCGAAACCGAAAATGGCGCCGTGCGGGGTCGCTACAAGCTGAGCCTGCTGCCGGAAGTCCCGCAGTGGGGTCGGCGCAACAAGCTCGATATCGCCGCCCGCCACGGCGTGGCCCTGATCACCGACAAGGTCAACAACCGCCTTGCCTGGTTCTCCCTGCTGGACGGCACCGAACAAGCGAGCGTGAACCTCGATGGTCCCGGTTCGGTCACGGTGGACGACAAAGGTCGCTGGTGGATTCTGGCCAAGGAGGGCGTCTTCAGTTGCCAGACCGGTCAAGCGCCCCAGCGGATGTGGCCACAGTTGACCCTCGCCCAGCCGCGGGCCATGGCGTGGGACGGCGCCGCTGGCAACTTCCTCGTCCTCGAAGGCGGCAGCGAGCAGGTCCTGCGCGTCAGCCCCGAGGGCAACGTCATCGCTCGCTTCGGTCGGGCCGGTGGCCGGCAGCCCGGTCCTTGGGAGGGAGAGGATTTCAAGGGTCTCCACGATGTCGCGCCGGATGGCCGGGGCGGATTCGTGACCGTCGAGCTTGGTCAAATAGGGGCGCACGCGAGTCACGGGCCGGGGGGACGACCGGCCGTCAACCGCACCGCGCACTTCGATGCCGCGGGGCGCCTGACTCACGAGTGGTTTGGCGGCGCGCGCTGGTCGCACAACATCGCGCTGGATCCCGATGACCCGACCCTGGCCACCATCGAGGGCGGCCCCGGTATGCTCTGCCTGGTGCGGATCCATGCCGCCACGCAATCCTGGAAGATGCTCGAAACGTTCGATGAACCCGACACCGGCAGGCTGCTGAAACCGTTCGGCCAGCCGGGATGGCATCTGAAACGCCGCGGCGGCAAACTCTGGTTTTTCCATGCCGACCCGACTGCCGGGATATCGGTGTACGAGATTGATCGGGCCGGCAAACGTCTGGTTCCCCGCGCGACCACCGGGTTGATGGCTTATTTTCCGGCCGAGCGGCGGCCGGAGGTGCTCGCCGCGGCACTGGAGGCGCAGCCGCCGGAGATTCAGCGGATTTCCGTTTACCATCTCGGTTTCCACTGGAGCGACGACAACAACAATGGTCAGATCGAAGCCGCGGAGTTTGTCTTCTTCACTTGGCCATTCTCCTACGGCTGGCAGATTGATGTGGGCGATGACTGGCGCCTGACGGGGCCGAGCCAAACCCGCGAGCATCCCTGGCTCAGCCTGCCCAACCTGCGGGCGGCCGAACCGGCCGCGGCGCCGCGCTGGGACTTTGCCGCGCCGCAGCCGGCGGTCGCCACCTACCCCGAACCGTGCCGGGACGAGGAACTTTTCCCGGGGATAACCACGGTCAGCACCTACCGGGACAAGGCCGGCAACACCTATCAGCTTGTGCTCGGCAACGGCGCGGTCAATGAGGATCGCCAGGGCGAGTTCTGGCCCGAAGGCTACGGCGGGATCACGCGAATTGCCAAGTGGGATGCAGCCGGCAATCCGCAATGGGCGGTCGGCCGTCACATCGGCGGCGTGGGCCGCTACACGATGGCGTATGGTCTGCTCGGCGTGGCCCACGGTTGCATCGTCACCCGCGATCGCTACGGCCAACGCAACCTCAATACCGGTCAGCCGGCTGAAGCGACGCTGCTGTGGAGTGAAGATGGCCTCTATGCCGGCAACCTGATGGAAACACTGGTCGGCTTCGATGATGCCCCGTGGGTCCAGTACTGGAATGACCACGCCGACTCCGCAGTGGAATACGACCAGCATTTCAATGGCCTCTGGACTTATCCCGACGGCTCGGTTTACTACGCCATGCAGGGCCGGTCCGCCACGCCGCTGTTCAAGATTGACGGCTGGGAAAACTGGGAACGCCAAAAAGGACAGATCAAGCTGACCAAAGCCCCGGCTGCCGCTGCCGGGAAGGGGACAGGTCTTCGAGGCGCTTATTTCGCCAACCCGGATTGGCAGGGACAACCCGCGCTCGTCCGAAACGACGCCCGCATCTGGTTCGAAATGGACCCGAAACTCACGGGCGGTTTGATCCCGGCACACTGGGGCGAAGGCGCTCCCGCCGAGGGATTGCCGGCCGACAACTTCAGTGTGCGCTGGACCGGCGAACTGGAACCGCGGTTCAGCGAGTCGTACCGGTTCATCGTCGAGAGCGATGTCAACAGTCAGGTCCGCGTCTGGCTCGGCGATCGGTTGATCATCGAGGACGATGGCACCACCAACCGGGGAGCATCGCGTTTCGGTGGCGGATTCGATTGCCGCCGCAGCCATTCCGTCCCGATCCGGCTGCAGGCGGGCCAGCGCGTTCCGTTGCGAATCGAGTACCGCCATGCCAAGGGTCAGGCGGGTATTCATCTGATGTGGGAAAGCCGCACTCAGGACCGGCAGCACGTGCCCACACGGTTTCTCTACCCGGCTCAAACAGACCTAGGACAACCACCACGCTGACCAATTACCACTTCACATGAGGACAACACCGATGACCCGCCACACATCCAAACCCATCCGAGTCGGCCAGGCCGTCCTGCCGTTGGAGATCCGAGACGGCTGGCTTCACAGCCTCGGCGCGATCACCGTCAACGGCACCGCCCTGCGCCATCCCGGCACCCGTTTCCTGCCGTGGTTCGACACGCTCGAAGGGGAGGTCTTCCGCAGTTTCCGTCTGGACGGCATCGAGCAACGCGGCGCGGTCACCGTCGTGCGCACCACGGCGGTCAGCGACCCGGATACGCTGTTCCGCGAACGACGCGACAGCTCCGGGGATCTGTGTTTTCGTAACGCGAGCTGGGACGCCTCGCCGCAGGAGGCGCGGCTCGACATTTGTTTCGAATCGGCGGCGGCGGAGATTGATGGCCGAACATTCAGCGGTTTCCGCTACTGGTTCGAGTACGAGGGCGAACTGCCGATCCACCGGCTCGTGGACCGTCAGACCTGGGAAATTGGCGGCAATCTCGACGACGTGACCATCTGCCTGCGCAACTGGCTGACGCCGCCGCGGATGAAAATTGGCCGCGAGACCACGTACTCCACCGTCGGCCTCGACAAATGGGCGAAGCTTCTGCCCGGTAATCTCTGGGCCCGCTGGTCGCTGCTACCGGGATTCGACCTGCAATATGGCAAGGCCGGTATCCTCGTCGGCTGGTTCGACAAGATTTCCCTGATCCGCACCGTGGTCGAAACCAACGCCGGCGACGACTGTCTGCGCGTGCTCGACATGCACCTGTTCACCCAGGCAAACAAGGTGGTGACCAATCCCAAAACCATCCTGCACGGCCCCGACCGGCTCGACGACGTGGATGCGCTCAACTTCTGGACGCGGCTCCAGGACCGCGATCTGGAGCGCGGTCAGGCCCAATTCGGCATCCCGAAAGAAGAACCGCCGGCCATCACGTTCTCGCACAACGTCTGGATGAACGTGAATTTCGACACCACGTACGAAGACGTCATCGCCGTGGCGTCGGAGTTTGGCGGTGATTATGTCTTCATTGATGTGGTCTTCGAACAGCAACAGGCCTTCAAGGAGTATCTGCTGAAAGAGATTCCCGAGGAGCGGCGGAAGGGGACGATCTTCGAGAAGTTCAACCAGCAAAACATGTGTGTCGTTCTGGACTGGCAGGTGAACGAGGTGTGGGGTGGGGAAGCCGGACTGAAACGGCTGTGCGACCGGGCCGCCGCCAAGGGCGTCAAGATTCTCTCCTGGATGTCCACTCACGGCTCACCGAACAGTTATTTGATAGACGTGAACCATCCCCTGACCAAGACCATGGCGCGCGGCGGCAACGGCGTTTTCGCCGCGCGTGAATCCGGTCGCCATCCCGATACCGGTTACCCGGCCAGTTGCTGGACGTTCAACCTGAACACGCCGGTCATGGAATGGCTGCGCGACCAGTTGCTCGGCGTCTGCCGGCGGACCGGTCTGGCGGGATTTCTCTGGGACAGTTTCTCCAACCTCGGCTGGTGGCAGGTGGACTATTCGCAAGGCGATTTGCGACCGCAGTTCGACCGCATGGCCCGGCTCTACGCCGACCTGGCCCGGGCCGGACTGTACCTGCAACCGGAAGCGCTGGTGGGCTTCAGCAACCATAGTTGCTGCGGTCTGCACGGCGGCAACATCTACGCCGGCGACCTGCTCGGCTACTCCTATAACACGGTCATCGCGCTCTGGTTCAACGAGGGCGAAGGCGCGGACGCCTTTCATGAAAATCGAATCCTGCGCGGCCAGGCGCCGGTGGATGTGCTGTTCCAATGTATCGCCCACAAGCGGATCCCCGCGCTCAGCTTCCATCTGGTACCCCGCGCCGAGTGGCATCCGCCCAGCGTAGCCGAGATCAAACGCGTGCTGGCGATTTACAGGACGCACCGCCACCGGATGATTCGCCGCACCGTGCTCAAAGACGGCTTGGGTGTTCGCTGGGACGGCGGCGACCAGTCGTTGCTGTTCGCGTTCAAAGCCGCCCCGGCACCCGCCGGCGCTCGCGACGCCACCAGCGGCGAGCCGGTGACCGCGTTGCGTCCCAACCACGCGTATCTGTTGGAGGCAAGAGGCTGAATGAGTCAGATTTGCAGTCGCGTATTGAACCAGGCGGTGGATGTCAGCGCCGAATTCGGCAAGCTGGAGAACAACGTTTTTGTCGCCACGGATGTCGTGGCGTTTGATCTGGCCAGCGGAACCGGGACGTTGCGCTGGAAGCGGCACAGCCGCAAACCGCGGCTGGCGTTCGTTCAAACTACCGTGCCGCTCGAGGAGAAGAAATCCTGGGAGTTCCCACCGCAGTACGAAGAGGATCCGGTGCTGCCTTTCGAGATCGCGTTTGTATCGTCACGGACGATCCGGCTGCGGCTGCGCGCGCGGGCGGCTACCGGGGCGGCAGCACCCTCGCTGATGCTCGCCGCCGAGCCGGGCCGCAGCACAGCCTGGCAACCCCGGCAGGAAGAGGGTCGGATCGTCTGGCGCGGGCCGCACGGGTCGTTGACGCTCCTGCACAACCCGTGGCGGCTGGAGTTTCACGATCCCACGGGACGATTGCTGACGGAGACCCGGCAGATGGGCGACACGAAATGCCTGTCCAACGCCAGCAGCGTTCCCTTCTCGTTCATTCGTCGGGCCGAGGATTTGGGCCGGCAGTTCGCCGCCAGCTTTCGGCTGGCGCCGGATGAGAAACTGTTCGGGTGCGGCGAGTCGTTTACGAGGCTGAACAAGCGCGGGCAAAAAGTGGTGCTCTGGACCTGTGATGCGTACGGCGTTCAGACCCCCGCCATGTACAAGCCGATCCCGTTCTTTCTGAGCAGCCGCGGCTACGGCATGTTCGTCCATGCCAGCACGCCGATGACCTTCGACTTCGGGCAGGCATACGACTCGACCACCACGCTGCACGTGGGGGATGACGAACTGGACCTGTTTGTGTTTCTCGGTTCACCCCGGGAAATCCTCTCCGAATACACGGCGCTGACGGGGCGCAGTCCGATGCCGCCGGTCTGGTCGTTCGGGTTGTGGATGAGTCGCATCACGTACAAGAGCGAGACCGAAATCCGCGACGTGGCGGCCCGGTTGCGCCAACATCGCATTCCCTGCGACGTCATCCACCTCGACACCGGCTGGTTCGAGACGGACTGGCAGTGTGACTACCGGTTCTCCACGACGCGGTTCGCTGATCCGGCCAAGATGATTCGCGATTTGCGCGCGCAAGGGTTCCGCATCAGCCTCTGGCAACTGCCCTATTTCACGCCCACCAATCCGCTGTACCGCGAGGCGGTGGCACGCGGCTACGTGGTGCGCGATGCCAGCGGCCAGTCCGCTTCCGAGGATGCCGTGCTCGATTTTTCCAATCCGGCCGCGGTGCGCTGGTATCAGGGATTGCTCGCGGGTTTGTTGAAGATGGGAGTCGGTGCGATCAAAGTGGACTTCGGCGAGGCCGGCCCGTTGGCGGGACAGTACGCGTCCGGTCGGACGGGTTGGTACGAACACAATCTGTATCCGTTGCGCTACAACCAGGCGGCAGCCGACATCACCCGCGAGGTGACCGGCGAGAACATCATCTGGGCGCGCAGCGCCTGGGCCGGCAGCCAGCGGTATCCGTTGCACTGGGGCGGCGACGCGGAAAATACCGATGGCGGGATGGCGGCGACGTTGCGTGGCGGGCTTTCGCTGGGGCTGTGCGGATTTTCCTTCTGGAGCCACGACATTGGCGGCTTCGTCCAAAAAAGCCCCGAGGCCATCTACCGGCGCTGGCTACCCTTCGGGATGCTCACCAGCCACAGTCGTTGCCACGGCGCGCCGCCCAAGGAACCTTGGCACTACAGCGAGTCATTCACGGAGGCGTTCCGCGCCGCCGTGGAATTGAAATACCGGCTGATGCCCTACGTGATCGCCCAGGCGAAGGAAAGCGCGGCCAACGGTTGGCCGTTGCTGCGCACGCTGTTTTTTGAGTTCCCGCAAGACCCGACGGCGTGGCTGATCGAGGATGAATACTTCTTCGGCAGTGACATCCTGGTCGCGCCGCTGATGGAAGAGACCAACGGCCGGCAGGTCTATCTGCCACCGGGCACCTGGATTGATTATCAGACCCGGCAGGCCTGGCCGGGCGGACAGTGGCATTGGATCGCGCCCGAGAAAATCCCCTGCGTCATTCTGGTGCGAGCTGGCGCGGTTGTGCCGCACGCGCCCCTCGCCCCATGCACTGACCAAATCGCTTGGGACCGCGTGGAGCCGGTCGTCTTCCCCGATCCGGCGGGAAAAACCCACCAGATCAATCCATGAACTTTTTCCGCACTCGAAACAAAAACCAAACCAAGGAACGATGAAATGAATAAGACACGATCTCTGAGCACGATGGGACTGCTGGGGGCGGCGTTGACCCTGCTGACCGGCCCGGCCCAGGCCAACACCGGGCGCAGCCGCAACGAACGGTTGTTCGTCGTACCGGCGCCCGGCGCGGTGGTGGCCGACGGCGATCTCGCCGACTGGGATCGCAGCGGCGGCATTGACGTGTTTTCAGCGCCCGAGACCCGCGCCGAGCGCAGCGCCCGGCTCTACGCGATGTATGACGCCGAGGCGTTCTACCTTGCCGGCGAGGTCACCGACGCCACGCCGATGGTCAATGTCAACAGCCCGATCACCGCCCCGCATCGCGGCTGGAATGCAGACGCGTTCCAGTTGCGGCTGTTTCTCAAGCCCACCTATCCCGGCGTGGGCGGCAGTTTCGAAGGCTATCACGAGCCGGACGAATTGACCTACGCCATGGCGCACCTGACGATGTGGTACTACACAACGGAGAAGCAACCGGTGCTGCAACTGGCCTACGGCATGCGCTACGCGCTTCCGAAAGCCGGCTGGAAAGACGGCGTTGTGCCGGCCGACAAGTTCCAGGCCGCTTACCGCAAACGCGACGACGGCACCGGTTACACCTTCGAGTACCGCTTTCCCTGGTCAACGCTCAGCGACCAATACCGCCTCAAGGCAGGCGACGTCACCGCCGCCAGCCTGCAACTGCACTGGGGTACCGAGCATGGCGATGCCATCCGCCCCGGCGGCGTGGCGACCGATCTGCAGGCCCGCGCCGGCTTCGCGTTCCAGTCGGCCGCCTGCTGGGGTAAACTGGTTTTCCTCGAGCATGGCAAACTCGATCCGGCACTGCTCGCCGAAGGAGTCGAGCCGGTGCCGCCCACTCCGCTGACGTTCGATTACAAGTTGCCCCGCGACGGCAAAGTCACCATCGCCTTGCTCGACGCCGAAGGCCGCCCTGTGCGACACATCGTCACCGCTCGCCAGCGGTTTGCCGGACCGGTCACCGAAGCCTGGGACGGCCGGGCCGACAACGGCGAGTTCCTGCCACCGGGCGACTACCAATGGAAAGGCATCGTCCACGACGGACTGAAAACAAAATGGAAACTGTCCGTCCACAACTCCGGCCACGAACCGTGGAAGGGCAATCAGGACATCATGACCGGCGGCTGGGGCGCCGACCACGGCGATCCGTCGGCCGTGGCGCCGGCCGGTGAGGGCCGGATGCTGGCCGGCTGGGCGGGCGCCGAGGGCGGTTCCGGCTTCATCGGCACCGACTTCGACGGACGCAAATGGTTTGGCCAGAAACATTCAATTGAAGAGCCCGGCCTGATCGCCACTGACGAACGGTTCGCCTACATCCACGGCTACGTCAGCGGCAATCGCATCATTACCCGCATGAGCCTCGAAACGGGGCTGGCCGTCGGCTTCGAGGGCGGCGCGGGCGAGGTGGCGCTCCCGCCGTCCATCGTCACCGTGCCGCAGGGCATTGCGGTAGACGACAGCCGGCTTTATGTGGCTTTCCCGGGCTGGCTCCCGCCCCGCTGGTGGCAGCAGCGGCCAGAGGACATTCCGCAGGTTGACGACGCGGTGCGGCGCAACCGCATCCTGATCGCCAACAAGACCACCGGCAAGGTTGAGCGGATCCTCGACCTGCCCGGCGCGGCCACGCAAGGCCAGCCCCAGCTCGGACAAATCACCCTGCATCCGCAGACCGGCGACATCATCGCCGTGTTGGGCGATCAGGTGGTGCGCATCCATCGGGAAACCGGCGCGGTCACGGTGCTGCTCAATGAACAGGTGGACACGCCCACCGCGCTGGCCTTCGACCGGCAGGGGCTGCTGTACGTTGCCTGCCGCGGGAAACAGCAGCAGGTGCGCGTCTTCGACGCCGCCGGCAAGCTGGTGCGCACCATCGGCCGCGACGGCGGCCGCCCGCCCCTGGGCAAATGGGACGGTAACGGTATGCTCAACCCGGTCTCGATCGCCTTCGACAGCCGCGGCAAGTTGTGGGTCGCCGAACACGACCATTATCCGAAGCGCATCAGCGTTTGGGAACCGGACAGCGGCCAGTTGCATCGCGAGTTCTTCGGCGCCTCGCATTACTCGACCGTGCCGACCATGGACCCGACCGACCCGACCCGCATCTACCTGCACGGGGTGCAGTGGAAAGTGGACATTGACGCCGGTACGTGGCGGCCCGAGGCGGTCGTCGCCAACAGCGAAACCACGACTTTGCGTCTGCGCCCCTTCACGCACGCCAACGGTCGCCAATACGCCCAAGTGTTCCGCTACCATGTCTCGATGCGCGACGGCGATGTGTTCCGTCCGGTGGCCTCGATTCTCGCGGTGGACGCCCTGAAAGATCGTCCCTGGTTCGAAAGCTGGCACAAGAACTGGAAGGACGGCAACCAGCTCTTCTGGAGCGATGCCAACGGCGATTTCGAGATGCAGCCGGAGGAATTGCAGAAGCTGCCGTTCGGCACGATGTACTGGGGCTTCCATCTGGACGACGAGCTGAACATCCATTCGGCGTCCGAATACACCACCGAGCGCTACTACACCCTGCGGCCCGCCAAAATTCTGCCCATCGGCGTGCCGGTCTATGACGGCGCCGCCGTGCGCGAATTTGGTCCCGGCGGCCAGTCGTTCCGCGCTACCGGCCACGTGTTGGGCGATCCCCACGAACGGGCGTTGTACGTGTTAGGCACGGAGTTCAACCCCGCCGACCGGCGCCGCATCGCTCCCGGCTTGACCAAGTGGTCGTTCGACGGCCGGTTGCTCTGGTCGTATTGGAACGCCGAGCCGAGCATGGTTTCGGCCCTGGCCCTGCCGATTCCAAAACCAGGCGAAATCTTCGGCGCCATCACTTTCCTCGGCAAAGGCGGCCTTTCGTCGCCATCCAGTCCTACTTCGGCACCGTGGACATCGTGACCGAGGACGGGTTGTACGTGGACCAGGTTTTCAAAGACCAGCGGCTCGGCGAAACCGGGCCGGACCTCCTCCAGTGCGAGTTCTTCGGCGGCCAGTTCGTGCGCACCGAGCCAGATGGTCGCTATTTTATCCTCGCCGGCGACCAGGACGGCCGGGTGACGGAAGTGCTCGGGCTGGAGTCGCTGCAACGCTTCGCCGGCTCGCACACGATCAAGCCGGCCGATATCGAGCGGGCGCGGGCGGCGCGGGCCGCCTTCGAGAGCGCCAAACGAACCGTCGCGGCACCGATCGTTCACCGCCTCGACAAACTGCCGCATTGGGAGCTGGCCCGGCAGGTTACCCGTACCGTTGACGACCAGCGCCGGTTCCGGGTTGCCCTGGCCCACGATGCCAAGCACCTGATCGTCCGCTACGATGTCGAAAGCCCGCATGGACTGGTCAACAGCATTGCGGAAGACCGTCTGATCTTCCGCGGCGGCAACCTGCTCGACCTCGAGTTGCAAACGAATCCAAACGCCGATCCCGAACGCAAGGCTGCCGGCGAGGGCGACGTGCGGTTGCTGATCACCCGCCGCGGCGACCAGCCGCTGGCGGTGGCCTACTTCAAACAGGTCGCCGGCTTCACCGGTCAGCCCGAACGATTCGAGTCGCCGACCGGCGTCGAAACCTTCGACGTGGTGCGGACGATTCCGGTCGTAATGGACTACGCGCCGATTCCCGGCGCCGGGTTCCTCGTCACCGTGCGCATTCCGCTCGAGGCGATCGGACTGAAACTCGAACCGGGCAGCCGGCTGCGTTTCGACGCCGGCTACCGCTACGGCAACGCCACCGGCAGCGCCGTCGCCGCCCGCGCCTACGTGTTCAACCGCGGCACGCTGGCCAACGTGCTATTCGACCTGCCCAGCGAAACCCGCATGGAACCCAACCAATGGGGCACGGCAACCGTTGAATGACCCGCAAAACCAACCGCGCGCGCCGTGGCCGTCGTTGCTGACCGGTCGGTTGGCCGGGGCGATGTCCCAGCCGACAAGATCCGGTTGGCAGCGGCGGCCGGCGCCTGATAGAAACCTCAAGTAACCAACCCGAATCCCATGCAACACAAAATCACTCTCACCTCTCCGCTGTTCACCGACTGGACCGAGCAGTATGTCCGGCTCCAAGCGCCCGCCGTCGCCCCGCTGGCATTGACGATCAATGGCGCGCCGACCCCGTTTCAATTCACCGGCAACGGCACGGAGATTCTCGTCCGCCTCGGTTTTGCCAGGGGCGAGACGAAAGAACTGGTCTTCACGCCCGCCACCGCCAACGCTACCCAGCTTGAGCCGGTCAGTCTCCCGCTCGGCCAACCCATCGGCGCGCCGGGCCGCGAGTTGCTGGTCACGACCGAAAGTCCGTTCGCCGGGTTTGCCGGGTTTCCGTTCACCAGCCGGATGTACTGTGAACAACCGTTCGAGCGCGCCACGCTGGCGCGGACCAATGACGGACCGCTGTTCACCGATTACCGGCTGCGCTACGAGTTCGCCGAGCAGCGGCATTACACGCTGAGGTTCCGCTGCTACAAGCTCGACCCGTACGTCGAGGTCAGCGAACATTTCGCGCTGCGGATGAACGCCGAACTGGTCTGGACGCTGAACCCGCAGAAGATGTTCACCCACATCATCTCGCGCGACAGTTTCGAGGGCGAGAACCAGCCGACGGTCGAGCCGCTCGGCGAGTCACACCCGCGCGATGTGCTTTGTCGGCTGCAAATGCCGGTGATCTCCGAGTATTTCATCCCCAACAACCGCGGCTGGTTTGCCTTCTGCGACGAGCGCAACCCCGCGCGCCCGATGCTTGGCATCCTCGGATTGTACGGCGCCCGATGGGAAGAGCCGGTCGCCAACATGCCAGAAATTTTCGACCGCGGCGGCACGGTCGAGTGGCACGCTTCGCTGGCTAGCGGCAAACGGTACTGGCTGCTCTACACGGGGCCGGTCGAAAAAACCTACACGCCCGAGCGCCGCTTCGTTTTC
Source organism: uncultured Verrucomicrobiota bacterium (assembly GCA_964533295.1). Taxonomy (GTDB): domain Bacteria; phylum Verrucomicrobiota; class Verrucomicrobiia; order Palsa-1439; family Palsa-1439; genus OMJI01. The sequence goes on from CAZHLM010000008.1 coordinate 66,703, forward strand.
CATCGCCTGCACGCCGAATTCAATGCCTGCCGGCTCGATGAACATCTCGACCTGACGGGGGAAGGGGCGTTCGACGCCTCGTGCGCGACCGAGCCGGGAATGTTTGTGGGCGAGGATTACCGGGCGCGAGCCCGGCAACGGCTGGCAGCCTTCCCCTGTTTGCAGGCGATCCTGCGCGACTCGGACCAGGGGGTGAACCACCAGGGCAACGGCGTGGGGATGCATCATCTGACCTTCGGCACGTTGCTGGAGCCGACCGACGCGAAACGACAGGCGCTGTACGAATCGTTGATCGCTCGCTTCGAGAAATGGGTGCGCCAGTTCCAGGGCTACCGGACGGGCGAACACGATTACATGAAGAACGTGATTGGGTTCTCGCGCTGGCTGCGCGGGATGCTCATCGCCCACGAGTTGCTCCGCAAAGACGGCGCGTTGAGCGAGGAACAGGCGCGGAAGTTGAACGCCTATTTCGCCTTCGCCGCCCGGCGGATTCTCGACGAGGGCCGCTGGCCGCATTCGCGGACGTGGAAACACCCGGACCACCCGGAATCATCCCGCGATTTCTACACCTACGGCGGCGAACACAAACCCGACCGGCTCGTCTGGACCAATTGCCTGCCCAATTTCCAGAGTGATCCGATGTGCGCGCTGGCGCATCTGAGCGCGATGTTCAAGGACCATCCCGACGCCGGCCACTGGCGCCGGTTCGCGCTCGACGACATTGATCGCCAGCTCGACGCCTATTGCGGCAAAAGCGGCGCGTGGGAGGAATCCATCAACTACGCGCTCTACACCTTCTCGTATTTCGTCATCACCTTCAAAGCGGTCAAGGAACGCTGGGGGATTGACTACTTCCACGACGAGCGCGTGCGCCGCTTCGCCGGCTGGCTCTGCCGGTTCTTCGGCCCGCGCGACAAACGCTTCGACGCCTACACCTGGCCGGGCATCGGCAACGCCGTCGTGCCGCAGAACCAGGCCGAGTACCTCTTGTGCTACGCCAGCGAACTGGTCGCCGATGACCCGTTGCGAGCCGATTGCCTCGCCGTCTGGCAACGCTGCGCCGAACACTGCCGGCCATGGGAACACTATCCCGTGGTCATGGCAGCGATGGCCGACGCCGAGATTTCAAATCTCCAATTTCAAATCTCGCCATTGTCCAGCGAGGTCATGGACGAGGTCGGCGTGGCGTTGCGCGACCGCCACACCCAGCCCGACGAGTCGTATCTCTTCCAGAAAATCGGCTTTGCCAAAGATCACTACGAAGCCGACGAAACAGCGTTCAACTGGTACGCCAAAGGCACGCCGTTCTGCATGGACTACGGCACCTACACCGGCGACATCGCCGTCGCGGGAGCGCACAACGTCGTGGAAGTCCCCGACGAGGATAACCTCCGCCGCGGCTATCTGGCCCACCACCTGTTCAGTCCCATCGTGGACTACACCCACTGCGAGGTGCCGGTAACCCTGAAACTGCTCTGGGGCAAGGTGCGGTCGTTCGCCGAGGTCGAGAACAAGGACGGTAAGATTCACCGGGACCAGACGCCGTACTACTACATCGGCGACAAAAACCCGGTCGGCCCGAAATGCTGGAAAGTGCGGCTGCTGTTGTTCGTGAAGCCGGACTATGTCGTGTTGTTCGACCGCGTCTATGGCGAAGTGCCCCACCGCTACAACCTGCATTTCACCGGCGACTCCCTCCAGCGTACCGGCAACCTCATCACCGCTCGCGGCCGATTTGACCTTGATTTGCTGCTGTACGTGCAATCCCCGGCCGAGTTCGCGATCGAGACCGGCGAGCTGGTGCCGAACTACCACCCGGCCGGCAAGCCGGACGAGAGCCGCAAGCACGCCCAGCATTATGTCCGGCTCTACAACCACCAGGACGGCATTTACCGCACCGTGATTTTCGCCCAGGAACGCGGCCGCGCCGTGCAAATCCAGTCACTCGGCCGCACCGGCCTGCAGATCACGACGCCCGAATACACCGATCACGTGTTCCTCCACAACGACGTCGTGCGCGAGCCGGGCTTTGTCGGCCGCGCCGGCTGGCTCCGTCGTCGCGCCGACGGCACGGTGCAGGTCTGCGTGCCCGACGGCGAGTGGATCGCCGGGTTCGGCCGCGAATTCACCGGCCGCGGTCCGTGGACGTACAACCTGGATCAGCCCAACGCCGTCACGTTGCGCGGCGGCCCGCCACGAACGGTACGGGTGCGCTGATTTCCTGAACCTTGGGAACGGGCGCGGTCACTGGTGTAGAGCGGCTTCATCGGCAACGGGCGCACCTCCGTTGCCGCAACGCGCGCCGGGGCTGACCGCGCGCGACGGCGCGCAACCCGCCACCGCCACCACCATCCCCAGGATCAGCCTCATTCTCATACAAAGCCTGTATCACTACAGGAAGCCCAAGCCGTTCACGACCTTTTTGCGATGAATGCGGACCGCCCAAGCGAAGCTTGTCGGAACAGCCCCAGCAACCTACACTGCCGCCCTACCGGAGCCGGACCACGAATGCGCACGAATGGCCACGAATCTCCGGGGAAGAATGAACGGAGAACCAAGAACCGATAAACCAAAAGCGATTTGCGTGGTTTCGGCTGCTATTGGTTCGAGTGACGTTGGACAGAAGTGAGGAAACGCTATGCCCGAAAATCCCATGGTGCGGATGCAGGAGTTGCTGCGTGAACTGTTTCAGTTCGATTGTCAGGACCTCGATTTTGGCGTTTACCGGGTGCTGAATTACCGGCGGAAACAGGTCGAGGAGTTCATCGGCACGCGGTTGCCGCAGGTCGTGGACGAGGCGTTCGCCCAATACGCCTCGGCGGACAAGGCGGCGGTTGACCGGGAGTTGGAGGAGAAACGGCACGAGATCGTGGCCTCGCTGGGCGCGACGGCGTTCGATGCCACCGGGCAGTTGGTGATGACGTTCCGCGAGACGCCGCTCGGCAAGCAGTACATCGAGTTGGAGCACAAGGCCAAGGTCGGGCACGTGGCGGAGGAGTTGAAGGCCGGCGTCTATAACGACCTCTACACGTTCTTCTCCCGGTATTACGAGGACGGCGACGTGTTCTCCAAACCGCGCCGGGGCAAGGTGGAGATTCCGTTTACCGGCCACGAGGACGTGGTGCTGCACTGGGCGAACAAGGACCAGTACTACATCAAGACCGGCGAGCAGTTCAAAACCTACCGGTTCGCCGTGGACAAACAGGCGGTGCAGTTCGCCCTGAAAAACGCCGCCACCGAGCAGAACAACAACCAGCGCGAGAAACGCTATTTCGTGCTCGTCGAGGAATCACCCGTCGCCTTTGACGACAAGACCAGGACGTTGACGGTGTTCTTCGAGTATCGCCCCTTGACCAACGCGGAGAAAAAAGACTACGGCAAGACCGAGAACCAGAAACGGCAGGATAAACTCAACGCCGTCGCCGAGGACTCCATCCTCAAGCGGGTCAAGGACGCCACGTTGAAAGCCCGGCTGGCGCAGCCGGTCGGGGACGGCAAACCGGGGTTGTTGCGGTATCACCTGAACCGGTTCACCAAGAAGAACTCGACCGACTTCTTCATTCACAAAAACCTGCGCGGCTTTCTGGAGCGGGAGTTGGACGATTTCCTCAAGACCGAGGTGCTGCGCGTGGATGAACTGCTGGCAACCGGCGGCACGGTGGCGGCGCAACAGCTCGCGCGCGCGGGCGTGTCGTGCGCGAGATTGCCGGCCAGATCATCGCGTTCCTCGCCCAGATCGAGGATTTCCAGAAGAAACTGTTCGAGAAACGGAAATTCGTCGTCCGCACCGAATACTGCGTCACGCTGGACCGGCTGCCGGAACCGCTGTGGCTGACGTGCTGAAGAACGAGGCGCAACTAGCGGAATGGCGGAAGTTGTACGCCATCACGAAGAAAAACCCGACAAGGCGTTTCTCAAGGCGCACGACAAACTGGTGGTGGACACGCGCCATTTCCCGGAAAGCTTCAAGTGGCAACTACTGGCGTCATTTGACGATCTCGATGCCGCGCTCGACGGTCTGCTCATCAAGAGCGAGAACTTCCAAGCACTGGCGCTACTGCTCACCAAATACCGGGAACGAGTGAAGTGCATCTATATTGACCCGCCGTACAACTCGAAGACAACCGAAATCCTCTACAAGAATTTCTACAAGCATTCCTCTTGGGCGTGTTTGATGGAAAACAGACTGCTGGTCAGCAGATGCTTCTCGACGCAGGACGGAAGCCACGTTATTGCCATTGATGAAAACGAACAGGAGCGACTGGGTGGCGTGCTCGCTGAGATCTTCCCTGAACAAGAGCGGGTTTGTGTTGCGGTCGTACACAACAAGAAAGGCATCCAAGGCGACTACTTCTCCTACAACCATGACTACGCCTTTTTCTGTATCCCGCCGAGTTTGAAGAAGACCAACCAGAAGCCGATTCCTCAAGCCGAATGGGAATATGACAACTTGCGCAAGTGGGGCACAGAGTCGGAGCGTAGCACAGCCAAGAACTGCTTCTACCCAATCATCGTGAAGGGCGGTGAGATCGTTGGCTTTGGCGATGTGTGTCCCGACTCATTTCATCCCGGGACGTGCAACCAGAAAAAACGGGATGGCACTGTCGAGGTCTATCCTGTGGATTCGGAAGGCATCGAACGAAAATGGCGGTACGCTCGTGAGTCGGTGGCAGGAATCATTAGTTTGTTGAAGGTGCATACCACGACTAGCGGCGAAATCCAGATTCTCAAAGCCAAGGATTCGATCCAGTACAAGACGGTGTGGGATGATCCCATCTACATCGCCGGTGACTACGGTACTCGCTTGCTTACCGAGATGGGGATTTTCCCCGGACAGAATCTTTATCCCAAATCCATTCATACGGTTTGCGACTCCGTTCATGCCGTTTCCGACAGTGAAAGCATCGTGCTGGACTACTTTGGTGGCTCCGGAACTACCGGCCATGCCGTGATCGAACTGAATCGGCGAGACGGTAAAACTGGCCAACGGAAGTATGTCCTTGTTGAAATCGGCGGTTGGTTTGACGCGGTCATGCTGCCGAGAATCAAGAAGGCTGCTTACTGCGATGCTTGGCGAGACGGCAAGCCGGTCGGCGGCAAGGGCATGAGCCATTTGCTGAAGTATCAGGTGCTGGAGCAATACGAGGACACGCTGAACAATCTGGCGTTGCCCCGCGCGAAAGAGGGCGAGTTGGCGTTGAAGCGGTTCGGTGACGAATACCTGCTGCGCTACATGCTCGACTTTGAGACGGCGGGCAGCGCGTCGTTGCTGGCGGTGGAGCAACTGCGGCATCCGTTCGATTACCGGCTCAAGTTGCAGGAGGGCGACGAGATCGCGGAGCGGCCGGTGGATTTGGTGGAGACGTTCAACTATCTGCTGGGATTACACGTGAAGAAACAACGCGAAGTCCGCGACCCTCACAACAACCCTCACCCTGACCCTCTCCCAAGGGGAGAGGGGAAACGTTTGGAGGGAGGACGGCGTTACCGGGTGACGCTGGGCGAGGCGCGCAATGGCAAGAGCGTGGTGGTGGTGT
>CAZHLM010000009.1:0-22168 GCA_964533295.1 uncultured Verrucomicrobiota bacterium
GACCGCGACATCGCGATGGTGTTCCAGAACTACGCGCTCTACCCGCACATGACGGTCTATGACAACATGGCGTTCGGATTGAAGCTGCGAAAGTTTCCCAAGGCCGAGATTGACCGGCGTGTCCGCGAAGCTGCCCAGATTCTCGGCATCACCGACGAGCAACTGAGCCGCAAACCCAAGGCGCTGTCCGGCGGCCAGCGTCAGCGGGTGGCCGTCGGGCGGGCGATCGTGCGCAAGCCGAAAGCGTTTTTGTTCGACGAGCCGCTGTCGAATCTCGACGCCAAGATGCGTGTCCAGATGCGCGCCGAGATTTCCAAGCTCCATGATCGGCTCAAATCCACCATGATTTACGTCACGCACGATCAGGTGGAGGCGATGACGATGGGCGATCGGATTGTGGTGATGAAAGACGGCGTGATCCAGCAGGTTGCGGAACCGATTGAGTTGTACGACAACCCGAAGAACCTGTTTGTGGCCGGCTTCATCGGGTCGCCGCCGATGAATTTCTTCAAGGGCGCGATCGAACGCAAGGATGGCGGGCTGTGGTTTGCCGAGGCCGGCACCGCCAACCGCGTGCGCGTCCCCGACGCAGCCGCCGCCAAACTCGTCGCGTATGTCGGCAAGCCGGTTATCTTCGGGATCCGTCCCGAAGATGTGAAGCACACGCCCGGCGACGCCGACCCCGCCGCGTCGGTCGCTGCCACCGTGGAGGTGGTCGAACCGATGGGCGCTGAAATTTATCTCTACCTGACCAGCGGGTCGAATTCCTTCATCGCCCGGGTCAGCCCGCACGACCCGGCAAAAGTCGGCGAGCGGCTCGCCGCGACGTTTGACATACGGAAGTGTCATTTCTTCGACCCGACAACCGAACAGACGATTGTCTGACCGGCGTGGAGCCGCGAATATGGCGTCCGACCCGCTACCCCTCAGTCGCGGGCAACGGTTTGTGCGGCTGGTCGGGGCGGTGTTGTTGTTCGGGAGCGCCTTGATGGTGATTCTCGGCACGACCATCTGGGAAGATGACCTGCACGGGCCGCAATTCGCGCTGTATTGGAGTTGGTGTTTCCTGCTGACGCTGGCGGCCATCGTCACGGCGCTGTGGGACGCCCTGTTGGTGCGCCGCGCGTTTCATCGCAACCGGCGGGAGTTGTTCCGGCAGGAGTTCATGCGCCGCGATTGGGCAAAGAAGCCGGGCAGGGAAAGCGGCCGGTCGGAGTGAGAGTCGCGCGGCTTCGGCGAGCCGCCCGGCAGGCGCGCCTCATAGCGGCGCGGCTACACCCGGTCGTGGCGCGTCAGTTCGGCGATGGCTTCGCAGTGTTGCGTTTGGGGGAACATGTCGAACGGGGTGACGCAGTCGAGCCGGTAGCCGTGCTGGGTGAGTTCCTTCAGGTCGCGCGCCAGCATGGGCGGGGCGCAGGAGACGTAGATCAACTTTCGCGGGCGCTGGTCGCGCAACGTTTTCAGGACCGGTCGGCCGCAGCCCGAGCGGGGCGGGTCGAGGATCAGGCAGGTTTCGTCGAGCGGGCACTGGCGCAGCGTGTAGGGCAGGAGCCGCTCGGTTTGACCGGGGTAGAAATCGTAGTGTTTCAGGCCGAATCGTTCGGCATTGGTGTTGGCGGCGGCGATGGCGGCGTCATCCCATTCGATGCCGTACACGTGCGCGACCAGATCGGCGAGCAACAGCGCGAACAGGCCGACGCCGCAATAGGCATCCACCAGCACCCGGCAGCCGCTGGCGGCGAGGAGGGCGCGGGCGTGTTGGAGCGCCAGTTCGATGACGTCGCGGTTGACTTGAAAAAACGAGGCGAGCGGGACGGAGAGATCCCGGCCGAGAACGGTTTCGGGGATGAGCTGGTCGGCGGGCGGCTCGACGAACGTCCAGGTTTGACCGGCGGTGTTGGCGCGGAGGGTGACGTGGACGTGCTGGAGTTGCTGGCGGGCGATGTCCGCCAACCGCGCGTTGATTTCTTCGCGGGCGATGGGGCATTGCTCGATGTTGACGATGGAGCGGCCGCGGGTGGTCCAGAAGCCGGGTTTGCCGGGGCCGTGGACGACCAGTTTGTTGCGGTAGTGGTAGGACCGGGGGGAGGCGACGACGGGGGCGACGGGCGGGTTTTTGATTTTGCCGATGCGCTCGAAGACATCCCGGATTTGCGCCTGTTTCATTTCGAGTTGGTGGTGGTACTCGATGTGTTGGTACTGGCAGCCGGCGCAGTGGGCGTAGTAGGGACAGCGCGGCGCGACGCGGTGGGGGGACGGCGTGATGACGCGGATCAGATCGGCGGTGGCGTAGCGTTTTTTGACTTCGATGATCTGCGCTTCGACCCGTTCACCGGCGATGACGAACGGGACGAAGATGACGAAGTTTTCGTGGCGGGCGACGCCGTCGCCGCCGAAGGCGACGGTAGTGATGTCGAGTTCGAGCCGCTGGCCGGGTACGAGACCGGGGTTCATGCGACACAGAGATGCTGGCGGAGGTGGTCGTAGCTTTGGCGCAGGGACTCGAAGGGGTCCGCGGGACAGGTGTCTTGTTCGACGATGAACCACTGGCAGCCGGCCTCGTCGGCGGCGCGGAGGATGGCCGGCCAGTCGAGGTTGCCGGCGCCGATTTCGGCGACGGAGATTTTGTTTTCGGCGGTGATGACAAAATCTTTCAGGTGCAGCAGGGGCAGGCGGTGTTTCAGGCGTCGGCACCAGTCAACGGGGTTGCCGCCGCCGTATTGGACCCAGTAGGTATCCAGTTCGGCCTGGACGTAGCGGGGATCGGTTTCGGCGTAAATGATTTCCAGCGCCGTGCGGCCGGCCACGCGGCGGAACTCGATGTGATGATTGTGGTAGCTCAGCGTCAGCCCGGCCTCGTGGAGCACTTTACCGGCGGCGTTGAGTCTGGCGGCCAACGCGCGGACGGATTCGAGGGTGCTGAAGTCCACGCCGGCCGGGTAGGGATAGGCGGTGTGGCGGCAACCGAGTGTGGTGAGCTTGGCGACGATGTCGTGGGGTTGGTTGAGAATCTGGTCGCCGCCCTCGTGGGTGGCGCAAATGGCCAAACCTTCCTCGCGGCAGAGTCGGGCGAGGTCGGCGGGCGGAATCGGGCCGAGTCCGCTGGCCTGGACGGCCGGGTAGCCGATGGCGCGGATTTTTTTCAGGCTGGCGGCGATGTCGGCCGGAGTCCGGCAGAAGTCGCGGACGGTGAAGAGCTGGGCGGCGATTTGGGTCGGCTTCATGGGACTGGGCGGGGACGTTACCGCAGCGGTTTCGCGCAGCGCAAGCTTCCTTCCCCGGTTGGTTTGGGTTACAAGGGCGCCATGATTCACTTCGGGAAGGGGGAGCGTTTGGGCGAGTGGTGGAAGGATCAGATCATTTGCGGGGATAGCCGGGAGGTGTTGCAGGCGTTGCCGGCGGGGAGTGTGCATCTGGCGATCACGTCGCCGCCGTACAATGTCGGGCTGGAGTACGACGGACACAACGATTCGTTGGGCTACGAGGAGTATCTGGCGTGGCTGCGGCCGATTTGGGCGGAGCTGCATCGGGTGTTGGTGAGCGGCGGGCGGTTCGCGTTGAACATTTGTCCGACGAGCATCAAGGATTTCAAGCCGGTGCATTACGACATGGCGCGGCAGCTGCGCGAGTTGGGGTTCATCATGCGGACGGAGATCATCTGGTACAAACAGACGATGCGGCGGCGCACCGCGTGGGGGTCGTTCCGCAAGCCGAGCAACCCGCACATCATTCCGAGTTGGGAATACGTGCTCGTGTTCTGCAAGGATTCGTGGTTGTTGCCGGGAGACACGAAGGACAGCGACATTACGAGCGAGGAGTTCATCCAGTTTAGCGACGGGTTTTGGCACATCCACCCGGAGACGGCGGGGCGGCAGCCGTTCTTAAAAAGCCTCTACAAGCCGCGCCGCAAAGGCCGGGATTCGGCGGTGACGGCGGCCCAACAGGCGGCGGAGGCGGCGGAGGTGGGCGAGGGCCATCCGGCGCCGTTCCCGGAGGAGCTGATTTACCGGTTGATCAAGTTTTACTGTTACCGGGGCAATGTGGTGCTCGATCCGTTTGGCGGGACCGGCACGGTGGCGGCGGTGGCGCAGCGGACGGGCCGGCATTTCATCCACATTGATCGGTCGGAAAAATACTGCGCGATCACGCGGGCCCGGTTGGCGGCACCCGCCGCTTGCGCGGGGGGCGAGGCTCCGGTATCCTCCGCGGCATGGCCAAAACGACGGAGAGCGCGGAGGATTACCTCGAACGCATCCACGAACTGATCGAAGGCAAGGGGTATGCGCGGGTAGCGGACATCGCGCGGTCGCTGGCGATCAAACAAGCCTCGGTGACGCGGATGGTGCAGCGGCTCGACGGCGATGGGTTCGTGCGGTACGAACGGTACCGGGGTTTGGTGTTGACGGCGAAAGGGCGGGGCGTGGCGCGGGCGATTCAGCGGCGGCATCGGGTGTTGGAGGAATTTTTCGAGTTGCTCGGCGTGGACGCGGCAACGGCACAGCGCGATTTGGAGGGGATCGAACATCATTTGAGCACGGCGAGCGTGCAGCGGATTGAAGCGCTGGTGCGCGTGTTGCGGGCGAATCCGCGATTGTTGGATGCAAAGGAGAAATGAGATGACGCGATGGATCAGCATCGGTTTGCTGGCGGCGACGACGGCGGTGGCGCAGCCGGAGTTGTTGGATGGCGTGGCGGCGATTGTCAACGGCAAGGTCATCACGTTCAGCGAGGTGCGCGAGTACGTGCAGCCGGCGGCTTTGCAGTTGCGGCGTGATTACAGCGGGGAGGAGTTGCGGGAGAAGGTGCGCGCGGCGCAGTTGGATGCGTTGAACAATCTGATTGACCGGCAACTGATCATTGACGAGTACCACACCAAGGGTTACCGCCTGCCGGACAACATCGTGGACACGCAGATTGACGAGATTATCGCCACCGATTTCAACAATGACCGCGTGGCGTTCATCAAGACGTTGCAGGCGGAGAACATCACGATGTCGCAGTATCGCGAGCGGCTCCGTGAACGGATCATCGTCCAGGCGATGCGCAACCGCAAAACCCAGCAGCAAGTCGTGGTGTCGCCCTACCGGATGGAGAAGTATTACCAGGACAATCTCGACAGCTTCAAAGTGGATGATCAGATCAAGCTGCGGATGATTTTCATCAAGAAAGGCGCCGCGCCGGCCGCCGACGCGGCGGATCCGCAGCGGCGCCTCGCCGAGGAACTGCTCGCGAAACTGAAGGAGGGCGACATTTTTGAAAGCCTGGCGCGCGTGTACTCCGAAGGCCGCGAAGCGAAGGACGGCGGGGACTGGGGTTGGATTGGGCATCGCGTCCTTTCGCAGCAGCTCGACGAAGTGGCGTTTCGGCTGCAGCCCGGTCAGCACAGCGACATTGTGGAAACCGCGGACGGTTATTATCTGCTCTTCGTGGAGGCGTTCCGACCCGCCCACACGCGGCCGCTGGCCGAAGTTCGTGCGGAGATTGAGCGAATCCTGCAGCAGCAGCAGCGCGCCAAGATGCAGGAGGAGTGGGTCAAGGATCTTCGCGCGAAAGCGTACATCCGGTTGTTCTGACATGCGCCGCCGCCTGATCGGCATTACCCTCGGCGACCCGGCGGGCATTGGGCCGGAAGTGGCGGCGAAGGCGCTTGCGTCCGGCAAGCTGGACCAGCGCTTCGACTACGAGATCATTCGCGGCACGCCGCGGCGGGCTTTGGAGGCGGGCGCGCAACGCTGTCTGGCCGGGGAGTTGGCCGCGCTGGTGACGGGGCCGATCGCCAAGCGGCAGATCGCGCCGTGGCCGGGGCAGACGGAGTTTCTCGCGCAGCTTGCCGGGGCGAAGCGGTTCGCGATGATGTTGGCCAGCGACACGCTGCGGGTGGCTCTCGTGACAACCCACGCGCCCTTGCGCGACGTGCCGGGGTTGATCCGCCGACGCAAGATTGTCGAGGTGGTGGAGTTGACGCGGGATTTCTGTCGGCGGCTTGGCGTTCGCCGGCCGCGAATCGCGGTGACCGGTCTGAACCCGCATGCCGGGGAGGGCGGTCTGCTGGGAACGGAGGAAAAACGCATCATTGCGCCGGCGATCCGGCAGGTGGGCGCCATTGGGCCGTGCTCGGCAGACACGGTGTTTTACCGGGCGCGACACGGCGAGTTCGATGCGGTGGTGGCGATGTATCACGACCAGGGGTTGGCGCCCTTCAAATTGCTCGCGTTCGACAACGGCGTGAACATCACACTCGGCTTGCCGTTTATCCGCACGTCACCGGATCACGGGACGGCGCCGGATATTGCCGGCCGGGGGATGGCGCGACCCGACGGCATGATTGCGGCGATTAATCTGGCGGCCCGGCTGGCTTTCCCGCGGTTGTGACACTGTGGCGCAGGTGGCACACTTGCCGGGGTTTTGGTGAGCCAGTGTCTCAGTGGACTGACGGCTGACGCTATTGGTTATCAACCAGTTACGGCAGTGGCACGACCGTAGCTAAAGCAGGCGGCGGAGATTTTTCCCATGGCTAAAGTACTAGGAATTGATTTGGGCACGACGAACTCGTGCATGGCGGTCGTGGAAGGTGGCGAGCCGGTCGTGATTCCCAACGCGGAAGGCGCTCGGACGACGCCGTCGGTGGTGGCGTTCACCAAGAGCGGCGAACGACTGGTGGGCCAGGCGGCCAAGCGGCAGGCGGTGGTGAATCCGCAGAACACGATTTATTCCATCAAGCGGTTCATGGGGCGGAAGTACGACGAGGTTGAGCAGGAGCGCAAGCGCGTGCCGTATCAGGTTGTGCGGGCAAGCAATGGGGACGCGGCGGTGAAAGTCAACGTGGGGGAGGAGGAAAAGATTTTTTCTCCGCCGGAGATTTCCGCGATGATTCTGGCCAAGTTGAAAGCCGATGCGGAAGCGTACCTCGGCGAGAAGATCGAGAAGGCGGTGATCACGGTGCCCGCTTACTTCAACGATTCGCAGCGGCAGGCCACGAAGGATGCCGGCAAGATCGCGGGGTTGGACGTGTTGCGGATCATCAACGAGCCGACGGCGGCCTCGCTGGCGTACGGGCTGGACAAGAAGAAGGATGAGCGGATCGCGGTGTACGACCTCGGCGGCGGGACGTTTGACATTTCGATTCTGGAAATCGGCGACGGCGTGTTCGAGGTGATGTCCACCAACGGCGACACCCATCTCGGCGGCGACGATTTCGATGAGCGCGTGATGCGCTGGATCATTGACGATTTCAAGAAGGAGACCGGGGTGGATTTGAGCCGGCAGCCGGACGCGCTCCAGCGGATCAAGGAGGAGTCCGAGAAGGCGAAGATCGCGCTGTCCAGCGCGCAGGAGTACGAGATCAATCTGCCGTTCATCACGGCGGACGCCTCGGGGCCGAAGCACATCGTCAAAAAGCTCACACGGGCCAAGCTCGAGCAGCTTTGTGATGAGTTGGTGGACCGCACGATCAAGCCGGTGGAGGCGGCGTTGCGGGACGCGAAGGTGACGATGGATCAGGTGGACGAGCTGGTGCTCGTCGGCGGGATGACGCGGATGCCGAAGGTCATTGAGACCGCCCGCAAATTGATCGGCAAGGCGCCGCATCAGGGTGTGAACCCGGACGAGGTCGTGGCCGTCGGGGCCGGGATTCAGGGCGGCGTGCTGACCGGGCAGGTGAAGCAGGACATTGTGTTGCTCGATGTGACGCCGTTGTCGCTCGGGATCGAGACGTTGGGGAATGTTTCGACGGTGCTGATTCCGCGGAACACGACGATTCCGACGAAGAAGAGCGAGATCTTCTCGACGGCGTCCGACAACCAGACGAGCGTGGAGGTGCACGTGTTGCAGGGCGAGCGGCAGTTTGCCCGCGACAACAAGTCCATCGGCAAGTTTCATCTCACGGAGATACCGCCGGCGCCGCGAGGGGTGCCGCAGATCGAGGTGACGTTTGACATTGATGCCAACGGCATCCTGCACGTCAGCGCGAAGGATCTGGGCACTGGCAAGTCGCAGAAAATTACCATCACGGCATCGTCCGGGCTGTCGAAGGAGGAAGTCGAGCGGATGCGGCGGGACGCGGAAGCGCACGCGGAGGAGGACAAGAAGTTGCGCGAGAAGGTGGAGTTGAAGAACCGCTGCGACGCGCGGGTGTACGAGACCGAGAAGTTGATGAAGGAGCACAAGGACATCATTCGCGACGAGCAACGGCAGAACCTGGAGCAGGCGATCGCGCGGGTGAAGGAGGCGTTGAAGGAGGAGAACTTCGACGCGATGAAGCGCGCGGAGGAGCAACTGACCGAGGCGTGGCATGCGGTGTCGTCGGAAATCTATGCCAAAGCCCGCGAGAAAAGCAGCCCGAGCGGCGGAGCCGCCGGCGAGCCGCCGCGGGCGGAGTCGAAGAAGAAGGACGGCGAGGTAGTGGACGCCGACTTCGAGATGGTGGACGACGAGAAGAAGACATAACAGGCGTTTCGATCTGTCGCCGCGGTGGCCAACCGCGGCCGCGCTGATCCAGCGCGGGACAACCAAACCAGAAAAGGAGCAAGGATCGTCATGAACGTAAAACCGTTAGGTGACCGGGTGCTGGTGCAGCCGGTCGAGCAGGAGGAAGTGAAGAAGGGCGGGATCATCATTCCCGATACCGCCAAGGAGAAGCCCCAGGAAGGGAAGATCGTGGCCGTGGGCGCGGGCAAGCGCGATGACAACGGCAAGCTGATTCCGCTGGACGTGAAGAAGGGCGATCGCGTGCTGTTCAGCAAGTACGGCGGCACGGAGATCAAGATTGATGGGAAAGACTATCTGATCATGCGCGAGGACGACATCCTGGGCGTGTTGGACTAACCGAACTTTGCAAACCAAGAAAAGGAGTGATTCACCATGGCAGCCAAGCAGTTGATGTTTGATGAAGACGCGCGGAAGGCGTTGTTGCGCGGGGTGGAGAAGTTGAGCCGCGCCGTCAAGGTCACGCTCGGGCCGAAGGGCCGGAACGTGGTGCTCGACAAGAAATTTGGTTCCCCCACCGTCACCAAGGACGGCGTGACCGTCGCCAAGGAGATTGAGTTGGAGGATCCGTATGAGAACATGGGCGCGCAGATGGTGCGCGAGGTCGCCAGCAAGACCAGCGACATTGCCGGCGATGGCACGACCACGGCGACGGTGTTGGCGGAAGCGATTTATCGCGAGGGTCTGCGCAACGTGACGGCGGGCGCGAACCCGATGGCGTTGCAACGCGGCATTCAGAAGGCCGTTGAAGCCGCGACCGCCGAGCTGGCCAAGCTCAGCAAGAAGGTCAAAGACCGCAACGAGATCAGCCAGGTGGCGACGATTTCCGCCAACGGCGACAAGACGATCGGCTCGATCATCGCTGACGCGATGGACAAGGTGGGCAAGGACGGCACGATCACGGTCGAGGAAGCCAAGAGCATTGAAACGACGCTCGATGTGGTCGAGGGGATGCAGTTCGACAAGGGCTATCTTTCGCCGTACTTCGTGACCAATGCGGAGACGATGGAGTGCGTGCTGGAGGACGCCTATCTGCTGATTCACGAGAAGAAGATCAGCAGCCTGAAGGATCTGCTTCCGTTGCTGGAGAAGACCGCCAAGCTTGGCAAGCCGTTGTTGATCATCGCCGAGGAAGTCGAAGGCGAGGCGTTGGCGACGCTGGTCGTCAACAAGCTGCGCGGCACGATCCAGGTCGCGGCGGTCAAGGCGCCCGGCTTTGGGGATCGGCGCAAGGCGATGCTCGAAGACATCGCGATTCTGACGGGCGGCAAGTTCCTCAGCGAGGATCTCGGCATCAAGCTGGAGAACGTCCAGATTGAAGACCTTGGTCGCGCCAAGAAGATCGTGATTGATAAGGAGAACACCACGATCGTGGAAGGCGCCGGCAAGCAATCGGAGGTGCAGGGCCGGATCAACCAGATTCGCAAGGCGATCGAGGAGACCACCAGCGACTACGACCGCGAGAAGTTGCAGGAACGGCTGGCGAAGCTGGCCGGCGGCGTGGCTGTGATTCATGTCGGCGCGGCCACCGAGAGCGAAATGAAGGAGAAGAAGGCGCGCGTCGAAGACGCGTTGCACGCGACCCGTGCGGCCGTCGAGGAAGGCATTGTCCCTGGTGGTGGCGTGGCGTTGTTGCGGACGCTGGAAGCGTTGAACGGCCTGAAGCTCAAAGGCGATGAAGCCATCGGCGCGCAGATTGTCATTCGCGCGATCGAGGAGCCGCTGCGCCAGCTCGCGGACAACGCGGGCGAGGAAGGCTCGCTCATCGTTCAGGAGGTCAAGAGTCGCAAGGGTTGGGAAGGCTTCGACTGCGACAAGCTCGAGTACGTGGACATGGGCAAGGCCGGGATCATTGACCCCACGAAGGTCACCCGGTCCGCGCTCCAGAACGCGGCGAGCATCGCGGGTCTGTTGCTGACCACCGAGTGCGCCGTGACGGAGTTGCCGGAGAAGGAGAAGCCCGCGCCGGCCGGTGGCCATGGCCACGGCGGGATGGGCGGGATGGACTACTGAGTCCGGTTGGCAGGTTCACGAACGGCCGGGGCGGGCGCAGCTCGCTCCGGCCGTTTCGTTTGGTTCAGACCGCCAGTTTCTCGGGGATTTCCTCGGGCACGTCGTCGCGACGGGCGTCCGTTTCCTCGTCGGACTCCAGCGGGCGGAAGCGCTCGGCCTTGAAGCCGCGTTCCGGGTAGGGCGGTTTGTCGCTGCAGGGGTTGATCAGTTCCGTGAGATAGACGCACATTTCGCCCGGCTCGCCTTGGGGATCAATGCCGGGAATCAGGTCGCGGACGGTGTAGGTGACGCCTTTGACCGGCAGTTTCCAGTAGTACTTTTCGATGGCGGCCGGGAACACATCATCCACGCAGACAACTTTTTGGCCGGGCAGGAACATGGGGCGTCAGGGGCGAACGGTGAGCGCGAGCACGATCCAGTCGTAGCCGACTTCGGGGCCTTTGATGAGGAGGGGGGAGTTTTCGGCGAGGGTGGCGGTGGTTTTCACGAGCGCGGTTTTGCCGGAGTACCATTCGAGGGCGACGGTGGAGGAGTGGGCGGTGGTGGCGCGGGGCGTGACCAAGAGGGTGAAGCCTTCGCCGAGGTTCAGGCGGTGGCGGGTGCCGGTGGCGAGGGCGGTTTGTTGGCGGCCGAGTTGTCGGTAGTGGTCGTAGCCGAAAAGTTTTTTGAGTTTGGGTTGGAGGGAGGCAAGCGCGTCATCGGTGGCGGTGAAGGATTTGGAGGCGCGAACGAGTTGGGCGTCGAGCGTGGCGGCGTCCAGGGAGAAGCCGGTCGTCAGGGCGAGCAGGAGGAAGGCGAGGCGGCGCATTAGGTGTCGAGATTGGCGAAGAGGGTTTGCATTTCGGTCATGTCGGGCGTCCAGGGCAGTCCGGAAACCCAGATGACGGTCGCCTCCGCTGCGTCGGAATGAAACGCGGTCGCGACCGAGTCGGGGACCGGGGTGGTGGCGGTGATGACGCGGCTGGCGACCGGGGGTGATTTGGCGGGGGGCGCGGGGCGGAGTTGGAGCAGGGTCACGGTGGCCAGCAGGATGGCCAGTGTCGCCGCGACGGCGGGCAGGGCGAGCGGGCGCAGCCAAATCCAGTCGGCCAGGCTGAGACGCGGGTTGGGCACGTCGACCGGGGTGGCGCCGCGTTGGTGGATTTCGTTGCGGACTTTGGACCAGAAGAAGTCCGGGGAGTCGGACATCTGGTGGCGGGGCGGTTGTTGGCGGAGCAGGTCGCGGGCGTGGCGTTGCAGCCGGTATTCCACGGCGCAGGTGGGGCAGCGGGCGACGTGGCGGCGGATGTACCGCAGACGCCAGCCTTTCAATTCGCCGTCGAGTAGCGCGGCCATCAGCGCGGGATCGTGGAGTTTCATATCACCTTTCCGAGGATGCGTTGGAGATGTTTGCGGGCGTAGTGGAGTCGGGACATGACGGTGCCGATGGAACAGCCGACGGCTTTGGCGATTTCGGAGTATTCGAGCCCTTCGTATTCGCGGAGGTGGATGACGGCGCGGTGTTCGGGGGTGAGTTCGAGCAGCGCGTCGTCAATCTGGCGGCGCAGTTCGGCGCGCAGAACCTCATCCGTCGGCGAGGCATTGGTCGAGGGCGGTTCCGCCGCGTTGGCGTCGGTGTCGGGGTCCACAGTTTCCTCGTACGGCGTCGTGGCGCGGCGGTCGCGGCGTCGGCAAAAATCAATACAGAGGTTGGTGGTAATCCGGTAGAGCCAGGTGTAGAAGCTGGCGTTGTTTTTGAATTTGCGGATGGCCTGCCAGGCGCGGACAAAGGCTTCTTGCGCCACGTCGGTGGCGTCGGTTTCGTTGCGGAGCATGCTGAAGGCAAGGGAATAAATGCGGGGTCGGTAACGGTGTACGAGGATTTCGTACGCATCCAGCTCGCCGCGTTGACAGCGGCCCACCAGTTCACGGTCACTCGGTTCATGTTGCGCCAGTTCCACGGTTTTGGACGGCGCGTTGTCCGAGATATTCACGGGGATGTGGGCAGTGTCTTCCATTTGGCTGGGTCACTATGGCAAACGTCGGAGGAATTTGCCAAGCCTTTGTCGGCCGGTGTGCGTCACGCATTTGTAACATGGCTGCCGCTGTTTTGAAATGTATGTCTAGAAAGAATGCTGCCATCGCGTTTCGCGAAATCAAAAGGAGAGGCTGGAGACATGAAATCGAGATACCTGTGGCGTTGGTGGAGCGTCGTTGTTTTGGGAATCGTCTTGAGTTGGGGAGGCACGGCACACGGTCAGGCGGCGGATTCGTTGTTGGACTTGCTGGTGCGCAAGGGGATCATTACGGACCGGGAGTTGAAGGAGTTGAAGGAGCAGGTGGACGCGGACATGGCGCGCGCGATGAACCGCGCCAACAAGACGAAAATGGGCAGTTGGATTGACGAGTTGAAGTGGAACAACGACCTGCGGTTGCGGGCGGAGTTTTTCGACAATCAGGACCAGAGCAACCAGGCCGACCGTTGGCGGTTCCGCTACCGGCTGCGGCTGGGATTTGAGGCGAAGTTCGTCGAGTGGGCCACGCTGGGGATGCGATTGGCCAGTGGCGGGACCGACGACCCGGTCAGCACGAACGAGACGCTCGATGACATGTTTCAGAATGACACGATCACGATTGATCTGGCGTACGCGACGGTGCGGCCGCTGAACGCGAAATGGGTGGCAATCACCGGCGGCAAGATGAACAATCCGATTTGGCAGCCGTCCTTCAACTCGCCGCTGGTCTACGATGGCGATTTGACGCCCGAAGGGGTCGCCGAACAGTTGACTTGGAAGTTCGGCGAGGACAAACGGCACGCCCTGTTCTTCAACGCCGGTCAGTATGCCGCCAGCGAAATCAGCCGATCGGCTGACGGGGATGGGTTCGTCCTTGACGTGCAGGGCGGCGGCGATTTCCGGTTCGGCAAGGATCCGAAGAAGCCGGTGGTTCGCGCGCGCCTGGCCGGTGGGTTCTTCTGGACGCACAACATCGAGACGAATTCGCTGACCACCCGCTCGCCGAATCTCGGCAACGCCGTGCGCGTGTTTGGCACGACGACGAACTTCCTGGCGGATTTCGAGGTGGTTTCCGTGCGCGGTGATGTGGCGTGGCGGCTATCGCCCGACCCCTTCCTCGGCACCCCGGCGGTACTGACCTTCAGTGGCGAGTATGTGAAGAACCTGGCCAATGAATATGAGACGTTGGCGGGCGCCACCACCAACGTGGCACCCGACCAGACGGAAGGCTGGACGGGCCAGATTGCGTTCGGCGGCAGCCGCAAGAAGGGCGAATGGCAGATTGCCTACCAATACAAATACCTCGAGGCCGATGCGGTCTTTGATGCGTTTACCGACTCGGATTGGGGCAACGGCGGGACGGACCGCAAAGGCCACGTCATCAAGGCGAGCTACAACCTGCAGGAATGGTGGCAGCTCGGATTCGCCGCGTTCCTGACGGAGAAAATCAGCAACCGGCCCAATAGCGGCCACAACGTCGCCGCGCCGCGAGTCACGGAAGAATTGTTGCGAGTTCAACTCGACAGCATCTTCAAGTTCTAGCGGACCCAAGAATTACCGGGGACGAAACCCGATTGTAACCGGGTCGTAACAGTCAGCCGTTCCAATTCAAGAACAGGAGAAAAAAACATGAAACTGAACCGTCTCAAAATTATCACCGTCGCACTGGCGCTGGTGACTGCCCTCAACGTCCGAGCCTCCGCTCCGCAGGTGGACGAGGCCCTCCCGGTCTACTCCGCCGTCAGCGGCGTGTCCGGCAACCTCAAGAGCATCGGCTCCGACACCATGAACAACCTCATGGCGCTGTGGGCCGAAGGCTTCAACAAGTTCTACCCGAACGTCAAAGTCGAAATCGAAGGCAAAGGCTCTGCCACCGCCCCGGCCGCGTTGGTGGCCGGCACGGCGCATTTTGGGCCGATGAGCCGCCCGATGAAAGACGCCGAACTCGACGCCTTCGAAAAGAAGTACGGCTACAAGCCGACCGCTGTCCGCACGTCGTTCGACGCGCTGGCGGTGTACGTCCACAAGGACAATCCGATCGCCAGCATGACGATGCAGCAGGTGGATGCGGTCTTCTCGAAAACCCGCCGCGGCGGCTATGCAAAGGACATCAAGACTTGGGGCGACCTCGGGTTGGAAGGTGAATGGAAGGACAAACCGATCAGCCTTTATGGCCGTAACAGCGCGTCCGGCACCTATGGCTATTTCAAGGAGCACGCGCTGTTCAAGGGCGATTACAAAGACGAAGTCAAAGAGCAGCCCGGCAGCAGCTCGGTGGTTCAGGGCGTGGCTTCCGACAAGTACGCGATCGGCTACTCGGGCATCGGGTACAAGACCGCCGATGTGCGCGCCGTGCCGCTGGCGGCGAAGGAAGGCGAAACCGCTTTCGAGGCGGATGTGGAAAACGTGTACAGTGGCGACTATCCGCTGGCCCGGTTTCTCCTGCTGTACGTGAACAAGAAGCCTGGCGAGAAGCTCGACCCCCTGCGGGCTGAGTTCCTCCGCTATGCCTTGAGCCGGGCAGGCCAGGAAGCGGTCATCAAGGACGGCTACCTGCCGATTCCCGAAGCCATCGCCAAGGAAGAGCGCTTGAAGCTCGGCATCAAATAACGGTTCCCACCCCTCCCGTGGGGGCGATTCGTCATAATCGCCCCCACGGGCATTTTATCCATGGCGGTCGCCAATCCCACCCAGCCGGTCATTCCGTCGCAACCGAAGCGACGCACCACGAGTCGTGCCGTTCACTTGGTGGATCGGCTGACGACGGGCGTGATCACATTGGGCGGGTTGCTGGTGATCGTTGCGGTTTTGGGGATCATGGTCTACCTCGTCTCGGTGGTGATCCCCCTGTTTCGCGGCGCGACGGTGCAGCCAGCCAGTCACTACACCCTTTTCCCGGCGGGCGTGCCGGACCTGTTGTTCATCGAATTGAACGAATACAAAACCCACGGTCTGTATCTGGAGCGCAGCGGACGGCTGGTGCTGTTCGATGCCCGGTCCGGTCAGACGCTGCGGGAGCAAACGCTGGTGCCGGCCACGGCCACCATCACGGCGTTCGCGCGCACCTTGCGGGGCGGACACGTGGCATTCGGCTTCGCCAACGGCACGGTTCAAATCGGCACCATCCATTTGCGCGCCGACGATGTGGCGGCGCGTCTGGATGACCCCGTGCCGCTCGGCAAGCCCGACGTGGCGGTGCGGCTGCTGGATTACAAGGTCAGCGATCGCCGCGAAGTCTTTACCGCTTGGAAAGACGATGGCGAGTTGTACTGGGATGAAGTCACCCGCCGCGAAAACATGCTGACCGGCAAGATCACGTTGCGGGTTGCCAAACACCAACTGCCGTTCACCCCCGCCGCGACGCCGCCGGCGTTCCTCCTGCAAAACGCGCAGGGCGACCAGGTTTTCCTGGGCTGGCGCGACGGCGTGGTGCGCCGCTACGACCTGCGCCGGATCGCGGAGCCGGTCGTGGCCGAGGAGCTGGATCTGGTGGCGGACGACGCTCAACTGACCGATGTGCGCTTCATGTTTGGCGACCAATCCATCATCGCCACCGATTCGGCGGGCGGCGTGACGGCCTGGTTTCGGGTGGAGCGTCCCCAGGCCGGCACCTCCGACGGGTACCAACTGGTCGCGGCTCACCGGCTCGCGGCCCATGCCGCCGCCGTCAGCTCGGTCGGTTTGTCCGCGCGCGACAAAGGATTGCTGACCGGCACGACCAGCGGGGAAATTTATCTGCGTCACATGACCAGCGAGCAAGTGCTCGGTCGGGTCGCCGCGCCGGCGGAAGTCCGCCACTTGCAGATCACGCCCAAAGCGGACGGGATTTTCGCGCTGGATGCGCAGGGAACCGCCTGGTTGTGGGATGTGGATAATCCGCACCCGGAAACGACGTGGCGGACCATTTTCGGCAAGGTCTGGTACGAAGGCTACAACCATCCCGATTACACGTGGCAATCGTCCTCGGGCAACGATGATTTTGAGCCGAAGTTCAGTCTCATTCCGCTGATCTTTGGCACCCTGAAGGCGACGGTGTACTCGCTGGCGTTTGCCGTGCCGATTGCGTTGCTGGCGGCGATTTACACCTCGCAGTTCCTCGACAAGCGGTTGCGTCCCATCGTGAAGTCCGGCATCGAGACCATGGCGTCTCTGCCGAGTGTGGTCCTCGGCTTTGTCGCGGCGCTGGTGCTCGCGCCGTTGGTCGAGAATTGGGTGGTGGCGTGTCTGACCATGTTTGCCGCGCTGCCATTGGTCATTTTGTTTTGGGGCTACGCCTGGCAGACGCTTCCGCAACGGTTGATTCAACGCTATTCCGGGTGGCCGCAGTTTGTGCTGCTGATCGGGTTGGTGCTGGTGGCGGTCGGGGTGGCGCGGACGGTGGCGGGGCCGGTCGAGCGGGTGGTGTTCTATGGAGATTTCAAAGCCTGGCTGGACGGCCGCGTGGGCACCGGCGCGCCGGGAATCGCGATTCTGTCGTGGCCGTGGTGGCTGGCGGTCGTCTGGTTCGCGCAACGGAAATGGATCGCCGAGCGGTTGAACGTGCGCGCCATCCAGTGGTCCCGCGGCAAAACCGGCGTGGTGGAATTGCTGCGGCTGGCCGGGATTCTCGCGGTCACCACCGCGCTGGCAACCCTCGCCGGTGTGGCGCTGGCCGGGGCCGGGCTGGATCCGCGCGGGTCGTTGGTTGGGACGTATGTGCAGCGCAACACGTTGGTGGTTGGCTTTGTGATGGGCTTCGCAGTGATTCCGATCATCTACACCATTTCGGAGGATGCGCTGACCAGTGTGCCGGAGCATCTCAAGTCCGCGTCGCTCGGCTGCGGCGCGACGCCGTGGCAGACCGCCGTGCGCGTGATCGTGCCGGTGGCGATGTCCGGTATCTTTTCCGCCGTGATGATCGGGTTGGGCCGGGCGGTGGGCGAGACGATGATTGTGGTAATGGCGGCCGGCAACACCCCGCTGCTGGACGCCAACATTTTCAACGGTCTGCGCGCCTTGTCCGCCAACATCGCCGTCGAACTGCCGGAAGCGGTGAAGGACAGCACGCTGTTTCGGATGCTGTTCCTGGCGGCGCTGACGCTGTTCGTCGTCACCTTTATCGTCAACACGGTGGCCGAAATCATCCGCCAACGCTTCCGCAAACGGGCATTCCAGTTATGAGCTCTCCCTTGGCCCAACGAATGCGGCGCACCGTGCTGACCGCGCGCGGCGAGCCGATGGTGTGGCTGACCGGGGCGGGGTTGGTGGTGGCGACGTTGATGATCGTCGGCCTGTTGGTGCTGGTGATCATCCATGGGACGACCACCTTCTGGCCCAAACCGATCGTTCAGGTCACGACCACCGATGGCCGGCAATTTCTCGGCGAGGTCACGCGCGTGGAAACGTTCCTGCGCGAAGGGGCGCCGGTGCGGCGCGAGTTGTTGCGCACCGGCAACTACGACCTCTACGGCGACGATTTCAAATGGGTTGCGTTCGATCAAGTGGCCCGCCACGAAACCCCGCGCGAAGCGTGGTGGTTCGAGCGCCAGGAATGGGGGCCGTTTGTCGGGTTTCTGCGGGAAGTGCGGGTGGACGGCCAGCCGGTCGCGCCCGAGCGGTTCGAAGAGTTGCGCGTCGTCAGTCGCCAACGCTACCGGCAGATGCGCCGGCTGGAAAAAGACGAGATCGGCACGGTCAACACCAAGTTGGAGAACTTGCGCCTCGACCAGCGTCGCGCGGCGTTGCGGGGCGAAACGCTGGACACCGCGGCGGCGGAAGCGAAACTGCACGCCACCTACGAGGAACTCGCCGCCCGCCTCGCCGCCTTGCGCGCCGAGGATGCCCGGTACACGGTCCTGCTCGCCGAAGTCGGCGGCCGAACCAAGGAGCAAAAACTCTCCGAGATCGTCCGCGCCTACCCGGCCAACCAGTTGTCCACGCTCCAGCAGGCCGGGGTGTATGCGAGCCGGTGGTGGGAGTTTCTGACCAGCGAACCGCGCGAGGCCAACACGGAAGGCGGCGTGTTGCCGGCCATCTTCGGCACGGTGATGATGACGTTGATCATGTCGCTGGCCGTGGCGCCGTTCGGCGTGATCGCCGCGCTCTACCTGCGGGAGTACGCCAAACAAGGTCCGTTGCTCAGCGCCGTCCGCATCGCCGTCAACAATCTGGCCGGTGTGCCGAGCATTGTCTTTGGCGTGTTTGGCCTGGGCTTTTTCTGCTACGTGGTCGGGGGTACGGTGGATTCGATTTTTTATCCCGAGAAACTGCCGACGCCGACGTTTGGCACGGGTGGGATTTTGTGGGCGTCGTTGACGCTGGCGTTGTTGACGGTGCCGGTGGTGATTGTGGCGACGGAGGAGGCGCTGGCGGCCGTGCCGCGTTCGATGCGTGAGGGCAGCTACGCCTGCGGCGCGAGCAAATGGCAGACAATCCGGCGGATCGTCTTGCCGCGCGCAATGCCGGGGGTGATGACCGGTTTGATCCTTGCGATGGCGCGCGGGGCCGGCGAGGTGGCGCCGTTGATGATTACCGGCGTCGTCAAGCTCGCGCCCGAGCTGCCGGTGGACGGCCATCCGCCGTTTCTGCATTTTGCCCGCAGTTTCATGCATCTGGGCTTTCACATCTATGACGTGGGCTTTCAATCCCGCAACAGCGAGGCCGGCAAGCCGATGGTGTTCACGACGACGCTGTTGCTGATTTTGTTGATCGCCCTGCTGAACGTGAGCGCGATTTACATCCGCAACCGGCTGCGCCGCCGTTTCGTGGGGGCGCAGTTCTAGGTTGGCGAATGACGAGGGAGAACGTACTATGGCAACGGTAGCGGACCCATCCATGACCACGACGGTCAAAACACACGCGGTGCGCCCCCTGCCGGCTCAGCCGGCGGCGGCGGCCGCCCAGCCGGCGCCCACCTTGCCAGATGAGGAGATCGTCCTGGAAGTCTGCGATTTCAATCTCTGGTATGGCGCGGCACAGGCGCTGTTCGACATCAACATCACCTTTCCCAAGGGCAAAGTCACTGCGTTGATCGGGCCGAGCGGGTGCGGCAAGTCCACCCTGATCCGCTGCATCAACCGGCTCAATGACCTCGTGGACAACGTGCGGATTACCGGGGACATGCGGCTCAATGGCGAATCCATTTACCATCGCGACGTGGACGTGATTGATCTGCGCAAACGCACCGGGATGGTGTTCCAGAAAACCAACCCGTTCCCGATGAGCATTTACGAGAACGTCATCTATCCGTTGCGGATTGATGGCGAGAACCGCAAAAGCGTGCTCGATGAAACAGTCGAGCGCAGCCTCCGCCGCGCGGCGTTGTGGGACGAAGTGAAGGATCGGCTGGATGAGTCCGCGCTGCAGATGTCCGGCGGCCAGCAACAACGGCTTTGCATCGCCCGCGCCATCGCCGTGGAACCGGAAGTCTTGCTGATGGACGAACCGTGCAGCGCCCTCGACCCGATCGCCACCGGCAAGGTCGAGGAATTGATCTACCAACTGCGCGGCCACTACAGCGTCATCATCGTCACCCACAACATGCAGCAGGCCGCCCGCGTCAGCGATTACACCGCCTTCTTCTACCTCGGCAAACTCATCGAGTACGACAAGACCGACAAGATGTTCACCAACCCGACCAAGAAACAAACCGAAGACTACGTGACGGGAAGGTTCGGCTGATTATGGAACGCCATTTCGACCAGGAATTGAACACGCTGAAAAACGAACTGCTTCGCATGGCCAGCCTGACCGAGCGCAGCCTGACCGAGGCGATGAAGGCGCTCGTCCAGCGCGACGACACCCTCGCCCGCCGCGTGGACGACTACGACAACGACCTGGATCAGTTGCAAATCGAGATTGACGACCGCTGCATCAAGCTCTTCGCGCTCCGCCAGCCGGCGGCCAGCGACCTGCGGTTCGTCGCCATGTCCATGAAGATTTGCACCGACCTCGAACGGATCGGCGACCAAGCCGTCAACATCGCCCATCGCGCCATTGAGTTGAACAAGGAACCGTTGCTGAAACCGCTGGTGGACATCCCGCGCATGGCCGAGCACGCCCGCGGCATGATTCACGACGCCCTCGACGCGTTCGTGTACGCCAAACCCGAACTGGCCCGCGAGGTGATTGCCCGCGATGACCGGATTGATTTGCTGAACCAGCAACTCCACCGCGAACTGACCAGCTTCATGGTCGAAGACCCCGCTACCATCACCCGCGCGCTGAACCTGATGAGTGTCGCCCACAACCTCGAACGGATCGGCGACCACGCCACCAACATCGCGGAAGAAATCGTCTATCTCTACGAAGCCCGCGACATCCGCCACCAGCACAACGCCGCCTGAGCCGAAACGAGGCCGGACGGAAACCCCTCACCCTGACCCTCTCCCCGCATGCGGGGAGAGGAAAAGCGGTGTGAGTATTCAACGCACCGACCGGTGATCTCCCTTGGACGCACAAAGAAGATTCCCTCTCCCCATCGGATGGGGAGAGGGTCAGGGTGAGGGGCGCCGCCCTCAAAACAACCCGACCACGTCGCCGTTGTCGTTGAGGTCAATGGCTTCCGCGGCCGGTACCTTGGGCAGGCCGGGCATCGTCATGATGTCGCCGGTCAGCACCACGACAAAGCCGGCACCGGCGCTGAGCCGCACGTCGCGAATCGGCACATCGAAGTGTTTCGGCCGGCCGCGCAACGCCGGGTCGGTTGAGAGCGAGTACTGGGTTTTCGCCATGCAGACCGGCAGCCGTCCGTAGCCGCCCTCCTGCAACTCCTGAAACTTGGCGCGGATTTTGGCGTCGGCCATGATGTCGTTGGCCCCGTAAATGTTCTGGGCAATCGTGCGCACCTTGTTCCACAACGTCATCTCATCCGTGTAGAGGAACTGGAACGGCTTGGCCGGTGGTTGACGGGTCACTTCGACCACTGCGCGCGCGAGATCTTCCGCGCCGGCGCCGCCCTCCGCCCAGTGCCGGGCCGGAATCGCCGACACACCCAGCCGACGGCAGCCTTCCTGGACGACGGCGAGTTCCGCGGGGGTGTCGGCGACGAAATGGTTGATCGCCACCACGACCGGCAAGTTGAACAGCCGGATGTTCTCGATGTGTTTTTCGAGATTGGCAAAACCGCGCTGGACAGCCTCCGGATTGGGCGTTTTCAGATCCGCTTTCTCAACACCGCCGTGCATCTTCAAGGCGCGGACCGTGGCGACGATGACCACGGCATCCGGTCGGAAGCCGGCCATGCGGCATTTGATGTTGAGAAATTTTTCCGCCCCGAGGTCAGCGCCGAAACCGGCTTCGGTGACGGTGTACTCGGCCAGCCGCAACGCGAGGTGGGTGGCCAGCACGCTGTTGCAGCCGTGGGCGATGTTGGCAAACGGACCGCCGTGGACAAAGACCGGATTGTTCTCCAGCGTCTGAACGAGGTTGGGCTTGAGCGCGTCGCGCAGCAGCACCGTCATCGCGCCGTGCGCTTTGAGGTCGGCGGCGGTGACCGGTTTTTTGTCCACCGTGTGGCCGACGACAATGCGACCGAGCCGTTCTTTCAATTCCTTCAACGATTGCGACAGGCAGAACACCGCCATCACCTCGGAGGCGACCGTGATGTCGTAGCCGGATTCGCGCGGCACGCCGTGCGCCGCGCCGCCGAGGCCGATGACGATGTGACGCAGCGCGCGGTCGTTCATATCCACCACCCG
>CAZHLM010000009.1:22268-31376 GCA_964533295.1 uncultured Verrucomicrobiota bacterium
AGCGGGATACCGGCGCGCTGGGCGATGTCGCTGATCGGCCGCATGTTCGCGGCGCGGGCGATTTCAATGTCGGAGGGTACCGGGTTCATGAGTAGTATTCCTGCACGCGCATGATCACATCGAAGCCTTCGAGTTTGAGGCAGTCCTGGAGACAGAGCATGGCCGGGTGGTCGGGCGGCAGCCATTCATATTTCCGTTTCACCGAGCCGATGATGTGATCCAGCCCCAGCGGCATCGCCAGCGTCAGGAACGCGCTTTCCAGCGGCCCTTTCGTTGGCGAGCCATCGGCGCGCTTCGACGGAATCATCACGGTGAAGTTGCTCAGCCCCACCGACAGATGGACGCCGCGAAACTGCGGATCGTCGTGGATCCGGCGCATGGAATTCATCAGGCGGTGAATTTGATTCTCCGAGTCCGCGCCGATCGGGGAGATACCGGGGTCAATGATGCAATCGCTGACCGCGATGCCGTGCTGGCGGGCCGCCGCCAACATCTGCTGTGCGGTGGCGTAGGTTTCCTCGGCGGTATGGTTCGGCTGCCCGACACCGTTTTCGTTGCGTTCGGTCACCAGCAGGATCGGTTTGAACGGGACGATTTTTTTCAGTTCAAACATCTGCGTCCGCAACGGCGAGATCGAGTTCAGCACCGGGATTTTTCCCCCAGCCCGTTTCAAGTCGTACGCCTTGAGCGCCGCCTCCGCCATCACCGGATCGGGCGTGTCAATCGAGAGCGGTTTCGTCGTCACGCTCTGCACCTGCCGCACCATCTCGGCGAGAAACTCCGGTGGTCGTTTGCCGACGTTGACGTCAATGTAGGCCGCGCCGCCCTCGTCCTGCATCTGCGCCAGCGCCTTCAGGCCAGCGAGGTCGTTGGCTTCATACAGTTTGCGGGTGGACGGCACGGAATCGTTGATGGATTCGCCGATGATGGTCAGACCGGGCAGGGACATGGTGAATTATTCCTTGGGTTTGGATTCGGGTGTTGTGGCGTGGTGATGATCGCGACCACGAAAGAGATTCGCCCATGAGGAGGTGCCTTCGAGGCTGGCGTTGTAGAACACCGCCGGGCCGTCGAGCATGTGTTCGTGCTCGCCGTAGTATTTGAGCCGGTCGTAAGCGCGCGCCCACAGACATTCCTTGTCGTCCAATTCGCAACGACCATCATGCGACCCGCCGCACGGACCGTTGCGGCCGGTCTTGGAACAGGCTTTGCGCGGGCAGAGGTAGGCCGTTTCCGGCAGGGAACAATCGCCGCAATCTTTGCAGCCAAAACTCATTTCCTTCGACACCCGTTCGATGCGGTTCAGCGCGCGCAACGCAAGATTGTCGCCGTTGGCCTCCAACTTCGCGTACACCTTCTCCAGTTGCGGGAACAGTCCCTTGCCGGGTGTAAACGCCGCTTCGTGAATCTGGCGGGTCAGCCGGTAGCCGACGGTTACCTCGGCGGGTTTGGGCGGATTTTTCAGCGACGCCAGATAGTCGCGGTTTAGTTGCGTGATGTCGCCCAGCCCGGTGGCCGGATCCGCCTCGAACAAATAAAACTCGTTCTCCTGCGGATACTGGATTTCTTTCGCAAACTCTTTCCAGTCATTCTCGCCAAACCGCTCGGCCCGCTCGATAACCTGGAAAAACGTCTCCGCTTTGTGAATCCCGCCAAGATAACCGGCCGCGAACCCGAGTCCTTTGAACACCGCCAGTTGTTTCGCCGCCAGTTCCAGGAAAAACGACCGGCCCTTGTCCGGCCCCGCTGCGTATTTCTCGACCTGCTCGTACAACGACCGGCTCACGACGCAGCCGGGGATTTTGTTCTCGTGGAACATCTTGGCGACGGTTTTGTTCAGCAAATACACGTTGCCGATGACCGGGGCGGAGACTTGCGCCCATTGCAGAAACAGTTTGATCTCATAAAACTTCCGCATGTCGTAGCCGAGTTGTGAGATCACCCACTGCGCCCCGCAATGGATCTTGCGCGCCAGCTTGAAATACTGCGGCATCAACTCGCGTTCCTGCCGCTTGAACGGCGAGACGGCGCAGCCGATGAAAAAATTCGTCCGCGGCAAACGCTCCACCTTGCCCGCCGGCCGCGTCACTTCCAGCCCGTCGTTCATCGCTTTCAGCAACGCGATCAAGCTGACCGAATCGAGGTCGAAGACCGGCCGCGCCAGCCCGCCGTAGCCGGTGACCGGATAATCGCCCGTCAGCGCGAGAATGTGATCAAATCCCTCTGCAGCATACCGGGACGCAACGGATTCGAGGCCGTTTCGGTTCAGGTCCTTGCAGGTCAGATGCACCACCACCCGCGTCCGCTGGTCAGCCAACCGATTCGCCAGCCAGTCCGGCGGCAACATCGGATTGCCGCCCGGATTGTCCGTGATCGAAACCCACGCCATCCGCGGATCGGCCAGCAACTGCTCGCCCAGCTCGACCAGCTTGGGCCGGTCGCCCGGCTCCGGGATGCCGCGCGTGGTGACCAGCTCGGCCCCGTACACAAACTTCCCGGACGTGATGGCTTCGCGAAAACTGGGCGCGCTCATATCGTGGCTGACCATAAGCAACCCCCGCTGCGTTGACAATCCATCGGACTTACGGAAACATCCACGGTATTGACCTGACCCGATGAACGTAATGGATAAATTCCTGCTCGGCTCGGCCGGAATTGCCGCGTACCCGCCCGGGGCCACCTTCGGGCCGAGACTCTTATTTGACTTCGAATTTATCTGGCTGATAACGGGTTCCGCAAAATGTTCCTTCGATGATAAATCGTTCGACGCGCCAGCCGACACCGTTCTGCTCGGCCGACCGGGCATCACCGACCGCTACGACTGGGATACGAAAGAAAGAACCATCCTGGCCTTCTTCCATTTCAGCTTCGATTATTCCGAAGGCGACTGGCCGCCGCTGAAAGACTGGCCCATCCAGCGCCTCCTGACTTCCGAAGACATCCTCCGCCCCCTCTTCCGCTACGTCATCGGCCTGGCCCGCGCCGACAAACCGAACAAAGAAATCCTCCTCGAATCGGCCGTCGGCCTGATGCTGCGCAGCTTCATTACCGGCACCAGCGCGGTCTTGCTCGAGGCGCACGAAGACCTGCCCGAGGCCGTCCAGAAAGCCCTCGCCGCCATCCGCAACGCTCTCGCGCAAGACCCGGTGCCGCCGCTGACGCTCGACGCCCTCGCCAAGGCCGCTCACGTCTCGCCCGAATACCTCTGCCGCCTGTTCCGCCGCCACCTCAACATGGGCCCGCTCGAATGTGCCGGCCTTGCCCGGCTCGAACGCGCCGCCTCGCTGCTCGTCCGCAGCAACCTGACCATCAAACAAATCGCCGACGCGGTGGGGTTCAGTTCGCCATACCATTTCTCCAGCAAGTTTCGCAGCGTCTATGGCGTCTCGCCGCGCGACTATCGCTGGAGCATGCAGTCCGGCTTCATGATCACCGGCAACCCGGTCATCCAACATCTCCAGCTCCACGTCCCGCTGACCGCCATCCGCGACCGCTGAGTTTGCGATTGACGGCGACGGCGACGCCGGGCACACGATACCGGCCATGACCGCGACTGCGCCCAACGCGATGGAAGGCCGGCGGGTCGCCGCCGAGGTGTTGGCCGGGCTGGCGCCGGAGGTCCACGCGTTGACGGCAGCCGGCTGGGCGCCGCGGCTGGTCTCGCTTTCGATTGGCGCCGCCGAAGCTGTCGCGGTGTACGTGCGCAACCAGCGTCGCGCGGCGGAGCAACTGGGCATCGGGTTTGAACAACGCGAGTTGCCGGCCACGATCACGCCCGAGGAGACCGAGGCGGCGATTGCGGTGTTGAACACCGACCCGCGCGTGACCGGCATCATCATTCAGCGGCCCGTCCCCGACCACCTGCGCATCAAGGAACTGCAACGGGCGATCCACCCGCTGAAGGATGTCGAAGGGATGCACCCGGCCTCCATCGGCAACATCGTCTACAACGAACTCGACCTCGCCCCCTGCACGGCGCTGGCTTCCATCGAACTGCTCAAACGCACCGGCCTGAAACTGCCGGGCCTCGAAGTCGTCGTCATCGGCCACTCCGAAATCGTCGGCAAACCGATCGCGTTTCTGCTGATGGCCGAGGGCGCGACCGTCACCGTCTGCCATCACATGACCCGCAGCGTGCCGATGCATTCGCGGCGGGCCGACGCGCTGTTCGTCGCGGTCGGCCAACCGCGGTTGATTACCGGCGACATGATCAAGCCGGGCGCGGCGGTCATTGACATCGGCATCAACCGCGTTGCCGGTCCCGACGGCCAGACGATCACGGTCGGGGATGTGGATTTTGAATCCTGCCGGGCCGTGGCCGGTTGGATCACGCCGGTGCCGGGCGGGGTCGGGCCGGTCACCGTGGCGATGTTGATGCGCAACACCGTCACCGCCGCCCGCCGCCAGAAGGCGTACTACGAAAGCGAGTTTGCCGCCCGGCTCGATCCGCCGCGCGGGGCGTGGCGCAAATAGACAAACCAGTACATCGCGCCCACCAGACCGGCCCCGCCGATGATGTTGCCGAGGGTGACCGGCAGGAGATTGTTCCAGAGAAACCGGCCCCACGTGAGCTGCGGAAAATCCGCCGCGCTGCGCTGAATCGCCGCGAAAAATTCCGGGGTCGCCCCCGCTTTCACGAACAGGGCGACCGGGATGAAATACATGTTGGCCACGCTGTGCTCGAACGACGCGGCGACAAACGCCGCGATCGGCGGCACAATCGCCGCAATCCGTCCGGTGGTTGTCCGAGCGCCGAGACACATCCAGACCGCCATGCAAACCAGCGCATTGCAAAAGACGCCGAGCACCAGCGCCGGCACGAAGGCCAGTGAGGTTTTGGCGTGGGCGATTTCCAGCACCGCCAGTCCCATCGCGCCGCCGGCGAGTTGATGTTGGTTGGCCAGATACATCCCGCAGGCGGTGATCAGCGAACCGGCAAAATTGCCGAGGTAGACGATCCCCCAGTTCCGCGCCAGCCCCTGCCACGTCACCCGGCCGCTGGCAAACGCCATCACGATCAGATTGTTGCCGGTAAACAGTTCCGCCCCGCCCGTCACCACCAAGATCAGGCCGGTCGAGAACGCGATGCCCGCCAGCGCCCGCGCGATGCCGTACGACAACGCGCTGCTGCCCAGCGCCACGGTCGTGGCAAAAATCGCCCCAATGGCGATAAACCCACCGGCCAGCACGGCCAGCGTAAACAGGCTGACCGCGTCCATGTTTGCTTTGCGGACGCCGACCTCTTCGGCCTGCCGCGCGATTTCCGCCGGCAACAACGCATCCAACCGCAACGGCATTTCGCCCGTCTCGTTTGCCATGCGCGCGTATTGACACCCTCCGCCCGGCTCGGTCAAGCCCGAAACCAGGGGGCACGGCAAGTTGTGTAGGGCGGGCACGCCTGATGTTTGGGCTGCCCGCCGCCAGTGACCTGTGATCCACGCGCGCGGCGTGCACCCCAAACGACGGGGATGCGCGCCCTACAATTCCGGACCAGCTCAAAACGTGCAGTGCGCCCTTGAAACCAACGCGCGGCAGGGCGTGGTTGACAGCCCCGCGGATTGCGGCACAATCGCCGGCCATGTCGAAGGATGCTCACCGGCGGTTTGTTGTCTCGGTCATGAGCCGCGACCGGGTCGGCATTGTGCGCGACATCACGCGGGCGCTGACCCCGTGGCACGGCAACGTCGAGCAGGTCAGCCAGACCGTGGTGATGAACTATTTCACCTTCATCCTGATCGCGGCGTTTCCCGAAGCGCACACGGTCGCGGCGGTGCGCGAGCTTCTCCAGCAAGCGGGCGCGCCGGGCGAACTCGAAATCGGTGTGAAAGAATTCATCGCCGACGCACCGACCAGCCCGGCGGCCGACCGGTTTATTCTCACCGCCATCGGCGGCGACAAACCCGGGCTGGTTCATCATCTGGCCACGTTCTGCGCCGGCAAAGGCATCAACATCACCGACCTGTACGGCGCCACCACGGCGGACAATCAGTTCATCGTCGTCTCTGAAGTTGCCGTGCCGCGCCATCTCGATCTGACCCAGATTCAACTCGACCTCGAAGCGCTCGGCCAGACCATCGGCATTGCCATTCATCTCCAGCACGAGAACATCTTCCGCGCCACCAACGAAATCACCGCCCCGGGAGCTTTGGCCTGATGTTGCGCACCGACGACATTCTGTCCACCGTTCGCATGTTGCGCGAGGAACAGCTTGATGTGCGCACGGTGACGATCGGGTTGAACCTTCAGGAATGCGCCGCGGCCGACACGGAACATCTTTGCCGGAAAATCCGCGCCAAAATCACCGCGCGCGCCGGTCGGTTGGTGGCTGTTTGCGATGACGTCTCCCGCAAGTACGGCATCCCGATCGTCAACAAGCGGATCGCGGTCAGTCCGGTCACCTGGCTGCTGGAGGGCCACGGGGATGAATCGTTCGTCCGCGTCGCCCGCCAACTCGATGACGCGGCGCGCGAGGTGGGTGTGGATCTGATTGGCGGATTCACCGCGCTGGTGCACAAGGGCATGACGGCCGGTGAGCAGGCGTATTTTCGGATGTTGCCGCACGCGCTGGCCGGCACCGAGCGCGTCTGCGCCTCCGTCAACGCCGCCTCGACTCGGACCGGTGTGAACGTGGACGCCGTGCTGCTGGCCGCCGAGGCGGTGAAGAAAACCGCCGAGCTGACGGCGGCGCAGGACGGATTCGGCGCGGCGAAATTTGTCATCTTCGCCAACATTCCCGGTGACAATCCGTTCATGGCCGGTGGCTTTCACGGGCCGGGCGAGCCGGACCCGGTGATCAACATTGGCGTGTCGGGGCCGGGCGTCATCAAACGCCGGCTCCAACAGATGCTGGCCGACCGGCCCGCTGCGGATCTCGGTCAGATGGCCGAGCAGATCAAGGAGACGGCGTTTCGCGTCACGCGCGTCGGGGAATTGATTGGCCGGGAAGTCGCCGCCAAGCTGGGCGTGGAGTTTGGGATTGTGGATTTGTCGCTCGCGCCGACGCCGCGCGTGGGCGATTCGGTCGGCGAGATTTTGCAGGTGATGGGAGTCACGCACATCGGCGCGCCGGGCACGACGCTGGCGGTGGCGTTGCTGACCGATGCGGTGAAGAAGGGCGGTGCGTTTGCGTCGAGTTCGGTGGGCGGGTTGTCGGGAGCGTTCATTCCGGTGGCGGAAGATGCGGCGCTGGCGGCGGCGGTGGCAGCCGGTACGTTGAGCATCGAGAAACTCGAAGCGGCCACGGCCATCTGTTCGGTCGGGTTGGACATGGTGCCGCTGCCCGGTGACACCAGCGTTGCGACGCTGGCCGGCTTGATGGGCGACGAGCTGGCGATTGGCGTGATGAACAACAAAACCACCGCCGCGCGGTTGATTCCCGTCCCCGGCAAGAAAGCCGGTGACGTGGTGAACTGGGGCGGGTTGTTCGGCTCCGCGCCGATTCTCACGGTGCGCAACGTGCCGGCGCAGGAAAGTCCTCTCCCGCGCGGCGGTCGCGTCCCCGCGCCGATCCAGAGTTTGCGGAACTGAACGGCAGCGGCGGTCATAGACCGCCGCTGCAGGCCGGACCAACTTTGCGACGGGTGTGGAATCACGCGCTACGCGGCCGGGTTTTCTATCACTTCGCGCAGTTTGACGCAGACGCGGCAGAGGTGAAACCTCGTTTCCGAGACGGTGCCGCGAAAATCGCAGGCCGTCTCGCCGGGAAAGGGATGGAACAAACCGGTCGGCTCGGTGATGGCGGTGAGTCGCTGGGCGATTTCGGTGCTGCTGCCGCTGCCTTCCCAGATGTATCGCTCGAACGGGATGAGGGGGAACGACCAGGCCGCGATGGGTTGCAGGGGCATCGGATCACGGAGCCGGTGGTTTGTCTTTCAGCAGATCGTCGAGCGCGGCGAAGGGATCGGCGATTTTGGCGGGGGGCGGCGCAGGTTCGCTGGCGGCGCTGAGGTAGCCGGCCGATTTGTATTTTTCGTGCTCGTGGTCGTGGCAGTAGATGCAGAGCAGTTCCCAGTTGCTGCCGTCGTTGGGGTTGTTGTGATGGTTGTGATCTTTGTGGTGGACGGTGAGTTCCTTGAGCCGCTTGCCAGAGAACTCCCGGCCGCAACTGGCGCAGACGTGGGGGAACAGTTTCAGCGCGCGTTCCCGGTACCCTTTGGCGCGAATCTCCGCCTCGCGGCGTTGCTTGGCGAAGATTTCGTCGCGGCGCTTGGCATCCATGGCTCGGATCATACCCGAAAAGCAGTGGTGGTGCGAGCGTCCCCGCGAGCGGAGGGCGGCTTGGCCTCGCGTGGACGCTCGGCCCACCGGGGTTGTGAGACGCTCGGCCCACCGGGGTACAGGCCCGGAGCGGGTGGCGCGAGCGTCCCCGCGAGCGGGGGGGCGGCTTGGCCTCGCGAGGACGCTCGGCCCACCGGGGGGTGTGGGTTAGAGGCTCAGTTCAAACAGCCGGCCTTGATAGGGCCAGTCGGCCGGGGTTTTTGCCAATCCGGCACGGACGGGGTTTTGTTGCACGTAGAGCCATTTGTTTTCATAGCTTTCTCCCTGGCGCAGCCGGTGATGCCAGCCGCGAGATTGGAAGCGCCAAGCGGGGTTCTGATGGGACTGGTGCAGCAGACGTTTCCAATAGGCGAGCCACCGCTCGATGTCGCCGTCGGAATCCACTCGACCGGGCGAGCAGAAGAAATGCACGTGATCCGGCATGATCAGGTAATCGCCCACAAGCCAATGCGTAGCTTGGCGCCAGACGGTTCGCAGCGCGGTATGGATGGGCGGTGTCGCAAGCCACGGGTCGCGGTGGCGGGTTTTCACCGTGACGAAGACGAGGGTCGGTGCACCGGTATGGATGTGAACACCAGCCGCGGGCCGGTGGGGTTGCGGAGCCTGCATGAGCGGATCGTAGGCAGTGCGTAAGAGCGGAACAAGTCTGCGTTTGCTGACGGCCTCGCGAGGACGCTCGGCCCACCGGGGTAGAGTGCGGGTCCAGTGGAGCGGGTGGCGCGAGCGTCCCCGCGAGCGGGGGCCGGCTTGGCCTCGCGAGGACGCTCGGCCCACCGGGGTAGAGTGCGGGTCCGGTGGAGCGGGTGGCGCGAGCGTCCCCGCGAGCGGGGG
>CAZHLM010000009.1:31476-43833 GCA_964533295.1 uncultured Verrucomicrobiota bacterium
GGGTAGAGTGCGGGTCCGGTGGAGCGGGTGGCGCGAGCGTCCCCGCGAGCGGGGGCCGGCTTGGCCTCGCGTGGACGCTCGGCCCACCGGGGTAGAGTGCGGGTCCGGTGGAGCGGGTGGCGCGAGCGTCCCCGCGAGCGGGGGGGCGGCTTGGCCTCGCGTGGACGCTCGGCCCACCGGGGGTGTGAGACGCTCGGGCCACCGGGTTAGGAATCGAGGAATTTTCGGTAATGCCGGGACTTCTTGTAATCCGCGGCAACCTTGGCGAGCAGTTCATCGCGACGAGCCATCAGCCGCTTGGGTTGCCGCGGTTTGGCGCGGTCGAGTAGAAACGCGGTCAGCAACGGCAGCGCAATCGTGGTGTCGGTGTAGCAGACCACGGCGTCCGGCAAGGTCTTCGGGTCCACTTTGCCCCAACTGACCGCCTCGGCCGGGGTGGCGCCGCTGAGGCCGCCGGTGTCGGGCCGAGCATCGGTGATTTGGAGAAAGTAGTCGTGGCCACTGTCCCGCAGACCGAGGATTTCCTGAATCTGCGGTTCGGTCTGGAGGATGAAATTTTTCGGGCTGCCGCCGCCGAGGATGACGACGCTGGAGGTCAGCCCGCGGCGTTTGGCGTCATAGACGAAGGCGGCGGATTGGTTGACGTCGCGGTTGACGTCGAACTGGAGCTGGTTGCCGGCCAGGGCCATGGCGGCGACGTTCATGCCGAGCGAACTGTCGCCGGGACTGCTGGTGAAACACGGGACGCCGTAGCGGTAGGCGACGCTGAGCAGCGAGGCGTCGCGGAGGCGGAGCTGGCGTTCGCGTTCGTGGACGTAGCGGCCGAGCCGGTAATGAAACTCGTCGCTACCGAGCGGTTGCTGAAATTCCGGGCCGGCAATGCACTGGCGGATGAAGGCGTCGGTGTCGAGCAGGACCCGGTAGTCGAACAGGACATCGTAGATGCGGATGATCTGGCGGCGGCGCAGTTCGACGTCGTTGAGGAACGGCGAGCCGCGATGCAGCGCCATGTCCAGCCCGTAATGGATGTCGTGATACAGGTTCGCTCCCGTGGTGACGATCCAGTCAATCCACCCGGCTTTGATCAACGGCACGAGACACGACCGGCCCAATCCCGCCGGCGTCAGCGCCCCGGTCAGGCTGACGCCGACCAGTCCGTTGCGGGCGAGCATCTTGCCGGCAAACAACTCCGCCGCTTCGCGCAACCGCGCCGCGTTGTAGGCCTGGAACGCGCCGGCCACGAGATCGGAGGCGCGAATGCCGCGCGTCACGGGCCGGGGATTGAGACGCGGGAACTGGCGGAGCTGCGGGGTGCGTTTCATCAATGGCCGCAGACTATCCCGCCCGCGAATTGGGCGTCAAGCCGCGGCTGGCGCGACCCGGTAGCCGAGGGCGGCGACTTTGGCCAGCAGCGCCGGGCTGGCGCCGGTCAGGGTCAGGCGGGCGGTGTGAAACTCGCGGCGAACCGGGTACTCGGCGCGGAGTTTGTCGAAGGCGCGCGGGTCGCGGCGCAACGCGGCATCGTCGGCGGTGATGTCGTAGTTGTGCCGGATGAGCCGGCGCAACACATCTTCGTCATCCTCGCCGGGGCGGACGGTCAATTCGATGGCCGGGCCGGGCGGCAAGGCAGGTTGCCAGGCGGGCGGGAGATTGAAGTGGCGGCAGAACGCTTCGTAAATCATCCGCGTCCCGGCCGCTTTGCCGTCGAAACTGTAGCCGGCAATGTGCGGGGTGCCGAGGTCCACGGCGTCGAGCAACTCCGGTGAGATGGTCGGTTCCCCTTCCCAGACATCGAGCACGGCGGCGGGGATGCGATTGCCGTCGAGCGCCTTGAGCAACGCCGGGTTGTCCACCACCGGCCCGCGGGAGGTGTTCAACAAGGTGAAGCCGGTCAGGTTGTCGCGGTGAAACAGGTGGCGCGTGGTGGGCAGCAACGGCACGTGCAGCGTCACGATGTCGGCTTGGCGGGCTGGTTCGTGCAGCCCGAGCGGCGGGTCGTCGCGCAGCACGCGCAGGCCGAGCGCGCGGGCGTAGCGGACGACTTTCGAGCCGACGTTGCCGACGCCGATGACGCCGAGCGATTTGTCGCGCAGCCGGTAGCCGCCGCGACGGGCCAGTTCCAACAACGCGGCGACGACATACTCGGCGACGGAGTTGGCGTTGGAGCCGGCGGCGCTGGCAAATCCGATGCCGTGGCGGGCGAGCCAGGCTTCGTCCACGTGATCGGTGCCGATGGTGGCCGTGGCCACGAAGCGGACGCGACTGCCGGCCAGCAAGGCTTCGTTGACCGGCGTGACGGAGCGGACCAGCAAGGCGTCGGCGGCGCGCACGACGTCGGCGGTGATCTGGCGGCCGGCGACGAGGACGACCTTGCCGAGCGGCTCGAACGCCTCGCGGATGAAGGGAATGTTGGGATCGGCGACGATGTTCATGCGGTTGCGGCGGGGAACTGGCGCGCCCAGCAAGAGTCGAACTTGCAACCTTCGGTTCCGTAGACCGACGCTCTATCCAGTTGAGCTATGGGCGCTCGAAAACGGGACGGCACTATAGCGGGGCGCAGGCCGGGGGTCTAGCCCGGATTCGAGCGCCTCACAGAACTTTTTGTGGGAGCGGGCTACCGCCCGCGACTGTCTCGCAAACGCCGGTGGGCCGAGCGTTCTCGCGAGGCGGGGCGTGACACTCCGCTCGCGGGGACGCTCGCGCCACCGGTGGTGACACCGGTCGCGCCCGGAAGGGCGCTCCCACAA
This sequence comes from uncultured Verrucomicrobiota bacterium, assembly GCA_964533295.1. GTDB lineage: Bacteria > Verrucomicrobiota > Verrucomicrobiia > Palsa-1439 > Palsa-1439 > OMJI01. The sequence continues at coordinate 34,224 of CAZHLM010000009.1, forward strand.
TAGAAGCTTCGGTTGCCTCACAGAACTTTTTGTGGGAGCGGGCTACCGCCCGCGACTGTCTCGCAAACGCCGGTGGGCCGAGCGTTCTCGCGAGGCGGGGCGTGACACTCCGCTCGCGGGGACGCTCGCGCCACCGGTGGTGACACCGGTCGCGCCCGGAAGGGCGCTCCCACAATAGAAGCTTCGGTTTTGTTGGGCGCACGTATTTACCAAGCGACGGTCGCGGCGCGCTGCGAACGCCGCTACCGTTTCGCTCATGACCGTCGCGCTTGCCAACGACCGGCGCGAGCGGCTACAAAGCGCGGCATGATCTCGACGGATTTTGTGCGGTCGCACGGGCTGGGGAACGATTATCTGGTGATGGACGCGGCGCGGTTGCCGGTGGAGTTGACGCCGGCGCGGATTCGGTTGATCTGCCATCGGAACCTGGGGGTGGGTTCCGATGGCATTTTGTTGAACGTGGCGAATCCCGCCGCGGATTTCGCGGTGCGAATTCTGAACCCGGACGGCTCTGAGGCGGAAAAATCCGGCAATGGACTGCGGATCTTCGCGAAGTTTCTTTACGATCACGGCTACACGAAGCAGACCGAGTTCACCATCCACACGCTCGGCGGCGTCGTGCGCGCCCGGTTGATTTTGGAAGCCGACCGGTGTGTGGCGGTGCGGGTGGACATGGGACGGGCGGTGATTGACCGGCAGTTGACGACCCTCGACGTGGCCGGGCAGAAGCTGAACATCACCTCGCTTTCGGTCGGCAACCCGCACTGTGTGACCATCGTGCCGGATCTGGCGCAGGTGGATCTGCGGAAGCTCGGACCGCTGATCGAAAATCACCCGGCGTTTCCGAACCGCACGAATGTCCAGTTCGCGCAGGTCAAGACCCGGCGGGACGTGCAGGCGCTGATCTGGGAACGCGGCGCGGGGCACACGCTGGCCAGCGGTTCGAGTTCCTGCGCCGTCGCGGTGGCGTGCTACGACCGGGGGTTGGTGGACGAGAAGGTCACCGTTCACATGGAAGGCGGCGACCTGACGATCGAGTTGAACCGGCAACTCGACCTGATCATGACCGGCCCCGTGGAAGAAATTTGCGCCGGCCAGTTCAGCGCGGAGTTGCGCCGGCGTTTGGCCAGCCTCTGACCCGCATTCGTCCCCCAGCGCGATCGCAACGGACCAAACGGTCGCGGTGGTCTGTGACCGGTGCGGGGTTTAGCGGCTCAGCGCGAAAATGGCCAGGTCGGCGAGGCGGTTGGGGTCGGTGGTGATTTCCTGATTTGTTTCCGTGTCGAGGTGGATGCGTTGGCGGATGCGGATGTGGCGGGCCTGGCAGAATTCTTCGAAGTCGAGGATGGAAAAGAACCGGCGGTTCGGCGTGTTCCACCATTCGTGGGAGAGCAGCCCCGGGGTGCGCGGCGAGCGGCCCTGCTCGGCGATCATCTGGCGGACTTTGTAGTAGCCGAAGTTCGGGAAGCTGACGATGGCGAGGCGGCCGACGCGGAGCATGTGTTGCATCAGACCTTCCACGTCGAGCACGGCCTGCAACGTCAGTGAGAGCACGACGCAATCGAATTGCCCGTCGCGAAACGCGCGGAGACCGAGGTTCAAGTCGCCTTGAATCACGTCCAGACCGCGATGGACGCAGGCGACGATGGCGCGCTCGTCAATTTCGACGCCGACCAGCCGATGATGATCGCGTTCGCGCAGGCGGGCCAGCAGGCCGCCGTGGCCGCAGCCGAGATCGAGCACGCTGGCGCCGCGCGGGATCAGTTCGAGGATGTGGTCGTAGTCCACCCGGTGCTGATGGAAGATGCTTTTCGGACCGTGCGCCTCGACGGGGCCGGCTTGGGGGCCGGTGGAGGCCAGGTTGGCGAGGAAGTCCTGGATGAGCGTGCCGTAGGTGGCGACTTCGTCGGGCAGGAGAAAGGCGTCGTGACCGCACTGGCTGGCGACGTTACAGTAGCTGACGGGCTGGTCGTTGGTCACGAGCGCCTGCACCATTTCCTGGGATTGTTCCGGCGGGAACAGCCAGTCGCTTGTGAAACTGATCACCAACCACCGGCAGCGGGCCGGGCGAAGGGCAGCGGCCAGCTCGGTCGGGTTGCCGCCGAGATCGAAAAGGTCCATCGCCATCGTCAGCGTGACGTAACTGTTGGCGTCGAACCGCTCGACGAACTTCTGTCCCTGATAGCCGAGGTACGAACCGACCGAGAATTTTTTCTCGAACGCAATCGCCACGTCGCGCGGCTGAAGCCGGTCGGCCTCGAATTTCTGCTGCATCGCTTCGCGCGAGAGATAGGTGATGTGGCCGATCATGCGCGCCAGCGCGAGACCGACTTCCGGCTTGGTCGGCTGATCGTAGTACTGGCCGCTGTGAAAATCCGGGTCGCGCAAAATGGCGTTGCGCCCAACCACGTCGAAGGCCAGCGCCTGGCTGGTCAACCGCGGCGAGGTGGCCAGCGCGATGCAGCCGCGGACCCGGTCGGGTCGGCGGGTGGCCCAGGTCAGCGCGGTGTGGCCGCCCATCGAACCGCCCACGACGGCGCGCAGGTGGCGGATGCCGAGGTGGTCAAGCAGCCGGCGCTGGGTTTCGACCATGTCGCCGATGGTGATGGTGGGGAAATCGCGGCCGTAGGGTTTGCCGGTGGCCGGGTTGATACTGCCCGGTCCGGTCGTGCCGCGACAGCCGCCGAGGAGGTTGGGGCAGATGACAAAATAGCGGTTGGTATCAATCGGTTTGCCGGGGCCGACGACGATGTCCCACCAGCCGGGGTCGTCGTGGTCATCGTGTTTGGCCACGTGTGAATCGCCGCTGAGCGCGTGGCAAATGAGCACCGCGTTGTCGGCGGCCGCGTTGAGCGCGCCGTAGGTTTCGTAGCAGACGGTGATGCCCGGCAGTTCGCCGCCGAGTTCGAGTTGGACCGGCCCCGGTAAATCCACCGTTTGCGCATACCGCAACGGTTTGGCGGTGCGGACGCTGTCGCTGCTGTCGAAGAGTTCCGGCATGGTCTATTGCGATTTGCGCAACGCCTGATCGAGGTCAGCAAGGATGTCGCGGATGTCTTCGAGGCCGACGGAGAGACGGATGTATTCGGGGGTGACGCCGGTGCGCTGTTGCTCGGCGACGGTCAGTTGCGAGTGGGTGGTGCTGGCCGGGTGGATGATCAGCGATTTGGCGTCGCCGATGTTGGCCAGATGGCTGAAGAGTTTGACGCTGTTGATGACGTTGATGCCGGCCTCGCGGCCGCCCTTGATGCCGAAGCCGACAATGGCGCCGCTGCCGGCGGGCAGATATTTTTTGGCCAGCGCGTGGTGCGGGTGGCCGGGCAGGCCGGGGTAGTTGACCCATGCGACGGCGGGGTGTTTTTCCAGAAACTGCGCGACGGCCAGCGCGTTGGCGCAGTGGCGTTCCATCCGCAGCGGCAGCGTTTCCAGGCCGAGCAGGAACAGAAACGACGCAAACGGACTGAGACACGCCCCGGTATCCCGCAGCCAGTGGGTGCGGATGTGGATGATGTAGGCAATGTTGCCGATCGGTTTGAGCGCCTCGGTGAAGACGATGCCGTGATACGCCGGGTCGGGCGCGCAGAATTCCGGCCACTTCTGCGGGTTGTCCGCCCACGGAAATTTTCCGCTGTCCACGATCGCGCCGCCGATGTGAACGCCGTGGCCGCCGATGAATTTGGTGGTCGAATACACCACGATGTCCAGGCCGTGCTCGATGGGGCGGAGCAGGGCCGGGGTCATCACCGTGTTGTCCACGATGGTCGGCAGGCCGTGCTGGTGGGCGATGGCGGCGATCCGCGCGAAGTCCGGCACGTCGTTGCGCGGGTTGCCGATGGATTCGAGATACACGCAGCGGGTCCGGTCGTCCACCAAGCGATGGATTTGCTCGGGCTGGTTGGGGTCGAAGAAGCGGACTTCGATGCCCAGCTTCGCGAAGGTCTGGGTGAACAGCGTCCAGGTGCCGCCGTAGAGACTGGTGGCGGAGATGAAATTTTGGCCGGCATGGCAGATCGTCAGGATCGCCGCGGTGATGGCCGCCTGTCCGCTGGCGAACGCCAGACCTGCCGCGCCGCCGTCGAGCGCCGCGAGTCGTTTTTCGAGCACGTCGTTGGTGGGATTCATCAGCCGCGAATAGATGTTCCCGAATTCTTTCAACGCGAACAAATCGGCGGCGTGCTGCGGGCTGGTGAAGCAGTAACTCGTCGTGGCGTAAATCGGCACCGCCCGGGCGGTGGTGGTCGGGTCCGGTTCCTGCCCGGCATGGAGCGCTTGGGTGGCGAGATTCATGGGCACAGGTCTAAGACCAGACGGAAAACCGGTCAAGCAGGGAAACCGGCGCGGAACTGTTGCGGGGTTTGACCGGTGTAGCGGCGGAACACCGTGGCGAAATACTGCGGCGAGGAAAAATTCAGCTCGAGCGCCACGCGGGTGACGCTGGCGCCGGGCCGCGCCAGCCATTCACGGGCAGCGGCGGTTTTGCGGCGCAACACGTAATCGGCCGGCGGGATGCCGACTTCCTGTTTGAAGCGCGCCTTGAAACGGGGCAGCGACAGATCGAGTCGGGCCGCCAGCGCCGGCAACGGGAGCGTTTGGTGGACGTTGGTTTCGATGTAGCGGAGCAACTCGCTGATCGGTGGCGAGACGCTGGCGCGCGGTTCGCGCCGGGCCAGTGCGAGGACGCGCAGGAGAAAATCCACCAGACGGTTCTGGATGATCACGCGCCGCAACGGTCCTTCCGCGGCGAGCGCGTCGTCGAGCAGGCGCGCCAGCACCGGCTCGCCGGCAAAATGCCGGTGGGGCAGGCGGCGGAGTTGGCGGACGAGCGCCCGGCTTTCGCGCCGCGGGCAGTCCAACCACGGGTGGTCGCCGCGCGGGAGAATGAATTGCACCCAGTAGAGCGTGCCCTTCTCCTCCGGCGCCTCGCCGGTGCTGTGGACTTCGCCGGGGAAGGTCACGAAGACATCCCCGCCGGTCAGCACAAAATCCTGGCGGCCCACCCGGTAGAGTTGGCGGCCGCGGGCGAGGTAACAAATCTCCAGGGTGCCGCGGTGGGCATGGAGGTCCAGCCCCCGGTGCGCTTCGCGGTAGGAGTAGCGGCCGAGCTGCGGCACGGCCGGGATGCCGAGCGGGCGGAGGTCGAGGACGAGGCGTTCGCGCATGTTTGAATTCGTATCGCGATATTACCCTGAAAGCGGCGGATGGCAATCCGTGGTAGTCATCGGGCGGTGACGAAACCCGAAAGGATGGCGGCATGAGCGCGACGTTGGAAAAGCTGACGCAGGAGCAAACGGTGAACGAACGCTGGTCGAAACCGGTGCAATGGTACCGCACGCCCTTGCCGCCGGAGGTGTTGAAGCGGCTGCACGAGCGCAGCGATTGGCTTGGGGCGTTGCAGACGCTGGGTTATCTCGGCGCCCTGGTGCTCAGCGGCGGGCTGGCGGTCTATTCGGTCGGCCGCTGGCCGTGGTGGACGACCGTCTTGCTGGTGCTGGTGCATGGCATGCAGTCATCGTTTTTCATCAATGCGGTTCATGAGCTGGGACACGGCACGGTATTCAAGACGAAACCGGTGAACGTCTTTTTCGAACATCTTTTCGCGTTCTTCGGCTGGATCAACCACTACATGTTCGACACCAGCCACGTGCGGCATCATCAATTCACCTTGCATCCGCCCGATGATCAGGAAGTGGTGTTGCCTTACCAGTTCTACCTGAAAAACGTCCTGAAGTTCGGCTTGGTTAATCCGAACCATCTGAAATGGTTCCTGTCGCTGACGTGGCGGGTCGCCCGGGGCCGATTCTGCGGCGAATGGGAAGAGGCGCTGTTCCCGGCCTCCGACCCGGCCAAACGCCGCGCGCCGGTGTGGTGGGCGCGGTTTTTGTTGGTGGGGCACGGCGCGATTTTGATCGGCTCGGTGCTGGCTGCCTGGTTGGTTCATCCGCGGTATCTGTTGGTGCCGGTGGTCACCAGTTTCGGCGCGGTATTTGGCCAGGGGTTGCAGATGTTGCTGAACAATACCCAGCACATCGGGTTGCAGGACAACGTACCGGACTTCCGCCTCTGCTGCCGCACGATCCTGGTCAACCCGCTGTTCCAGTTCCTCTACTGGCACATGAACTATCACATCGAACATCACATGTACGCCGCCGTGCCGTGCTACAAACTGGGTCAGCTCCATAAAGCCATCCGCCACGACCTCGCGCCCCCGCCGCGGGGCCTCATCGCGACCTGGAAAGAGATCATCGCCATCCAGAAACGACAGGCACAGGACCCCTCCTACCAGTACCAGCAGCCGTGCCCCAACCCGCGCCCGAAGGACATTGACCAACGCCGCCCCGGCGGGCTACAACCCGCCGCCGCATGAGCCAGTACGTCCTCTATCACAACCCGCGCTGCTCGAAGAGCCGGCAAGCTCTCGAAATCCTCCGCGCCGCCGGCATCGAACCGCGGATTGTGGAGTACCTCAAAACACCGCCCACCGTTGCTGAGTTGCGGCGCCTCGGCCTGCCGGCCCGCGAGCTGGTCCGCACCGGTGAGGATGAGTACGCGCAGTTGAACCTTGCCACCGCCAGCGACGCCGAGCTGCTGGCCGCCATTGCCCGGCATCCCATCCTTCTCCAACGCCCCATCGTCGTCCGCGGCGACCGGGCCATCATCGCCCGCCCGCCGGAAAAAGTGCGCGAGTTGCTCTGAGCCGCACGATGCCGTTCCACCCCGGCGGCCTCTCACTCTGACCCTCTCCCCGCACGCGGGGAGAGAGAATCAAATCTGATCCCCCCTCCCCATCCGATGGGGAGAGGGTCGGGGTGAGGGGGGCGCGACGAGTTCTGCGCTTGTTGTTTGGCCGCAACCGGTCGGCTCGGGCCGGTACTTCTCCCAGGCCTGCCGGACACGCTTCACGGAGTTTCCCTCCGGCCGCACGTAATGGCACGGCACGAACTGTTCGACATCGTAGTTGGCCAGTTTCAGGAACGACGCGCGGACGCGGCGGTTGTCGGTGTTCAGAAACGGCGGCGGCAACACCAGTCGCCACGACGTGGCAAACGTGTCGCCGACAAAGAACACGCGTTTGGTCGGCGAGTAGTAGCCCGAATGGCCGGCCGTGTGCCCCGGCAGGGAGACGACGCGCAGCCCGCCCCACAACGGCAGTTCGTCGCCGTCGCGCACCCAGACGTCCACGCGGGGCGGCCGGTACTTGACCAGGCCGCGCCCGGCCCATTCGAGCGCGCCGCAGACGCGCGCCCAGCCCCGGTAGGGATAGGCGCCGGTGACGTGCAACGCGTCCTCGGCCGGTGCATAGACGGTGGCGCCGCTCCAGTCCTGCAGCCGGGCGGCGTTGGCGGTGTGGTCGAGATGGCCGTGGGTCAGCAGGATGGCCCGCAGTGTGCCGAGCCGGCCGACGGCGTGGCGGATGCGGCGCCATTCGTGGGCAAAGCCAGTATCCAGCAACACCACCTCGCCGTCCTGCACGAGCAGATGCGTCCAGCCCGCCCAACCGCGGATGGCAAACAAGTCGTGGCGCAACTGTCTCATCGCATAGCTTCGGGTGATTACCCCGGGAAGGACGGATTCGCAATTCTTGAGCGGATCCGGAATTGCAGAGCGCGCAGCAGAATCCGGGGGAGCCGACCGGCCGGCGCGGCGGCTGGGTGCGCCTGACAGAACCGAAACCTCTGTTATGGGAGCGCCCTACTGGGCGCGACCGGTGGCGCTAGCGTCCCCGCGAGCGGAGTGTCACGCCCCGCCTCGCGGGGACGCTCGGCCCACCGGCTTTTCCGAGAACGTCGCGGGCGGGCACGGTGGCGCAATCCGGTGCGGGAGTTTTTTTTATTTTGTCGGCAGGGAATCGTTGCTACGGTGCGCGCGGCATGACGCCGGTGGTGAAGTATGTTTATTTGCTGACGCTCGCGGTGTGGGTGGGCAGCATTGTGTTTTTCAGTTTTGTGCAGGCGCCGACGGTGTTTCGGACGCTGGATACGGAGAACGCGGCGCGACTGCAGCGGGCGACGTTCCCGAAGTATTACCTGGTGGGCATTGTCTGTGCCGCGGTGGGGATTGGGTGCGTGGCGGTGTTGCTGGCCGAGCAGGTGTGGCCGGTGCGGGTGGGGATTTTCTGTTTGTTGCTGTTGGCCGGGATGGGAGCGTTGAACGTCTGGATGCGGCAGGGGGTGGCGCCGCAGATGGCGCGGGTGCGCGAGCAACGGGCGGTGGCCGCGGCGGGCAGCCGGGAGTTGGCGGCGGCGGAGGCGGAGTGGAAGCAGTTGCATGGGTTGAGTGTGAAGGTCAATGGGGCGGTGTTGTTGGGCGGGTTGGTGTTGCTCGGCGTGGCGGTGTCGGCGCGGATCATGTGAACGAGAAGCAGCGTGTTTTCCGTCTTTCCCAACTGGCGCGCACTCGGTAAATCGGTTTGGCTCGCGTCGCTCGCGATGGGGGCCGTTTCTTGTGAGAGAGGTGTCGTGAAAGATTTGGGAAAATTTCAGCCGCCGCCGCAAGCGCGCGGCGAGGTGGTGGCGACCTTGGAAGCCGTGGTGCCCGCCGGACAGTCGGGCCGGCCGGTTTTTGCCGGCTTGAAGTTGCAGGGACGCATCGTCGCGCGCGGCACGGCCGTCTGCGACCACGGCCGGCCGTTGACGATCCCGTTGCGGGCGATGGAGCCGGGCGGGGATTTGGCCGATGACGTGTATGAGTTGTGGGTGACGATTGACCGCGACGGGATGCAGTCGTGTTATCCGAGCTTCGGCGATTTGTTCATCCACACGCCGTGGGAACTGACGAAAGCTGACCGGCACAAGAAGTTGATGGATGCCGGCGTCTGGCAGGAACGCAAACTCTCCGCGCCCGGCAACCTCGTGACCGTTCACTACCACCGCTTCGACGCCGATTACGACAACGTCGGGATCTGGACGTGGGACGCTTCGTACCAACGCTCGCCGGAACCAAACGAGTTGTTCGAGGTCGGCTGGGATGATTTCGGCGTGATTTTTCAACTCGACCGGGGGGCGTACGGTCTGCCGGGAACGTCACCGGAAATCGGCCTGTTGCCGCGGCTGGCCGGGGATTGGAACCGCAAGGAGGGGGAGAACCGCTATTGGAAGCCCGCGCTCGGCTCCGAAGTCTGGCTGATCAGTTCCCGTCAGCAAATCTGGTCGCAGCGGCCGGACCTCAGCCCGCAAGTCGTCAGCGCGTATCTCGACGCGCCCCAGCGGGTGGTGATTCAACTCTCGCAACTGGTCGCGGCGGACGCGCTGGCGCCGAATCAAATTCACGTCGCGGACGAGGCCGGGCACGTCACCCAGCCGGTGAAGCTGCGGCTGGTGGCGCCCGGCGGTCGCGACCGGTCGAACTTCATCGAGGCGATCTTGTACGAACCGCTGGCGGTCGCCGAGATGCAGTACCGGGTGCGCGTGGACGGCTTCCAGGGTGAGGCGGTCGCCGTGCCGCGGGGGGTGTTGGACGAGGCGGATTTGTTTGCCGACGAGACGGCGGAGTTGGGCGCGACGTACTCGGCGGCGGCGACGACGTTCCGGGTGTTTGCGCCGACGGCGCTGGCGGCGAGCGTGGTGTTGTATGACGAGGCGACCGGCACGAAAGGCCGCACGACCCACCCGCT
>CAZHLM010000009.1:43933-63234 GCA_964533295.1 uncultured Verrucomicrobiota bacterium
GTCGCGCCCGAGAAACGCGGCAAGTACCTCGGGTTCATCGAAAAAATCCCCCATCTGCAGGAACTCGGGGTGACGCACGTGCAGTTGTTGCCGGTGCAGGATTTCGAGAACGACGAGGGCCGCACGAACTATAACTGGGGTTACGTCACCACGGCGTTCCACTCGCCCGATGGCTGGTATGCCTCAAATCCCAACGACGACAGTCGGATCCGGGAGTTCAAACAACTGATCGCCGCGCTCCACGCCGCCGGCATCGGCGTGATTATGGACGTGGTCTACAACCATACCGGCTCCAGCGCGCCCTTCAATCAACTCGTGCCCCGCTACTACTACCGGTTCCATCCCGACGGCTCGTACTCCAACGGCTCCGGCTGCGGCAACGACTTTCGCACCGAAGCGCCGATGGGCCGCAAGTACGTCGTGGACTCGCTGAAATACTGGGTCAGCGAGTATGGGATCGACGGGTTTCGCTTCGACCTGATGGCCATGCTGGATCTGGAGACGATGAAAGAAGTCGAGGCGGAACTGCGCGCGCTGAACCCGGACATCGTTCTGTACGGCGAACCGTGGATGGCCGGGCCGTCGGCCATGAAAGGCAAGCCGACCGACAAAGGCACGATTCGCGGCACGCGGATCGGGGCGTTCAACGACCAGTACCGCAACGCGCTGATCGGGTCCCCGTTCCACGCCGAGGAGGGCGCGTACATCCAAAACGGCACCGGCAAGCATGACGTGGAAAAAGCCATCGAAGGCAGCCGTCGCTGGTGGGCCGACAAACCCGCCCAGACGATCAACTACCTCAGTTGCCACGACAACTACGTCATCCTCGACAAACTGCGCGCCTCCCGGCGCGATGTCGGGCTGACCGAACACATCGAGATGATGAAGTTTGGCTACTTCATCCTGTTCACCTCGCAGGGCGTTCCGTTTCTCCACGGCGGCGAGGAATTCGCCCGCACCAAACAGGGCAATCACAACAGCTACAACGCGCCCGACGAAATCAATCAGGTGGATTGGTCGTTGAAGGACAAACACCACGACCTGTTCGCCTACACGCGCGACCTGATCGCGCTGCGCAAAACCCATCCCGCCTTCCGCATTCGCGCCAAGGAACAAATCGCCGCCTGGCTGCGGTTCCACGATACCGGCAACGAAGGCGCGATTCTCTACACGATCGCCGGCAGTCTGGTGGAGGGCGAACCGTGGAAGAACATCTGCGTCATCGCCAATCCCAACGATTCGCTCAGCGTCGAGGTTGTGCTGCCGGACGGCCACTGGTATGTCGCGCTCGATCATACCGGCGCGCTCCCCACCCCGCGCGAAACCACCGGCAGCGTCCGCGTCCGCTACAAATCCGGCCTGATTCTCTACCAGCTCTGAGCCGGTCGGCTTGTGATATAATACCGCGGGTATGCGCTGGTTTTCCCAACTGCTTGCCGCCGCCTGGTTGCTCGGCGCCGCGGCGCGCGGTGATCAGATTCATCAAGCGGTCCGGGAAGGGCGGGTCGCGATCGTGCGCGAGATCCTGGCCCAGGATGCGACGCTGGCCAACACCCGCGACAACAGCGGCTTGATGCCCCTGCATCTGGCGGCCGCGCACGGTCACACCAACATCGTCGCGTTGTTGCTCGCGCACGGCGCCCCGGTGGGGGCGACGGATGACAGTCAGTGGACCCCGTTGCTCTGGGCCGTCGGCGAGGGGCACACGGCGGTCGCCAAACAACTGCACGCGGCGGGAGCGAAACTCGACGTCCGCACCCAGGAGGGGGAGACCGCGTTGCACATCGCCGTCCGCGCCGGCCGCGTCGGTTTGGTCGAGTGGCTGCTGGCCGCCGGGCTGGATGTCAACGCCGCCACCCGGACCGGGCTGACGCCGTTGCACCTGGCGGCGCGGCGCGGTGATGTCGCGCTGGCGGAAATCCTCCTGATGGCGAAAGCGGACGTCAACACCCGCACCACGCGCGGCGAGACGCCCCTGCATTTTGCCGCGCGCGATGGCCGCACGGCGCTGATCACGCTGTTGCTCGATCACGGCGCGGCGGTCAACGCCGCCGACCAGTATGGCCAAACCCCGTACTACGTGGCGTGGCAACGCGGGCATCGCATCGCCCTGCAACTGCTGCGCGCGCGCGGCGGCAAAATGTGAAGACCGCCGATTTCGATTATGCGCTCCCGCCGGAGCTGATCGCGCAGGAACCGTTGCCGGACCGCGCCGCGTCGCGCTTGCTCGTGCTCGACCGCGCCACGGATCAGGTCACCCACGCAATGTTCCGCGACCTCGGCCGGTACCTCGCCCCCGGCGATCTGCTGGTGCTCAACGACACGAAGGTCATCCCCGCCCGCATCTGGTCGGTCAAACCCGTTGTCGAACTGCTCCTCGTTGAAGACCTCGGCGACCGGCGGTGGACGGCGCTGGTCAAACCCGGCCGCCGCGCCCGTCCGGGGATGCGGCTGGAATTTGCCCCGTGGCTGTCGGCCACCGTCGAAAGCGAAACGGCTACCGGCGAGCGGATTCTGCGGTTTGGCGGAGACGTGGAGTCCTATCTCCGCGAACACGGCGTCGCGCCGCTGCCACCCTACATCAAACGACCGGCCGCCCGCGACGAACTGGCCCGCTACCAGACGGTGTTCGCCCGGGCCGCCGGAGCGATTGCCGCGCCGACGGCCGGGCTGCATTTCACGCCGGCCATGCTGGCGCAGTTGCCTCACACCTTCATCACCCTCCACGTCGGCATCGGCACCTTCCGGCCGGTCAAGACCGACGACATCGAAGACCACCGGATGCACGCCGAGCGATTTGAGGTTTCCCCCGCCGCCGCCGCTGCGATGCAGGCGGCCGCGCGCATCGTCGCCGTCGGCACCACCGTGGTGCGGGCGCTGGAGACACTGGGCGCGCCGCGCGCGGGCGCGGGCCAGACGGATCTGTTCATCCGACCGGGTTTCGAGTTTCGCGTGGTCGGCGCGCTGCTGACGAATTTCCATCTGCCGCGCTCGACGTTGTTGATGCTGGTCAGCGCCTTTGCCGGGTGCGAACGGATCCGGCGGGCCTACGCCGAAGCCATCCGCGAACGCTACCGGTTTTTCAGCTACGGCGATTGTATGCTGATTCGCTGAGCCGGATCGCCGGTGGGGCTTGCCGTCAGGGCGCCCAAATCATCCAGGTGAACAGGGCCGCCGCGAAAACGGCGGCGAGGGTGAACGGGATGCCCACCTTCATGAATTCGGGAAAGCTGACCGCGTGACCTTGTTTGCGGAGCAGACCGATGGTGACGATGTTGGCGGAGGCGCCGATGGGCGTGATGTTGCCGCCGAGACACGACCCGATCAACAAGCCGAACATCAGCAACGGCACCGGTGCTCCAATCTTGTCGGCCACCGATTGCGTGACCGGGATCATGGTGAGCAGGAACGGCACGTTGTCCACAAACGCGGAGATGACCACCGCCACAGCCAAGATCACCACAAACGCCACCCGCAGGTCGTTGCCCACCCCCGCCGCAATCCAGTCCGCCAGCCGCGTCAGCCAGCCCGAATCGGCCAGCCCGCCCACGACCACGAAAATCCCGCACAGGAAAAACGTCGTGTCCCAATCCAGCGTGCGCAACAACTCCTTGGTGCTCGTCCACCGCGGCCCGCAGTGGTGCCACACCAACCCGATCACGGCCAGCACCATCGTCAGCGTCCCGGCCAGCCACTTGAACTCGGGATCAAACACCGATGTGACCGCCAGCCCGCCCATCAGCGCCAGCAACAACCCCGTCGGCACCCACGACCGCACCGCTTCGACGGGGACCATCGCAATCGGTTCCTTGTGGGCGCGCATCAGGTACGCCACCACCAGCAACGAGGCGACCGCGCCGGCTTGGACGGCAAAAAAAATGCCGAGCTTGCCCTGGTACACGAAGAAATCGTTGAACGTCATTTTCATGTAGCCCGCGAGAATCATGCTCGGCGGGTCGCCGATCAACGTCGCGGTGCCCTGCAGATTGGTGCTGATGGCGATGCAGATCAGCAGCCGCACCGGCGAGATCTTCAGCTTCTCCGCCAGACTCAACGCCACCGGCGCGACCAGCAACACCACCGCGACATTCTCGACGAACATGGACAGGAATCCGGCCAGCACGCAGACGGCGAGCAACGCCCCGCGCACCGTTTTCGTCCGATCCACAAACATCTCCGCCAGCACCGCCGGCATCCGCGAGTGCATGAACAATTCCGCCAGCACCAGCGTCCCGGCAAACAGGGCGATCACGTTCCAGTGAATCGTTTGCGTCAGCGCCTCCGCCCACTCCATCTGGCCGGTCGCCACCAACGCCACCCCGCCCAGACACGCCACCAGCGACCGCCATTTCGGCAGCGCGACGAACAGGACATAGCTGACCACAAAAATCACCAGCGGCGTCCAGGCGGGTTGCATGGGCGCGGATAATGCCGGGCGGCTCTCCCGCGGTCAACCGAATCTGGACAGCCCCGGCGAGTTTGTTATCCTCGCCCGCGTGAAACAACGCCTCGCGCTGGTGGCGCTGCTCGCGCTCGTGGCGGGCGCGGCGTGGTTGCTGGCGCGCCGCGCAACCGGCCCGCAACTCGTTTCGGGAACGGTCGAGGTGGATGTGGTGCGGGTGGCGTCGCGCACCGGCGGCCGGGTCGTCGCGCTGCACGCGCGGGAGGGCGACACGCTGCGCGCCGGTCAACTGCTGGCCGAGTTGGACGCCCCGGAGGTGGTGGCCCGCCGCGAGGAGGCCGCCGCCCATCTGGCCGAACTCGAACACGGTCCGCGCGTTGAGGAGATCGCCGCGGCGCGGGCCGAGTGGGAAGCCCTGCGCGCGCAACTGGAGTTTGCCCGGCAGGAAGCCCAACGCGCCGAGGAGTTGTTCGCCGCCCAGACGGTTTCGCGAACCGACCTCGAGCAGGCCGGCAGCCGCGCGCGCGCGCTGGAACAGAGCGTCGCCGCCGCCGCGCAGCGCCACGCGCTGTTGGCGGCCGGCACCCGACCGGAACAGGTGACGCAGGCGCGCGCCCGGTTGGCCGAGAGCGAGGCGCGCGTGCGGGAGTTGCGGGTGACCGCCCCGGCAACGGGCGCGGGGTGGGTCTTGGAGACGTGGCATGTCAAGGTCGGGGACGTGGCCGCGCCCAATCAGCCGCTGGCGACGTTGGTCTGGACCGACCGGCCGTGGGTGCGCGTGTATGTGCCGGAGTTGTGGCTGGGGCGGCTGCAACCGGGCCAGACGGTGCGCGTCGGACCGACCGGGGCGGGGGTGATTGAGCAGATTGCCCGGCAGGCCGAGTTCACGCCGCGCAACGTGCAGACGGTGGCTGACCGCATCCGGCAGGTGTTCGCCGTGAAAATCCGGTTGCCGGCCGACGGCGGGTGGCGCGCCGGAATGAGCGTGGACGTGGCGTTTGCCGATGTGCCGCCGGCGCCGGAGTGACCGGGCATGGCGATGATCGAATGTGACGGATTGACGAAACGGTTCGGCCATTTCACCGCGGTGGATCGGGTGTCGTTTGCGGTCGAAAAACAATCCATCTTCGGGTTTCTCGGTCCAAACGGCTCCGGCAAGTCCACCGTGATTCGGATGCTGTGCGGGATTTTGCAACCGAGCGGCGGCACGGCGCGCATTGCCGGGCGGGATGTGGTGCGCGAGACCGAGACCATCAAGGGCTTGCTCGGTTACATGTCCCAGCGGTTCTCGCTGTACGAGGAACTGACGGTGGACGAGAACCTCTCGTTTTACGCGCGGCTGTATGGACTGCGCGGCGCGGCGGAACGGCAGCGGCGGGCGGAGTTGATCGCGCTGACGCACCTGGAGCCGTACCGGCAACGGCGGGCGGGTTTGCTGTCCGGCGGCTGGAAACAACGGCTGGCGATGGCCTGCGCGCTGGTGCATCAACCGCCGGTGCTGTTTCTCGACGAGCCAACGGCCGGGATTGATCCCGTGGCGCGCCGCGAGTTGTGGGATTTGCTCTTCGACCTGTCCAGCCGCGGCGTGACGTTGTTTGTGACGACGCATTACATGGACGAGGCCGAACGCTGCTCGCACGTCGGGTACCTGTACCTGTCGCGCTTGATCGTCTGTGGCGAGCCGGATGCGTTGAAACAACTGCCCGCCGTCAACCCGCCCGGCGCGCGGCGGCTCGAGGTGACGTGTGACCACGTCACGGTTGGCCTGCCAGCCGTGCGGCGGCTGCCCGGCGTTCGCGCCGCCACGGTCTTCGGCCAGTCCATGCATCTGTTGGTGGACGCGACCGTGGGGGAGGCGGAGCTGCGCGCGTGTCTGCGGGAGGTTCAGATTCATCACGCCGACATCCGCCCGATCGCGCCATCGTTGGAGGACGTGTTCGTAACGCTGACCAGCCAATCCCACACGGAGCGCGCCGCATGAGCGCGCCGCGGTGGCTGCGCGGGTTTCGGGCGATCCTGTTCAAGGAGTTTCTGACGATCTTTCGGGATCGGACGACGTTGTTTTTCATGTTCTTCCCGCCGCTGCTGCAAATCATCGCCTTCGGCTTCGCGTTGGACAACGATGTGAAACACATGGCGCTGGCGGTGTACGACGAGGATCGCACGGAGGAGAGCCGGGCCTTGGTGGCGGCGTTTGTGAACACGCGGACGTTTCGCGTGGTGCGCGAGGTGGCCAGCGTGGCGGAATTGACCGCGACGATCCGGCGCGGGCAGGCGTATGCCGGCCTGCAAATCCCGCCGGATTTCACCCGCAACCGGCGCGCGGGCCGGCCGGCGGCGGTGCAGGTGTTGGTGGATGGCTCGAACTCGACAACGGCGTTGCAGGCGTTGAACACCGCGCTGGGCGTGGCTTTTCAGAAATCGGTCGGCATCCTGCTCGCGGAAACCGGGCGGACGACGGTGCCCGTCGAGGTCCGGCCCCAGGTGTTGTTCAACCCCGAACTGCGGGCGCCGAATTTTTTTGTGCCCGGCGTGATCGGGACAGCGTTGCAGATCGCGACGGTGTTTGCCGCCGCGATGTCGGTGGTGCGGGAACGGGAACGGGGCACGTTGGAAAACCTGCTGGTCAGCCCGCTGTCGCGCGCGGGGCTGATGCTCGGCAAGCTCGTGCCATACCTGTGCATTTCGCTGACGATGGCGACCGGTTTGTTCCTGATCCTGCGCGGGGTGTTTCAGGTGCCGATCGCCGGCGCGGTGCCGGCGCTGTTTCTGGCGGCGCTGCTGTACATCTTCGCCCTGATCAGTCTCGGGTTGCTGATCTCCACCAAAGCCCAGACCCAAAACGCCGCGCTCCAAATGAGCATGACGATCATGTTGCCCTCGATTTTCTTCAGCGGGTTCATTTTTCCGCGCGAGACGTTGCCGGGGATTTTCTACGCGATCAGCACCGTCCTGCCGGCCACCTATTTCATCGAGCTGATGCGCGCCATTGTGCTGCGCGGCGCGACCTGGGCCGACAACGCCCCGGCGCTGCTGATCCTCGCGGCGATGGGGCTGGCCCTGTTCACGCTCTGCGCCCTGCGGTTTCCGCGCAAGGTGACCTGAGCGCCCCATCCTTCACAACGCGGCCCCGGATCAGGCGTGCGACTGGCTGTGCTCGACGAGCCGTTGCAGCAGAAAGCCGAGCACGTGGATTTGCAGCAGGGCGCGGTCTTTCGGATCGGTTGCCGGGTTCAGATCGGTCCGTTCCATGTCCGCATCCGTCACCCGGTGGGCTTCGCCGAGGATCAACCGCGCCTGGTTCAACGCCGTCATCCACGCCGGCAGATGCGCGGCCGGGAAGCGGACGTGGTCTTCGTGAAGGCCGGTCAGGTCGCGGCTGACAGTCTCCTCGGCGCTGGCGAAAAGATGACGCAGCTCGGGGTCCGCCATTTCGTGCCATTCGGCAGCCGCTTTCGGGTCGTCTGGCCGGGGGACTTGGTAGAGTCGGTCGCGGATGCCCGGCGTTTCGCGGCGACGCAGAATCTCCGGCAATTCAAACAAACACTGCGCCAGCAACGGGGGGATGCCAGTCAGTGCGAGCGTCTTCTCATCCACCGCCACGACGGTCAGGCTGATCATGGATTCACCTTCTCAATGGTGGCGAGCAGTTGATATCCGTGCAGTTGATGAACGTACAACTCGGCCTGCTCATGTCCGCCCGTCCAGACGATCGAACGTCCCCGGTGATGCACCTCCAGCATGTGGCGCTCCGCTTTCTCGCGCGAATAGCCAAACACCCGCTGAAACACCATCGTCACGTAGCTCATCAGGTTGATCGGGTCGTTGTGAACGATGACATTCCACGGCGACGCGAGGTCCGCGGCGGACTCGGTCTCTTCGATTTGGATGATGCCGGGTTGCGGACTGGCCACGGAGGAACTGTAACAGGTTACCGCTCCAAAGTGAATCACCGCTTCCGTCGGCTGCGGAGCGCCAGAAACGTCAACCCCGCCGCCGCCAGCGCGCCCCCGGCCGTCCACAAGAGAATGGTCGGCGCCGGCGTGTCGCGAAACAGCCGCGTGCCGAACTGCAGCCAGAACGCCACCACCATCGTCGCGCTCGTCAACATCCCGCGCACGGCAAACACCGCCCCGCGCCGGGCGTCCTCCACTTCCTGCTGCAACTTCGCGTCAATCGGGATCAACACCGTCGCTCCCACCGCGCCCAGCGCGAACAACAACGGCGCCGCCACCCACACCGTCGCCGTCAAACCCAGCCCCCCGATCACCAGCCCCGCCAACACCAACTGCGCCAGCGGCAACCAGACCGATTTCGTCCACGCCCCGCCGCGACCCAGCACGGTAATCCCCAAGCCCGCGCCCACCCCGGCCGCCGCCACCAAATACCCCAATCCACCGGTCCGCAACCCCAACGTATCCACCGCATATCCCACAATTGCCACCGCCAAGATGCCGAGCAGAAACGCGAACACACCGGACAACATCACCAGCGGCAACGCCGACGGATGCGTCCACAAATACCGCCACCCCTCGCGCAACTCGCCGACCCCACCGGCCATCGTGGGAACGCCGGTCGCGTGAGCCGTGCTGGGATCGCCCGTTCGGGCGCGACTTGAAACCGCGTGTGGCACCGTCGCTATGCGCCAGACCAGAAGGATGCTCGCCACATACGCCAGCACGTTGGCCAACAGCGCCCACGTCACCCCCAACCGTTCCGCCACAAACCCGCCCACCGCCCGCCCGCCGACGTTGGCCACCGCGAGGCTGACCGTGAACAGCGTGTTGGCTTGGATCAGATCCCGCGCCTCCACCAGATTCGGGATCCAAGCATACCGCGCCGGGTAATAAAACGTCGTCATGGTTCCCACCGCGAACATCAGCAGATAGATCAACGGCACATGCTGCGCCTGGAGTCGCCCGACAACCTCCGGCACCGTCCCCAACACCATCAACGCCACACACACCGCCCGCAGCGCGTCGCTGACCATCAACACGCTGCGCCGTTGCCAGCGGTCCAACCACACCACCGCCACCGGCCCGAACACCAACGCCGGCAACGCCGACGCAAACAACAACTTCGCCGCCTCGTCCCGCACGCTGTAGCCGTGGACCCGAAAAAACTCCACCAACCCCATCTGCATCACCGCGTCGCCGAGCGACAATGCCACTTGCGCGATCCAGAGCCGGCGGAAGTTGATATTGTGCAACACCGCTCTCATGCCGGTTGGGCGCGACCGGCGCGTCGGATAAACTCCCGCATGTCCGCCGGCCACTCCGCGACAAACGTCACCGGCTGCTGCGTCGTCGGATGCCGCAACGTCACCCGCGCCGCATGCAGCGCGTGCCGGGGCAGCAACAACTTCCTCAGCATCCCCTCCGTCACACCGTGCTCAATGAACTGCAAATACAAATTCTCGTCCGGCCCGTAAATCTTATCCCCCACAATCGGATGACCCAACCACTGCAAATGCACCCGCAACTGATGCGCCCGCCCCGTCCGCGGTCGCAACCGCACCACCGTGAACCCCGGCAACCGCCGCTCCACCTCCCACTCCGTCACGCACGCCTGACCGTCGGTCCGCACCTCGCGGCGCGTGAACACCGCCGCGCCCGGCGCCAGCCCGACCGGCTGCTCGATCACCCCCCGGTCCGCCGCCAGCTCGCCCCAACAAATCGCCACGTACTCCTTCGCGATATCCCGCCGCAACACCTGTTTACCCAGGATCCGCGCCGCCCGCTCGTGTTTCGCGACCACCACCACCCCGCTTGTCTCCCGGTCGAGCCGGTTGATCATCCGCGGCGTCGCCACCCCGCGGCTCCGCACCCACACCGCCAGTGAGGTCAACTCCGCCCGCTGCGCCGAGTGACACACCATCCCGGCCGGCTTGTCCACCACCAAAAGGTCGGCATCCTCAAACAACACCACCGGCCGCGCCGCCGACAACACAGCCGTTCCGTTCGACACCGTCTGATTCATGCGCCGCGTCCCTGCCGGGACCATACCGGCGCGCCCCGCCGCAAACAAACCGATTTTCCCGCTGTCGCCAAGCCTCTCTCCCATGCTCCGATCTGGGAGACGATCGTCTCAAAGATCGGAACACGCGCCAACCGCTGCGGTCAGCGAAGAAAAACCGTCCCGCTCCAACAAGCCAACCAGGCCGCGGTTGATCTGGCCGACGATGGCCGGACCCTCATAGATCATGCCCGTCCACACTTCCACCAGCGAGGCGCCGGCCGTGATTTTTTCGTAGGCGTCCTCGGCAGTGAAAATACCGCCCACGCCGATGATCGGCAACCGGCCGCGGCTCTGGCGGTAGAGGTGCCGAATGCACGCGGTCGCCCGCGCCCGCAACGGCGCGCCGCTCAACCCGCCTTCCGGGGGCGTCGGATGGTCCAGCGTGGTGTTCGTCGCCACCACGCCACCCAGCTTGTGTTTCTGAACCAGTTCCAGCGCCTCATCGAGTTGGTCGAAGGTCAGGTCGGGCGAGAGTTTGAGCAGGACCGGCGCGTCGGAACGCGTCTGTGCCAGCAATCCATCGAGGAACTCCCGCTCCTGCAACCGTCGCAAGCCGGGCGTGTTGGGCGAACTGATGTTGATGACGAAAAAGTCGGCCTTACCGGCCAGCACCCGCAGCAGCGCGACGTAGTCTTCCCCGGCTCGTTCCAATGGGGTGGTTTTTTGTTTGCCGAGGTTGACTCCGACCGGGATGGTTTGCGGCGCAAGACGGCGGGCGATGCGGACGGCGCCGTCGTTGTTGAATCCCATGCGGTTGATGACGGCCAGTTGCTCCGGCAGGCGGAAGAGGCGGGGTTTGTCGTTGCCGGGCTGGGCGTGCGGCGTGACGGTGCCGACCTCGACAAAGCCGAAGCCCAGCGCCGGCCACAACGCCAAGCCAACCGCATTCTTGTCGAAGCCCGCGGCCAGGCCGACCGGGTTGGGGAAGGTCACGCCGAACACTTCCTGGCGCAGCCGGGCATCCGTGACATGGAAAACGGCGTCGCAGGTCTCGCGCAGGATGGGCGAGCGGCCGGCGCGTTCGGCCCAGCGCAGCGCAACTTCATGGGCGTGTTCGGGGTCTTGCTGAAAGAGCAGCGGGCGGATGAAAGTCCGGAAAAACATTTGCTCGGCGAGCATGGCAAAACCCGCGCCGCCTTGCTATAGTTTTCCGGGAACGAATGAGTCTGCGACTGCAAAAACATCTCGAACACGCTTCCGGTTATCTCGACCTGAAGATGTGGGACGATGCGTTGCGTGAAGCCGACGCCGCGCTGGCGCTGCAGCCGGACGAGACGATGGCGGTGGCGATCAAATCGTTTGTGTTGTGGGAGCAGAATCGGCTCGCGGAGGCCGAGCCGTGCATGGCGAAACTCGCCGAGAAAAATCCCCGCGAGGCGGGCCTGTGGATCAACCTCGCCTACGTCCGCCGCCGCACGCAGTCGCTCGAGGCCGCGGTGGAGACGTTGCAGCGCGCCTTCGAGGCCAACCCGAAGGACGCGCTGGCGCACTTCAACATGGCCTGTTACCGGGCCATGCAGAACCGGCCGGCGGAGGCGCTGGCGCTGCTGGCCAACGCCCTGGCGCTGGATCCGAAGCTGAGGGCTTTGGCAAAAACCGAGAAGGATTTCGATTCGTTGCGCGACCTGCCGGAGTTCCAACGGCTGCTGTAACCGCGCGTCCGCCAGCGCCGCGTTGCCGCTAGGGTTGTTTCGGAATCTTGCGGCCGAGTTGGCGGACAACCTCCTGCATGTCCTGCCAGACTTCGCGTTTGGCGGCCGGATTGCGCAGGAGGTACGCGGGGTGGAACGTCGGCATGATCGGGATGCCGCGAAAGCGGTACCACGTGCCGCGCATCTTCGTGATGCCGAGTTGCACATCCAGCAAGGCCCTCAGCGCCGTCGCCCCCAGCGCCACCATCGCTTTCGGCTGAATCAACTCGATCTGCTCGATCAGATACGGCAGACAGTTCGCCACCTCGACCGGCTCCGGCACGCGGTTGTTTGGCGGCCGACACTTCAGCACATTGGCGATGTACACCTCGTGTCGCGCAAATCCCATCGCTTGGATAATTTTCGTCAGCAACTGACCGGCCCGACCGACGAACGGCTCGCCCTGCGCATCCTCGTCGGCTCCCGGCGCTTCCCCGATGAACATCAATTCCGCGCGCGGGTTGCCGACGCCAAACACCACGGTTGTCCGACACCGCGCCAGCTCGCTGCATTTGATGCACGCTCGCGCTCGAGCGGCGAGGACAGCAAGTTCGGCGTCTCGGTTGTCGACGGCGGTCGAAGCGCCCTTCGGAGAGCGATCGCCTGCCGGTTCCAAAGCCGGTGGCGCCGGGAAAGGCGCGCCCACCCCCGCGGTCGGGGCGAGCGTTTCCGGCCGGACGTCGACGTGCGTGATGCCGGCCCGTTTCATCTGTTCCAGCGCCTGGATCGTCAGGTCAATCAACTCATTCATAGGGTCGGAAATCCGCCGGCAGCGGCGCGGTGAATTCCACCGCCCGGCCGGTTGCCGGATGCGTGAAGCCGAGTTTATAGGCGTGCAACAATGGCCGGGCAACTTCCGATTTCCGACCGTACACGGCATCGCCCACGATTGGATGACCGAGATGCGCCAGGTGCACGCGGATCTGATGCGTCCGCCCGGTGTGCAAGGTCAACTCGACCAGCGCGCCATCGGCATGTTGTTTCAACACCCGGTAGTCTGTCACCGCCGGTCGGCCGCGGGTGACGCGGGCGGACATTTTTTTGCGATCGTGGGGGCTGCGTCCGATCAACGTCTCGATGCGGCCGCTTGGCTGGGCGAAGACGCCGCGACAGACCGCGCGGTAGATCTTCGTCACGCCGCGCCCTTTGAACTGGGCCACCAGCGACCGATGCGCCGCGTCGGTCTTCGCCGCCACGAGACAACCGCTGGTGCCCTTGTCGAGGCGGTGCACGATGCCGGGCCGCTCCACGCCGCCGATGCCGGACAGTTGACCGCGGCAATGATGGAGCAACGCGTTGACCAATGTCCCCGCCGCATGGCCGGCCGCCGGATGCACCACCAGGCCGGGCGGCTTGTTGACCACGATCAAATCGGCATCCTCGTACAACACCGCCAGCGGGATCTGCTCGGGTGGCGTGGCCAGCGGCTGGGGCGGCGGCACCTCGATCTCCAGCGCGTCGCCGGCCCGCACCCGGTAGCTCGCTTTCACCGCCCGACCGTTGACCCGCACCTGACCGGCGGCGATCCATTTTTGCAACAATGACCGCGACCAGGCCGGTCGCTCCGCGCGCACGTAATGATCCAGCCGCTGACCGGCAGCCGAGGCGGGAACCACAAGCGAGATCACACCGCACGCTACAAATCCCGCTCGCGCTTGCAAAGGCAATTCAGCGCCGCGCGCTCCGGCAGGATTGCTCATGACCGACGATGGCAACCACCAGCAGAATGGCCGCGATCAGATGACCGTTGGTGAACAGGCCGAAGTAGCGGCTCGCGTAATCCCCGCGGAAAAACTCCACGGCGAAGCGCAGCGCGGCGTAGGCAAACACGTAGCCCCACCACACCTGACCGGGGAAACGGCGGTGGCGCGCGACGAGCATCAGGCCGGTAAAAATCGCGAGATTGCCAGCGGCTTCGTAGAGTTGAACAGGATGGACGGCGATGCCGAGCGCGACGTGACCGGCGGGGAATCGGACCGCCCACGGCAGGTCGCAGGCTTTGCCGTAACAACAACCGTTGGCGAAACAGCCCAACCGGCCGAAGGCGTGACCAAGCGCCAGCGCCGGCGCGCAGGCATCGGCGACGCGGCTAAACGACAACCGATGCGCCCGGCAATACAGCCAGCCGGCCAGGGTCGCGCCGAGAAATCCGCCGTAAAAGACAAACCCCTCGCGCAACGACCGCCAGCCGGTCGCCCGCCAACCCGCCAGAAAATCCGACCCGTGAAAGAGGAGGTAAAACAGTTTGCCACCGGCCATGCCGGCAACGATCAGCCAGACGCCGAGGTTCTGCAGCGGCTCGACCGGCAGGCCGTCGGCCCGGGCGCGCCGGCCGGCCACCCACAGACCGAGCGCGAAGCCGAGCGCCACCAGCACGCCGTAAGTGGCGATGGTGAAATCACCGAGTTGAAGGAAGACGGGATGCATGCGGCCGCGGGGCTGATCAAGCGCGGGTTCAGTCGGTCAGCGCGATGTTGTTTTTCTCCAGCGTGGTGCCCTCGACGCGCGCCAGCTCGACCAGCGAGCGATGGTAGTCGCTGCGGGCGCGAATCTCGGCGCTGCGCGCGGCGGCAAGGTTGGCCTGGGCTTCGAGGACGAGGAAACTGGTGGAGGTGCCGGCGCGCAGTTTCTCTTCCTCGGCCTTCAACGATTCTTCGGCCAGCCGGGTGGCGGCGCGGGTCGCGTCGAGCCGTTTCAGATTGGTGGCGATGCGGCCGACGGCGTTGTCCACGGCGACGATGATGTCCTGTTCGAGCCGGGCCAGCGCGAGGGCCGCCTGTTCCTGGCGGAGGCGGGACTGTTCGAATTCGGCGCGCGCCTGGCGATTGCCGAGCGGGATGCTCACCACGAGGCCGACGCTCCACTCCGGGTTCTCGCCACCGACGACGTCATCGGTCAGCCGACCGAACGTGCCGCCGCGGCCGTTGAATCCGTAACTGCCCTCCAGGTCGAGTTGCGGCCAGAGCTGGTTGCGGTTGTATTGGACGAGGATGCCTTGTTTCTCCAGTTCGTGCCGTTGTCGCCGGTAGTCGGGGCGGCTGGACAACGCAGTCTGCACGCTCCGCGCGAGGTCGAGTTCCTGCGCTGCGACCGGCGGCTCGTCCACCGGCACCAGTGTCACGCCGTGAAATTCGCGCACGTCGGAAGAGATGAGCCGTTTCAGCGCGTTCTCGCTGTCTTTGATCGCGCGCTCGGCCACCAGCACGGCTTCCTCGCGGGCGGCCACACCCGCTTCGGCCTGGGTGACATCGAGCCGCGAGAGCACGCCGACTTCCAGGCGTTTGCGGTTTTCACTGAGCAACGCCCGGGCGCGGTTGAGGTCTTCGACTTTGGCTTTGTAATCCTCGGCCGCATAGACGAGGTCGTAGTAGGCATTCTGCGTGTCGCTGACCGTGTTGATGAGTTGTTGCTGCAAGGTTTCGCGGGCGATCTGCCGGTTTTGCCGCGCGACGCGGATCAACGCCGTGTTCGGGCCGAGCCAGAAATTCTTCAGCAACGGCTGGGTCAGCGTGATGCCGGCAAAGCCGATGTGCGTCGGGTCGGACGACAACGTTCCTTCGCTGCGGGTGTCGTAGCCGGTCAACTCGTAGGCGGTGCCGGTCGGCAACCGCCCGCCAACCCCCGCGTTGAAGTCCCACGACTGCGCGTCGAGCCGGTCCACGCCCAGCTCGGTGGCGCGTTCGGGACTGAGCGGTTCGGTGCGGTCGGCGTACTGCGCCCCGGCCGAGAGCACCGGATCAAACGCGCCTTGTTCGCGGATCACGCCCCAGTCTTCGAGCCGGGGATTGAGGCGTTCGATGCGAATGTCGAGATTGTTGGCCAGCGCCCGCGCGAGGCACTCGGCCAGCGTCAGCGATTGCACGGTAGCCGGCGGGTCCTCGGCGCACAGCGTCCGGCCGGACCCGGCCCACGTCACGACGATCAGGCAAAAAACAAATCGGTTCATGGAGTTGACTCCCGAAATTGCACGTCGCGCAGACCGACGACGTGGAGAAAGTTGCGGATGGTTTGGCGGGCATTGTTGGCGGCGTCGCCGAGGATGCCCATCTCGAGCGCGGCGGCCTGGACGTGTTCGAGCGCAATGCGGCGGGCCTTTTGATCGAGATCGGGGTTGTGCGACACCCACGGCGTCCACCAGGTTTTCTGCCGATCCCAGACCTTGGTGTGCTTGTCGTCAAGGTACACGCGGAGAATCCTCGCCGCAGGCAGCCGGAGGGTGACGGCGCCGCCGGCGGCGACGTCAACATCGTTGGTCGTCAATTGCGACAGATCCACCCCGGCCAGGACATCGGCCTGTACCAGCAGCAGCAACCTTTCCGAACCGAACGGCACCTTTTCCTCCGCCAGGCCGACGACTTTTTGCAGACCGTACTTCACGGTGACAAGTTCACTGAGTTGTTGGATCTCGCGGAGAATGGCCGGAGCGTCCACCGGCCGGCGCGTTGCGCCGGTCGGCGGCGCGCGGAACCAGTACAAGTATCCGCAGACACCGGCGAGCATCAGCGCCAGCGCGGTGACGGCATAGAATTTCAAGCGCGCGACCATGCTCACCAATCCTGCCGGCGGAAAGACCGGTATTCGCCGACCGCCAGCTTCCGCGTGTACGGCTCGATGCCTTTCAACATGACCATGTACTGGTGTCCCACGAGCAGGCCCAGCGTGCCGTCAAACGACGTCTCATCCACGGCGAACGTGAGCAACTCGTTGTCTATGACACCGTGGGCCGGCACCTTGATCAAGTCCGTTTGCGCGCCGGTGGTCGTTGGCAAAAAATAATCCTTGTCCATGTCCGCCAGGACAAACCAGTGCCGGTGCAATTCGATGTCGAACGGGTTGGGATTCGCCACAATCAACCCCACGATCACCACCCGTCCGCTGTCGGTCCGCCCAATCGTCGTCTCCGCCAGTCGCACTACGTAATTGGTGCCGCCAAACGTCCGCACCCGGTGCGGCCGGCCAAACGCCCGCGCTTCACGCACACGGGACCAGCTCATCATCAACAGCGACACCACGATGACCGTGAGCGCGGCGCCGGCGACCATCCATTGCAGTCTTCGGTTCAATGCGCGTGCCCCACTCCCAACGCCACCGCGCCAATCACCGCCACGCCGATCAGAAAATTGATCAGCACCACGGCTTTGGCGTGCTTCAACAACTCACCCAGAACCGCATGCACCGCCAGAAACACAAACCCGCCCCCCGCATGCGCCAAAATCGCCGCCAACCACCAATCGCGCGTGTGCGAGTGACCGCCGCCGACCCACACCAACCCAATCACCCCACCCAAAATCGTCGTCGCCTCCACCGCCGCCACCCACGCCACCGCCTTCCCGCGCCCGAAACCGGCTCCGAGCAACAACGCCCCCAACGCCAGTCCTTCCGGCACCTTGTGCACGCACACCGCGAGCAACATCGTCGCATCCATCTCCCCGCCGTGCGCGTGCCCGGCCGCCACCGCCAACCCATCCATCGTGCTGTGCACCGCCAAGGCGATGACCAACGCCGACGCAATCTCGCTGAACCGATGCGTCGTCGCCTCATCAAAATGACTCGCCGCGCAGGCCGGACACACATGGTACACAAACTGGCTGATCAACCAGAACACCGCATATCCCGACCCCAGCGCCACCAGCAACGGCCACCACCCCAACGCGTGCCGGCCTTCCGGCAGAATCGAAAACAGCGTCACTCCCAACAACGTCCCCGCCGCCAGACTGATCAACCCGCACAACCGCTGATGCGACACCCCCACCGCCGAGCTGATCGCGCCCCCGCCAACCGCGAGCACATACGCCACCACCACCCGGCCCAAAATTTCCATCGCCTGATCCAAACCCGTCTCCTCGTCGAACTCGCACCTTAACCAAGCCGCCCGCAATTGTCACCCCGCCGCCGCCTACTCCACCGGCTCCGCCATCCACCGCCGCGCCAACTCGCCCTCCCCGGCCTCAATCGCCGCCTGCACCGCCGCATTCGTCGTCCGCTCCGCCAACTCCGCCAACAACCCCAACCGCCCCTCCACATCCACCGCCGCCACCGCCGCCCGCCCACTCAACGCCTCCACCGCCGCCACCACCACCGCCACCGGCGCCCCCGCATCCCCAAACAACTCCCGCAACCTTCGCACCGCCTCCGGATCCGACTCCACCGCCGCCGCCCACTGTCGCGCCGCCTCCACAGCCTCCACCGCTGCGGCGTCCGGTTCTGCCCCTGCCGACTGCCGGCGCAACGGAATCCGTCGCCGGGGCGACTCCCGCCGCGCCGCTTTCAACTCCGTCACTGTCTCCGTCAACCGCTGCGCCTCCGCCGCCAACCGCGCGTTCTCCTGCTCCAACAACCGCAACTGCTCCGCCTGCCGCACCATCATCGCCGTCTCCGACTCCCTCTCGTTGGCCGGGGCCAATCGCCCGTACAAAAAACTCACCGCCCCGACCGCCAACCCGCCGATCCACAACCCAATCGCAAACGCTGTCGCCGGCCGCATCGCTTTCATCCCGGCCACTATACCCGGTCGGCTTTCCCCGGCGAAGCGGATTTGCCAACCTCCGCCCCCGCTGCTACAACCGCCCCATGAAACTCCGTTGGGGCATCCTCGGCACCGGCCGCATCCTCGCCAAATTCGCCGCCGCCTTCCCACTCGTCGGCGACGCGGAACTGATCGCCGTCGCCAGCCGCGACCCGACCCGCGCCCGCGCCGCCGCCGCCCAATATAATATTGCGCGCCGATACGGCTCCTACGCCGACCTGCTGGCCGACCCGGACGTGGACGTGGTCGCCAACGCGCTGCCCAATGGCCTGCATTGCGACTGGACCATCCGCGCCCTTCAAGCCGGCAAACACGTGCTCTGCGAAAAACCCCTCGCCTGCACCGCCGCCGAAGCCGACCGCATGTTTGCCGCTGCCCGCGCCGCCGGCCGCTGGCTGCTGGAAGGGTTCATGTACCGCTTTCACCCTCAAATCACCGAAGCCCACCGGCGGGTCGCCGCCGGCGAAATCGGTCGCATCCTCCACCTCCGCGCCCACTACGCCACCCGCGGTCGCGAACCCGGCAATCCCCGCTACGACCCGGCCGCCGGCGGCGGCGCGCTGCTCGATGTCGGCTGCTACGCCGTCAACTTCTGCCGGCTCATTGCCGGAGCCGAACCCTGCCGGGTTCGCGCCCACGCCCACCGCGCCGGCGTGGACCTGAC
>CAZHLM010000009.1:63334-71798 GCA_964533295.1 uncultured Verrucomicrobiota bacterium
GTGGATGCCGAGACCGACTCCCGCGCCAACGCCCGCGTCCTCGACGCCCTGCAAACCGCTGCTCAGATCTCTGAGACGATCGTCTCACAGATGTGAACATCGTGGCTCGCTGAGTTGGCGCAGGACCTGTTCGACCTCGGCGCGTTTGGTCTCCACGTCGGCGTCGCGCGGAACGGTCAGCGGCGGGCCGATGCGGACGGTGCAGCGGGCGAACGGCACCGGGATTTGAAACGCATCCCAGCTTCGCAACGTGATCTTGCGCGTTAGGTCGTAGCTGACCGGGATGATCGTGGCGCCGGTCAGCCGCGCGAGGTTGACGCAGCCGGGCTGCAGCACGTAGCGCGGCCCGCGCGGGCCGTCGGGGGTGATCCCGATGTCATAGCCTTCCTGCACCAGCCCGGTCAGTTCCCGCAACGCTTCCGCGCCGCCGCGGCTGCTGGAACCGCGCACGCAACGCAGCCGAAATGCCGTCAGCACGTCGGCCAGCCGTTGGCCGTCTTTGCTGCGGCTGATCAGCACGGCGGTGCGGTTGCGACCGCGCGGGCGCCAGTATTTGCGAAACAGGTGCGGCATGAGAAAAATCCGGTTGTGCCAGAAAATGAAGATCAGCGGCTCGCTCGGGGTCCGGTCAAGCAGGCCGTGGGGATCGTGAAACCGGTAGCGGAGCGTCACGCCGATGGCGGTGACCAGCAGTCGAATCAGCCAACCCTTCATGCGTGGAACTGAAGGTCGTGAAGCCGCCGGTAGGTCTGGCCGCGCGCCAGCAGTTCGGCGTGGGCGCCCTGTTCGACGATCCGGCCCTTGTCGAGGACGAGAATCCGGTCGGCATGCTGGACGGTGGACAGCCGGTGGGCGATGACGAGCATGGTCAGTTGCCGGTCGGCGCGGCCCCACATCAGGTCATCCAGCGCGGCCTGGACGGCGCGTTCGCTTTCGGTGTCCAGCGCGCTGGTGGCTTCATCGAGCAGGAGGATGGGCGGGTTTTTCAGAATGGCGCGGGCGATGGCGAGGCGTTGGCGCTGGCCGCCGGAAAGTTTTTGGCCGAGGTCGCCGATGGGCGTGTCGTAACCCTGCGGCAGTTGGGTGATGAACTCGTGGGCGTGGGCGCGGGTGGCGGCGGCGATGATTTCGTCGCGAGTGGCGGTCGGTTTCGCGTAGGCGATGTTGGCGGCGACGGTGTCGTTGAACAGGAACGTGTCCTGTGTGACCAGACCGAGTTGGTCGCGCAGGGAACGGAGGGTGACGTGGCGGATGTCCACGCCGTCGAAGGTGATCGTCCCGGTCGTGGGGTCGTAGAACCGAATCAGCAGGCTGAACAACGTGGACTTGCCGGCTCCGCTGGCGCCGACGATCGCGGTGAGCGAGCCGGCGGGGATTTCCAGTTGGATGCCGTCGAGCACCGGCTCGGCCGCGTAGCGGAAACTGACGTCCTCGAAGCGGATGGCGCGCTGGAACCGCGGCAGGTCGCGCGCGCCGGCCGTTTCCACCACGGTCGGTTGGCGATCGAGCACCGCGAAGACACGCTCGGCGCCGGTCAGGCTTTCTTGGAGCTGGAGATGGACGCGGCTGAGTTTCTTGACCGGCTCGTACATCATGAACAAGCCCAGCGCGATGGTCACCAAATCACTGGCGGCGGCGCGGGTGTGGTAGGCGTAGAGGAACACGGCCGCGGCGCCGACGCCGGCCACCAGTTCGATCAACGGCCCGGTCAGCGCGCGGGCGGTGACGATGCGCATCCGTTCGCGAAAGACCCGCCGACTCAATGCGCGGAAATCCTCCACCTCGCGTTGCTCGGCATTGAAGGCTTTGATCACGCGCAGGCCGACCAGCGCTTCCTGCAACACGGCCAGCAGCGAGGCCTGGTGTTGCTGGCCGGCCTGACTGGCGCGGCGGGTGCGGCGACCGTAGATGGTGATCGGCACGAGGCAAATCGGGAACAGGAGGACGGCGGCGAGCGTGAGTTTCCAGTCCGTCCACAACAGGGTACCGGCCACGAACAACAGCGTGAACGGTTGTTTCAGGATGTCTTCGATGACGTTGGTGATGGCCTGCTGAACGAGCTGGACATCGTTGGTCACGCGCGAAATCAACTCGCCCGTGCGCGAGTCGCCGAAGAAATCGAGCGACAGCCGTTGGAGGTGGGCGAACAACTCGATGCGCAGATCCATCACCACCCGCGAGCCGACCCAGTTCATCAGGTAGGCGCTGAGGAAATCGCACGCGCCGCGGGCCGCCATCGCCAGCGGCACCAGCGCGGCCAGCCCGGCCACCTGCCAAAACGCCAGCGGGCCGGTCGCCCCTTCAAAGACACCGGCCCAGACGCGGCGCACGACGTAGAGCAGCGCGCCGTTGGCGGCGGCGTAGAGGATGCCGACGAGAATCCCGCCCGCCAACCGCACCCGGTAGGGTTGGACGTAGCCGAGCAGGCGCCGGTAGGTCGGCCAGATTTGTTGCCACGCCGCCATGAATCGGCGCGGACTATAACACCGCGCCCGGCGCGGGGCGAAGGGGAAATGTTGGCGGACGGGCGCGGACTTGGTACGGTGCGCGGCCATGAAAGCGATCCCGTTGCGGCAGCGACCGGCCTGGAAGGCGTTGGAGAATCATCACCGGCAAATCAAGGAGGCGCACCTGCGCGATTTGTTCGCCGCCGACCCGCAGCGCGGGCAGCGAATGGCGGTGGAGGCGTTGGGGATGTATTTCGATTACTCGAAAAATCGCGTGACCGATGAGACGATCCGGCTGCTGGTGCGGCTGGCGGAGGAGTCCGGGCTGCGGGAGCGGACGGCGGCGATGTTTCGCGGCGAAAAAATCAACGTCACGGAACATCGCGCCGTGTTGCATGTTGCGCTGCGCGCGCCGCGGGATGCGACGATTCTGGTGGACGGCCGCAACGTCGTGCCGGATGTCCACGAGGTGCTCGACCGGATGGAAGCGTTCGTGCGGCGGCTCGACCCGCGGATCCGCAACATCGTCAACATCGGCATCGGCGGGTCCGACCTCGGGCCGGTGATGGCGTATGAGGCGCTGAGGTATTACTCGAACCGCAACCTCACGTTCCGCTTCGTCTCGAACGTGGACGGCACGGATTTTGTCGAGGCAACCCGCGATTTGAAGCCGGCGGAAACACTCTTCATCGTCGCGTCGAAAACCTTCACCACGCAGGAGACGATGACCAACGCGCTGACGGCCCGGCAATGGATCGGGAACCTGCCGGTGCGCGAGCATTTTGTCGCCATCTCGACCAACGAAACCGAGGTGAAGAAGTTCGGAATTGATCCGGCCAACATGTTCGGGTTTTGGGACTGGGTGGGGGGCCGGTATTCGATGGACTCGGCGATCGGGCTTTCGACGATGATCGCGATCGGCCCGGAAAATTTCCGCGCGATGCTCGGCGGGTTCCGCGCGATGGACGAGCATTTCCGCACCGCGCCGTTCGAGCAGAACCTGCCGGTGTTGCTGGCGTTGCTCGGCGTGTGGTACACGAATTTTTTCGGCGCGGAGACGCAGGCGGTACTGCCCTACGACCAGTATCTGAAACGGTTCCCGGCGTATCTCCAGCAGTTGACGATGGAGAGCAACGGCAAATCCGTCACCGTGGCTGGGCAGCGCGTGGATTACCAGACCGGGGCGATTTACTGGGGCGAGCCGGGCACGAACGGCCAGCACTCGTTCTACCAGCTCATCCATCAGGGGACGAAGTTGATCCCGTGCGATTTCATCGGGTTCCAGCACACGCTCAACCCGGTCGGCCAGCATCACGACTTGCTGATGTCGAATCTCTTCGCCCAGACCGAAGCGCTGGCGTTTGGGCAGTCCGCCGCCGAACCGTACCGGGTGTTTGAAGGCAACCGGCCTTCGACGACGATCCTGTGCGAGCGACTGACGCCCGCGATGCTCGGCCAGCTTGTGGCGCTGTACGAACATTGCGTCTTCACCCAGGGCGTGATCTGGGACATTGACAGCTTCGATCAGTGGGGCGTCGAACTGGGCAAAGTCCTCGCCAAACGCATCCTCCCGGAACTGCAAAGCCCCACCGAGCCAGACCTGAAACACGACAGCTCGACGAACGCACTCGTTCGCCAATACCGGGAGAAATAATGCTTCGTCATCCTGATTACACCCGCGACCGGATTCAGCAACTCGTGCGGCGCTTGCGCGGGAAAATCTACGCCGCCCGCCTTCCCGTGGCCGACCTGCAGGTGGCGGGGCCGGTGGGGCGGATTTCCTTTGCGGAGGCGCAGCGGCTGACCGGGTTCCGTCCGGCCCGGCGCGGGGATCAGTTCGGCCCGGCGTGGGCGACGTTTTGGTTTCGGGCCGCTGTCACCGTGCCGGCAGGTTGGGCGGGAAGCCGGGTGGATTTGTTGTGGGACTCGCAGAGCGAGGCGACGTTGTGGGTGAACGGTCGCAGCGTGCAGGGGTTGAACATGACGCAGGGCGACCGGCCCGATGCGATGTTGCTGGAGCGTTGCGCGGGCGGGGAGCAGGTGGAATTCCAGATCGAGATGGCATGCAACCGCACATTCGGCGTCTCGACCGGCTCGGGTTACCCGACCGGCGAGGAGCCGGTCAGCCCGTATCACCTGCGGCGGTGCGAGCTGGCGTCGTTCGACCCGGTGGCGTGGGACTTGTACTGGGACGCCCAGGTGTTGACCGAGCTGGAGGCGGAGCTGGCCAGGGAAGACGCAACCTCCGACAAGTCGTGGCAGGGCTGGTTGCTGGCGCGCCTGAATGATTTCGCCAACACGCTCGACTTGGAGCGGCGCGAGACGTGGGCGGCGGCGCGGGAGATTTTGCGCGACCTGTACGCGCACCGCAACGGCGGGCGGTGTGTCGAGTTGTCGGCGATCGGGCACGCGCACATTGACACGGCGTGGCTGTGGCCGTTGGCGGAGACGCACCGCAAATGCGAGCGGACCTTCAGCACCGCGACGGCGTACCTGCGGGATTATCCCGAATACCGGTTTGCCTGTTCGCAGGCGTATCAATACGCGGTCATCCAGCAGCGGAACCCGGACCTCTATGCGCGGATCCAGGAATGCGTCGCGCGCGGCCAGTTCATCCCGGTCGGCGGCACGTGGATCGAGCCGGACTGCAACATCCCGTCGGGCGAATCGCTGGGCCGCCAGTTTCTCTTCGGCCAGCGGTTTTTCGAAAAGGAATTCGGGAAACGCTGCCGGGAGTTCTGGAACCCGGACGTCTTCGGCTACAACGGGCAACTGCCCCAGATCATGCGCCAGGCCGGCATCACCCGGTTTCTAACCCAGAAACTTTCCTGGAACCGATTCAACAAACCGCACCACCACACCTTCACCTGGCGCGGCATTGACGGCAGCGAAGTGCTGACGCATTTCCCGCCGGCCGACACCTACAACGGCGACGGCTCGATCCGCGAATTGCGCCTGAACGTGAAGAATTACAAGGACCACGACCGCAGCCGCGAATGTTATTACCTCTTCGGTCACGGCGACGGCGGCGGCGGACCGACGAAAGGGATGCTGGAAGTGTTGCGCCGCGCCGCCGACCTGCCGGGTTTGCCGCGCACCGCGCAACGCACCGCGGAGGAGTTCTTCGACCGACTCGAACGCGACGTGACCGACCGGCCGGTCATCTGGGGCGAACTGTACTTCGAGTACCATCGCGGTACCTACACGTCGCAAGCAGCCGTGAAACGCCACAACCGCCGCGCCGAGCAACTGCTCCACGACATCGAGTTTCTCCGCGCGACGATGCCGAACTACCCGCGCGACGAAATCAACGCGCTCTGGCGGACATTGCTGCTGAACCAGTTCCACGACATCCTCCCCGGCAGCAGCATCGGCGAGGTGTACGCCGATTCAGCCCGGCAGTTTGCCGAACTGTTTGCCGCCGGCGAGAAGCTCCTGCCGACCGGCCCCCAACTCGTCAACACGACCGGCTTCGCCCGCGCCGAGGTGGTCGAACACGCCGGCACGCTCCAGTTCGTCCGCGCCGACCCGTACGGACCGGCCGTTGTCGCCGAACCGCCCGCCGCCGTGCGGTTCACGCGGCAGGGCGACCGGCTGACGCTGGCCAATGGTCAGGTGGAAGCGACGTTGACCACGGGCGGCCGGCTGGTCAGCCTGCGGCTCGCGGGCCGGGAGGCCATCGCGGGCGAGGCGAATCGGCTGGAGTTGTACGACGACTGGCCGACGAACTTCGACGCGTGGGACGTGGATCCGTTCCATCTCGAAACCCGGCAGGTCTGCCCCCCGGCCACGCGCTGGGACGTGGTGCGACAGGAACCGCTGCGGTTCGAGGTGCGGTTTGAGTTCGCGGTCGGCGCGGCCAGCCGCCTGACACAAGTGGTGCGACTCGATGCCGGTGCGGCGCGGCTGGAGTTTCACTGCGTGGCCGACTGGCAGGAATCGCACAAGCTGCTGAAGGTGGCCTTTCCGCTGCAGGTCAGCGCGATGAACGCGACCTACGAAATGCCGTTCGGTTACGTCGAGCGTCCGACCCATTACAACACGCCATACGACCTGGCCCGCTACGAAGTGCCGCTGCACAAATGGTTCGACCTCGGCGAACACGGTTTTGGCGTCGCGCTGCTGAACGATTGCAAATACGGCGGCAGCACCCACGAGAACGTCATGCGCCTGAGCCTGCTGCGCGCACCGACGGCTCCCGATCCGAATTGCGACCGCGGCCGGCATGAATTTGCGTTCGCGCTACTGCCGCACCGCGGCAACTGGCGCGAGGCCGGTGTGGTGGCGGAAGCCTGCCGGTTCAATCATCCGCTGCGCCCGGGATCGCTGATGGGTTCCTTCGCCAGCGTGGACTCACCCGACCTGGTCATCGACACGATCAAACGGGCCGAGGATTCCGACGCGCTCATCGTGCGGCTTTACGAATGCCACGGCGCGCGCGGCGTGGCGACGTTGCGCGTGGCCGAGCCGTTTGCGATCGCGCGGCGCTGCAATCTGCTGGAAGATGACGGCGAGCCGTTGCCGGTGGCCGGCTCGACCGTGACGCTGCCCTACCGGCCCCACGAGATCATTTCCGTGAAGCTGTCGCGCTCGCAGCCCGGCCGGTAAACCCTCTTGAGGAGCACACCGCAAAGCACTCATCTTGGTCATGAAATGCCCGTGCCTCGAGATCAACCCGCCGGTAATGCCGGGTAACCCGTTGATCCGCGGGACGGCCAATGACAAAACATCGCATCATCCGATGTGATAAGCATCAAAAGGTCATCATGAAAAAGGCTTCGGTCATGGCACATGGGCTTGAGATACCAAACTCAACCAAAGGAGCCATTCATGACGACCGAAGCCTCAGCGAAGTTATCCGCAGGTCTGGACCTGCACGCCAACAACACATTCGGCGCGGTGATCAATCAGACGGGACAGCCCGTCTTCCAGAACCGGAGGCCCAACGAATTGCCGACGATCTGCCAGGCACTCCAGCCCTTTCAGGCGCCGCTCCAAGCGGTGGCGGTGGAGTCCACGTTCAACTGGTACTGGCTGGAGGACGGACTGCAAGCGGCCAACTTCCCGGTGCCGTTGGCCAACCCGGCCCCGATCCAACAATACAGCGGCCTGAAACGCACCGGCGACCCGAGCGCCGCGGTGTGGCTGGCGGAGATGCTGCGACTGGGGATTCTGCCGACGGGTTACATCTATCCGAAGGACCAACCCGCCGTGCGCGACATGGCGCGGCGGCGGATGTTGGTGGTGCAACAGGCGACGCGCACGCTGCTCTCGCTCCAATCCATGGTGACGCGCCACATCGGCCAGACGGTGCGCGGACGCGGGCTGGAGGACTGGACACTGGTGGAATTGAAGGGAGCGTTTCCCGAGGCGGCCTCGCAGGAAACCGCCGCGATGCTGTTGGAGCTGCTGCACGAACAACGACGCATCGAACAAGCGCTGGCCAAGAAGGTATTGGCGCAGGTGAAGTTGGCCGGCGCGTGGCAGCGCTTGTTGGGCTTGCCGGGCGTGGGCCACATTCTGGGCCTGACGATCATGCTGGAGACCGGGCCGATCGCGCGGTTTGCCAGCGCGGGCGGTAATCGGCAATCTTGAGTTTGCGGGGTCGAGACGCGGGCCAGGACCAACGGAACCCAACGGGCGCTCTTTATCCCGCGCGGCGTTTGCCGGATCGAGGTTGCTGCTGGGGTGACGAGACCGACCCCACGAAATCGGTTCGGCGACCGAAATTATGCTCGACCTGGAGGCCACAGATTTCCTAGACTTCAGACTCGGTCAGTGGCCAACCCGGTGCCAGCCACTTCAAACGCGGAGACGGTATATGAGAAATTCACAGCGTCGGTTTTCAACGGCAGCAGTTGCTTTCCTGCTTTCCTATTTGGTGAGTTCGCCCGATGCCCTCGGGCAAGGGGCGCTGACCCCGCCCGGGCCGCCCGCGCCGACGATGAAGACGCTTCAGCAAATCGAGCCGCGCACGCCGATCTCGACGGCGCCGTTCACCATCAGCCAGAGCGGGT
>CAZHLM010000010.1:0-4488 GCA_964533295.1 uncultured Verrucomicrobiota bacterium
AGGACCATCTGGTCGTAGCCTTTGCCACAACCCGGATAGCCGTCGGCCAGCAAGCCGCGCGCTTCGAGGGACGCTTTGAGCCAGAGCCGGGGCAGGTGCAACACGCCGAGCGGGCCGGCCACGCCGGAACTGATGAGGGGCACAATTTTTGCCATGGTGTGATTCTCCTTTTGGGTTGCGGGTGTTCTAACAAAACCGAACAAGATGCCAAGCGGAAATGCCGGTGTGCGTGGCAGGCCGACACGCGGGACCAACGTGACGCATTCGGCTGGCTCCCCCCAACGCTACTCTCAGACGAGCACGCGGGCGCGGACGGCGGAGGCGCGGCGTTTTTTTGCGGCGATTTTTTCGACGCGAACGGTGAGGACTTTGTATTCGGGGCAGCTTGAAAGAACATCCGCCGAGCTGGAGAGCAGGGTGTTGAGGTTGTTGTCGGGGAAATGAAAGGTGGTGAAGAGTTGGCCGGGCGGGACGCGGTCGCTGAGCACGGCCGGCAGTTGGACGGTGGCGCGGGCGCTGGTGACGTTGACGGTTTCGCCATCGGTGATGCCCAGTTCGGATGCGTCCGTCGCGTGGATTTCGAGGATGTCGCGGTTGACGAAGTCGAGCAGCTTGGAATGGCGGGTCTGGGCGCCGCAGTTGTAGTGGTGGAGCACGCGGCCGGTGACGAGCGTGAAGGGATAGTCGTTCGTGGGTGTTTCGCCGGGGGGGAGGTATTCCGCCGCAGAGAACTTTGCTTTGCCGCGCGGGAATTGTTGCGTGTGCATGATCCCGGTGCCGGCATGGTCGCGGGCGGGGACGGGCCATTGAAGACCGAACCGGTCGTCGAGTTTGTCGTAGCTCACCCCGGCCATGGTCGGCGTCAGTTGGGCGATTTCGTCCATGGCCTCGCTGATGTGGGTGTAGCGCATCGGGTACCCGAGACCGGCCGAGACGCGGAGGATTTGCTCGGCGTCCGGGATGATGCCGTGGAGCGGCTCGATGACTTTGCGGATGCGTTGAATGCGGCGTTCGCCGTTGGTGAAGGTGCCGTCTTTTTCCACGAAGCTGGCCGCCGGCAGGACCAGATGGGCGTACTTGCAGGTTTCGTTGAAGAACAGGTCGGTGACGACGAGGAAATCAAGTTTGGCCAGCGCGGCGCGGACTTTCAGGAGGTTGGGATCGGTCTGCGCGACGTCGTAGCCCATGATCCACATCGCCCGCAGCTTGCCGGCCAGAGCGGCATCCCACATCTCGGGCGTTTTCCAACCCTTCTTTTGCGGGAGCGGTCGGCCGGTGATGCGTTCGAATTTCTCGCGGACGACCGGGTCGTCGAGTTTTTGGTAGGCGTTGAAATAGATCGGCAACGATCCGACGTCGCAGGAGCCTTGCACGTTGTTCTGGCCGCGCAACGGGTTGATGCCGGTGCCGGGCCGCCCGACGTTGCCGGTGAGGATGGCGAGATTGCAGAGCGCCATGACGCCGTAGCTGCCGTATTTGTGCTCGGTCATGCCCAGCCCGTGGGCGCACATCGAGGCGCCGCTGGTGGCGTACAGCCGGGCGGCCTGGCGGATGAGGTCGGCGGGCACGCCGGTAATCTCTGCGACACGTTCGGGCGTGTAGTGTTGAACGACCTCCCACCAGGCGTCGTAGTTTTCGGTGCGCTCGGCGATGAACTGCCGGTCGGCCAGCCCTTCCGTCACCACCACGTGGGCCAGGCCGTTGAACAGCGCGACGTTGGTGCCCGGTTTCAGTTGCAGGTGCAGCGTGGCGTAGCGGCACAGTTCGATCTTGCGCGGGTCAATGACAATCAGTTTCGCGCCGCGGCGGATGGCGCGTTTGATTCGGGCGCCGGTGACCGGGTGGCCCTCGGTGGGGTTGGCGCCGATCACCATCAGCAGTTTGGTTTGCTCGATGTCGGTAAGCGAGTTGGTCGCCGCCCACGTGCCGAAAACTTCCATCATGCCGGAGACAGTGGCGCTGTGGCAGACGCGGGCGCAGTTGTCCACGTTGTTCGAGCCGATCGTGGCGCGCATGAACTTCTGCATCAGATAATTTTCCTCGTTCGTCCCGCGGCTGGAGGAGACGGCGGCGAGGGCATCCGGGCCGAATTGTTCTTTGACCCGACGGAAGGCGTCCACGATGTGCGCAAAGGCGGCGTCCCACTCGATCTCAATCAAGCGGTCCCCGACGCGTTGGAGCGGTTTGCGCAGCCGCTCGTTCGAGTAGATGTAGTCCCAACCAAACCGGCCTTTCACGCAGGCGTGCCCCCAGTTGACCGGGCTGGCATCCACCGGCCGCATCGAAACGATGCGACCGCCGCGCATCCCGACATCGAAATTGCACCCCACACCGCAGTAGGCGCAGGTGGTGCGCGTGACGTAATCGGGTTTGCCGAATTCCGCGACGGCTTTCTCAAAGAGCGCATCGGTCGGGCATTCTTTCACGCATGCGCCGCAGGAGACGCAGTTGGACGCGGCGAAACCGACCTGGTTGCCGGCGACGACCGTGGACTCGAACCCGCGGCCGAACATGGCGATGGCAAACGTGCCCTGAATCTCGTCGCAAGCCCGGACGCAGCGGGCGCAGGCGATGCACTTGTTCGGATCGAACGAGAAAAACGGGTTTGAAGAATCCACCGCGTACTGTCGGCGTTTCGGCCGGCGATAGCGAATGTTTTGCAGCCCAAACTGGCTGGCGTAGGCGCGGAGTTGCTCGCTGGCATGCAGCGCGTCTTCGGGTTGTTCGGACAAATACAGCTCGATGATGTTGCGGCGGAGTTGATTCAGCTTCGCCGAATCGGTCCGGACAACCATTCCGTCGCGGACCGGCGTGGTGCAGGAGGCCGGATAGCCGCGCTGACCGTCCACCTCGCAAAGACAGAGCCGGCAGGAGCCGTACGGTTTCAGGTTCGGCGACGCGCAGAGCGACGGGATGGTGACGCCGGCCAGCCGCGCGGCGTTCCAGATGGTTTGGCCCGGTTGGGCTTCAATCGGGCGGCCGTTGAGAATGATCTTCATGTTCGCCTCCGAAATTCTTTGCCGAAGTATTGCATCGCCGTCAGCACCGGCATCGGCGCCAAACCGCCCAACGCGCACAGGCTGCCGAGTTTCATCGTCTCCCCAAGCTCGTTCAACAGCGCAATGTCCGCCTCGGTTCCAGCGCCGTCCAAGATGGCTTCGAGGATTTCTCTGGCGCGGGTGGAACCGATCCGGCACGGCGTACATTTCCCGCAGGACTCCGCCGCGGTGAATTCCATCAGATGCCGCGCCAGCGCCACCATGTCGGTCTGATCATCGTATACCACGATGCCGCCGTGGCCGAGAATCCCACCGGCCCTGGCGAAGGCGTCGAAACAAATCGGCGTGTTCAGCAAGCTCTTCGGGAAAATCGAGCCGAGCGGCCCGCCAACCTGCACCGCCTTGAATCGGCACCCGCGCGGCAGGCCGCCGCCGAAATCGTAAATCACGTCCTCGAGTGTCACGCCAAACGGAACCTCGACCAGCCCGGCGTACCGGATCTGCCCGGCCAGTTGCAACGCCATGGTGCCTTTCGACGTCGCGGTCCCCAGCGAGGCGTGCCAGGCCGCGCCGCGCACAAGGATGTCCGGGATGGTGGCGAACGTGATGACGTTGTTAATGACCGTCGGTTTTCCCCACAACCCTTCCACCGCGGGGAAGGGCGGTTTGAACCGCACCATGCCGCGTTTGCCTTCGATGGATTCGAGCAGAGCCGTTTCCTCGCCGCAGATGTACGCGCCCGCGCCGACGACAACCTGCAAGTCAAAGATGTCATGCCCGAGAATCCCGAACTCCGTGGCTCGCGCGATGGCGGCGCGGATTTTTTTCAACGCGGCCGGATACTCGCTGCGAAGGTAAATAAAACCCTGCCGCGCGCCGACCGCCAGGCCGGCAATCCGTATCCCCTCAATCAGCCGGTACGGGTCGCCTTCGAGGATCATCCGATCGGAATAGGTGCCGGCATCGCCCTCGTCGGCGTTGGCCACGACGTATTTCGGCTGGCCGGGCGCATCCGCGGTGGTCTGCCATTTCACCCCTGCCGGGAACGCTGCGCCCCCGCGACCGCGGAGAGTGGCGTTTTTGACCTCGTCGAGGATTTGCTGCGGCGACATCTCCCGCGCACGAGCCAGCGCCGCAAAACCGTACTGCTCGATCGAGAGCGGCTCCGTCACGCCGGCATTCGCGAAGGTGTACCGGCTTTGTTTTGCCAGAAACGGAATCCGCGAAATGGGCGTCGGCTTCTTCTTCAACAATCCCGGCACGCTGGCCGGCGTGACATTCGGGTAGGCGGCGCGGCCGGTCGGTGTGTCCACCTCGACCAGCGGTTCGAGGAAAAACGCCCCGCGCGAGCTGGTGCGGACCACCTGAATTCCCGGTTGAGTCGCAAACGCGGCGGCGACACGGTTGGCGCCCATCGAGACCGCGGCCGAATCATCGGGGATGTACACCTTCACGGATGATTCTCCAGCGCCGCCGCGGCGGATTTCGG
>CAZHLM010000010.1:4588-26047 GCA_964533295.1 uncultured Verrucomicrobiota bacterium
TCGGGGATGTACACCTTCACGGATGATTCTCCAGCGCCGCCGCGGCGGATTTCGGCGTCAATCGCGCATACAGTTCCTCGCCGATCATCATATTTGGCGAGAGCGCGCAGTTGCCGAGGCAATAGACTTTTTCGAGCGTGAACCGCCCATCGCGGCTCGTCTCGCCAAGCCGGCAGCCCAGCTTTTTCTCCAGCGCCGCCAGTGTCCGTTCGCAGTGCGTCGCCCGGCAGGAATCGCCGAGACAGAATCGAATGATGTGCCGACCCGGTTTCTCGGTTCGCAAATCGTGATAGAAACTCAGTACCCCGCGCACATCGCTGTCCGTGACGCCCAGTTTGGCCGCGATGGCCGGTACAGACTCGACGGGGACGTACCCGAAAGCCGCTTGCACCGCTTGCAACGTCGCCAGTATATTCGGCGGCGATGCGACACACTTGTCGAGCACGGAAGCGAGCGTCGTCAGCACGTGGCCATCTTTGACAAACCGGCTTCGCAAAGTCAATGCAACCGCACGCCACCCAGCGCCCCGCCAGCACCGCCCGCCTGCGGGTTCGACGCGTAACGGAGACAACCAGCCGCGCGCGGGAAGAAGTGGTGGCCACCGAGGAGCCGCTGGAAATTCGCGTCAACGGCCACAGCGTCGCCGTCACGATGCGCACGCCCGGCAATGATTTCGAACTGGCAGCGGGATTTCTGTTCACCGAAGGCGTGGTGGCGACCCGCGACCAGATCCGCGCCATCCGGTATTGCGCCGACCCGCAAAACTACAATGTCGTCACCGTCGAGCTGGCGGCGGGCGTGACATTCGACCGCGCGCGACTGACCCGGCACGTCTTTACCAGCTCGAGTTGCGGAATTTGCGGCAAAGCCTCGCTGGAAGCCCTGCGCGTCCGGTGTCCGAACGCGCTGGAGGTGTCCCCGCCGTTGCCGGCCGAATTTTTTCTCGGCTTGCCGGCAACGCTGCGGCGCGAGCAATCGCTGTTCGCGGAAACGGGCGGTCTGCACGCCGCCGCGCTTTTTGATTATGCCGGTCGGTTGCTGCTGCTGCGCGAAGACGTGGGACGGCACAATGCGCTGGACAAGCTGATCGGCGCGCTGTTGTTGAAGGGACAATTGCCCGCCCGGCAGCGCGCCGTGTTGGTCAGTGGTCGCGCCAGTTTTGAACTCGCCCAAAAAGCCGTCCAAGCCGGTATCCCCGTGTTTGTCTCGGTGGGCGCTCCGAGCAGTCTGGCGGTGGCGCTGGCGCGCGAATGGGGGATGCGACTGGTCGGCTTCATCCGCGAAGGCCGCTACAACGTGTACGCCGACTAAGCTGGAACGATGCCGTCGTCCCCCTCACCCTGACCCTCTCCCCAGACGATGGGGAGAGGGGGAGACAAGCAGTAACCCGGTCGTGTACGATTCGCCCCTCTCCCCGCGCGCGGGGGAGCCGAGTCCGCGAGACGCGGTTCTCCGCAAAGGGTCCGGGTGAGGGGCCGCCGCGTTACATCTGCATCGAAAACCTGGCCGGTCGCGCCCAGAAGGGCGCTCCCACAACAGAAGTGCCGGCAGAGACGTTTCGCTTCGCTCGGGGTGACACCCGGGAAAACCCATCGGATACGTTCACCTCCCGAAATTACCGGGCCCCGCCCGTGGCACGAGTTTGTAACAATTGTTACAAACCGGTGCAAACGGGTGGCGCGGCATCAGGCGTGGTCGGCGACGGAGCCGCAGGTGCAGACGAGGTGGCGGTCGCCATAAACGTTGTCCACGCGGCTGACGTGCGGCCAGAATTTGAATTGGCGCAGCCACGGCGCGGGGTAGGCGGCTTGTTCGCGGCTGTAGGGTCGGTCCCAGGTGTCGGCGGTGACGACGGCGGCGGTGTGCGGGGCGCGTTTGAGGGGGTTGTTGTCGCGAGGCCAGCGACCGGCTTCGATGGCGGTCATTTCGCCGTG
The DNA here is from genome assembly GCA_964533295.1 of uncultured Verrucomicrobiota bacterium. Taxonomy (GTDB): domain Bacteria; phylum Verrucomicrobiota; class Verrucomicrobiia; order Palsa-1439; family Palsa-1439; genus OMJI01. The sequence goes on from CAZHLM010000010.1 coordinate 6,523, forward strand.
GATGGCGATCATCGCGTCGCAGAACCGGTCGAGTTCGGCTTTCGTTTCGCTTTCGGTCGGCTCAACCATGAGGGTGCCGGGGACAGGCCAGCTCATGGTCGGCGCGTGAAAGCCGTAATCCATCAGCCGTTTGGCGACGTCTTCGACTTCGATACCGGCGCGCGATTTCCAGTCGCGGAGGTCGAGGATGCATTCGTGGGCGACGAGGTTGCCGGGGCCGCGGTAGAGGACGGGAAAGTAGGGTTGGAGTCGGGCGGCGATGTAGTTGGCGTTGAGGATGGCCAGTTTTGTGGCCTCGGTCAGCCCGTCCGTGCCCATCAAGCGAATGTACATCCACGAAATCAGCAAGATGCTGGCGCTGCCGTAGGGTGCGGCGGCGACGTGTTTGGGCAGGAAGGGGGCGAGGTGTTTGGCGACGCAGATCGGACCCATGCCGGGTCCGCCGCCGCCGTGGGGGATGCAGAAGGTTTTGTGAAGGTTCAGGTGGCAGACGTCAGCGCCGATGAGGCCGGGCGCGGTCAGGCCGACCTGGGCGTTGAGGTTGGCGCCATCCATATAGACCTGGCCGCCGTGGGCGTGGATGATGTCGCAGACGTCGCGGATGGTTTCTTCGAACACGCCGTGGGTGCTGGGGTAGGTGACCATGATGCAGGAGAGGTCGGCGCGGTGTTGTTCGGCTTTGGCGCGGAGGTCGGCGAGGTCAATGTTGCCGGCCTTGTCGCAGGCGACGGGGACAACTTTGAGGCCGGCCATCGCGGCGCTGGCGGGGTTGGTGCCGTGGGCGCTGACGGGGATGAGACAGACGTGGCGTTGGTTTTGTTGGTAGGCGCGGATGGTGAGCAGGCCGGCATATTCGCCGGCGCTGCCGGCATTGGGCTGGAGCGAGGTGGCGGCCAGGCCGGTGATGTCGGCCAACCAGGTTTCGAGGTCGCGAAAGATGCGCTGATAGCCGGCGGCTTGGTCGAGCGGCACGAACGGATGCAGTTGGCTGACTTCGGGCCAGGTGACCGGGAACATTTCCGCCGCGGCGTTGAGTTTCATTGTGCAGGAGCCGAGCGGGATCATCGAGTGGCAGAGCGAGAGGTCGCGCGTTTCGAGCCGTTTGATGTAGCGCAGCATTTCGTGCTCGGTGTGGTGGGAGTTGAAGACCGGATGCGAGAGGAAGGGGGTGGTGCGCGACGGCAACGGCGGCGGCGCGTTCGCCGGGCGCGGCCGACCGACGGCTTGGATGAGGGCTTCGACGTCGGCTTCGGTGGTGGTTTCGTCGAGGCTGACGCCGATGGTGCCGTCACCGAAGTCGCGGACGTTGATGCCGGTGGGTGGTGTGGCGCGGATGCGGAGCGTGTCGAAGAACGGCGCGTCGCCGACGCGATCAACGTTCTCGGCGAGTTTGCGGGTGAGGTCGTGGATGCGTTGGGCGATGCGTTTCAGGCCGGTCGGGCCGTGATAGACGGCGTACATGCTAGCGAGGATGGCGGGCAACACTTGGGCGGTGCAGATGTTGGAGGTGGCTTTGTCGCGGCGGATGTGTTGCTCGCGGGTTTGGAGGGCGAGACGGTAGGCCGGGTTGCCGGCGGCGTCTTTGGAGACGCCGATGAGCCGACCCGGCAGGTGACGTTTGTAAGCGTCGCGCGTGGCGATGTAGGCGGCATGCGGTCCGCCGTAGCCGGGCGGCACGCCAAAACGTTGCGTGCTGCCGACCGCGACGTCGGCACCGAATTCGGCCGGTGGTTTCAGGAGCGTGAGTGCCAGCGGGTCGGCGGCAACGACAGCAAGTGCGGCGTGCCGGTGGGCCTGCGCGCACAAGGCGGTGTAATCGTGGATCGCGCCGTCGGTGGCCGGGTATTGCAGGAGAATGCCGAACACGGAATCGGAAATCTGAAATTGGAACGGATCGGCGACGACGATTTGGATGCCGAGTGGTTCGGCGCGGGTTTGGACGACGGCGATGGTTTGGGGGTGGCAGTCGGCGGCGACGAGGAAGGTGTTTTTTTGCGGCGTACCGGTAACGGCTTGGCAGAGATGCATGGCCTCGGCGGCGGCGGTGGCTTCGTCGAGCAACGACGCGTTGGCGATGTCGAGGCCGGTCAGGTCGGTGATCATTGTCTGGAAGTTCAGCAACGCTTCGAGTCGGCCTTGGGAGATTTCGGCCTGGTAGGGCGTGTAGGCGGTGTACCAGCCGGGGTTTTCGAGGATGGCGCGTTGAATGACCGGCGGCGTGACGGTGCCGTAGTAGCCCTGACCGATGTAGGTTTTGACGAGCCGATTTTGGGCGAGAATGGATTTCAGCTCCGCCAGCGCGGCGGGTTCGTCGAGCGGGGCCGGTAGATCGAGCGGCCGGCGGCGGCGGATGTTGGCCGGTATGGCCGCGTCAATCAGCGCATCGAGCGTGGCGTAGCCGGTCGGTGCGAGCAACGCCGCGAGGGCGGGACCGGTGGCGCCGAGATGCCGGGAAGCGAACGTGCTCATGCGCCGATGTGCGTGGCGTACTCGGCCGCGGAGAGCAGTTCGTCGAGTTCGCCGGGATCGCGCAAGGCGACTTGGAACAGCCAACCTTTGCCGTAGGGGTCCTGATTGAGCAGCTCGGGCGCGTGAGCCAGTTCCTCGTTCACGGCGGTGACGTCGCCGCTGACCGGGCTGTAGATGTCGCTGGCGGCTTTGACGCTTTCAACGACGGCGCAGGCTTTCCCGGCCTCGACGGCGCTGTCCAGTTTCGGCAACTCCACGTACACGATGTCGGTCAGCTCTTGTTGCGCATGGTCGGTGATGCCGACGACGGCGGTGTTGCCTTCGACGCGGACCCATTCGTGGGACTTGGCGTATTTCAGGTTGGCAGGAATGTTCATGGTTCTTTTCGGTAGATCGGTTTCGGAACGACCGTCGCAGTGTACGGTTTTCCCCGGATTTCCACAGCCAAATTTTTTTCGTCGGTTGTGACGTAGCCCATCCCGATGCCGGTGCCCAGTGACGGCGACACCGTCCCGCTGGTGACTTCGCCGACGCGTTGTCCATCGGCCCGCAACGGATAATGCGGCCGCGGCGGCGGCGATTTTTCCGTCATGCGAAACGCCACCAATCGCCGGGCGCAGCCGGTATCTTTTTGTCTGCGCAACGCTTCGCGGCCGATAAAATCACCTTTGTCGAACGCCACAAATCGTCCCAACCCGGCCTCCAGCGGCGTGGTCTGCTCGGTGATGTCCTGACCGTAGAGCGGGTAGCCCATCTCCAAGCGCAGCGTGTCGCGCGCGCCGAGACCGCAGGGGGTGACGCCGGCGTCGAGAAAATGATTCCACACGATCGCGGCATCACCGGCGTCGCAAAGGATCTCGAACCCATCCTCGCCGGTGTACCCGGTGCGGGCGACCCGGCAGATTATGCCGGCAATCGGGAATGTCCCCACCTGAAACGGCCGCAACGTCCCGGCTTCGGGCAGGAACGCGGCGGCCTGCGGTCCCTGCAACGCCAGCGCGGCGGTGCGGTCACTGATGTTGTCCAGCACGACGGAGCGGTTGGCGCGCGTGTTGAGCCAGACAAAATCATCCGCGATGCGGGAGGCGTTGACCACGAGCAGGAATACGGTGGGTTCGAGCCGGTACAAAATCAGGTCGTCGAGAATCCCGCCGGCATCGTTACAAAGCAGCGTGTACTGCGCCTGGCCGACCGCCACGCGGGAGACGTCGTTGGTTAGCAGATAATTCAGCACCGCTTCGGCGTTTGGACCGGCCACGATCACCTCGCCCATGTGCGAAATGTCGAACAGCCCGGCGCGCTGGCGAACGGCGTGATGTTCCTCCATGATGCTGCTGTACTGCACCGGCATTTCCCACCCGCCGAACGGGATCATTTTGGCGTGTTGCGCCACGTGACTGGCAAAGAGGACAGTGCGTCGTTGAGCTGTTTCGAGGGAAGCCATTGCGCGCCGAAACTAAAGTTGTTGGTCGCCGGCTGTCAATGGGCGTTTTCAGCGGCGCAGCGTTGGTTGTGGCGCCGCGGATCGGAACGGAGCGTGACTTGCCAAGTGTGGTGGGCGTCGTTTAGTTTGGCGTGACCATGAGCGAGACGATTCTGGTGCCGGCGGTGGTGACGGAGAAGACCTACGTCGGCAAGGTGCGCTTTCCGGTCAGCACGCCGGAGCGGCTGGTGGACTGGTTGCGGTTTCCCGAGGACTTGTACGAGCACGGGCCGGCGTTGGGGCTGAACGAGACGGCGATGAAGCTGTTATTGGCGATGTTGCGTGGGAAATGGGCGTTGACGGCGGCGGTGGACACGCAACGGTGGGCGATTGCGACCGGAATGTCGTACGCGACGATGGACGAGGTTGTGCGGGAACTGGTGGCCAAGAATTACGCGCAACTGGACGAGCGGCTGAACCTGTATCGGCTCTGGATTTGTCTGCTCCACGTCAAGGGCATCCGCTTCGAGGCGGACTAGCCCGGCGCCGTTGCGTTCCGGGAGGCTTGCTGCTAGGCTGCGCGCCATGTCGGATGCGACGCCATTCAACTCCGTCGAGGAATGTCTCGAAGACATTCGGCAGGGACGGCTGATCATCGTCACCGACGACGAGGATCGGGAGAACGAGGGCGATTTGGTGTTGGCGGGGGAAAAGATTACCCCGGACACCGTCAACTTCATGCTCAAACACGCGCGGGGGCTGATTTGCGTGCCCACGACGGCCGCCCGGCTGCGCGCGCTCGGCATCAACCGAATGGTCGTCGAAAATCGCGAGCAGTTCAAAACCGATTTCATGGTCAGCGTGGATGCGCGGGTGGGCGTGACCACGGGCATCAGCGCGTATGACCGGGCGCGGACGATCCGGGTGCTGGCGGATCCGAACTCGTCGCCGGCGGATGTGGTGTCGCCCGGCCACATCTTTCCGTTGCAGGCGAAGGAGGGGGGCGTGCTGCAACGCGCGGGTCACACGGAAGCCTCGGTGGATTTGGTGAAGCTGGCCGGGCTGTATCCGGTGGCGGTGATTTGCGAGATCTTGAATGAGGATGGCTCGATGGCGCGGTTGCCGGACCTGCAGCGGTTACGGGCGCAGCACGGGTTGAAGATGTGCACGATCCGCGCGTTGATCGAGTACCGGCGGGCGCGGGAACGGCTGGTCGCGAAGGAGCAGGAAGTGGCCATGCCGACGAAGTACGGTGAATTTCGGTTGCACCTGTACCGGTCGCTGACCGACGGGCAGCATCACGCGGCGTTGACGATGGGCGAGGTGAAAGGGAAGGCCGGCGTGCTGGTGCGCGTCCACAGCGAATGTCTCACGGGGGATGTGTTCGGGTCGTTGCGTTGCGATTGCGGATCGCAACTGCACGACGCCTTGCAGCGGATCGCGGCGGAAGGGTGCGGGGTGTTGGTGTACATGCGGCAGGAGGGCCGGGGCATCGGGTTTGCGAACAAGATGCACGCGTACAAGCTGCAGGAGACCGGGCTGGACACGGTGGAGGCCAACGAGCAGCTCGGGTTCAAGCCGGACCTGCGCGAGTACGGACTCGGGGCGCAAATTTTGGTGGATTTGGGGTTGCGCAGCATTCGGTTGCTGACCAACAACCCGAAGAAAGTCGTCGGCTTGGAAGGTTTCAATCTGGAGATCGTCGAGCAACTGCCGATCAAAGCCGAGCCGACGGCGCACAACGTGAAATACCTGGAAACGAAGAAAACCAAACTGGGGCACCGCTTATGAACGTCACGCCGTCTGCCGCCCCGTCGTCCAAGCCGACCGGTTTGCGCTTTGCGATCGTGGCGGCGCAGTATCATGCGGCGTTGGCGGATGCGTTGTTGGCCCATTGCGTGGCGGCGCTGGCCGGGGCGAAAACGGTGCGGGTGGTGCGCGTGCCCGGTAGCTTCGAGGTAACCGTCGCGGCTGGCCGGCTCGCGCGGTCGGGGCGGTACGACTGCGTCATTGCGTTGGGCGTGTTGTTGCAGGGCGAGACGAAACACGCCGACCACATTGGGCAGGCGGTGGCGAGCGGGTTGACGCAGATCGGAATCGAAACGGGCGTGCCGGTCATTCTGGGAATCGTCACGGCGCAGAATCTGGCCCAGGCCCGGGCGCGGTGTCTGGGCAAAACGTACAACCGCGGCCGGGAAGCCGCGACGACGGCCGTGGCGATGGCGCGATTATGCAAACACCTGTGAAACCGACCGGCAAGCGCCGGCACGCCCGCGAGTTGGCGGTGCAATTTTTGTATCAGCGCGACCTGAGCGCGGATGATCCCGGCGAGGCGCTGCGGTACTTCTGGCAGACGCAGGAGGAGGAGGTCCCGGAGGCGACGAAGCAGTTCGCCGAGGAACTGGTTCGCGGCGTGGTGGCCCACCAGGCGGTCGTGGACGAGAAGATTTCCCGGTACACCGAGCATTGGGAGTTGTCGCGGATCGCGACGGTGGATCGAAACATTTTGCGGCTGGCGATTTTTGAGATGCTGTTCCGCGACGACATTCCGCCCGTGGTCAGCATCAACGAAGCGGTCGAGATCGCCAAAAAGTTTTCCACGCGGGAAAGCGGCGCGTTCGTCAACGGCATCCTCGACAAGATCAAGTTCGATCTCCCGCGCCCCGCGCGGACGGCCGCCACTCCGAAATGAAGCGCGCCGATTTGCACGCGCACACCCGGTATTCCGACGGGGCGTTTACGCCGGCCGAGTTGGTGCGCGAGGCGCGGCGCCGCGGCCTGGCGGCGGTGGCGGTGACCGACCACGATACGCTCGACGGCGTGGCCGACGCCCGGGCGGCGGGCGCGGCGGCGGAGGTGGAGGTGATTGCCGGGGTGGAAATCACGGCGCGCGTGGCGGCGCACGAGGTTCATTTGCTCGGCTATTTTTTCGACGAGGCGTGGCGCGCCTCCACGCTCATGGTCGCGTTGCGACACGCGCAGCAGGTGCGGGAACAGCGGGTCCGGCAGTTTGTGGCGAAGCTCAACGAGTTGGGGGTGGCGGTGACGATGGCGGATGTGGCGGCCGGTTCGGGTCGCGGCACGGTGGGACGGCCGCATGTGGCGCAGGCGTTGGTGCGGCGCGGGGTGGTGCGGACGGTGGAGGAGGCGTTTGAGCGGTTTCTGAAAGCCGGTCAGCCGGCGTATGTCGAACGGTACCGCATGGAAGCGGCAGAGGCGATCGGGCATGTGCGGCGGGCCGGGGGTGTGGCGGTGTTGGCGCATCCCGGCTTGAACCGGGTGGACGACCGGCTGGCGGAGTTGCGCGACCAGGGATTGGGCGGGCTGGAGGTCTGGCATTCGCAACATACCGGGGCGCAGACGAAACGGTACCGGGAACTGGCGGAGAAGCTGGGGTTGATTGCGACCGGCGGCAGCGACTGTCACGGGCCGGTTCGCGGCGGACCGTTGTTGGGAACGGTGTCGGTCGGGTATGAGGTGGTGGAGGGTTTGCGAACGTTATGTTGAGCCTGTTTCAGAAGTTCAAAGCGGGTCTGCAGAAAACGTCGAGCAAGCTGGCGACGGAGATCAAACGGATTATCACCCGCGCGCCGAAACTCGATGCGGACGCGCTGGACGAACTGGAGGCGGCGTTGATCGCGACGGACATTGGCGTTGCGACTGCGATGCGGATTGTCGAGCAGACGAAAGCGGCGGCGGCCCGGCAGCGCGAGGTGGATGTGTTTGCCATCGCGCGGGCGGAGATCGAACGGGAACTGGGCGAGGCGGCGGCGGCGACGCTGGCGCGGGCCGGCCGGCCGCCGACGGTGATTTTGATGGCGGGGGTGAACGGGACGGGCAAGACCACTTCGACGGCGAAACTGGCGCATCGGTTGAAGTCGGAGGGGCAGTCGGTGTTGCTGGCCGCGTGCGATACGTTTCGGGCGGCGGCGATCGAGCAGTTGAAGATTTGGGGGCAGCGCACCGGCTGTGAGGTGATTGCGGGGCAGTACGGCGCGGACTCGGCGGCGGTGGCGTTCGATGCGTTGAGCGCGGCGGTCAACCGCCGGGTGGACTATCTGATCGTGGACACGGCCGGGCGGTTGCACACGAAGAAAAATCTGATGGAGGAGATGAAGAAGATGCACCGCTCGCTGCAGAAGGTGGTGCCGGGCGCGCCGCAGGAGACGTTGTTGGTGTTGGACGGGACGACCGGGATCAATGCGCTGGCTCAGGCGCGCGAGTTTCATCAGGCGTTGGGGGTGACCGGGTTGATTGTCACCAAGCTGGACGGCACGGCGAAGGGCGGGATTGTGGTCGCGATCGCGCACGAGTTGAAGTTGCCGGTCAAGTTCATCGGGCTGGGCGAGCAGGTGGATGATTTGCAGCCGTTCGATCCGAAGAGTTTTGCCGCGGCGTTGTTGGGGGCGGAATGAGGGACGCGGACGAGCGGTTCATGCGGCGCGCGCTGGCGTTGGCGCGGCGGGGACTGGGGCGGACGTCGCCGAATCCGTGTGTGGGCGCGGTGGTGGTGCGCGGGGACAAGATTGTCGGAGAAGGATGGCATCGGCGGGCGGGGGAGGACCACGCGGAGGTGCTGGCGTTGGCGCGGGCCGGTCGCGCGCGGCAGGGCGCTCCCACCAGCACACTGTATGTGACGTTGGAGCCTTGTTGCACGTGGGGGCGGACGCCGCCGTGCACGGAGGCGATTATTCGGGCCGGTATCCGGCGGGTGGTGGTGGGGACGGTGGATCCGAATCCGAAACACCGCGGGCGCGGGCTGGCGAAGTTGCGGCAGGCGGGAATCCGGGTGACGACCGGCGTGTTGGCGGAGGAGGCGCGGCGGTTGAATGCGGCGTTTAACAAATGGATCACGAGCGGGCTGCCGTTGGTGACGGCGAAGGTGGCGGTCAGTCTCGATGGGAAAATGGCGACGCGGACCGGGGATTCCAGATGGATCACCGATGCGGCGGCGCGGCGGGAAGGTCACCGGCTGCGGGCGCAAGCGGACGCGGTGATGGTGTCGGCCGGGACGGTTCTTCGGGATGATCCGGCGTTAACGTTGCGGTACGGGGTGACAGGCCGGCAGCCGTGGCGGGTGGTGGTGGATGCGCGCGGGCGTTCGCCGCGGGAGGCGCGGTTGTTCACCGACCGGTGGCGTCAGCGGACGGTGGTGGTGACGACCCGGCAGTCGTCGGCGGCGTGGCGGCAAGCCCTGGCGTTGCGCGGCGTGCAGGTGCTCGTCGTGGCGGGGGAGGGCGGGCATGTGAAGTTGCGGGCGTTGTTGGTGGCGTTGGGGCAGATGGAGATGACGAGCGTGTTGGTGGAGGGCGGCGGGGATTTTTTGGGCGCGCTGTTGGACGAGCGGTTGGTGGATCGGGTGGCGTTTTTCTATGCGCCGAAGATCATCGGCGGTCGGGCGGCGGCACCGGCGGTGGCGGGACGCGGCGTGGCGCGGGTGTCCGAGGCGGTGCAGGTAAAGAACATCGCGTGGCGGCAGTTGCCGGGGGGTCAGATGCTGGCGGTCGGAGAGGTGGCGCGGCGGTAGTGGTTCAGGGGAGAACGTGAAGGTTGCGGGCCATCAGGCACATGGTGTTGGTGAAGGTGGTGGAGTTGGCGTAGATGAGTCGGTAATCGGCGGAGCTTTTGATGTTGTCGGTCGGGCAGTTGAAGCTGGCGGAGAGCCGCACGTACTGGTTGGTGACGAGGGTTTGCCGGATGGCGGCGGTGTTGTTGCGGATGGAGTAGAGGCTGGCGCGGTTGTCGAGTTCGTAGCGATTGACGGCGCCGAAGATGACGCGCTGGTTGGAGATGCAGTGGGTGCTGAGGGTGGTGGTGCGGGGTTTGGAGAAGGAGGGGAGCGCGAGGATCGTCAACAGACCGATGACCGAGACGACGATCATGAGTTCCAGCAGTGTGAATCCTGTTCGCTTCTCGTACGACATGTCTTTGAGCGGAAGCAGTGGATATGCCGTGGCGACGGTCGCGGGTGGGATGTTCAGAATTGTCGGCGCGGCGGGAAATGGCTGGACTTTGCGGGTTGAGCGCGGAACATTGGCCGCTGTCCAATGTCAAAACTGAGAGGAACCGGGAGACTATGACGAACACAAACGGGGCGCTGGCGGACAATGATGTTGCGGCGATTGGTGATTTGCGGACGTTTTATGGCGCGTTGCGGGCCGAGTTGGGCAAGGTGATCATCGGTCAGGAGAAGGTGATTGAACAACTGGTGGTGTGTTTGCTGGCGCGCGGTCACGCGTTGTTGATGGGGGTGCCGGGACTGGCGAAGACGCTCCTGGTGCGGTCGGTGGCGGAGACGATGGATTTGCAGTTCAGTCGGATCCAGTTCACGCCCGACCTGATGCCGGCGGACATTACCGGGACGGAGATTTTGCAGGAGACGTCGCAACCGGGGCGGCGGGCGTTTGAGTTTGTGAAGGGGCCGGTGTTTGCCAACATCGTGCTGGCGGATGAAATCAACCGCGCGCCGCCGAAAACGCAGGCGGCGTTGCTCGAGGCGATGCAGGAACACCGGGTGACCGCGGCGGGGCACACGTATGAGTTGGCGCCGCCGTTTTTCGTGCTGGCGACGCAGAATCCGATCGAGCAGGAGGGCACGTATCCGTTGCCGGAAGCGCAGTTGGATCGGTTCATGTTTCTGATTCACGTGGACTATCCGGGCGAGGCGGAAGAAGGTCGCATTGCGCGGGAGACGACCGGCGCCGGTGCGCCGCGATTGTCGAAGTTGATTCACGGCAACCAAGTGATGGCATTTCAAGAACTGGTCCGGCGCGTGCCGGTGCCGGATCACGTTTATGATTACGCGGTGAAACTGGCGCGCGCGACGCGGCCGCCGGAGGCAAAGGCGCCGGACTGGATCAAGAGCTGGGTCAGTTGGGGTGCCGGGCCGCGCGCGGTGCAATGTCTGATCGTCGGCGCGAAAGCGCGGGCGGCGTTACAGGGCAGCTATTTGGTGCGGACCGAGGATGTCGAAGCCGTCGCGGAGCCGGTGCTGTATCATCGGATCATCACCAACTTCCACGCCGAATCCGAGGGCGTGACGAGTCGGGAGATCGTGAAGCGGTTGCTGGCCGAAGTGGGAGACAGGTGAGGGCGTGCCGGCGGAGGTCGCCAGTGAGTTCCTCGATCCGCATGCGCTGACGCGCTTGCTGAGTTTGCCGCTCGAAGCGCGCGGGCCGATGGAGGGCAGCGTGTCGGGGCGGCATCAGAGTCCGCATCGGGGATCGAGTGTCGAGTTTGCGGAGTATCGCAAGTACGTGCCCGGCGATGACGTGCGGCATGTGGACTGGCGGGTGTATGCCCGCAGCGACCGGTTCTACATGAAGGAGTTCGAGGCCGACACGAATCTGCGGTGTTGTTTGGTGTTGGATGCCAGTGGTTCGATGAAGTTTGGCGGGGCGCACGGGACGAAGTTTGCGTATGCGCGGAAGCTGGCCGGGGCGCTGGCGTATTTGGCGATGCATCAGGGCGACGCGGTGGGGCTGGCGTGCTGTTCGGCGGCGGTGATTCGGGACATTCCGCCGCGGCGCAATGCGGCGCACTTGAAAAACATTTTCGGCGCGCTGAGCGAGACGAACCCCGGTGGCGCGACCGGGCTGGTGGCCGCGTTGCATCAGATTGCGGAGAAGGTGCGGCGGCGGGCGTTGGTGATTGTTTTCTCCGATTTGTTCGCCGACCCGGCGGCGCTGCTGAGTTGTTTTCAGCATCTGCGGTTTCGCAAGCACGATGTGGCGGTGTTTCATTTGCTCGATCGGGCGGAGATGGACTTTGCGTTTGATCGGCCGACGCGGTTTGTGGATTTGGAGGATGGCAGCAGTTTGTTGGTGGAACCGGGGTTGATTCGGGGGCCGTATCAGGAGGCGCTGGCGCGGTATCTGGAACGGCTGAAGCAGGGCTGCCGGGAGTACCGGGTGGATTATCAGCGGGTGACGACGGATCAGGAGCCGGAGAGGGTGCTCGCGGACTTTTTGGTGGCGCGAACGAGGTGATTTTTCTTCAGCCATTCGTGCTCTGGGGGTTGGCGCTGGTGGCGGTGCCGGTCGTGATCCATCTGCTGAATCGGATGCGCTACCGGTCGCTCGATTGGGCGGCGATGTCGTTTTTGCTGGCGGCGTCGCGGCGGTCGCGGCGGTCGGCGAAGCTGCGGCACTGGCTGGTGTTGGCGTGTCGGGCGCTGGCGATTGCGGCGTTGGTGCTGGCGATGGCGCGGCCGCTCGTGGGCGGGTGGTTGGGTTGGGCGTTGAGCGGGGCGCCGGACACGGTGCTGTTGTTGCTGGATCGCTCGCCGAGCATGGAGTGGCGAGAGGCCGCGTCGGCCCGGTCGAAACGCGAGGTGGCGGTGGCGCGGCTGACCGAGGCGGCGCGGGCGACGGGCGGGGCGTCGCGGTTGGTGTTGATCGAGAGCGCGACGCGGCGGCCACAGGAGATTTCGAGCGCGGGGGTGTTGCCGGAGTTGACGGCGACCGTGGCGAGTGATGCGGCGGCGGATATTCCGGCCATGCTCGAGGCGGCGGTGGACTACATCACGGCGAATCCATGCGGTCGGACGGAGATTTGGCTGGCGTCGGATTTGCAGGCGAGCAATTGGAGCGCGACGCAGAGCCGGTGGGCGGCGGTGACGGCGCGATTGGGGGCGTTGCCGCAGGAGGTGCGGGTGCGGTTGTTGGCGTTGCGGGACAGCGGTGGGGAGAACGTGGCGGTGCGGGTGACCGGGGTGAGGCGGCAGAAGGGGGAGGCGGTGGTGGACTTGGAGTTGGCGGGTGGAGGCGCGGCTGGCGCGGGGACGCTGCCGTTGTCGGTGGTGCTGGAGGGGGCGCGGTCGTTGGTGGATGTGGCGTATGGGGGGGGGACGGTGCGGTTGTCGCAACGCGTGGGGTTGGGTGATCATCCCGGTCGGGGGTGGGGTTGGGTGGAATTGCCGCCGGATGCGAATCCGCGGGATAACGTGAGTTATTTTGCCTTCGGCGCGGAGACGCATTTGAAGGCGGTGGTGGTGGCGGATGATGACGGGGCCGGCAACGTGCTGCAACTGGCGGCGGCGCCCGCGCCGGCGCAGTTGAATCAGTCGAGTGTGCGCGCGGCGGCCGGGAACTTGGATACGAAGGAGGCCGCGTTGGTGATCTGGCAGACGGCGACGGATCCGGTGAAGTCGCTGGAAAGGTTTTTGAGCGAGGGCGGCGTGGTGGTGCGGTTTCCGGTGGGTGAGGGGGAAACGGGCGGGCCATGGCGGGTGCCGACGTGGAATCGGGGTGATGGCGTGTTGGCGGATGCGCGAGACGGGGTGGAATTGCCGGTGGCGGAATTGGAAGTCAAGCGGCGGTCGGCCATCGAAGGATTCGCATTGGCGATGTTCGCGGATGGGCAACCGTTTGTGACCCGGCAGGCCGTGGGGCGGGGGATGGTGTACGCGGTGGCGACGTTGCCGGTGGCGGAGTGGTCGAACTTGGGAGAGGGGCCGGTACTGGTGCCGATGTTGCAACGGATGTTGCTCGAAGGCGGCGCGCGGTTGGGGCAGGTGGTCTCGGCGGCGGTCGGTGAACCGTTGGGGATTGGCGGAGATGAAGTGTGGACGCGGTTGGCGGGACAGGCGTCGGAAGCCGGTGTGTTTCAGGTGGGCGGGCGGTTGGTGGCGCTCAACCGGCCAGTGGAGGAGGATGCGGGGGAGCGGTTGGCTGAGGCCAGGGTTCGGGAGTTGTTTGGCGGCGTGCCGGTGCGTTTTTTCGATGAGCAGACGGCCGCGACGGCCCGGCTTTCGAGTGAAGTGTGGCGGTGGTTTTTGGTGGCGATGCTGGTGTTGTTGGTGACGGAGGCGGTGTTGACGTTGCCGAGTCGCGTCCCGGCCGGCGCTGCCACACGTGGCGCGGCGGCGGAGGGCGCGGGATGAGCGGTTGGAGTTTCGGGGCGTCGTGGCTGACGGTGGTGATCGGCGTGATGATGATTGCGGCGGCGGGTTGGCTGGGTATCGCCCAGTGGCGGCGCCAGCGGGGAGGGGCGCTGTTGCTCGGGCTGGAGGCGGTGCGGTTCGTGACGGTGGTATTGATTGTGGTGACGTTGTGGCGTCCGGAGAAAGTCCGGCCAGCGGCGCCAAATGAGCGGCCGGTGGTGGCGGTGTTGGCCGATGCCTCGCGGAGCATGACGACGCGCGACGTGGTGAGCGAGGGCGGGGTGTTGAGTCGGTTGGAGTGGGTGGCGCAGCAGCGGGCGGCGCGCATGTGGGAGACGTTGTCGAACCGGTACGAGTTGGTGATGGAGGAATTTTCGCCGGTCTCGACCAACGAGAACGAGGGGACGGACATCAACGGCGCGCTGGAGGCGGTGCTGGGGCGCGAACGGAATCTGCGGGCGGTCGTCCTGCTGTCGGATGGTGATTGGAATACCGGCCAGTCGCCGGTGGCGGCGGCGACGAAATTGCAGATGGCGCGGGTGCCGGTGTTCGCGGTCGGCGTGGGCAGTCGGGAGTATTTGCCGGACGTGGTTCTCGAAAACGTGGCCGCGCCGGCGTATGCGTTGTTGGGCGAGCAGGTGCTGGTGGGGTTCAAGGTGCGGAGTTTTTTGCCGCGGGAGTTGAAGACGCGGGTGACGTTGCGCGACGAACGCGGCGCGGAGGTGGGCAAGGACATTACGGTGCCGGCGTTGGGGCAGGTGCAGGACGCGGTGGTGTGGACGCCGATGCGTGAGGGCGGCGCGACGGTGCGGGTTTCGTTGCCGGTGGAGTCGGAGGAGTTGCGGAGCGACAACAACGAGCAGGCCGCGCAGGTTGCGATTCGCAAGGAAACGCTGCACGTGCTGGTGATTGATTCGTTGCCGCGCTGGGAATACCGGTACCTGCGCAATGCGTTGCAGCGGGATCCCGGGGTGGAGGTGAAGACGTTGCTGTTCCATCCCGGCATGAAGGTGGGCGGTGGCCGCGATTATCTGGATCAATTTCCGGCGACGCGCGAGGAGCTTTCCAAGTTCGATGTCGTGTTCATCGGCGACGTGGGGATTGGCCAGAACGAACTGACGAAGGAAAACTGTCTGGAATTGCAGGGGCTGGTTGAGCAGCAGGGCAGCGGGTTGGTGTTTTTGCCAGGTAGCCGCGGGCGGGTGGCGACGCTGGCCGACACGGCCTTGGGCGGGATGATGCCGGTGGAGTTGGACGAGGCGCAATCGCGCGGCGTCGGCGCGTCCGCGCCGGCGCGGTTGGCGTTGACGGCGCGCGGGCAGGGGCATTTGTTGACGATGCTGGCGGCGAATGAGCAGGAAAACGCGTCGGTCTGGCGGCAGTTACCGGGCTTTTACTGGCACGCGGCGGTGAAGAAAGCGCGGTCGGGCGCGGAGGTATTGGCGGTGCATGAAGGCGTGCGCAACGAATGGGGGCGCGTGCCGTTGTTGGTGACGCGCCCGCAAGGCAACGGCAAGGTGCTGTTCATGGGCACGGATGGGGCGTGGCGGTGGCGGCGCGGCGTGGAGGATGTGTATCACTATCGGTTTTGGGGGCAGGTGGTGCGGTGGATGTCGTACCAGCGGCATCTGGCGCACGATCAGGGGATTCGGGTGTTTTACAATCCCGACAATCCGCAACGCGGCGAGCGGGTGACGTTGCATGCGACGGTGTTTGAGGCGAGTGGTCTGCCGTTGCGGGCCGGGCGGGTGACGGCGGAGATGACGGCGCCGGGCGGGAAGGTGGAGCGGGTGGAATTGGCGGCGGTCGGCGGCGGGTGGGGCGTGTTTGAGGGGACGTTTGTGCCGGAGGAGAAGGGGCAGTTTCGGGTGCGGGTCCGGTCGGAGGCGACGAACCGGCAGATTGAAACGGCGTTGGACGTGCGCGGCGAGGTGCGCGAACACGTGGGGCGACCGGCGCCGGTGGAGGTGTTGCGGGAGATCGCCGCGATTACGCGGGGGCAGTTTGGGGCGATCGGGGATTTGGCGGAGTTTGTGGAGCGGATTACGCAGTTGCCCGAGCGCGCGCCGGTCGAACAACGATTGCGGTTGTGGTGTCATCCTCTGTGGGGCGGCGGGTTGGTGTTCTTGTTGGCGGCGTACTGGGTCGGGCGGAAGTGGGTGGGATTGATTTAGGTTATGGCGGACGGGATTCATCTGGAATTACCGGCGAGCGTGCGGACGCAGTTGCGCGCGGTGGCGCGGCGGTTGTGGCTGGTGGAGACGAGCGTGGCGGTGCTCGGCGCGCTGGCGGGAATGTTGGTGGCGTACGTTGTGTTGTTTGCGTCAGACCGGATTTGGGAGACACCGGCGTGGATGCGGTTGACGCTGGCGCTGGTGGGGGTGGCGTGCGGGGCGTGTTGCGCGGCGGTGTGGGCGAATCGGTGGTTGTGGCATCGGCGTGATGCGCGAGAACTGGCAACGCTGGTGCAGCGCCAGTATGCGAAGTTGGGCGACCGGCTGTTGGGGATTGTGGAGTTGGCGGACGCGGCGCACCGGCCCGCGCATGTGTCACCGGCGCTGTGCCGGGCGGCGATGGAGCAGGTGGCGGCGGAATCGGCCGCGTTGGATTTTCAACGGGCGGTGCCGACGCGCCAGCCCCGGTGGTTGGCGCTGACGGTGGTGGTGTTGGCGGGGGTGACGGTGGCGGCGGTTCTGTGGCTGCCGCCGGCGGCGTGGAACGTGTTTTGGCGGTTGGTCAAGCCGGTCGCGGTGATTCAGCGGTACACGCTGACGCGATTTGGTGAGTTGCCGGATCACCAAATCGTCCCGTACGGGGAGCCGTTTGTGGTGGAGTTTCGGTTGGCGGCCGATTCGCCGTGGCAGCCCGGGCAGGCGACGGCGCGATTGGCGGGGCAGTCGCCGGTGACAGTGTCGGCCGGCAAGGACGGGGTGTTTCGGATGGAGTTGCCGGGGCAGACGAAGCCGGTCACGTTGCGGCTGGCGGCGGGCGATGCGGAACGAACGATGACGATCACGCCGGTGTACCGGCCCGAGTTGGTGGCGTTGGAGGCCCGGATCGCGTGGCCGGAGTATTTGGGTCACCCGCCGGCGACGCAGGACGTGCGGCGGGGCAAGGTGCGGGTGTTGGAAGGCAGCACGTTGGCGGTGGCCGGGACGCTGAATCGGGTGGCGCGGCGGGTGGCGGGCGCGGCGTTTGATGGGGATCGGTTTTGGATCGAACCGCAGCCGATTCGCACCGGGATGCAGTGGCGGGTGGAGTGGGAGGATGTGCACGGGCTGCGCGGCCGGGAGCCGTTCCTGCTCGAGGTGACGGCGGAGATGGACAACGCGCCGACGGTGGATTGCCGGGGGTTGGAGCGGACGGTGGCGATTTTGGAGGATGAGGTCGTCGAGTTTGAGGTAGTGGGACGGGACGATTACGGCGTGAAACAGACGGCGGTGCGGTGGATGGCGGCGGGCAACGAGGACACCGGGGTTGCGCCGTCACACGGGAGGTTCGATGTGGCGGCGGGCGGTCCGCAACAACGGGAGACGACCGGCTCGGTGCGGTTCTCGCCGCAGGCGCTGGATCTGGCGCCGCAATTGGTCGTGGTGCAGGCGTGCGCATGGGATTACTTCCCCGGCCGGGAGGAGTCGTTGTCGCCGCCGTACCGGATTTACATTCTCGATCGGATCGAACATGCGAAGTTGGTGCAGCAACGGTTTGAGAAGTTGCAGGAGAAGTTGGAGGAGCTGGCCCGGTTGGAAGAGGGTTTGTTGGATCAGAACCGGGAGCTGCGCGAGAACCTCGAAGGAGCCCACGCCGCCGAGCGGTTGAGCCAGGCGCAACGGGCGGAGGAACAGAGCGCGGCGGAGATGGAGAAGCTGGTGGACGAGGCGATGGAGTTGATGCGCGAGGCGTTGCGCAATCCGGCGATCAAAGAGTCGGTGTTGCGGGAGTGGGCAAAGTTGCTGGAGAAATTGCAGAAGTTGGCGCAGCAGAGTCTGCCCCAGGTTGCCCAACAGTTGCAGCAGGCGCAGTCGGCGCAGGGTGAGGCGCGCGAGCAGAACATGGACGAGGCGTTGCAGGCGCAGCAACAGGCGTTGCAGGAGATGATGGAGGCCTTGCGCGAGATGAATCAGACGCAGGAGCAGATGGCCGCCGGTAATTTCGTCAGCCGCTTGCGGAAGGCGGCACAGCAGGAACGGCAGATTGCGGCGGATTTGACGCGGCTGGTGCCGGAAACGATTGGCCTGACGGCGGACCAGCTTTCGCCGTCTTTGAAAACCAAAGTGGGTCTGGTGGAGGATCGGCAGGCGCGGACGCAGAAAACCGTGAAACACTTGCGCGACGATCTGGGCGGGTTCTACAGCCGCACGCGCGAGAAATCGTACGGCAGCGTTCACGAGGAGATGGTCGGCAAGCGGGTGGTCGAGGAGTTGGAGAAGTTGACGAAGCAGATCCAGTCCAATGTGGGCGGACAGGCGATCGAGCAGGCGACCGGGTGGGCCGCGCAGTTGGAGAACTGGGCGGAGCAACTGGCGCCGTCGTCGCGTGGCGGCGGGGGCGGAGGAGGAGGCGGTGGAGGTGGTTCGATGCCGCCGGAGCTGGTGGAGTTGATGATGAAGTTGATGCGGGCGCGGTTGATCGAGGAGGGCTTGCGCGACAATACCCGGTTTGTGGATGAGCGGCGCCACGATTCGCCAGACTACGCGAAGTCCGCCGCGCGGTTGGAAAAGACGCAGCGGGCGCTGGGCGAGGACATCGAGAAATTGTTGCAGCCCGGTTTTCCCCCGAAGCTGTTGGAGTTGTTGGGACAGGTGCGGGATGCGATGGCGGATGCGGCGGATTTACTGGCCAAACCGGAAACCGGCGCGGACACCATCGCGGCGCAGACGGAGGTCATTGAGTTGTTGTCGGACGCCAGCGAGCAAGCCGGTGGGGGTGCGGCGGGCAGTCAGAGTTTGCTGGCGATGATTCAGCGGATGCTGGGCATGGCGGCGGGCCAGGCCGCCGGGGCGAATGCCAGCGGCGGCGACACTGACCGGCCCAATGCCGAAGCGACCGGCCACGTTGCCGGGCGGCAACCCGACGAGCGCGAGGTTGAGAAGGCATCGGGCCGGGATGCGAGCCGGTATCCCGCGGAGTTTCGCGAGGCGTTGGAAGGGTATTTCAACCGAGTGGAGGAACTGACCAAGTGAGGCACGTGTGGATGGCGCTTCTGTGCGGGTGGCTGGCCACGGTGGGCGCGGTTGCGCAGGACTTGTTCGGGCGCGCGGAAGAGAGCGTGCCGGACGAGGTTGAAGCGATGTATGTCAAGGGGTTGCGGTATCTCGAACGTGATTTGGTCGGCGGCGCCGGGCCGCGTGACGGGTACGGAAACCAGCCCGGTGTGATCGGGTTGGCGGTGACGGCGATTCTGGCGCACGGGGACGACCCGAATACGGGGCCGTATCACGCCGCGGTCAAACGCGGGTTGGACCAGATTTTGAGCGGTGCCAATCGCGCCAATGGGTACCTGGGCGCTTCCATGTACAACCACGGTTTCGCGACGCTTGCGCTGGCGGAATCCTACGGCGCGGTGGATGATCCGCGATTGGGACCGGCGCTGCAGCGGGCGGTGGACCTGATTCTTACGTCGCAGGCGAACAATCCATACGGTGCCTGGCGGTATTCGCCGGAGAGCGGCGACGCGGATACGACGGTTTCGGGCGCGCAACTGGTGGCGTTGCTGGCGGCGCGCAATGCGGGGATCGCGGTGCCGGAGG
>CAZHLM010000010.1:26147-53406 GCA_964533295.1 uncultured Verrucomicrobiota bacterium
GCGCAACTGGTGGCGTTGCTGGCGGCGCGCAATGCGGGGATCGCGGTGCCGGAGGAGGCGATCCAGAAAGCGTTGCGGTTCTTCATGAGTTGTTCCGCCGCGGAGGGCGGTTTTGGTTACACGAGCGCCGCCGGGCCAAACAATCCGCGGTCGGCCATCGGGGTGCTGGTGTTTGCGCTCGCGAAGCAGAAGGACGCGCGGGCCTATCAGGCGGCGTTGCGATTCTTGTCGCGCGACCCGTACCGGGATGATGGCTATCCGTTCTATTTTCATTATTATGCGGCGCAGGCGTTTTTTCAGGCGGACCCCGAGGCGTGGCGAGCGTGGAACGCGCGGATGATCAAGGTGCTTGTGAACACTCAGAACCCCGACGGGAGTTGGGACGGGAATCATGGCCGGTTGTTCTCCACCGCGACGGCGCTGTTGACGCTGGCCTTGAATTACCGGTTCCTGCCGATTTATGAAAGGTGATGACAGATGAAGACGCACTGGATGTGGATGGTCGGGTTGACGCCGTTGCTGGCGATGGCCGAAATTCGAATCGTGGTCCCGGATCCCGCCGGGCGTCCGCCCGCGGCCGTTCCGCCGCCGAGCGAAGGCGGGCCGGTCGCGCCGCAGACACCCGCCGCCGATGTGCTGGTCTTTCGCAACGGCGACACGTTGCAAGGCCGGTTGCTCGGCATCATGCCGGACACCGAAGTCCGGTGGAGCCACCCGGATGCGAAACGGCCGTTGGAGTTTGCGCCCGGCAACATCGTGCAGATCAAACTCGCGGGCAAACCGCTTCCCGCCGCTCCATCACACGCTCTCGTGCGCCTGACGAACGGCGACGAGTTGCGCGGTCAGATCGTCGCGCTCGACGCGGAGAAGCTGACGTTGCAGACCGCGTTTGCCGATGTGCTGACCATACAGCGGCCGATGTTGCAGACGGTACTCCCGCAAGTCGGCGTGGCGGCGGCGCTGTACAGGGGACCGACGGATCTGACCGACTGGCAACGGGCCCAGGGCGACCAGTCCTGGACGTTTCGCAATGGCGCGCTGTACGCCGCCGCCGGACAGAGCGGAATGATTGGTCGCGACATGAAGTTGAAGGATCGAAGTCGGATTGATTTCGATTTGGCGTGGCGGACGCATCCGTACCTGCAGATTTCCATCTGCGGAGACAATCCGGAAAACTTCTATGGCAACGCCTATCTCTTGCAGATCAGCGGGAATTCCGTTCAACTCCAGCGTGGTCGGGGCCGCGGCGGGTTCAACAACCTCGGCGGCATCAGCAGCCTCGACAACCTGGCCGCCCGCGGCAAGGCGCGCATCAGCATTCTCGTGGACAAGACGAAACGCACCATCGCGTTCCTGTTGGATGGCGCGGTGGTCAAACAATGGACCGACCCGGGAGATTTCGCGGGGCAGGGTGGTTGTGTGATGTTCCTGTCGCAGGGACAAGGCCCGATGCGGATCAGCAATCTGCTTGTGACCGAATGGGACGGTGAATGGAACGACACCGGGACGCTTACGGCCAAGACCGAGGATCTGATTCGGTTCCACAACAATGACAAGGTCTCCGGCGAACTGAAGTCCATCCGCAACGGCACGATCACATTTGTCACCGCCTTCGCCCCGCTCGAAGTGCCGCTCGAGCGCGCCGCGCAAATCGAGTTGGCCAGCGACCGGGCCGAGCGCGCGCGCCGGCAAGCCGGTGATGTCCGCGCCACGTTCCACGAAGGCGGCCATGTGACGCTGGCGCTCGAAAAGCTCGATGAAACCAGTCTGGTTGGCAGCAGCGAAAACTTCGGCAAACGTACGTTCAGCCGTGCCGCGTTTCGCGAGTTGCGCCTGCACATTTACGACGAAACCGCGCAACCGCCGAAAGCCGACGAGTGGGGCGAGTTCTAGCGCTGGACGCGCGCGCTGCCGCCGCGCATGAGTTTTTCGACCTCCTGGACGGTCGCCATCGAGGTGTCGCCGGGCGTTGTCATCGCCAGCGCGCCGTGCGCCGCGCCGTAATCCACGGCCTGCTGCGGGTCGCCGGTCTTGAGGAAACCGTAGATCAAGCCGCTCGCGAAACTGTCCCCACCGCCGACCCGGTCGAGGATTTCCAAGCCGGGATACGAGCGGCTTTCGTAGAACCGGCCGCCGTGCCAGCAGATGGCGCTCCAGTCGTTGCGGGTGGCAGTGATGACGCCGCGCAACGTCGTGGCCGCGACTTGGAAATTGGGGAATTCGCGAACGGCCTTCTCAATCATCTTCTGGAACGCGGCGGTCTCGATTTTGGTGAGGTTCTGGTCCATCCCCTCGACCTCGAAGCCAAGACATGCCGTGAAGTCTTCTTCATTGCCGATCATTACATCCACATACCGGGCAATCTCGCGGTTGACCTCCCGGGCTTTCGACGGACCGCCGATGCCCCTCCACAGCGATGGCCGGTAATTCAGATCGTAGCTCACGATGGTCCCGTGTTTGGCCGCCGCCTTGACCGCCTCCACCGTCAACGCCACCGTCGTGTCGCTCAAGCCGGCAAAGATGCCGCCGGTATGAAACCAGCGCACGCCGAGCTTGCCGAAAATGTGCTCCCAGTCGAAATCACCGGGTTTGAGCTGGCTGGCGGCGCTGTGGCCGCGATCGGAAACACCCACCGCGCCGCGCACGCCAAAACCGCGCTCGGTGAAATTCAGTCCGTTGCGAACCGTTCGCCCGATCCCGTCGTCCGCGCGCCAGCGGATAAAATCGGTCGCCACGCCGCCCTGCAGGATGAAATCTTCGATGAGATGACCCACCTCGTTGTCCACCAGCGCGGTGCAGACGGCGGTTTTCAGGCCGAAACATTTGCGCAAGCCGCGGGCGACGTTGTACTCGCCGCCGCCCTCCCAGACGCGGAATGAACGCGCGGTGCGGATGCGGCCTTCGCCGGGATCGAAGCGCAACATGATCTCGCCGAGGGAGAGTTGGTCGAACACACAATGGTCGCGGATGTTCATGGGAATGTTCCTTTCAACGCCCAAAGTCCGAGCGCCGGGTTGCTGATGTAGAACGTGCCATCGGGATTCCATCCATCCCGGTAGCGTTCGATCGGATAGTCGGTGAGCCTGCCGGCTTCGTAGCCGACGGAGCGGATCTCCTTGGCCGACAGGCCGGGGCCGGGACAGTATGTGATGCGGAACCGGCCTTCGCTGGAACCGTGGATCAAGTGGGCGGCGGCGCTGAGGTTGTTGGCCAACGCGGGGTCGGTTTTCACAGCGGCCAACGTGGCCGGGGTTCCGCGGTAGCCGTAACGGCGGATGAGCCGGTCAATCTCGGGGTCCTCGCCAAACTCCGTCAAGCCGGGCGCGAGGATGATCAGTTCCCCGCCGTCGGCCATCGCCATGCGGGTCCGGTAAATGGCCTTGTTGCCGAGCCACGTGCTCTTGAATTCGTGGGGGTCGAGATACACGACCACTTTCTTCAAGGGCGCGTCGAGCCGGTCGAGGTTCACTTGTTGCGACAGCTTCGCGCCCATCGTGAACGTCGCGTCATCATCCCCGATGTACAGGCCGCGCATGACCATGCCGGCCGCGGTTTTCTGCATCACCGTCAGGATGTAAACGATGGACAGGTCGCCGAGAAACGTCTGGATGCCGTAGTTGAAGAGCTTGCGCACCGGTGTTTCGATCCGGCCCATGATGCGTTCCATGCCGTAGACGGCGCCAAGGAAATGGGATTTGTTGATCGAGTCCGCGCCGCCGACGCCGGTCATGATGTTCTTGGTGTAATTGGCGATGCCGACCACTTCATGCGGCACCAGTTGACCGACCGACAGAATCAAATCGTAGCCGGCAAAGAGCTGGTGGTTGACTTCCACCCGCACCTCGTAATCCACCCGCCCTTCCGACCAGTCGCTCACCCGCGCGCCCGGGATGGTTCCGACGTGGCGCACGTTGCGTCGCCAATCGTGAACTAAAAACCGGTCGAGGGGAATCGAGTCGCCAAACATCATCCGCAACTGTGTCGGTGTCATCGGCGCATGCGTGCCGAGTGCCGGCAGGATGTCGGCCTGCGGAAACATTTCATACAACATCGCCGTCAACGTCCCGGCATCGGAGTTCAACCGGGTATGGTCCGGTGGCAGAATCAAAACGTTGCGCGCCGTGGGATCCAGCACCCGCAGCGCGGCCCGCTTGTCCGCGTCCGTCAGACAGTCCGTGGTGCTGCCGCGGGAAAAAAGCGTAGCCATTGGCGATTACCTGTGCAGGCGGGCTGTCTCAGTGGTGAAATAGCGTTTGATTTGGTCCCACGGCACGGCCGAGTACAAGATCTCTTGGATCACGTCGAGGGGACAGCCGAAGAAGCTGACTTTCACCCCGCCACAATCCACGGTCAACGTGTCGCGTGCGCGGAAGAAGCCGAAGTCCACCGGCTCGCGGTGACCCAGGTGCAGTGCCAACGCCGTACCACCCGCCAGGTAGAACGTGCCCGACTCCCGCACCGGGCTCAGTAGGGCCAGAGCGGATTGCTGGGCTGGGTTGAGGAGGGCGTCGTGCATGAATCCAGATTCAAAATCACCCGCCAATAGGCACGCGTTTTGTTCGACAGCACGCGCTGGCCGCGGGTCAGGTAATAGTCCCGAATTCCGTCCAAGCCGTAGGTCTGTTCCGC
This sequence comes from uncultured Verrucomicrobiota bacterium, assembly GCA_964533295.1. Classification (GTDB taxonomy): domain Bacteria; phylum Verrucomicrobiota; class Verrucomicrobiia; order Palsa-1439; family Palsa-1439; genus OMJI01. The sequence continues at coordinate 30,777 of CAZHLM010000010.1, forward strand.
CCAGCGGACGGTTTTCATGTCGCCGTATGCCAGGATGCGGTCGAGGAGAAAGCTGCGATGGGTATCGCCGTCAAGGGAGGAGGCATCCACGTCCCACAGCAAACGACGAACTTGGTTGGGCAGATTCGCAATCACGCTCGTCAGCATATCAAATCGCGCTCAGCGTTGCACGCGGGCGTTGCCGCGCCAGATGCTCCAAATCTGGTCTTCGTCGGCCGGCTGGACGTAATCGGTCAACAACGTCGTGGCCAGCGCACCGGCGGCCCAGCCGAATTGGATCCACTTCGCCGGTTCCCAGCCGCGGAGGATGGCGTAGAGCAGACCGCCGACAAACCCGTCGCCGCCGCCGATCCGGTCGAGGACAGTGATGGCGCGCGGCTCGACGACAAACCACTCGTCACCGGCAGCCATGATGGCGCCCCAGAGATGATGATGGGCGTCCACGACTTCGCGCAATGTGGTGGCGTACACGGAGGCCTGCGGAAAGGCCTTTTGGACGCTGCCGATCATGTCCTTGAAGCTCCCGATCTGCGCTTGCAATCCTTGGCCGCCGGCTTCGGGGCCGTTGACACCGAGACAAAGTTGGAAGTCCTCCTCGTTGCCAACAAGTATGTCGGCCAGGCTGGCGATTTCGGCGAAGGTGGCGCAAAGCTCCTTCTCGCGGCCTTTCCAGAACGATGCCCGGTAGTTCAAGTCGAACGAAATTCGCGTGCCGTGCTGTTTCGCGGCGCGAGCCAGTTCGAGACAGAACCGGCTCGTTTCCGCTGACAGCGCGCCGATCAGGCCGGACAAGTGGACAATTTGCACGCCCTCCCGGCCAAAGATCCGGTCGAGGTCGAAATCCTTCACGTTGAGCGTTCGCCCGACTTCACCGGCCCGGTCATTCCAAACGCGCGGCCCGCGTGCCCCGTACCCGCTGTCGGCGATGTTGAACTGATGCCGGTACCCCCACGGTCCGCCCTGCGGCACGTCCGGTCCCTCGAAATCCATCCCGCGACTGCGCAGGTTGTCCTTGATCAGTTGGGCGATCGGGCTGCCTTGGACGAACGTCGTAAGCACCTTGACCGGCGATCCCAGGTAGGCCGCCACACTGGCCACATTGGTTTCGGCACTGGTGACCTGCATGTGAAACAGGCCGCCGGCGTGGACGGGCTGACCGTTCAACGGCGTGATGCGCACGCCCATGCTCGTCGGCACCACAAGCGCGTACTGGCAGTTCTGCTTGAGATCAAGTTTCACGTGAAAACCGGTCCTTTCCTGAGAGTGTTTCGAGCGGGCGGGGTGAAGAAGCAGGCGCACCGGAAACGGGAAGGGGCAGCGCCGCTGCGGTAAAATCTGACCGCCCGTCGTCGTTCCCCGGCTGTGGCAGGTGGTTTCCCATTCCTAAACGGTGTACGCTCTCGCCGTTGTGCTGCCGCCGCGGCCGGTCCAGTTGGTGTGGAAGAATTCGCCACGCGGTTTGTCCACGCGTTCGTAGGTGTGGGCGCCGAAGTAATCGCGCTGGGCTTGGAGCAGGTTGGCCGGGAGGCGGTCGCTCCGGTAGCCGTCGAAATACGACAGCGCGCTGCTCAGGCAGGGGACCGGGATGCCGAGTTTGGTGGCCAGAATCACGGTTCTCCGCCAGCCCGCTTGTCGGCTGCTGACGGCTTTCTTGAAGAAATTGTCGAGCAACAGATTTTGCAGGTCGGGGTTGCGCTGGAACGCTTTCTTGATGTCGCCGAGGAAGGCGGAGCGGATGATGCAGCCGCCCCGCCAGACCAGCGCGATGCCGCCGTAGTTGAGGTTCCAGTTGTGGGTCTTCGCGGCGGCGCGCATGAGCTGGTAGCCTTGGGCATAGCTGACGAGTTTGGCGGCGTACAGCGCGGCACGCAGATCCTTGAGCGTTTTGAGCCGGTCACCTTTGAACGTGCTGGCCTTGCCCGGGATTTCGCGGGCAGCCACGACGCGCTCGTCTTTGATAGCCGAAAGGCACCGGGCGAACACGGCTTCGCCGATCAACGTCAGCGGCATGCCGTCGTCGAGCGCCGCCATGACGGTCCATTTGCCGGTGCCTTTCTGGCCGGCGGCGTCGAGGATCAGGTCCACCGTGGCCTGACCGGTTTCCTCCCGGTGGGCGAGGATGTCGCGGGTGATTTCGATCAGGTAACTATTGAGTTCGGCCTGGTTCCATTCCGCAAAGACATCGTGCATTTCGTCGTTGGTCATGCCGAGACCGCGTTTCATCAGGTCGTAGGCCTCGCAGATCAACTGCATGTCGCCGTACTCGATGCCGTTGTGGACCATCTTCACAAAATGCCCGGCCCCGTTCTCGCCGATCCAGTCGCAACATGGCTCGCCGTCCGGCGTCCTGGCGCAAATCGCCTGAAAGATGGGGCGGATGTGCGGCCAGGCGGCCGGGCTGCCGCCCGGCATCAGGGAGGGGCCTTTCAGCGCGCCTTCTTCGCCGCCGGAGACGCCGGAGCCGACAAACAGCAGTCCTTTGCTCTCGACGTACTGCGTGCGGCGAATCGAATCGGTGAACAGGCTGTTGCCGCCATCAATCAGGATGTCACCGGGTTCGCAGAGCGGGAGCAACTGCTCGATCAGTTCGTCCACCGGCTTGCCGGCTTTGACCAGCATGATGATCTTGCGCGGCTTCTTCAGCGATTGGACGAACTCGGGCAACGACCGCGTCCCGGTCACCGGCTTGCCGGCGGCGCGGCCGCGGACAAACTCGTCCACCTTGCTGGTGGTGCGGTTGAACACGGAAATGGAAAATCCGTGGTTGGCGATGTTGAGTGCGAGGTTCTCGCCCATGACGGCGAGTCCAATCAGTCCGATGTCGGATGGCATGGTGATCTCCAATTTATGGTTGAGGCGGCAGAAGTGGATTTTCCCAACGCAAACCGGGAAAGCGCGCAAAATCTCCGTCAGCCGAACACAGCGTCAGCCCGTGTTCGATCGCAAGAGCGGCCAAATCGGCGTCGGGGATCAAATTGGGGCGACCGGCGGTATGAGGCAGAAGGGGGGCGAGGACTTCGGAATGACGGTCCGTTGGCGTGGGAATCCAAACGGTTGCCGGTTGGAGCCAGGCCGTGACTTGTTCCCAGGCTTCGTGAATAGACTCGGGTTGTCTGAGGATGCGCGGGTTGGTGACGATTCGCATGAAACCCACCAAGCTGCTCCAGGGCAGAGCGACGCGGGGACCGTTGGAGATGAGGCTGTCAAGCCAGTCACGGGCGATGGGGTGTTGCGGAAAGTCCGAGCATCGCGCATAGACCAGCAGATTGGTATCCACCATGATCATTTATACGTCTCACCCTCGGCGACGGCCAGAATCTCCGCCACGTCGTCCACGTTGGCGAAAAGACAGCCCCCATGATTCACGACCGTAGTGCGAAATGGTTGCTTGGGCGCCGGGGGCGCGGTCAGGGCCGGCAACCCATGTCGGAGCGCCTCGTTGACGATGGTTTTGAGGCTGGCTTTGCGCGCCTTCTGAATCTTGAGCAGAGCGGCGGCCACATCATCTTCGAGCGTCAGAGTCGTTCTCATGGCATCAACACATAAGCCCTGTGATGTCGTGATGTCAATTTCGATTCCGGGTTGGCGTGGTGATCAGATGGTTTGCGAAAGAAAACCGCCGTCCACCCGGATGTCGGCGCCGGTGACGAAACTGCTGGCTTTCTGGCTGGCGAGGAAAATCGCCGCGCCAACCAGCTCGGTCGGCTCGCCAAAGCGGTTCATCGGCGTGTGACTCAAAATCGCCTGCGCGCGCGGCGTCGGCGAACCGTCGGGATGGAACAGCAGTCGCCGGTTCTGCTCGGCGGGGAAAAAGCCCGGGGTGATGGAGTTGACGCGCACACCGCGCGGCGCCCATTCGCGGGCCAGAAACTGCGTCAGGTTCAGCACGGCGGCCTTGGCTGCGGAATACGCGACGACCCGCGAAAGCGGCACGTGGGCCGCGACGCTGGCGATATTGATGATGCTGCCGCGGCCGGCGGCGACCATCGCCGCGCCGAAAATCTGGCAGGGCAACAGGACGCCACCGACGAGGTTGAGGTCGAAGACACTGGTCCAGTTTTCGCGGGAGATGTTCTCGAACGGCAGCTCGGCGGTGACGGTGGCTTTCGGGTCGTTGCCGCCGGCGGCGTTGACGAGGATGGTGGGCGGGCCGGTGCGCTCCAACGCGCGGCGCAGACTGCCGGCGTCGGTGGCATCGGCGGCCACGAACGGCAGTCGGTCGCTGCGTTGGGTGCGACCGATGACGGTGACGCGGGCACCGGCGTCGGCCAGACCGTGGGCGATGGCGCCGCCGAGCGCCCCGGTGCCGCCGATGACGACGGCGGTTTCGCCGGACAGATCAAACAGATGCATATCCGATGTGTATCGGATGGCGACGATCGAGGCAAGCCGGGCGGCGGTTGATTTCCCTTGGGCTGGCGGATACAGTGCGTGGATGCGCCACGGGATGATGTTGCTGTTGCTCGCCGCCGTTGTGGGGCGGGCGGTGGCGTTGGACCCGGTAGCGCCGCTTGCGGCGGAGGGTTTGGTGGCCGCGGGTCAGCGGTTGGAGGAACAGGGCGAGTGGGCATCGGCGGCGGAACAGTACCGGGCCGCGGTTCGGATCCGTCCCGATTACCTCGCAGGCTATTTGCGGTTGGTGGCGGCGTTAAAACAAATGCTGCCGCAAGCGGCCCGGGAAGCCGAGCAAGCTGCGCTGGCACAGCAAATCCGCGAGGCGTACGCCGCAGCGGCAAAATGCCCCGACGCGACGTGGCGGGTGTATTCGGAATGGGCGGCGTTTCTGGTCGAGGTCGTGGTTCCGCGCGCCGCGACGGCGATGGAGCGCCAGTTGGTATTCGAGGAGGCGCTGCTGCTGACCGACAGCGCCATGCTGCAAGGGCCGCAAGGGGCCGATTTGGCGCGGACGCAACTGCAGCGGGCGATGTTGTTGGTCGTGATGGCTCCGGAGATTGCCGACGGGGAGCGGCAGTTGCGGATGTACGCGGAGGCGAACGAGTTGTTCGAGGCGGTGGCCAAGACGACACCGGAAGTCGCCCCGGCCCGGTGGCGGGATAACTGGGCGGTGGCGCTGCTGCATTACGGGCGGTTGAACCGCGACCGCGGGAAAAAAGAAATGGCGTTGGAATGGATGCGGAGCGCGGTGGCGGAAACGCCGACCGATGTGGTGCGACGGTACAATCTGGCGTGCGGTTATGCGTCGGTTGGCGAGGACGATGCGGCGTACGCGGAATTGGCGAAAAGTCTGGAGGGGGATCGGTCGGGACGAGTGTTTGAAGCGGTGACGAAGGATGCCGAGTGGGCGCGGTGGCGGACCGCGGAGCGATTTCAGAAACTGCTGGCGCGGCACGACCCGGCCGTGGACGCAGCGTACGCGCGCGGCCGGGATCTGCAAGTGGCGGTGGATCGGATGGGGAACAACCAGGCGATCGCGAAAAATCTGCGACAGGCCATCGCGGCGTATCGGACGGTGGTCGCCGCGCGTCCGGATTTCCACCCTGCGTGGTGGAATTTGGCGGTGTGTTGTCATCGGCTGGGCGCGTTGACGGACTCGGTCGAGGATCGCCGATCCTGGTGGCAGTCCGCCCGCGAGGCGTACCGGGAAGCGGCGAACGCGCCGCGAGCGGGTGCGGCGACGTGGCAGGCGTGGGGACGATTCGAGACACGCGAGATGGGCGTTCTGGTGGCGGGCAATTCCGCCGCGCAGGAGCAGGTGTTGCGCGAAGGACGGGAGATTTTGGAAGAGGCGTTGCGACGGACGGACACGGCCGGCGACCGCGCCCGGGTCCAACTCGACCTGGCGGCCGCGGAGGTGCGGTTGGGGCGGTTGGCGCCGGGGACGCAGGATCGCCTGAGATGGTTTGAGCAGGCGGTGGCGCGGTTGCACGAGGTCGTGAAACGCGATGAGTTGGCGGCCACCGCGACGCCGTATGCGTTGTGGGGGCTGGCGCAGTTGGAGACGGGGCGGATACAACGGAATCGGCTGGTGTTGCGCGGCGCGGTGGAGCGGTTTCTGACCGCGATTGAACGCGCGCCGACCGACCCGGAGATTCGCTACAATCTGGCGTGCACCTACGCGTTGCTGGCGCAGGCCGACGAGGCGCTGCGGCATCTGCAGATTTGTCTGGAGAATGATCCAAACCGCCGATTCGTGACGGTGGCCCAAGCCGACCGGGATTTTGACAACATCCGCAACCTGCCGGCCTTCGCGGAACTGTTGCGGAGCACCACCGGTGCCGAGGTGGTCATGCCCGGGCCGGCGCCGGCGCGGATTTCGGATTACTGACCGGCTATTTGTAGCCGGGCAGGTAGCGTTTCTCGGCGGCGAACAATTCGAGCGTCATGGTTTTGATTTCGGCGGGCGAGCAGACCGCGGCGGTCAACGGGTCGAGCAGCAGGGCGTGAATCGCGGCTTCCTTGCTGCGTTCGATGGCGGCGGTGGCGCCGAGTTCGTGGAAGGACATGTGGCTGGCGCAGAGCGCGGCCATCTGCGGCGGCAACGCACCGTAGACGGTCGGGTTGATGCCGTTGCGATCCACCATGCAAGCCACCTCGACGCAGCCGTCGTGGGGCAGGTTGGAAATCAACGGGCCGCCCGAGCGACGACGGTTGGCGACGTTGCCATGGATGCGGAACGGGACATCTTTTTCGCGCGCTTCGATGATCCAGCTCGCGTACTCCCAACTGCGCGGGCGATCGAGTTTTTCTTTGCCGGCCAATAGCCGCATCCGGTGCTGGTCGGCCAGCTTGCGCCACTTCGGCCAGTTGCTGGCGTAGAATCGGGAACCGCCGTCGTAACCTTCCCGGCAATAGGCGTTGAGAATTTCGGGACGTTTCCGGTAGTAGGGCAGATATTCGCTGAGATGGCCGGACGATTCGGTGATGAACGCGCCGAAATGCAACATCATGTCTTTGCGAACCAGATCGCGGTGCCACTCGGGCGCCTCGTAGCTGTGGCTGCCGGCCCGTTTTTGTTTGATGCGGCCCTCTTTCAAGGCGCGGGCGATATCGGCGGCGGCTTTGCGTTTCAGCAATGGGTAGAGGTCGCGACCGTTGTGTTTGAACTTGGTAATCCAGGCAAGGTGGTTGATGCCGGCGCACTCCCACTCACATTCCTCGTAGGGCACACCGGCGCGGCGGGCCAGCAAATGGGTGGTGCCCTGAACGGAGTGACACAGCCCGACGACCGGCATCGAGGAGGTGCGATGCGCCGCCAGACAGAGCATGCTCATCGGGTTGGTGTAATTCAGCACCAGCGCCTCGGGGCAGAGTCGCTCGGCGTCCTCGAGCACCTCGAGCCAGACGGGTATCGTTCGCAACGCTTTGAATAATCCGCCCGGCCCGATCGTGTCGCCGATGCACTGGTCAATGCCGTATTTCAGCGGGATGTCGTTGTCGTAGCGGACGCATTGGACGCCGCTGACTTCGATGCAGTTGGTCAGGTAGTGGCTGCCTTTCATCACTTCGCGGCGGTTGGTCGAGGCGATGACCTGCCAGCCGTCGCTCTTGTCGAGTTGGGCGACGAGTTGCGTGATGACCTTGTGCATGGTCTCGAGCCGGTGGCGATCAATGTCCACCAACGCGATGACGCCGCGGTCGGCGCCGGGAATGCGCAGCACGTCGTTGAGCAGGACCGGGGTGAAAGCGCTGCCGGCGCCCAGCAGCGTGATTTTGATGGGGCGCAGCATCTCGCCGCGCAACCCGCGTGGTTCGTCGGCGGCCTGCATGTGGGCGGCGTGACCTTTGAGTTTGGTTTGGGCCATAGTGTGGTTCCTGAAAAACAGGCGGCATCCTACGGGAAAACGACGTGGCTGCAAGCGGAATCGGGATTGCGTCGGCTTGCCGGGGTTGCTATCCATCCGCCATGTCATCCATTCGATCCTTTTTCAACGAGAACGGCTACTACGTCGCGCGCGGCGTTTTCCATGCCGCGGAAATCCGGGAGCTGGAGCGCGACTTTGATCGGATTGTTGCCCAGTTGCAGGCCGGTCCCGAAGATGTGAACGCGCGGTGGAGCGGGCCGGAGATGGACAAGCTCGGCGCCCAGCAAACCGTGGTGGTTCACACCCACAACGTCCAACAATACTCCGCCGTCTGGACGCGGGCGCTGTTGCATGCCGGCTTTCTCGATGTGGCCGAGCAGATTCTGGGGCCGGACATTGTGTTGCACCATACGAAGCTGTTTCTGAAGCCGCCCGAGAAGGGGGCGCCGTTCCCGATGCATCAGGACTGGACGTATTTTCCGACGAAGCTCGACACAATGATTGCCGGCATCATTCACGTCAGCGACGCGACGGATGAGATGGGATGTTTCCGGGTCTATCCCGGCACCCACAAATTGGGCCGCATCGAAGGCACCTCGGGCCAGATCCCGAACGAACTGCTGGAGAAATATCCCCTCGACGGCGCCACACCGCTGGAGGCCAAAGCCGGTGATGTCGTGTTCTTCCACTACTTTCTCCTGCACGGTTCCATGCCCAATCGCTCCTCTCGCGTCCGCAAGACCGTGCTGGTGCAGTTGCACGAAGGACACGACACGGTGGAAGAGCGCGGTCTGGCGCATCCGTACGAGCGCTTGGTGCTGCGTGGTTGGAATTACACCGCCACGCGCACGTCAGCCAACCGCACGAAGTAACCGGGCCGAAACGCGGGGCAGGGTGGAGCGGGCGATGGGAATCGAACCCACCTCACCAGCTTGGAAGGCTGGCGCATTACCACTATGCTACGCCCGCGATCAGTTGGCCGGATGCTACACGATGACGTGGCCGCGTCAAGCGCCCTTCACCTGTTCGAGTTGGATGGTTTGAGTCGGGAAGGCGAAATTAAAGCCGCTGGCGTCGAACCGTTGTTTGATTTGCAGGTTCAGATCCTCCAGCGCGTTGAGGAACTGCTGGAAGTCGGTCGTCTTCGCCCAGTACACGACAAAAATATCCAGCGAGTGCGGTCCGAAGTCTTTCCAGTTCACGATGCAGTCGTGGGTCATCGGATGCTGGCGGATGATCTCGCGCAGTGTCTTCAACGCTTCGCGCATCTTCTCCGGCGTGGTGTCGTAAGTCAGGCTGATCGTGAAAATCTGGCGGATGGTCGGCCGTAGCGACACGTTGGTGATGCCGCTGTCGGCGACAATTTTGTTGGGGATCGTGACGAGGTGGCCGTCCAGCGTGCGAATGCGCGTGCTGCGCAGGCCGATCAGTTCCACCGTGCCATCGTAATTCTCAATCTGCACCCGGTCGCCCACCCGAAACGGCCGGTCGGCCAGCAACGTGATCGTGCCGAACAGATTGGCCAGCGTGTTCTGCGCCGCCAGCGCGACCGCGATGCCGCCGATACCCAGCCCGGCAATCACGCTGGTAATCGGTACGCCCATGTACTGCGCCACGGTCAGCGCGCCGATGATCAGCACGAAGACTTTCAAACTTTTGCTGATCACCGGCATCATCAGCCGGGCCATCTGCGTGTCGCCGGCAAACAGCTTGCGCTCCACCAGCAGCAACAGCAAATCCACCAACCGAATCGCCAGATACACCACCGCGCCCGCCATGACCAGCGTGAACACCGTCGAGAGCACCCGCTCCGTCCAATCCGGCCACGTGAACATGTGGATGCCGGCATTGAGCATGATCATGAAGATCGCCAGCTTCACCGGCCGATGCAGAATCTCCACCAGCTTGTCGTCGAGATCGCTCTTGGTCATCGCGGTCAACCGCCGCAGTTCCCGCGTCATCACCAAATCCACCAGCGCCGCCACCAAAAACGCCAGCACGACCCAGATCAACGACGCGACGTACTGCCACAACGGATACCCGCCGACCTCCACCTGCAACGCCTTCACCGCGTGCAGCCCGAACGTCAGTTGCGATTTCACCTCGACGACCGGCGCCGCCTCCTGTGCCGCGACCGACCCGGCCACCGCCCCCACGCTCATCCACAAGATCAACCAGAAACGCATCCTTTCCTCCTGCTGTTAAAAAAAGCGGCGGATTCATACCAACGCCTCCGCCACCCGGCAAGGGGCCAGCACCGCGTCGGTCATCCCGTGCAGAATCTTTTTGTCGGCCGGACACACTGTCGCCAACACCCCGCCCAGTGTCGTCGTCTCCCCGGTCACGAAATAATACGGACACAAGCGCACTCGCCCCGGGAACTCCCGAATCACTCCGGCGTCGAAATCGGCGTACTCCTGCCGGAACAATTTCGATTTTTCGAACCGCTGCAGGATGAACGGATGCGTGGCAAAACTATCCAACGCCCGCTCGATGACCGTCGCCCATTCCGAGGCCGGCAGGTCGTGGCCCACGTACACACCGCGGCTGCCCCATGCGTGTTCATCAAAGCCGGAGATTTTCAACACCAGCTCCCGCTGTCTCTGCGAAAACTTCCCCATCTCCCGCCAGTCATGGATTCCCAACTCCGGTATGACCGCGTGCGGCGGCAACGGCGTCGGATCCACGATCCACGTGTACGGCATCACCTGCCGCAGCTTCGCCCATGTCGCCTCGCCGAGATGCTCGCGCCAGAACGGCCGCAGGTGCTCCAGCCACAAAAACGCGAACAACATCTTCTCCTCCAACGGCGGTTTTGCTGGTGGCGACAGGATGATCTCACCGCGTTCGGCGGCCGCGAGAATCGCCGCCGCGTTCGGAATGTTCGGCAGGTCGAACAGCTCGAAGAACCGGTACACCGTCCGCAGATTCTCAAACCGCGTCAGCTCCTCGGGACGCAACACGCCGAAGCCGCACTGCCGTCCCAGCCACTCCATCTCGGGCCGGTAGGTGGCCGCTTCCTCGGAAATGACCACCGCCAGCGGCTTCTCAAACGCCGCATCAAATCCCGCCATCATCCCCGTCGGCCCGCCGACGATCGGGTCGCCCAGCTCCCCGTACGTCTTGCCGAGCCAGCCCGTCAACCCGATCCCACCGGGCACGCTGTCCAGTTCCGTGATAAAAAAATGATCCTCCGACAAAATCACGTCCGGCCGAATGACTCGCGGCAGGTGCGCTTTGAACCGATCCCGGCGCGACAGCGCGATCAATTCCGGCGGCTTGCCGGCATCCAAATAACTGGCAATCCAGTGGGGCAACTTGCCGGCCACGCTGTGGCGGTACATCAAATTGCAGGCCCGGTAAAACGCCAGCAACAGCGGACCCAACGCCTCCAGCTCCGCTACCAGCGCCGGCGCCAACGGAAACGCCGCCGGCGCCACCCGCCACGTCGTCCCGGCAAACAATCCGCCCACCGGCAACTGGTCGCGAACATACCGCGCTCGTTCAAGTGGGGTGGTCACGCCGCGGACTATAGAGTTGCCCGCCCTCCCTGTCATGCCCAATGATACCGCCGGCGAATCGCGCCGCCACCGTGTGCCGGGCAACCCCGCTCTGCTGGACCGCGAAATCCAAATCAAGTGGACCAACGCGGGCCAACCGATCCCAAGTGTGTTCGGAGGATCGGGTTAAGTGCGCCTAACAAAACCGAAACTGCTGTTGTGGGAGCGCCTTTTTGGGCGCGCTTGGTGGCGCGAGCGTCCCCGCGAGCGGAGTGTCACGCCCCGCCACGCGGGGACGCTCGGCCCACCGGCTTTTCCGAGAAAGTCGCGGGCTGACCGACGTCCAGCGGATGGTCAGTCGCAAGACTCAGCCCGATGACGGTGTTGCGCGGCAAGCGGTGAAAACCGTCGCGCGGGTCGAACAATTGCGGCCAGCGCGCCGCCCAGTCCGCATTCGCGGCCGGGGTGAACTGCGGCGAGTTCAATTCCGCGCCGTTGAGGGTGGGCACGTGCGCCGCGAACAGGGCCGCGTGAACCAGGGCGGCCCCGGGGTTGGTGAGGTCTTGCAGACTGAGCAACCATCCGCGCTCATGCGCCCAGGCGGCGGCGGCCAGCGCGAAGCTGTGGCCTTTGCACGTCTTCAACGCCAACCCGCTCCAGCCCTGCGCCGCGGCGACCGGCAACAACCGCAGGTCGGTCAGCCCTTCATCGAGCAGCACCGGCTTCAGCCGGGCAACGTCATGCCAGTCGTGGGGCTCGGCTTCGATGTCGCGCGCGGTCGGTTGTTCCAGATACTCCAGCGCGGCGAACGCCGCGGCGTCTTCGGCGCGCAGACAATCGAGATACTCGCGCACGGCGGCCGGGCTGGCGTGGGCTTCATTGCTGTCCGCCGTCAGGCGCGGTTGCGCCGCGCCGCAACGCCGGGCGGCTTGAAACAGGGCTGCCGTGCGGCGCGCGTCCGCGACGGGATCGTGCGCCATGAGTTTGATCTTGAAACAAAAATAACCCCGGTCGCGCACCCAGCCGGGCAGGTCTCGTTCCAGATCGAAGTGCGGTCCGACGAGCAGCCAGGCCGGCAGGTCAAATCGCGGCGGGCGCAGCAGCCGGCGAATCGCGGCGTGCTCGGGCGCGTCGCCGTACAATGCAAACGCCGACACGCCTTGCGCGCGGCCGGTGGCGTCGTGCAGCGCGGCGTCGAACGGACTGGCGCACATGGCCCGCGCCAGCACCGGCGGGACGGCGTCGCGGCAAACCTCTTCGTGCAACTGCAAACCCAGTTCCAGCGGATGCGCCGGGCGGCGGCCGCACCCGTCCGGCAGGCGGCGCGCCAGATCCGCGCACAACGCGCGCAACGCCGCGTCGCGTTGGGCGTGGCTTAACCGCGGGTCCGGCCACGCCCAGAGATCACTCAGGTAGATTGCGCCGTGGCCGGTCGCCCGTCGTCCGCCGCACTCGACTGCGACCGTGGCGCGCGCCTCGGTGAGCGTGTGGATGGCGCCGCTGCTGATCACCAACGGTTGGGCGAGCGGTTGCTCGACGAACTCGACCGCGGCGGAGAGAACGCGGGAAATCATCGCTTGCAAGCTATCAGGCCGCCCGGTAGTATTCAACTCAAACGTGTGAGGAAGGGTTGAAGTCACCAGTGCAAATCGGCGTGTCCGGCGCGGGCTGGATGGGTGGCGTGTTGCTGGCGCGGTTCGCGGAACGACCGGACGTGCGCGTCGCGGGGGTGTTCACTCCCGACCCGGTCCGCGGCCGCGCGGCGTTGGCGGCAGTCGGGTTGCCGGCGGACCGCTGGGTGGCCGACTACGAGGCGTTGCTGCGGCTGCCGGGGCTGGACGCGGTGTGTCTGGCCAGCCCGAATGCGTGCCACGGCCCGCAGGCGCTGGCAGCGCTGGCGGCCGGCAAGCACGTGTTCTGTGAAAAACCGTGCGCGACGACGTTTGCGGATTTTCGCCGGCAAGTCGAGTGGGCGCGCGCCCATCCCGGACAGCAAACGCTGGTGGATTACATTTTGTACTTCGACACCTTCGAGGAGCGGTTGCGGCGGATGATCGCGGCCGGCGAGTTTGGCACGGTGACGCAGATTCAGGTCAACTACCGGCACCCCGTGAACATCACCGGCCGCAAAGCGTGGAAGCTCGATGCAGCGATGATGGGCGACGCGATTGGGATGGGCGTGATCCACGCTTTGAGCGTGATGGTCTTTGCGATGGCCTCGCAATCGAAACCGATTCGGGTGTACGCCACCACCGATGCCCGGTCGGTGCGCGGGTTCACCGCCCCGCCGCTCTGGAACATTCACATTACCTTCGCCGACGGCGCGACCGGTTTTTGTTTCGGCAACATTGATCACGGTCTCGGCTACGACGCCTATCATCATGTTCACGGGACCGGTGGCGCGCTTGTGTTTGATTCGCTGGCCGACCGCCCTCAGAAAGTTCGGTATTGGTTGGCTGCCACCACGAACGGGCAGTGGGTGTATCCGCTCGATCCGACGCGCACGCCACCGGCGCTGGCGTGGCCGCTGGAGACGACAACGCCGGACAGTGGCGACGTGGTGCAACACCAAACCGGTGCGGTGGTGGAGCATTTCATCCAGTGCATCCGCAGCGGTCGCGAATCGCCGTTGAGTTTTGTCCAGGCCGCGCCGATTGCGGAGCTGGGCTGGGCGGCGCAACTGTCGGCGGCCCGTGGTCGACCGGTGGATTTGCCGCTGGACTGGGACGAAGCGGAAGCGTTTTTCGAGAAAGGAATGGAGTGAGATGGCGCGACTGGTGCGGGTGACTACGGTGGCGCTGCCGCGGGCGCGCCACGAGCGGGAGCTGCACCGGTTGTTGCGGCGCTGGCTGCCGGCGGCGGCGCACGAGCAGCCGGATATCGTGGTGCTGCCGGAAGCGTTGAATCTGTGCGGCCATCAGAATCTGCCGCGGGCGGCGCAGCCGGTGCCCAATGCGACCACGGCGCTCGTCGGCGAATTCGCGGTGCAGCATCGGTGTCACATCTGGTGTCCGCTGCTGGCGCGGCGCGGGCGGCGGTTTGTGAACACGGCGGTGTTGATCGGGCGCGACGGTCGCGTGGTCGGGATGGCGGACAAACATTTCCCCACGCTCGGCGAGTTGGACGCCGGGTGCCTGCCGGCGCGGCGGCCGGGCGTGTTGCCGACGGACTTCGGGAAAGTCGGCGCGGCGATTTGTTTCGACGCGAATTTTCCCGAAGTTGGCGCGGCGCTGGCGCGGGCGGGGGCGGAGATCGTGTTTTATCCGAGCATGTACGCCGCGACGCGCTGGCTGGCGCATTGGGCGTTGACCCACGGATTTTTTGTCGTCAGCGCCTACGACCATCACAGCGCGATCTGGGACAATCTGGGCCGGCTGGTCACGGAAACGGGCCGGCGGTTTGAGAGCGTGGCGTTCGGCCACGTGCCGCCGCTGGCGTCGGCCACGCTCAATCTCGACTCGGTCATCCTGCACTACGATTACAACCAGCACAAAGTGTCGGCGATCCAACGCCGCTACGGGCCGGCGGTGGAATTCGTGTTTTGCCAGAGCGAGGCGGTGTTTTCGCTGACCGCTCGCGCTCCTGACCTGCGCGTGGCGGACATCATCCGCGAGTTTCAGTTGGAGACACGCGATGAATATCTGGCGCGCGCGCGGCGGCGGCGGAGGCAGGGGTGAGCGAGCCGCTGCGATTCGCCGTGATTGGTTGCGGCGCGCTGGCGCGGGGGGCGCACCTGCCCAACATCATCCGCTCGCCGCGGCTGCGGTTGCAGGTCTGTTGCGACACGTCCGCCACGATCCTGGCGGAGTGTCAGCGCGAATTCCAGCCCGCGCGCACCACGACCAAGTGGGAAGAAGCCGTGGCCGATCCCGATGTGCAGGCGATTTGCCTGGCCACCACGGAGAAGTTGCGGCTGCCGGTGGTCCGCGCGGCGGCCGAGCACGGCAAGCCGATCTACGTCGAGAAACCGATCGCCCGGTCGCTGGCCGAGGCGTATGAAATCGGCGACGTGGTGCGGGCCAGCGGGATTCCGTTCTGCATCGGTCACAACCGGCGGTGCGCTCCGGCCCTGCAAACCGCGCACCGGGTGTTTCGCGCGCACATGGCGCAGCCCGCGCCCTGTCCGTGGCGCTGGGAACGCGAACCCGACCGTCCGCCGCTGGCGGAGGATGGTGTCGCGGGCATGGCGGTGCGGATCAACGACGACTGGCACAGTTGGAAACGCTGGGTGTTTGACCCCGCGCAAGCGCCACACGGGCCGTTGTTGTTCGAGATGACGCATTTCACCGATGTCTGCAACTGGCTGCTGGCGGCCGAGCCGGTCGAGGTCGTGGCGCTCGAAGCCGGCATGCTCAACCACGGCGTGGTCATTCGTTACGCCACCGGTGAACTGGCGACGATCAGCATGAGCGCCAATGGAACGTTCGGCTACCCGAAAGAACTGTACGAGGTGATGGGGCAGGGCGCGGTGGTGGCAGTGGATCATCTGGTCGAAGTGCGGACCGCCGGTATCGCCGGCGCGCCGGCACGGCAGGTGTTTCCCCTGTTGAACGACCGGTATCCCGACCTCGGCCCCGAAGGCGGTCTGGCCGGCTGGCTGGCCAAACGCCGAGCCGCCTGCGCCGAGGCCGAACGCACCGGTGATCCGACTCGCATCCTCTGTTGCGAACCCGATAAAGGCCACGCGCGCATGCTGGAGGCCTTCGCAGACGAGATTCAGGGACGCGGGCCGGTGGTGTGTGGGATTGGCGACGCGATTCGCGCCACCGAGATCAGTTTCGCCGCGATTCAGTCGGCGCGCGAGCGGCGGGCTGTGACCTTGGAAGAAGTCCGACGGGTCAGATGATTCGCGCGTTTCAATGGGATTTGGGCCGGCAGATGGAGCGGCTGGATTTCCTGCTGCCGTGGCTGCCCCGGTACGCGGACTGGGGATACGAGGAACTGTATCTCTATTTGGAGGACGCCTTTGATTTTCCCAGCGTGCCGGGTGTGGGCCGCCACCGGGCGCTGAGCGCGCGACAACTGACGCGACTGGTGAACGCGGCGACGCGGTGCGGCATCCGTGTCGTGCCGATCGTCCCATTGCTGGGGCACGCGAGTTATCTCTTGAAGGTTCCCCGCTTGCGCCGGCTCGCGGAAATGCCCGGCAGCGCACAACTTTGCCCGTTGCATCCCGACACGTTGACGCTGGCGGAGCGGTTGCTGGCCGACATCGCGCCGTACGGCACGGCCGGGATTGCGCATGTGGGGTTGGATGAATCCTTCGACCTCGGCCGCTGTCCGCGGTGTCGGGCGGAGGTGGCGCGGCGCGGTCTGGCGCGGCATTTCAGCGACCATGTCCACCGCTTGCGCGACCTCGCTCGCGCGCGCGGGTTGCGGCTGGGGATGTGGGCGGACATGCTCTACTACGTCCCGGCGGCCATCCCGCATCTGCCAGCGGACGTGGTCGCCTACGATTGGTATTACTATCCGTTCCGGCGCCTGCCGCGCGTGGAGTTTTTCAATTTTGCCGAGGTGGATTTGACCGGTGCGCTGCGTCGGGCCGGTCTCGCGGTGTACGGTTGTCCGATGAACGGCCCGTTCATCGCCGAACCGTTGCCAACATTTTCCGAACGACTGCGCAATATCGTGGCGTGGTGGGACTACGCCCAGCGACGACAAGCGACCGGCCTGTTGATTACCTCGTGGTCGCCCAACCGAACCGCCATCGAGTTGAACATCGCGGTGGACGCGGCGGCGGCGAGTTTGTGGTTGAACAACGGGGAGCGCGAGCCGCGGCGGATGCTGGCGCACGGATTCCGGCGGATGTGGGAGGCGCGCGGTCGCCGCTGGGTGTCGCTGGCGCTGGCGGCGGAGAAATTTCCCCAGGCCGGTTATTTCCGCTGGCAGACAAATCAGTCGTGGATCAACGTCGCCACACTGGATTCACTTGCTCCGTGGCGACGGGAGGAGGCGTACTTCAGCGCGCTGGCGCGTCAGGCGCGCGGCGCGCCGGTGGCCTTGCGCGCGTGTGTGGAGTGGCGGCGGTATCTGGCGGAGCGCGACCGGTTCGTGCGCGAAGCCGCCCGGCTGGTGGCGCAAGCGCGGCGAACCGGCGCGGCGCCGGCCGCGTTGCGGCAGGAGGTGGCGAGATTTGCGCGCCGCGTGCCGGTCGCCCTGCGAGCGGGGCGGGAAATGTGGGCGCGGTCACGCTACCCGGATGATCCGAATCCGAACGTGGCCATGCTGCGGCGGGATGCGGCGCAGGCGCGGGCGTTGGGCCGGGCGAACCTGCTTGGGCCGACGCCGGTGTTGGGCCGGTGGCAGTTGTTGGTGAAGGTGCGGAACTTTGCCCCGGCGGTGCAGGCGGTGGCGGTGGAGCAGGGCGGGCGGACGTTGCACGCGCTGTACGTGTTGGAGTTTGTGGCCGCCGCCGCGCGGCCGCGGACGAATTTCTGCCGGATCCTCTCCGTGCCGGTGGAGTGGTCGGGCCGGGGCCGGTTGCGGTTGCGGTTGGCGGTGCGCGGTGTTGGCCAGGTGGCGGTGCTGTCGCCGGTATTGACCGATGGCGTGCGGCGGTTGCGACCGGTGCAGTGGCGGGATCGGGTGTTGGGCCGGCCGGCGCCGCGGCGCGGGTTTCGCGCCGTGGATTGGACGGCGGATCAGGCGTGGGTGGACGTGGAGTTCACCAGCGGAACGAAATGACGCCGTGCCGCCGATCACGTGACGCAACAACGCGCTCTCCTCTGGGGTCGCCCCGAACTCGACATGGCCACCACCGATGTCCGCCGCGCGCACAGTTTGAGTTGGGCGCGAATTGGCAAACAACTGTAATCCACCCGTTCCCGAGCAACCGATGAAATTCATCGGGCTGTCTGAGCCAGACAAGGTCGCCGGGCGGCAACTACGGGGGCGCATCCGGCAATTCAAGCAGGCGCACGTCTTCCAGATCAACCGGTCGCCCGGCCGCCCGCTTCGAGGCGATCAGGTCAGCCTTGCCCGCGACGAAAAACCGTTGGCCTTCAAACACCATGATCTCGCGCCGCAGCCAAGCTTCGCGAAACACCAGGCCGGGTGTGGCGGTCTGCACATCAATCCGAACCCGGTCGCGAAACACGGTGATCTCATGAGCCAGCAAGTCCGCGGGATTGGTCAGCGCCGCCGTGCCCAACCCGGCCTCGGCCAGTGCCGCCAGCAACCGCGCCGCGTTTTGCGGCGTGGCTTCAATCAACAGGTCAAGGTCGAATGTGGCGCGGGGCACACCGTGAAGGATGGCGGCAATCCCGCCGATCACGATGTAGCGGACGTCATGGCGCTCGCAGGACGCGAATACGTCCTTCAACCGGTTGAGCATGTCGGTTCTCCGCGAGCTGCGGGTTGCAAGTCAGCGCCAAGTCGGTCAGGGAGCAAAACAACTGCATGCGTTCCGCCAGTGACAACGACTGAAACCAACGGGCCTTGGCCTCGGGCGTTTCTTCCCGACGATCATGCGAAATGCGCTGATTCACGCAGCCAACCTACCAAACAACTCCCGCGGCAGCAACCAAGGAATATTCCCCAATATTCATAAAAGCATTGTTATATGCAGTCGTTGACCAGTCCGGCTTGCTAGAGCCAGCGTGCGGTGTCAGGCGGGTTGGAGACTGACTTCCACCGTGGCGGCGCGGTGAGACTCGCGGCGGCGCAATGTTCGGACGGTGTCGGGGTCGCCGAGATGACAGACGCGCGCGTCATCGCGCAACACGGCGCGCGCATCGAGCACGCGACCGCGTCGGCGCACGACGGCAGCCGGCTGCAAGGTGCGCGTGGCGAAGTGGAGCGCGGCGAACGCGATGCCCTGACCGCCGTAACCGGTCACCGTCAGGCGCAGCCGGTCGGGGGCGCGGCCACGCCAATGCACGGGCACTTGGATGGTGTACTGCGCATCGCGTTCGTTGACCGGCTTGAAACAACCGCGCGCCACCGTCACCCACCGGCCCGCGCCGCGCAACGCCACCGTGAGAATCGGCGCGGAAAAGCTTTCGGCGAGGAACAGTCGCAATTCGAGCAGCGCGGTCGGTCGGCGCAAGGCGCGCAGTTCGCGGGCGCGTTGGCGGAGCAGGGCGCTGGCGTGGTTGGGCAGGATACCGGGCCGGTAACGTCGCCAATCCCGGTCGCGTTGCCGCGCGAGCCGGTCGTATTCGCGCGCGCAGTCGGCGAGGCTGACGGGCGCGGCGCGGGGATCAACAAACTGCGGCAACCGTTCGCGCAAGCGACCGGCTTGGAGTTGGAGGCGGACGCGGAAAGCGAGTTCGGCGAGCACATCGCCCCGGGCGTCGGCCAACTCGCGGGCGATCAGGTGTTGGGCGTGGAGGTGGCGGGATTCTCCCCACGTCAGCCCGCCGCGCAGATACGCCGACGCTGGCGCGGCGGCCGGCCAGAGCGGGCTGACAAGCGCGGCCCGGGCGGCGGCGGTGTGTCGCGGGAACAGTTCGCGGATCGGGTCGCGGCCGGATTGCGACCACAACGCGCCGGCCAGCGCGACGCCCGGCAGCACAGCCGGCAGGACCGTGTGTTGGCCTTCCCAGTTGGTGCAGAGACCGCCGAACACACGCCGGCCGCGGGCGTAGTCGGTGAAGGCCAGGATGTTTTCCGTTTCCCGCGCGCACGGACAGATCACCACGTCGAACCCGAGCCGTTGATAGATGGCGAGCCAGTCGCGGCGGCGGAGGTTGTTGAAATGGCCGCGGATGCCGGTGCGGTCAATCAGCTCGGGGCTGTATTGCCATGTACACATCACGACATCGCGCGGCAGGCGGGCGAGGGTTTGTTCGGACTCGTTTTCGAGCATGTCGTCCCAAATCCAGACGCGTTTGCCGAGCGGTTGCAGGATGGCGCGCACGCGGCGGATGTGGCCGATGAGCAGGTCGGTGGCGGCGCGCGGCCGGCAATGGCGGCACAGCCCGAGTCCCCAGGCTTCGTCGCAGCCGATGTGGAAATGTTCGCTGGGAAACAACGCGGCGATCTCCGCCAGATACCGGCCGAGGAATTCGTACACGCGCGGGTTGGAGGGGCAGAACATGTGGGGCGCACGGCGTCGGTCTTCGGCGAGCGGGCGGAGTGGCCGGCATTCCGTGAAATGCTCGACGTGGCCGAGCGTGGAGACGCAGGGGATCACCGCCAGCCCGGCGCGCGTCGCGGCGCGGACGATCTGTTCGATGTCGGGCGGTGAGTAGCTCTGGTCGGCCGGCCGGTGGGGAAACGAGCGCGTGCGCACCACGCCTTCGAGATAGAGCACGAGCGCGTTGTAACCCCAGTCGGCGGCGAAGCGGGCGAAGTCGGCTATGGCCGGCAGGGTTTCGCGTTGCCGGGCGAGATCGAGCTGGACGGCGCGGAGTGGAAAGAGCGGTTGCGGCATAGCCGGTCAGGACGCGCGGGATTTCTTGTAACGGGCCTGCCTTCGTTTCAGCTCGGTCGGGAGCGGCACGGGGCGCGATGTCGTCTGGTTGGTTTTGTCGAACAGCCACCGGCCGCGGTTGTCGCGCAACACCGGCAGGCGGCGGGCGACGGGCGGCGGCGCGACGATGCGCGTGGGCGCGGCCGCGTACCAGTAGGCGACGGAGGACAGTTCGTTGCGGAGATGATTGCCGTGGCCGTGTTCGAGAGTGACTTTGATCTCCCGTTGGAAGCGGACGGGGTTTTCGAGGTGAAAGACGTAGCTGGTCTGGTAGCCGCCGACGCCCCAGGGATACAGCCGGGCGTCGGGCCGCCCGCAGGTGTGTCCTTCAAAGAGGGACGAGCCGTTGCGGAGAAAGGCGTTGTCCTGCATGCCCCACGCTTGGTTGAAATAATCTTCGCTGCCGGTGCCGTGCAGATCCGGTGGCCACTTGTAACCGTCCACCCAGATCATGTCGTCCCCTTCGCCCCACCAATCGCCGGCAAAATTGCTGACGCTGACGTTGCAGCCGAGATAGTGACCCCGGCCGCGGGTGTGAAGGATGACGTAGTTGTGTCGCCAGGCCTGCCGGCCTTTGTTGACCACGTTGGAACACTCCGCGCCGCGCGCGTTGGCGGGGATTTTGTGACCCCACCCGCCGAACGGATTGGCGCGCCGGAACTCCGCGTGGAAATAGCCATCGGTCGCGGTCACGGTCTGCGGACCGGTTTCGTAATCCACGTAGAAGTACTGGGTATGCGGTTCGCGGCTTTCGTTGACGAGTTCGACCACCGCGCGGCGGCGGAAGGGCATCGGGACGTAACAGTTCAGCGCGCAGCCTTCGTTGAACTGGTAATTGGTCTTGGTCGAGGCGGTGAACAGGAGCGACTGAAAGGAGTTGACCAGCCCGTGGCCGAGACAGAAAAAATCGCCCAGCGGCACAAGCACGCTGGGAAACGGCGCGTCGTCCCAGGTGATTTTCAGCAGACATTCCCGGTAATGCCGGTTTTGGGTGAGCCAGAGATGCGTCAAACAGCCCGGCCCGCGCACGTCGGCCAGGACGCGCGATTGCCCCGGCGGGATGGTCCAGGCGTCCTGGTTGCGACCCGTGCGGTCCCAGGAGGAACACCGGCCGGTGGTCGCAACTTTCAAGCGGCTGAGGTGACGGTTCATTGCTGTACTTTGCGCGGTTAGCGGATGAGAATCCAGTCCAGCGTGGCGCCAGCGGGTGCGGGTTTTTCGAAGCGGACGGTGAACCCGGTCGGGGTTTTTTCGACAATGGCGGCGGTGAACCAACTCGGTTGGGCGTGCAGGGCGTACCGGGCGTCGGCTTCGGGGCGCGGGAAGGTCACGGTCAACTCGGTTGCGCCGTCGGCCACCGGTACGGCAATGCCGCGCAGGTTGCGGGCCGGTTGGTCGCCGGCACTAATGCCGCCGGCGGGTTCGACGCGCAGTCCGGCGACGGTGGTCGCGCCGCCGCGCAGCGCGAAGTCGCCAGAGGCCGGATCAACGGTGAGCCGGTGGGTGGGGCGGTCGTTGACGTGCCAGACGATGGGCTGAGGACGGCCGTGCGGTTGCTCGAAGACGATGGCGGCTTGTTCGACGTCCGCGCCGAATCGCAGGCCGACGCGGGTGGCCGCGGCGACATCCACGCCTCTGAGGTATGCGGGCCGCTTGTCTTTGCTGGCGGCCAGTTGCTCGGTCAACGATGTGCGGCCGCCGATCTTCAAGGCGGAATGGACGGCGACCCGCCCCCAGTTGACGCAATCGAACGAGTGATCCTCGATGGTGCTGGGCAGATAGTTGAAATGCCGCACGCGCATCCCGGTGACGTTCCACGGGTCGCTGCCGATGGCCTGGGCGATGGGGTCGCCCGGCGCGAAATCGAACGCCGTGCCGGCGTCCGGTGTCGGCGCGAGGATCAGCGTGCGGGGATCGCGTGGTTCGGCGTGGCCGGCGGATTTTTCGGAGTT
>CAZHLM010000010.1:53506-59253 GCA_964533295.1 uncultured Verrucomicrobiota bacterium
GGGTCGAGGTACTCGCTCGGTTCGTCCACGGCGAAGAACCGGCCGACGATGTCGGGCGTCCAGCCGCAATCGGCGCTGCCGATGATCGCGCCGCCCGGCAGGACTGTGCCTGCGTAGGCATGGCCGGTTTTGTTGGCGTCGGCCGGGTCCCACGGGTCGCGATGACCGGGCGCGACAATCCAGACGTGACCGGCGGTGACCCATTTGTTGGAGTTGAAGTTGATGAGCGGTCGGCTTGTGCCGAGGGTGTGATTGCGGACCGGGCCGGGCGCGTACACGAGTTCGTTCTTCGTCCAGTCCAGCGCTTCGACCGTGCTGCGGAACGGTTGGAGATCGTTGTCAATGTCGGCGGCGTAGGTCAGGCCGCCTTCATCGCCCGCGCCGCTCATGACGTTGCCCATGGTGGTGGCGCGGGCGCTGATGACAAAGCTGTCGCCCTGGGCGTAGTTGTTGCGCCGCACCATGAAGGCCATGGACTGGTTATCGGAATGCGAGTGGTCGGTCAGGGTCAGGGAGTTGACGACGTGTTTGTCGTAAAATAACGCGCCCGCCGGGTGGTCGTGCTGCAGGTCCATCACGACGTAGGGCAACCCGCGGTCCTTGTCCCAGCCGAGCGCCTTGATTGGACCGCGGTCGTACGGTTCGCCGTAGCCGCGGGCGACGCCGGAGAGCACCATCTGGTTGCCGACCGTCAGACCGCGTTGGGACGGGAGGTACAGCCGCGCGTCCGGGCCGGCTTTCACGGCGTCGAGGATGGGCTGGTCGTAGGAGGTAGTGCCGCCGGCAATGTACGTGTCGCGCGCCTCGCTGCTGTGAATGCCCAGCGGCATGTCAATGGGCTGACGCAGTTCGCGCGCGACGTGGCGGGCGGTCCAGACCACGCCGTTGTTCTGGCCGTTGCCGGGCAGATACACGCGTTCCACGCCGCCGCGGCGATCAATCACGGTGACGGTCGGGACACCCGGTCGGGTCGAGGAAGGAGCGGGGTTGTGCGCCACCCAGTCCGGCGCAACGCCCGGGTGGATGATGAGGATCCCGCCGCCTTGCGCGATGATTTGGTTAATGGCCACGAGGAGCGTCGCTGCCGCCTCCGTTGCCGTTTGCACCGGCCCGAAATCAGCGAGCCGGTAGGCGGAGTCAGCCGCGCAGGGGCGAATCGCCAGCAGCAGACCCAACAAGCTTTTGAACAAGGTGGTTCGGTTCATGATCGAGGTTCTCCGTGATGAATGAAGGATGGGTGGTGGCCGGACCGGTCAGTCTTTAACGATCTCGATGCGCAGGTCGTCCAGCAGAAACGTGCCGGCGGCCATCGTTTGATGCCACGGCCCCTCCTGGGTGACCGGCGTAAAGACGAGTTCGTCAATCTCATAATCCGCTTTCAGCAGCACGGTGCGTTGCTGCCAATCGTTGGCCAGCGCCACCACACCCCCGCCGCCGCCCCAGAGCCGGCCCACCGCCAGGTAACGGGTTTCGCCGAGGGCTTTGGCGGCGAATGTGATTTTCAATTTGATACGCGGCGGCACCAGTTGATTGAGTTTGCCCAACACACCGCAGTTGAGGCTAACACATTCCGGTACGGGAGGGGGCGGCGTCGTCACGCGGAGCGCGCCGCGCGAGCCGCCGGCCGTATCGCGTTGTTCCCATGCGATCATGGCCTCCGCCGGCCGGAACCTTTGCCCACCCTCGGCAAACAACTGGCCGCGCCACCCGTCCGTGTTCTCTTCGAATGTGCCGTTGACAAATGCCAACTCGGCGGCTGCCGGCGAGACAAGCCAGCACCCACCGGCGAGACAGATGAGGTGCATCCATGGCTTTAGCATCGGTGGTTCCTCTCGGTTGTTGGCTGGCAGGTGAACCGCCAGCGGGTGACGGTTTCTTCATTCACGGCACGTGGGCGATACACCCCGCGCAGATCGGGTGTAATAAAGGCCGGTGACCAATCCACAAAATACAGCGCCGTCTGTTCAGGCGCAGCTTCAATGTGCAGCGTCCAAGCGGTACCGGCCACGGTCAGCGGCCCGCGGGCCGGCACGGCGAACGCCGTCTGACATTCCTCGGTGAGCGATGTTTCCCGCGCGCGCCCGGCATCCTCCCATTGGAATTTCAGGCCGGTCACGTCGGCAGACGTGATCGCCAGCGGCAGGTTGAAGTTGAACGCGCCCCAGGCGTGTTCGAGCCGGTTGGTCGCGCGCGCTTCGTAAGTGAATCCCGGTTCGCCCCGCGTGATACTGATGCGCAGGCGGATGCCGACATGCGGGAAATCGCGGAACAGCTCGACCACGATCCGTTCGCCGGTCTGTTCGATGATGCGCCAGTCGTACGGATACTGCCAGAGGATGCACGGGTTGCTGTGCGCGCCCAGCGCCCAAATCGGGCGGAACCCGCCCACGGCGGCATAACTCCGGTAACCGCCCGGCGGCAACGTTTGGGCGAGGTTGCCGGCGGGAATGATTTCCCAACCGCTGACGAGCCACGACTGCAAACTCGCGCCGAACGCCGGTAACACCGCGAAGGTTTCGTCGTCGTTGCGAAATCGCAGACGGTCATTCAGGGTGTCGAGGCCAAACCCATGGTCGGCAACCGGGTGGCGGATAACCGGGACGGGAGGTTTCGGGATGCGGGGTTGTTCCGCGCGGATCAACTCCCGCAAGTCTTCGTGGCGTTTCCAGATGGGCCGCGCCAGTTCGGCGGCCAACCGTTCCTCGACCGGCAACCGACCGCGCAGCGCGGCCAATGTCGTGGCGGTGACGATGTCCGGCGCCGGCTCGCCGCGGAGCACGCTGGCAGAAGCCGGGATGTTGAACGCCTGGTTTTCCCACCGGCAATCGTTCCATGTGGTCACGATCAGGCCTTGGGCGTGGTGCCGTTGCGCCGCGCGGGCGGCGCAGCGGAGCGCGTTCACGCCGCGCTGCATCAGCCGGCAGGGATTGGCCACCAAGCCGGTTGCCATGAACACCGCGAAGCCGTGGCGCTGGAA
This sequence comes from uncultured Verrucomicrobiota bacterium, assembly GCA_964533295.1. GTDB lineage: Bacteria > Verrucomicrobiota > Verrucomicrobiia > Palsa-1439 > Palsa-1439 > OMJI01. Next base: position 56,484 of record CAZHLM010000010.1, read on the forward strand.
GAACTCGAGGATCGGATAATCGGAGTCCTCGTCGTAAAACCAAAACGCGATGACCGCGTGCCGCGACAGGTCCCGCAGCGCGGTCGGATAATGCAGCAGCATATCGTGCCAGACGATCGGACGCCGGCCGCGCGCGACGAGAAACTCGACAGCCAGGTTGATCTGGTTGACCCACGCGCGCGCCACATCGAAGTCGGGCCGCTCCAACAAGTGCCGGGGCGGTTGCCATTCGTCGCCGCCGATGAGGAAATACTCGCTCTCCGAGATGTCACAGAACTCGCCCAGACAGCGGAGCGTCCAATCGCGGGTGGCCGGGCGTTCGGGGTCGAGGTCGTGCCAGCCGGGCGCGGCTTCACCGCCGAGTTCGGGATAGGCCGGTACGATCAGCTCGGCGTGGCCGATGACGTTGAAATGGGGGACGAGTTCGATGTGATGTTCTCGTGCTGTCTGTTGGAAACGTTGCCAATCGGCGGCGGTGTAAGCGGCGACCGGGCACGCTTTCTCCAGGGCCGGCAGGCGAATCATGTTTTCCAGGTAGGGAAGAAAGTGGGTATAACCCGCGCGGGCAGCGGTGGTGATGGCGGTGAGGAACACCGCCGGGCTGAGATGCGAACCGCGGGCGATATCGTAGTGAAACCCGCGAAATTGCGGTTGGGAAGATTTTTCCATTGACGCTGGATGTTTGGCGGAGTAAAAGGTTTACCAATTCATTGAGTGACTCTATGTATAGGGATGGGGTGCTCGAAGTGCAAGAAAGGAATCGTAAGTCATGCAAAAGATATTCCCTCTCTGCATCGCCTTGGTGGCCGTTCTCTGGAGCGCGCTGACGACCAGCGTCCGCGCGGCGCATTATGAGCTGATCTTCCGGGAAGATTTCGAGGAGGCGACGTTCGGTGGCACATACACGCCACCGGCCGGCAATACTACCGGCATCTCCCCGACCCTCGGCACTTGGACGCAGTTTATCAATGACAACGGGGTGATCACCAACGGCCTGGCCGGGTCCACGAAATCATTGGCGGGCATTGACTTGGTCGGCGGCTTGTCACTCCGTGTTGTCGGTACCGACTTCGCCGCGACCAACCAGTCGCGCGTCTCCTTTGATTTCCGCGTGGGTGGTACGCCGGCGGGAGTCCCGATTGAGTTCTACCTCAACAGTGGTCCATTCGCCGGTGGCACGACGTTCTTGGGCTTCTTGCTTCTGCCAGATCTCACCTTGCTCACGACGGACAGTTCCTCGGCCTTGTTCAGCGGCGCGTTCAACCACGGCACACTCGCCAGCGGCAACGATTATCGCGTCATGATCTATCCCACCCTGGCCAGTGACACCTATGACATCGTGGTCACCAATCTGACCTCCGCAACCTTGCTCTCGAGTCAGACGGGCTTGGATTTCATCCCTGTGACTACTTTTCAGGCGGTGGACTTTCGGTTTGGTGGCCCGGACCCCGGCGTGCCGGTGTTCCTGGACAATCTGGAAGTGGCCAACCTGATTCCGGAGCCATCCACCGTGCTGCTGCTGTTGGCCGGCGGCGGGCTGCTCTGGCAGCGGGTGCGGCGTACCCACGTCGCGTAAAGACGATGCAACTGCCCCGCATTTCCCGCGCGCAGCAGGTGGCTGAACGGTTGCGCGTGGAGATTGCCGCCCTGCCACCGGCCGCCCGGCTGCCCGCCGAATCGGCGTTGGCCAAACGTTTCGGCGTGTCGGTCAACACCCTGCGCGAAGCGTTGAGTGTCCTGGCGCAGGAGGGGCGGATTGACCGGCGCCACGGCGCCGGCACGTTCGTCGCCACGCCGCCGCCGGCGCGGCATGTGGGATTGTGGTACGGATGGGACGCCCTGTATTCCCAGTCGGGCGCCTCGCAGCGGTTGTTCAGCCACCTCCAAGCAGAACTCGGGGCGCTCAACCTGCCGGCCAAACTCTATCTGGCCACGGGCGCCCATCGGGATTTCGCCGGCGACTTGGTCTGCGAGGACTGTGTTCGCGATATTCTGGCCCAACGCGTCAGCGCGTTGGCGGTGGTAAGCGGGCGGGTCGCGCCGGCGGTCTGGACCGCCGTGCAACAGCAACGCGTCCCCGTGGTTGGGATGCCCGTGCCCGATATCCCACCGACGGTGGCCATTGGGGTGGACACGGCTGCCATGATACGGCAGGGGTTGGAACGGTTGCGGGCGGCCGGTTGTCGGCGGGTGGCGTACCTGACCTGGTTGGATGAGCGCGCCCCGGCGGCGCGCAACGCGGCGGTGTTGGCGGAGTTCCGTGCGGCGGCCGCCGCTGCGAATTTGCCGGTCGACCCCGAGTGGCTGCGCGGCAACTTGCATCCGACACTGCCCGGAGCGGGCTATGAACTGCTCCGCGAAATCTGGAGTGCGCGCGCCGAGAAACCCGACGGGTTGTTGGTGGGCGACGACACGTATCTGCCGGACATTGTCTCCGCGATCCACGAGCTGCGGATTGCCGTGCCCGAGCAACTCCAGATGGTCGTGGTCGCCAATCGGGGGGTGACGCTGTGTCCGTTTTTCCCGATTGACCGGTTGGAGGTGGACCTGACCGCCCACGCGCGCATCATGGCCGCGACCCTGGCCCGGTTGGCGCGCGGCGAACCGGTGCGGGAAACGCGGGTGACCTTGCCGTGGGAACTCATCGAATCCGGTGTGGTGACCAGTCGGGCCCGCCAAGCCATGGCGAGCGCGCCGGTCGCCACGGAGTGAGTTCGCATGGTGCGATGGCTTCTCCTGTCGGGTCGGCCCTGTTGGCGGCGGGGGTTTA
>CAZHLM010000011.1:0-32174 GCA_964533295.1 uncultured Verrucomicrobiota bacterium
ACGACACCACCGTCAGCGGCGAAGGCGTCGTCACGCTCAACGGCGGTGGCGGCGTGCTCCTCGACCGCGGCCCGCTGGGTGGCAACACCATCTATACCAGCACGCAGTTCGATGCCGACATCGGGTACGTCTTCTACGGTCAGGCTCAGGACCTGGCGGTTCCCGAACCCAGCACGATCCTGCTGCTCGGTGTCGGCGGCGCGCTCGCCTACCGGCAATTCCGTCAACGGCGGCGAGCGTAGCTCGATAATCCTTCCCGCTTCGCGCGAGGGCGGCCGGCAACTGCCGCCCTCGTTGTTTTTCCCGTGCGCGCGGCCAATCGTGACTCGCACGCCCGGCCTGACGGCTCCGTCCACGGTCCGCGAAGCCGTTTGGGGGAGCCTCTTGAACAGAGCATCCGGAACCGACGAGCTATGCTCGCTGGTGTCGCGACCGGTGCCACGGCGGCGGTTTGCCCGAAGGTTGGAACAGCACGCGTCCCTCAAAACTCCTGCGCAAACGTGGCGGCGGGGGCGCGCGGGTGATAGCGGGCCTGGAGATAGCGCGGTTCGTCGGGCGCGGGCAAGGTGTGGCCGGCAATTTCCTCGGCAATCTGCCCGGCCACCGTCGGCCAGTCGTGGGCGATGACGTCCACCGTCAACCCCCGGCACATCGCCGCCGGCAGGCTCAGGCGATGCAGCGTCAGCCAGCGTTGCCGGGCAAGCTGCCGGGTCAGCGCCAGCAGGTCGCACTGCGCCAGATGGCTGAGCCAGTCTTCCACGGGCGAGAACATGATCGTGTCGCGGCGGCCCGGCAGGGCATCGAGATGGCTGCGGGCGCGCGCCGGCTCGCCCCATGGCGCGCGGTGCAGCCGGTAGGGCAGCCGCGATTCTTCGAGAATGGTTTCGACCCACGGCAGCAACGCCGTTCATTCCGGCAAGAGAACGACGAGGCGGCGGACGCCGTCGCGCATTGGGTAAAACGCCACGCTGGCGTCGCCGCTGAGTTGCCGGGCGGCGCGGCGCAACAGGTCGGTGGCGGCGGCGGTGCGATTGGCGCCGGCCGGCAAGCCGCCGAGACGAGCAACGACGGCGGCCAGCGGGGGCAACGGAGCGTCGGTGTTCGCAGACTGTTTGTTTTTTGGCTGTCGGGTCAAGGCATTATCTTGGTTGCGTGATACAGGGAATGTCGTTCAACACAACAAGAGTCATACCATGAAGAACTTGATTCGTCAGCTTTTGGGCGTTGGGTCGCGGTGACATTAGCCAGTCAGGCGCGCGCGACCATCATCGCGACCTATGACACCGCGAACACGCCGGGCACTCTTCAGACCGACAAGTGGGTTGTGGGCGGAATTTTCCCGGAGATGCAGTACTTCGGCGTCAACAGCCAGTGGGCGTATCTCGACGGGACGGATTTGTATACCGGCGGCACGGCCGGTAATCCCGGCATCCAATTCGGGTTTCAACTGACCGACACCAGCACGCTCGGCTCGTACAGCGGCGCGGCGCCGTCGCGGGTCGCGAAGATCACCGGGTTCACGCTCGAAGGCGACACGGGCGCGCCGTCGGGACGCAAGGGCTTGCGCGATGTCACGGTGCATTATGGGTTTGGGCAGACCTTGAACGTAACCCTGCCGAACACGGAAGATAGCCAGACGGTGACATTTGCCACACCCATCTACTCACCGTACATCTACATCACGGCCACCTCACTCTACGACAGCAGCCCGTTTGGTGGCAATAACGACATCGGCATCAACAAGTTCATCGTGGAAGGCGACTGGGAAGGCGCGGCGAATGAAATCAATCTCAACCATACCGCCACCATGAGCGCCGTGGGCAACACCTTCAATGGACCTGCCCAGGCGCAGGATGCCAACGCCCAGATCAACGGTACGACGGGTTCGACCTACTTCACCCGGAATGCCGGCAGCGACACGCTGACGGCCACTTACGGCAGCACGCAAACCATCGGCTCGATCGGGTTGGGGCTGGCACTCAGTGACGATTTCGGCGGTCGCGTGTATCCGACGCAATTCACGCTCAGTTATACGGGCGGCAGCGAAACGATCTTCCTCAACGGCTTGGACCTCAGCTATGGCCGCTACCAACTGGCCGCGCCGGTCTCGACCACGTTTCTGACGATTACCTTCCCGGACGGCGGCAGTGGCACCGGCTGGGCCAACACGGGCGGCGGTCAAGACCACGGCATCACCGAGTTCCAAGCGTTCGAGACGTTTGACTACGAGCCGTTGGAAGTCGTGCCCGAACCGAGCACGGTGCTGTTGCTGGTGGTCGGCGGCGCGATCGCTTACCGCAAGCTGCGGCGTCAATAGCGCCGGAGGTCAGATGGCAGAGGTCAGCGGTCAGATCAGGAAGGCTGGCGTACGATTGTTTTCGAGGTCGTTGCCGGTCTCTGACCGCCGACCTCCGACGTCCGGTTTTACGCTCATCGAGTTATTGGTCGTCATTGCGATCATCGCGTTGCTGGCGGCGCTCTTGTTGCCGTCGCTCCAAAATGCGCGCTACCGGGCGCGGTCCATCGTGTGTCTTTCGCAAATGCGCCAGGGCGGCATTGGACTGCACGGATATGCCGGTGATAATCAAGACCGGTTTCCTTCCAACATGGAATGGAGCTACGGCACGATTGCCGGGTTCACCTCGCCGGGCCACACCACGTGGCTGGCGCACCTGGTGGCGGGCGGCTACGTGCCTTCCTTGAACTTGGGCTTCTGTCCCGGCACGGAGCAGTGGCCGGGCGCGCTCGAACAGAATCGGACGTTCGATGAAACGCTGAAAGCCACCAAGAACGCCTACCAGACCGGCGTTCAAAACATTCCCCACACGATTTCCGTCTTGGGACAGTTTGGCGATCTGGGTTTCACGAGTTGGCCGAACTACCCCAACTACGGCGCGCGCCCGTTTGCGTTGCACCAGTTCGTCCCGCGCCCGTCCGACAACATCTTCCTCGTGGACTCCAGCAACTACTACCCGACGTGGCTGACGAAGTCCGATGCCCAGGCGTTGCCGCGGTGGAAAAACATGCCGCCCACCGGCTGGCCGGGGCCGGTCTGGGGGAATACCTACGGAGGCGTGCGGATGTGGCACAATCTCTCCCTGCGTCACGGCCACGCCGCCAACGGCCTGTTTTTCGACGGCCGCGCGGCGTTGCTGCCACTCACTGAGTTCTACGACAAATGGACCTCCGCCACCGGGTGGGACAACACGCTCCTCGTCGGCACGGCCACCACCATCAACGACTGCGTCTGGGACGGTTTCTGAAGGTTGCGGCAGCCGTACGGCCCCGAGGCCGGCGCGCGGTTCGCAGGGTGGTTGCATTGTCGGCAGGGGAGGCGCGGCTAGAATGGCGCCATAAAACGCTCCCGCATGGCGTTCACTTTGATCGAGTTATTGGTCGTCATTGCGATCATTGCGTTGCTGGCGGCGATCTCGTTGCCGGCGTTGCGGACCGCGCGGGAAAAGGCGCGGCGGACGGCGTGCCTGAATCATCTGCGCCAGCACTACATCGTCGATCAGGTCATGCGTGGGGACGCCGACGGCGCGTTACCGAAGCCGGACATGTGGTCGCAGGCGATCTGGGATGGCTGGGCGGATAATGGCGCCATCCAGCGGTTCAACCTGACGTATGCCGGCCTGCAAAACCCCGCGCCCAATCTCGGCCTGGCCGTATACCTCAAATACGTGCCGCACTTCGACACGGCGTGGTGTCCGTCGCGACCTAATGACATGGTGCTGGGCAAGAACGGTCCGATCTGGGGCTTGCCCAATCCGTGGAACGGCTACCTGAACGGCTCGTATCACCAAGCCAGCGAAGCGCGCCGGCCGGCGTTGACCAATTCGGCAGCGGAAACCGTGTTTTCGCTGGATGGTTGGGACGACGCGCGGGCGCACGTGATCGGCTACACCGGGCCGGTGACTCCGATCATGCACGGCCTGGACGAATACAACGTGGCGTGGTGGGACGAGCGTGCGGGCAAATGGCTCGACCGTGGCGTCGGCAATCTGCGCGGCGTTTACAATAACTGGATTCACGACGGCCTCGAAGCCGAGACCGTGTACGCCTACATCCGCGCCAACCAGTAACCCATCCCCGTCTGGCCGGATGGCTCAACCGTCCCGCGCAGACTCCGTGGCAGTGGTTGGCGGGTGGGTGCCCGACCGCCCAAAAGGGGGCAGCGCGATGTCCCGCACGAGGTGCGGCGGCACGGTGCCGGCCGTCAATGGGTCGCGGCCCAGATGCGCGCGCACGTTGCGGAGAAACGTGACCAGCCCGAAGGCGCGCGCCCGCGCTTGGTAACGGGCGAGCCGGTAGAGCGCCCGTTGGGAACTCACCGGCTCCTCCGGCAGCGCCAGATGCAGCAACAACGCGGTATCGAGCAGCGCACCGACGGCCTGCCGGTCGGCAACTGCGCCCCGTTTGATCTCCTGCCACAGCGCGTGCAGGCGCGGCGGGTGAAACGCCAACTCGTAGGCTTGCTGGAGACGTTCGCGTTCCGTCATCGCGCGCCGCGCCTCCAAGTGGCCAGGTCGGTTTGGAGATTGGTCAGGTTGTCGAGAACCACCGGGTCCTGCGCAAACGGCGCAGGCAATCGCGCGACCGCCTCCGCGACGGCCGCGTGCGCCAGCGGTCGCTGCGTGACGAGGTACTGGATGTCCGCTTGGTCGGTCGGGTCGTAGCGAATCAGCTTGCTGGCGATCAACTCGGCGATGCCACCCGTCGTGACCGTCAATTTCCCCCCCTGCCACAGTAACAGGTCGCTACCGGGCTGTGGCGGGGGCAAGCACAGCCGGACGGCGGAGATCCATTCCAGGTGGTCGCCCTGGAAATCAGGAGGCGGATTGACCGGGAAACCGGCGGCGGTGGCGGCTTGTTGGAGGTCGGCAAAGTCGGCCCGCGAATAGGGCGCGGCCACATCCATGTCCAGACTGGTGCGATCCGGCTCATCAAGCAGGATGCAGGCGGCGCTGCCGTAAATGTAGAGTTGCGTCGGTTGCCGCAAGGCGCGGTCGAGCGCCGTGAGATGCTGGAGCAACTTGGCCTTGTCCACCCTCTCAGTATAGCGACCGGTCAGCGGCGGCTCAAGCCTGCGGCGCGCCAACGGAATCCGCCGCCCCTCAAAACTCCGGCGCAAGCTCCGCCGCGTTCGCGCGCGGATGATACTGGGCGGGGATGAATACCGGCGGGTCGGGCGGCGGGAGCCGGTGGTGGGCGATGTCGAGAATGCATTCGTGCGCGCGCTGGCCTATTACGGGGGCTTGTTCCATTGATGAACGGCCGGCCCGGGCGCTGGCTTCCCGCCTGTGGCGTGCCGCTGAGGTTGCCAGCGGAGATTGGCTCACCATCCCAGCCGTTGGAACGAGGCGAGCGGACAGGTGACGCTCGTCAGATAGATCGGGTTTTGCCGATAATCACCGGCGGGGTGGACGCATTCCCACGGCGCGCCAAAATTGTCCCCACGGCGGAAATCCTCGGCGCGCAGATGATCGAGATACGCCGCGGCCAACCGGCGCGCGGCCGGTTCGTCCACCCGGGCGATGGCCTCGCACACCCAGCCGGTCGCCGTGCCCCAGTACGCGCCGTTCTGGTAGCGGTTGACCGGCTGATCACCGACACAACATTCCCATGCGCTCGTGGGCCTGTGGTCGTGAATCGTCAGCACGTGCCGGATCTGTCCCTGCCAGCTCAGTTGCCCGGCCCGGTCGGCATCGCGCAACGTCTCCCCAATCTCGTCCGCCATCGCCCCGGTCACTGCGCCGATGGCCACGGCGAACGCCGATCCCCACACGTCCGGCTGCGCGCTGCGGCCGGTGCTGGCCCGCAGCAACCCGCTCGAATCCGCAAACGTCACCGGCAGTTGCCGCGCGATTTCATCCGCGATCTTCGGCCAACCCAATTCCCGCGCCGCCTGCCACCGCAACAGCGACGCGCACAACAACGCCCCGGTCTGCACCACGGCATCCATGAACCCAAACGACACGCCCCGGTCGGCTTCCGTGCAGACCACCAACCCGGTGGCCGGGTCGCTCGGCGCGACGGCAAACGCCCGTTCCATCGCGGCGCGAAGACCGCCATCGCCCGCGCGCACCGTGGCGTGGATGAACCAGAAATGATTGTCGAACGGCGGCTGGAATCCCCACGGCGCGCCCTGTTCGTCGGGCGCGTACGTGCCGGGGAAGAAGATGGGCGTGCCGTCGAAGTTCACATGGTCGGCAATCGCACCGGCGGGAATGGTGTACCCGCCCGGCACGTGGCGCGTGGTGGTGGCCTGTGTCCGCGCCATCCATTCGACGCCGTGCCGGAGTTCCGCCGGCAGAATCAATCCGCAATCCACGGACATCGCGAAGTCCCGGATCCAAAACGCGGGGTAACAACCGCGTCCACCGGGTCGGATCAGCGTGCCGCCGGTCGTGTTGGGGGGAGATGAACCGACCCGTTCGCTCGGCCGCACGCGGGCGGCTTCGAGCGCCGCGGCGGCGAGGTCGCGCAGAAACCGCAGATCGTCACGACCGGGCCGCATGTTGCTCGCGGTAATCGCGCGGGGATTTGCCGTAGTGCGCGGTGAACGCCTTCGACAGCGCGAACGGTGTGGCGTAGCCCACCTGTTCGGCGATGTCGGTCAGTTTGGCCGTCGAGCCGGTCAGCAACGCCGCTGCATGCGATAACCGCAATCGGGTGAGGCAGTCGTGCGGCGCTTCGCCCAGTTCCTTGTGAAACAACCGGCGCAACGAACTCTCGCTAAGCGCCGCGACTTGCGCCATCTCCGCCAGCGACCACGACCGGGCGAGGTCGCGTTCCAGCGCGTGGAGCAAGGGCGCGAGCGGCGACGGCTGGTCGCGGCCCTGAATCACGCGGCGCGCGAGTTGATCGAGCACCTGCAACCAATCCCGCAGCACCAAGCCGTGCCGGTTGTGGATGATCTCGTAGCACAACCCTTCGTACGCGTGCCGGAACGGTTGCGGGTCGGCGGCGCGCCGCAGCAGGCTGGTGGTCTCCGTTTGCGGCGCATCCGCGGGGCGCAGCCATTCGATGCCGAAATGACCAAACCGCGAACCCTGGTCGGACGCATACACGACCGGCTCGCGCCACGGGACAAACACCGCCTGGCCCGGTGTCAGCAGGCTGCCGGTTTCGTCGGCCCGTTGGCGCAGCCAAGCCCGGCCGCTGTAACAGACCAACAACAACGGCAAAGGCGAACTGCGTCGCGCCATGAGGAAACCCGCGCCGAGATCGGCATCCACGATCTTGAGCGCAAATGGATTATCGTAGAACTCGCGCGTCGCCGCCCACGATCGCAGCCGGGCTTTCTCACCGACTTTGACCGTATCGGATATGCGATTGGCGGGCGGGGACATTCCCATACCAGCCATATTGTGCAAGGATGCTGGCGGGTAAAGGAAAAAATCTCAAACACACTGTTTTGCTGTTTGGGATATGGAAAACACAAGCACAGGAGCAACCGCCATGAAGAAATTCGTCAAACTCAGCGTGATCGCCTTCGTCACGGTCGCACTGACCAGCCTCAGCGCGCAAGCGACCATCACGGTCACGCACCAGTACACGTTTGAGGACGGCACGGCCGGCAACCAGATCGATCCTACCATGACCGATTCGGTGGGCACGTCGCACATGACCAAACTGACCGGTGCCGCGGCGCGTTATTCGTCCACGGTGCCGGGTTTGGGGACGTCGAGCACGTTGTCAGCAGACTTTTCGCTCGAGACTCCGCCCATCCGCTATGACACGTCCAGCGGTGCGCTCTGGGGGACGGCCACCGACAACTTCGGCATGGAAGCGTGGATTCAACCGCTCTCGACCACTGGCAACCAGTCCATCCTTGTCAACGGCTTTAGCACGGGTGTTCAGGGCATTTATCAAGTGGGCAGCGAATACCACATGATGCTCGACGGCACGTTGTACGATTTCAACGCCGCCATCAGCGGCCTCGGCACATGGGATCATGTGGCCATGGTTCGCGACAGCGGGGTCGCCACGCTCTATGTGAACGGCGTCGCAATTGGCAACACCAGCGCGGCGGTCTCCGGCACGCCAAACGCCCACTCGTTCATCGGCAATCCTTCCCCGGGCTACACCACGGGCGGCGGAAGTTTCGTAGGCCGACTCGATACGGTGCGCTACTTCACGTTCACTGCGGGCGCGTTCGAGATCGGCGACTTGGATTTCCCGGCGGCAGTCCCGGAACCGAGCACGGCGCTGTTGCTGCTCGTCGGCGGAGCGATTGCCTGGCGGAAACTGCGACGAAGTTAAGCATCCGTGAGTCTGCCCTACTTGGTAGGGATGGCTCTCCGAGCCGTCCACGTTGCGGCGAAGAGCGGACGCTTCGGAGAAGCGTCCCTACCGGTGGACCGCCGTCGGCGAGCCTTTACCCTCGTTGAGCTGCTGGTGGTCATTGCGATCATCGCGCTGTTGGCCGCGTTGCTCCTGCCGGCCTTGCGCGAGGCCCGGGAAAAGGCGCGCCGGGCCGCCTGCCTGTCGAACCTCCGCCAGTGGGGACTGGCCGCCACCACGTTCACCATGGACGCCAATGGCAAGTATCCGATGGCATTCGTTCATTCCCTGTACGTCACCTTCCCCACGATGCTCAATTACGACGTCTCGCAGAAAACCGATAACGACATCGGGCCGGTCTATGATTCGAGCAAGTGGGGCGTGACCACGTCCGAGATGAAATCCTATGGGCTGACTGAGGGCCTGATGAAATGCCCCAGCCACCCGGCCAAAGTCGAGAAGTCGCCGACCGTCAATTTCTGGGGCGACACCAAATGGGGTGGCGTCATCTTGATGAACTACGCCTACGTTGCCGGCATCACCAATGGCCCGAGCACCACGTGGGGCTACGGCAACGCGAATTTTGCCAACGATTACGCTCCCGTCGTCAGCCTCAACGACACGAACATTACCCAACGCCTGCTCGCGACCGACGAGGTGTATCTCAATCTAAGCGGCAACCAGGCCTGGCCGAACAACGGGTATCCCGCCGGCTTCCGCACCGGTCATGCCAGCCGCAGTAGTGCCTACATGCCGGCTGTCCAAAACCTCCTGTTCGCCGACGGTCATGTCGAAACCCAACGCGGTCTCGGCACCGGCGCCGCCGCCGCCGACACCACCAACTGGCGCATCGAACATTGCTGGTGCGGCCCCGGCCCGTGGTTCTACTGGTAAACCCGATGAACGCCTCCGCCTCCCCTCTCGCCCTCGCCGAACAATTCCAGCGCGATGGCTTTGTCGTCCTCGAAAATTTCCTCGCGCACGCCGACCTCGACCCGGTCAACGCCGCGCTCGACGAACATTGGCGCACCGCCACCGCCGCCGGCGAGGCCGACGCCCAGAAAGCCGCCTTTGCCCACATCAAATGCGAAGTCCTGCTCTGGTGGGATGCCGACCGCGAGAACCCCGCCGTGGACGCGCTCTACCGGCATCCCGCCCTCGCCCAAGCCACCGACGAAATCCTCGGTCCCGGTTACGACCGCCTCCACACCCTCATCGCCTACAGCCTGCCCGGTGGCACCGGCCAGGCGTGGCATCAGGATTGCCGGGCTAAAGACCCGGCCAAATTCAACGTCAACCGCCTCGTCTATACCCAGCACACCACCCGCGAAGACGGCGCGGTGGTTGTCGTCCCCGGCTCGCACAAACTTGACCTGCCGGTGGGCGGTGAACAAGACGACCTGCCCGGCCAAGTGATCATCTGCCCGACGGCCGGCACGGTGGTGTTCCTGCACGGTCGTTGTTTCCACCGCGTCTTGCCGAACCGCAGTGCCCGCCGGCGCGTCTCGGTGAATTTCCGCGTCAAAAGTCCCGGCACCAGCGAGAACATCCTCTACCGGCCCGTCTATCGCCACATGACGCTCGACGAACGCGAGAAGTTCAACGCCCATTTCCCCCAAACCGACTGACCACGCCGCCGATTCGTCAAAACTCCTGCGCAAACTCCGCGGCTTTGGCCTGCGGGCAACCGGCAATTCGCAACGACCTCGGCGATCAGTGCAGCACCGTGCCGGCGGTCAGTTCCTTCAGAAACCGCGCGAGCGGCCACACGCGCACGGGGCCGTCCTGAAGCTCCGTCACGCCGGTGTACACGCCGTGGGCGCTGGTGAGAATGCGCTCCGCGAGCAAGGTCTTGAGCGGCGCGGCATATTCGCTGCGCCAGGTGGCGGCAGCTTTGACTTCGATGCCCACCGCCCGCGCACCGCGGGTCCAGATGAAATCCACTTCCGTGCCGGCCGGCGTGCGCCAGTAATGGAGTTGACCGCCAAGATTTTGGAAGGCCAGCGCGGCGCGCAGTTCATGCAGTACCCATGTTTCCAGTAGAAAACTGCGCTCCTGGCTGTCCAACGGCTCACGATGCCGGCCCGCCAGGGCGCGCGCCACCCCGGGATCAAACAGATAAAACTTGGGGCTGACGACCTCCTTCACTTTTGCCCGCCGCCGCCAGGCGGGCAACCAGTAGCCAACCAGCGTGTCCGTGAGCGCGGCATAGTAACCTTGGACGGTGGGGCGCGCGACGGCCGCGTCGCGGGCCAGCCCGGCGACGTTGACGATCTGGCCGTTCATCAGGGCGGCCACCTCGAGGAAGCGCGCGAAGGAGTCGAGATGGCGTACCAGCGCTTCCTGTTGAATCTCCTCGCGGATGTAGTTGGCCACATACGCGTCCAGCGCGTCCACCGCCTGGCTGCGGTCCGATTGGATTTGCGGCAGCAGCCCGATCCGCAGCACCTCGTCGGGATCGCATTGGTAGTCCAGCTCGGCGGCGGTGAGCGGGAAGAACTGCCGGTTGATGGCGCGGCCGGCCAGCAGGTTGACGTCGAGCCGGCGGAGTTTGCGGGCGCTCGACCCGCTCAGCGCGAATGAATAAGCCCGCCCGTGGTCGGCAATGATCGCCTGGACCTCATTGAGCAACGTGGGCAGCCGTTGCACTTCGTCCACGACGATCCAACTGCCCCGCGGCCGGGCCTCCACTTGCTGCCGGAACAACTCCGGCTGCCGGCTCAGGGACAGGATTGTCTGCGTGCGCAACAAGTCGAACCACAGCGCGTCGGGCAACACCTGTTTCAACCAGGTGGTCTTGCCGGTGCCGCGCGGTCCGAACAGGAAGAACGACCGCGACGGCCGTGTGAGCAGCCGCGTAAACATCGCCAGCACTTTAGCGGTAAATCTGCTGGCTGTCTATTCAAATTTTATCCAACCGCAACCCCACAAACGCGAACCTTTCTGCCGCCAAACGCTCAGAACTCCTGCGCAAACTCCGCGGCTTTGGCGCGCGGGTGATACCGGGCTGGGATGAGCACCGGCACTTCGGGCGGCGGAAGCCGGTGGTTCGCCATGTCGTCGGCAATTCGCGCGGCCACGGCCGGCCAGTCATGCACGATCACGTCCAGCCGGGCGTTTTCGACGAGAAACCGCGGGAGGTTCAGCCGGTGCAACGTCAGCCACCGGCGCGTGCCGAGCAGCCGCGCCAGCCGCAACGGTTCGATGCCGGCCAGCCGGCTGAACCAGTCTTCAATCGGCGAGAAAATCACCGTGTCGCTCCGACACGGCAGCCGGTCGAGATACCGGGCAAAGTCCCGCGGTCGCCCCAGCGTCGCGCACGTCACTGCCAACCCCAGCGGCCCGGCCCGGAGCGCCGTTTGCAGCCACGGCGCAAGCTCGTACTCGGTCGGCGCGAGCACGACCAATCGTTTGACGCCCTCCCGCGCGTAGTCGCGCAGGGCGCGACGCAAGCCCTGTTCCCAGCGCAACACGTACGGCGCGGCCGGCAGCCGGGTCGGGGCGATGGTGACGATGACCAGCCGGATGCCGGCATCGTGCAGCGCCAGCATGACGTTCTCCGCGCCGCCCGGCATCCCAAACCACAACAGATAATCCGGCGACTTGGCGAGGATGTTGCCGGTAAAACCGGGGCGGGCGAGGTTTTCCTGGCCGTAGAGGAGGAAATCCGCGGCAAAATGCCGCTCGCGCAACGCCTCGCCGACGGCGCTGAAGAACTGCCGCCAGTCCGTCCAGTTGGCGTTGGCGTACTGCCAGATCGGGATGGCGACCACGCCGCGAATCGCCCGCCGCGGTTTGGCGTCGCGCGGCGTCAGCAACGTCGGCGCGCCGCGCCGGACCAGCAGTAATCCCTCGTCGTTCAACCGGCGGTACACGCGGGCGATGTCGGCCACCGGCATTGCCAGCCGGTTGGCCACCTCGCGCATGCTGTAAAAGGGCGCGCTCTGGTCGGTCCGGCAGCGCCGCGCCAGACGCCGCAACCAATCGGTCGCGGCGGCGGTGCGGTTGGTGCGGGCCGGCAGCTTGCGCCAGCCGGTCAGCCGGGGAAGTTGACGGGGAACGCGTTTACCGCTCATGGTGATCTCGGCGCGGGGCAACCTTGTCTGTATCGTGTTCGGGTTGCAAGCCGGAGGTGCGGGGTTAAACGGCGTGGAGATGCGCGCCCGCGTGGCATTCACACTGATCGAGTTATTGGTCGTCGTCGCGATCATCGCGTTGCTGGCGGCGCTGCTGTTGCCGGCGTTGAAGACGGCGCGGTCGAAAGCCCGGCTGGCGGTCTGCCAGAGCAACCAGCGGCAGTTGCATCTGGCTGCGATGGTGTACGCGGAGGATTACAGCGGCAAATTCCCGTATGTCCACTGGCGGGAGACCGGGTTCGAACGCGGCGACCAGTTTTGTCCGGGGTTCACGCCGGACTCGTTGACCACCAGCGGTGACTGGGACACGCGCTATCGCGGCCGGCTCGCGCCCTATTTGAACCGCGCCTCGGCAACGCCCCAGAACAAGGTGTCGTTGGGCGAGAACCTGCCGCGCCGCGTGATGTTCTGCCCCGATGTGCAGAACAAGGCGGAACAGGAATACTGGCCGAGCTACGGCCAGAATATGTTCATCTCGACGACCAATCCGCATAGCACGTGGTTTCACAGCAACTTCAAAGTGGCCGGCATTTCGCGGCCGACCGGCATCATCTTGTTCGCCGACCGGGGCTATCACCCCGACGCACCCGTGGACGGCTGGCTGGCCGGATTCGGGGTGCTCAACGATTTCACGGCGGCGGCGTGGTATATCTACCCCACCGGGCGACATCTGAAACAGGATGCGGTGACGTTTGTGGACGGCCATGTCGAGTTGCTCAAGCACGCGGCGATTACGGACTGGTCCGTCACCGTTGCGCCGTTCTCCCCCAACAGCGCGTGGGGCGAGTGGTAGCCCGAACTCCGGCTCTCTGAGGGACGCCCCACTTGGGCTGGTCGCCGTCGTTCCCACGGCTCATCGCGCTGCTGGCCGCGTTCGGCGTACCGGCGCAGCGGATCGCACCCCTTTTTTGGGGGGAATCAGCCGATGGCATCCGGGCGATTGTCTCGACCCCCAGGGGGAATTGACTGACCAATTCCTTGATGCCGGCCGGATCCTGATGAGCGACACTCGCTTCCGCAACACCGATGACCACACCGGCTCCCCGATCACCCGCGCGGGAAATCCGTGTGGTCACCGGGCGGGGACAGTGGAATGCGAAACGGCGTGGTGATTTGTTCCTCGAGCGCTTTCTGCCGGGCGACCATCAGGGGGTCGGCGTGGCGGATAATTTCCATGACGAAATCCGCATATTCGTCCATCGAGAGCCGGGGTGGCGGCGGACTGGGGAGTTGCGGGGGAAAATTCATGGCTCTCGCAACGCGGCCATCTGTTCGCGGATGAGGCGATATGTTTCCGCGGTGCCAAAACGATCACAGAGCGGTCGAATCTCCGTCTCGACATCGAGGCGATGGAGAACGCTCAGGTAAGCGATGTCCGGCAGGTCCTTTCCCATGCGCCGCGCCGGCTGTTGCGCCAGCGAAAAAATCTTCATCGCCAGAAGATCGCGTAGCGCGGGGACACGCAGGCGGTGGCCGTGGATGGTGACCGGCTGGGCGTTGGTCAACAATCGGTTCATGGTGTTCGCTTCCACTCGCAGGAAATCCACACGCGGAGGCTGGCCGGGTACCGAGAAAAACGCCACGTTGTCGAAAACCTCCATGTTGATGAACCCCGCCTCCCGCATGATGCGGCGCACTTCATCGAGCCGGTCGGAGGCAATCAGTAAATCCACGTCCAGCGTGCTGCGGGTGTAACCGTAGTGATTGACGGCAAACCCGCCGATCAGCAGGCAATCCACGCCGGCAGCGGGAAGCGCCCGCGCCGCGATCTCCAGAACCCGGTCCAAGACACTCACAATGACCGCGAGCCTATCGGTCGCCCTCCCGAAAGGCAAGCCGCTGCGGAATCGCGCTCCGCTGTCGGGTGCACCGCAAGTTTTAATCTGGTCCGGAATTGTAGGGCGCGAATCCCTGTCGTTTAGGGTTCGCGTCGCGACCATTGGTTCACACCCAAAACCAACGGCGGGCAGCCTGGACGACAGGCGTGCCCGCCCTACAAAACTTGCGGTGCGCCCTCCGCTGTCCGTATCCTGTTTCAGTCGTCGGGAACACGCGCTTCCGGTAAGCTCTCCACCGCATGACCGCTCGTTCACCACTGCTGATGCCCGGCACGGATGTCCCGCTCCGCGCGCCGGCGGATCTCGTCGCCCGGTTTCACCACCGGCTGGCCACCGAACCGGACTGGGCGGTGGAAAACCAGTTCCTGCCGGTCTGGCTTCATCGCGAGCCGGTCGCGGTGCAACGCGCGCGCGCCGCGTTGCTCGATCGCGCCCGGTATCTCGCCCGCTGCGAGAACGACGCCACCGAGTATCACACGTGGTGCATCGCGCCGCACGCGCTGCGCGTCGCCGCCTACGCCACGTGGCTCGAAACCATTTCACCGTGGAGCGACGCCGACCGGCAGCAACTCGGTCGCGATCTCGTGCAGTTCTGCCGGCAACACGTCGTCGCCGTCCTGTCGGGACGCGCGCCGTCGGCGGACAACCAATTCCTCTCAATGAGCCTCACCTGCGGCATCGTGGGCGAAGGATTGCGGCGGCTGGGCGTCGAGCGCGACTCCGCCGCGTGGCTCGCGCAACTCGGGCTGGACCGCGCCCGGCAATGGATCGGGCTCATGCCGCCGGACGGCTACAGCGGCGAAGGTTCGACCTACCAGATGGAAGTCGTCAGCCCGCTGGCGATGTGGCTCGCGATGCTGCTCATCGAACAGGAAGGCCGGGCCGTGTTCGAGAAGAAGTTCGGCCCAAACAGCACGTCGCTGCGCGCCATCCTCGAACTGCATCGCGACCTCGCCAGTCCAGCGGGCTGCGCGCCCGGCTGGGACAATCACGGCTGGACGACCTATTACACGTTGTCGCCGCTGGTGTATCTGTGCCGTCTGACCGGCGAGCCGGTGCCCGTGGATTTGATCCGTCAAAATTGGGATGAGTACGACACGATCTGCTGGCGCGCGGATGACCGGGTGTGGGCGTTGTTGTGCTGGCCGCAGACCCCTCACCCTGCCCCTCTCCCCGCAAGCGGGGAGAGGGGAAACCATGCCCGGTCCCTTCTCCCCCGCCGAGCGGGAGAAGGTCAGGATGAGGGGGCAGCCTCGCCGCTTACCGGCTGGACGCGCCGGCATTGCGCGGCGGTGATTGACCACCGGCCCACGCGCAGTCGGTTGATGCTCTGTGCCGACCGCACTTCCGACACCGTCCAGGCCGTCGGCCGGTATCAGTGCAATCCGAATCATGTCCTCTGGGAAGTCAACGGCACGGCGATCTTCGGCGACGGCGGACGTGATCCCGACGCGCGGCTCGCGAGCGACGTGACCGGCTTGCGCGCCCGACTCGAACCGGAACGGTTGGAGATGATTCTCCAGCAATATGGCTCGCTCGAAAACCTTCTCGCCGCCGTGGATACCGGCCTGATTGGGCAGGCCAACACGGTGGTGGTGGCCGGGCAGCGCGAGTGGTTTCCGTTCGACGCCGTGGCCGGGCAGCGCGTGTTCGAGCAGCGCGCGGCGGAACGGCACATGGTCGGCTTCGACAGCCGGGCGATTTACGATCCGGCGCTGCCGTTGCGGGTGGCGCGGCGGTTCATCGCGATGGACGCGGCCGGCATCGGCTGGATCGTGGATGATTACCGGGCGACGGAATCGCTGACGTGGGATTGGCAGGTGTATCTGCCGCCGGTCGAGGTGCCGGTCACGCTCGGCTGGCCGGTGCGGGAGACGCACCGGTACGAGCCGCAGCCGCATTATCCGAAACCGCTGTCGCACGGCGTCTGGACGTGGTCCGGCAGCCGGCGCTTGATGCGGAGCTTTACCGGCAAGGAACTGCGCACGGCGACGGTGTTGTTGCCGTTTGTGGCGAAACATCTCCGCGTGCAGGCAACCGGAACGTGGTCATGGGAAGCGACGTGGGACGGCGGCGGCGCAAGCGTGTCCGTCCCGGACCTCGGCGCGGAGCCGGTCGCGTTCGCGGCGTGTCCGGCGACGATGTCCGGTAGCGAACCACCCTGGCCGGCCGACCCGGCGTGCGCGAAGATTACCGACGCAGAGTTGCTCGCGTGCCTGGAACAGCCCGCGCCGGCGGCGTGGCGCGAGACGGTGCGGGCGTTGCGCGAGTTGATGGCCCGCGGCAACCGCGCGGTCGCGCCGGCGGCGGTGCGGTTGTTGCAGGACGACCGGCAACGTTATCATGTGCATTCGGTGGCCTGTGCGGCGCTGACCCAGGTCCCCGATCCGTCCGCCGCCGCGGTGTTGCGGCGTTGGACGTGGACACCCGAACCCAACATCGCGGCGCGCGCGCGCGCGGCGGAGGAGAAACTGAGATGCGGATGAAAATGGCATGGCTGTTGGTGTGGATGCTGACGACGCCGTTGCTGGCGGCGGAGGTGGCGTTGACGAGTGTGACGCCGGTGAAGGCGGAGTTTGGAACGTTGCCATATCCCGATGAGAGTTTGCGGCCGCACGTCCAGCCGCGCGGCGCGGAGGCCGGGAAGTTCGACACGGGCGCGTATTATTCCGGCAACTGGTTTTGGCCGGAGGCGCGCAAGATCGTGAAGGAACTGCCGGGCGTGTTGCCGGAGGCGAAAGACTACCGGAGCCGGATGACGGATGTGTTTTTCGTGGGCGGCAAGCCGAAAACGGGCGTCGGGTTGTGGGTGCAGGTGACGATGATGTATCACCAGCTCGATTACGCGATTCCGGCCGGCGCGAAGAAGTTCAGCGCGCTGGCGTTCACGACAGATGATTCGCACGGGTACATGCCGGACTGGACGAACTATACCGGCTGGCAGGAATACACGGTGCAGGTGTTGGTGGACGGTCAGGTGGTGAAGGAGCTATCCCGCAACAAGGCTGTCGTGCCGATGGGCAGCGGCGAGTTGCTCGGCGAGATCGAAGTGGATCTGCCCGCCGGCGCGAAGATGATTTCGTTCCGCCTGCAAGCCTCCCCGGCGATTGACTGGAACAAGAACTCCGAAGTGGTGCTCAGCGAAGGCGTGTTCCGTCCGTAGCCGGTGGGGGCGCGCCCTACGGAGACGCGGACCCGCTGATGACGACCTTGCCGGCCGTGAACCGCCGGATCTGGTCGAGGCCGGTGACTTCGACCACCAGCGCGGCGTTGCGGCCGAACAGATACCGGACCTTGCCGTCGCTCTGTTTGCCGAACCAGCCGCTGAACGGTTCCTGCGTCATCGTCACCGCGCTCCAGTCGGCGCCCCGTGCGACGGTCGCGCCGTACCCCGTATGCGGCTCGCGCACGTCGCGGAAGAGGGTGCCGAGAAAAATCCCGTCCTCGGTGAACAAAAACACCTGCCCGTAATTGCCGTGCACCGCGAACACGCTGCCGACGGCGCCGCCCAAATCCGCGCTGCCGGCCAGCAACAATTCGCCCGCGGTCTGTCCCGCCGGCGGCGGCGGCAGATGCGCCGAACCATGCACGCCCCAGCCCGGCATCGGAAAGGTCGCCACCACCCGCCCGGTCAGGTCGGCGAACCAGTACCGCGACGCCAAATACGGCGACTGCGGATTGGCGGCGGGTCGGTGGGGTGTGTGGGCGTGACCGACCAAATGCCGGCCGACGCGCGCGAGTGCGCTCATCTGCGGCTGGCGCATTTCGCCGAGCGGTTCGGCGCGCGCGAGGTCGTACAGCGGTGCGCCATTGGCCGTGAAACCCACCGGACGGATGGCCAGGCCGCTCACGTAGAACGTCAGGTCTTCCGTGATGGGAAACGTCCAGCCGGTCAGAAAACTGATCCCGCCGCTCATGTCGTAGTATTCAATGGGTGCGCGACGGAACGGCAATTCCTGCGTCTCCTCTGGCTGCACGAGTTCATCGCCGTTGCGGTCCGACCAAAACTGGAACACGCCGCCGTCGCCGCCGATCACCGCCGCCACGGGCCGGTAATCGCCGGCAATGTCGAGATACAACACCGGCCGACTGCTGCTGGTGTCGAGATAGTACTCGCGCGGCTGACCGGAGGCGTTCGAGCGAAAGAGCGTGCCGCGATGGAAGAAGTGTCCGACCGGCCCGTATCCGCGCGGGATTTCAAACGGCGAACCCGGCCGCGGCCCCGAACTCAGAAAACGAATCGGCCGGTAGGCCGCGAGCGCACCGGGGTCAATCTCGAACAAGATGCCGTACGCCGTGGCGCGCGTCGGGTCCTGCTCGTGCAACGTGCAGTTGTGCGCGCCGTATTGCGTCGAGCCAACATAATCGCGGACCAACCGGCCCGCGCCGTCCCAGACCGCCTGCCGGCGCGGGTGCGCCGGTTCGGTGGTCCAGACCAAGCCGTCGCGGTCCACGGTCACGGCGCTGACGACGGATTGCATGGCGTGCGGGTCGTAGGCGAGCCGTTTGCCCTGACCGCCGCGCGTGCCGATGGCGCGGAGGAAGTGGTAGGTTGTGGCCGCCTCCTTGTGCGGTGGCGATCCCCTCTCCCCTGTGGGGAGAGGGTCAGGGTGAGGGGGCGGGCCGTACACCTTGACCTGCCAGTCCGTGCCTTCGTCCATCACGAACAACGCGCCACTGGCATCGAAACAAAACGCGCCCGGCCGTTCCAGACCCGGTAAGGTGACGGGCGTCGGCGTACCGGCTTCGTCCAACGTCGCCAGCCGACCCGCGCCGCTGAACCACAACCGGCCCGTCGGATCGTACGCGAGCTGGCCCAGGCCGGTCGCGGGCAATTGGCGTTGCGCGCGGCCGGTCGTCTTGTCGAAGAACACCAACTGCGGCGGCTCGGTTCGCAGCAGCGCGACCAGCGCGGCGGGACCGACGGCGAGACTGTGAACGGGGGCGTCGAGATTGATTTCGTTGACCAGGCCGGCCGTCCGCTGGAAGGGTGCGGGCCGGCCGCTGGCGAGATCAAACCGCAAGATCGCGTTGGGTTCGGGCAGGGCGAGATACAACTGACCGTCGCCCACCGCCAACGACCGCGCGCCGGACCAGCCGCGCTTGAAGGACCACACTTTTCGGCCGCGAGCATCGAGCGCGAAAACCGCGTCACCGGCTTCGGCCAGTTCGCCGCCGATGATGACGTGCCACGGCGATTCAACTCCGGGCGGCACGGCGACGATGCTGCCCGCGCCGGCATGGTCACCGCCCCAGCCGCTGTTGGGATAACCTTCCCACGGCGGCTGACCGGGGTTGTACCACGCGTATTGGTATTTGGCTCCGAAGCCGGAATGCGAAACGCCGCGCACCGTGTAGGTGCCCGGTGCGACCGGCTGACCGTCGTCGTTGCGACCGTCCCACGTCATGGTCAACGTGCGGTTCGTGACCGGCTGGACGTTGAGCAGATTGCGGACGCGCCGACCGGTGGCGTCGTCAATCACCACGGACACGGTGGAATGATCAGCCGGCAATTCAATGCGAATCTGGTCGGCGGGGAACGTGGCCAACGCGGGCGCGGTTGGTTCGGGCGGATGGGTGGGCGCGCAACCACTGCCGAGGCTCAAGCCCAGCGCCAACCCCAGCATCCGGAAATGGCAGTTACTCATCGGGGCGAGATTCCTGAAGCACAGTGGTCATGCCGCGATTCAATAGCGCGGCGCCGCTGGATTTACAAGCGGACGAAACCGGTCGGCAAGTTGGCGGGCGCGGGCGCGGTCGAACTCGGGCGTGTCGGCGACAGAAACAGTTTCCTCCGAGATTATGCGGTCCGAAAACCCCTCACCCCGTCCCTCTCGCCATCGGATGGGGAGGGGGAAATCGTTTTCCACCCCACGGTCCGATCGCCGATTGGTGCGTTGGCCATTCGCACCGGTTTCCCTCTCCCCGCTGGCGGGGGAGCCGAGTCCGCGAGACGCGGTTCTCCGCAAAGCGTCAGGGTGAGGGGCCACCGCGCTATTCGAACCGACCGTCGTGAATGACGATTTCGTTGTTGATGTTGTTGGGGAAACTGGTCGAGTCGAGGTGGAAACGGATGGTTTTGGCGCCGGGCGGCAGGTCGAGGGCGACGGTGTCGAGCAATTGACCACCGCCGGGGACGTAACCGTGGCGTTGAAAATGCCGGTGATAGACCTGTTGGCCATCCACCAAGATGGCGAGATTGATGTCCTGGTTGGCCGGGTTTTCGGCGTTGATGTGGAAGTTGACGCCGGCCGCATCGTCGGTGGAATAGAATTTTGCCGTGAACCGTTTGGCGTCGGCCGGGATGGCGAATTCGAGCCAGTGGTACATGCAGTTGACCTTTGCCCAGAGACCGACGCCGGTCACCGGTTCGCCGTCCACGGCGAAGACGTTGGTCATTTCGCTTTTGTAAGATTGGCCGGGTGGCAGACGGAAATCCGGTGGATAGGCTTTGACGATTTTGCGGGCGTCTTGCCAGAACGACGCGTTGTGCAGTCCCCAACTGCCCATGTCAATGATGCCGGGGCCGACTTGCAGCTTCCATTCGGGCGGGGAGTTCGTCATGCCGTATTCGACGGCCGTGGGCGTCAGGTCGGTCAGGTGGACGGGCAGGGCGTGGCTGGTGGTCGCCGCCAGCCCCAAGGTCAACAGCAGCAGCTTCAGACAACGCATCGGTTTCAGTCTCCTTCAGGATGGTTCAGGGATTTCGCGAGCGGCCAGGCGCGCGAGTCGCGTGTTCAAAAGAACACCGTGTCCGCCCCGGTGGTGCGCGGCACGGCGCCCGAGAGTTGGTCCATGCCGACGGGGTCAAACCGCGAACGATCTTTCCAGTCCACGTGGCCATCGCCGAAGAGCTTGTTGGCGCCCAGAATGCGCGGTGGGCCGTAGTCTTGGAACCCGTAAGGCTGATGATACGACGGCCCGTACTGGCCGTGGTTGTAGCTCCAAGGACCGCCACCGCCATTCCAACGATAGATCAGGTCCGCCATGAGGACTTTACCGGCTTCGTACGACGTACCGGTGACTTCGCCAGGAACAGTTGTCGTCCAGCTCGGGTGACAACCGCTGGAACAGTCATACCGGCCGAAGTACGCGTACCACAACGCAATAAAATCGTAGGGCGCCTCCCAGTGATGCTTTACCCAGTTGCGGGCAGCAGGCCCGGCGTTGCTGGGACACATCAAAACCGATTTCACCACATGGTTCTGGTCGTCAAAATACGGCCAGTAAGGCTCGATGACGGGCTTGGAAATAATTTCGAACCCCCACCAGCCGGTGCCCGAAACATTTTTCATGATGAGCAGCGGCTGCGTTCCAAAGAATTGATGGCTGCCCAGCACGTAGCCGCGGTTGTCGTCGCTGTATTGAAACAGCCCCAGGCTCAACTGCCGGAGGTTGGATTTACAGACCGCCTGCCGCGTCCGCTCGCGGGCGTTCTTCATCGCCGGCAGCAACATCGCCGCCAGCAACGCGATGATCGCGATGACCACCAACAGCTCGATGAGCGTGAAGCCGGTGGTCGGCGGTCGGCGGTCGGCGGTCGGCGACGGCCTCGGCAGTGATTGCACGCAGTCTCGTCGCATCAGACCTCTGACCTCTGCCATCTGATCTCCGTCGCTACGCGCGCCGCAGCTTGCGATAGGCGATCGCACCGCCGACGAGCAGCAGGAACACCGTGCTCGGTTCGGGGATCGTCGCGAGATCGCTCGCGATCGCCCATTGCGAGAACCCGGTCGCCCCCGCGTAGCTGATGTGTTTGTCGGTGGTGTTCAGCACAAACCCGGTCATCAACTGCCATTGGCTGCCGTCATACCGGAACAGTTTGAGGTTGCTTTCGCTCACCCCGAGCGTGGTCGCCAGTTCGAGATCGTAACGGAACGTCAGGTCAACGGAACTGAACGTCAACCCGTTGATCGCGTTGATGTCCCACAGCCCGATCACGTTTTGCAAGCCGGGCTGCGCCAAGGCGTGATCCGGCGCCAGCAACGACACCTGCCAATCGCCGGCCGTCGCGCTCGTAAAACTCGCGCGGACGCTGTTGACGAGGTCAATGGTCGTGTCGCCCGACGATTCGCCCCAGTTGCGGCTGACGTTGCCGGCGGAGACCGCCACGAGCGGCAGATCCAGCCGGCCGCCGCTGATCGCCCGCCAACCGTTCCCGCCACTGGTCGGGTTCTCGACGGTGTTGTTGAACGTGCTGTAGCTGACCGTCAACGTCCCGTTGGTGGCCGTGGTGCGTCCGTTCATGATGAACGTGGCCGCCGTCAGCGTTCCACGGCCCATGAGATTGCCGCTGGTGTTGATCGAGCCGGTGTTGGAGACGGTGAACGTCGTGCCACGCAAATCGAGCGTGCCGCTGCCGCCCGCTTCGGTGCCGGTGTCGCTGTCGCCGACAATCATGTTCGGCGCGGTCACGTTGCCGCTCGGCAGGCGGACCAAGCCGGTCGCGTCGCGGCCCACGCCAAAGTACAGAGTATCCGACGAGTTGATCCCATTGGCGGTGAAAGTCGTGCCGCTCAGGTCCATCGTGCCGTTGACGGAATTGCCGCTGGTGTTTCCGTTGTAGCCGACGTGCCACTCGTTGAACCAACCCTCAAACGATCCGCCGGACTTTGTGAGTGTGCCAGCGCTGAGCGTCCCGCTGTGGTTATCGGTGTTGTCGCCAACGCGAATTCTCGTGCGGCTGGAGCTGCTGGCGCCGATCTGGTCGTCCGTCGCGCCCAGCAGAAGTGTGCCGGTTGCGTTCCTTCCATAGCCAACCCACACTTCACCAATGAGATTATGATCATTGGTGATGGTGCCGCTGGTGACCCCGGAGAGGTCCACGTAGCCGGTTGCGCTGTTGGCGCTGCTGTTGCCATTGTGTCCAACGTGCATCTGCGCAAAATAGGCATCCATCGTCCCGCTGCCCATCGTGAACGTGCCGGCGCTGGCCGTGCCCCCCGTGCCAAACGTCTTCCCTACGAAGAGGGAAGTGAACCCCGGCTTACCCAGCAACACCGTCTTTCCGTTGCCCAGATGGACCGTCCCCGTGGCGTCTCGCTGCCCGCCGATGCGCAGGTCACTGCCGCTGTTACTGAGTACGCCGCTGGTCGTGCCAGTCAGGTTAAGCAAGCCGCTCGCGGAGCCGCCGCCGCTGTCGTGATTGTAACCGACATAAAGAGTACCGAAATAGGCGTTGAATTCCCCGCCGCTCTTGGTCAACGTGCCTGCCGAAGACCCGCCACTGAAGGCTTCCGCAATCCGAAAGTCGATGGGGTTAGCCGGCACACCGAAGCTGGCTGTCACACCACTTCCCAGATGGACCGTGCCGGTGCCGTTGCCCCGCCCAATGCGCACGTTGCTTCCGGAAATGGAAAACGTGCCGCTGGTCGTGCCGGTAAGATCAATCAAGCCGGTCGCGGTACTGGGACCGCTGCCGGAATTGTTGTTACCCACAGACAACGAGTATCCACTGCTATCCTGCATGTAAGCTTCGAAGTGCCCACCTGTCTTGATCAACGTGCCGGTCGTGTTGCCCGATGAATTATAGTTCGCGCCGACATACAGAGCCGTTCGATCGCTGGCGCTTGTGCCAAAGTACGTATCAATGACTGATCCCAACAACACGGTGCCACTCGCGCTGGTGCCGCCGCCGATCTCGATCCGATAACCGGTGTTGCGCACGCTCAACGTGCCGCTAGCCGAGGACAGATCCACATACCCTTGTCCGCCGTCTTCACCAACCAGGAAATAATCCATTTGGTGGGACAACAACGTCGTCCCGCTCCCGAACGTCAGCGTGCCGACTCGGCCGGCTTTGTACCCCACGAGGAACCACGCGTTGGTCAGAAGGTTGAAGGTACCGTTGTACATGTGCAGGCTGCTGCCCGACACGCTGTCGGCTACACGGAACTGCCGGTTGTTGGTGTCGAAACTCAGCGTGCTGCCGTTCAGATTGATCGTATGCTGGCCGCTGGTGTTGCGGATGTTTAACCCCGAGATCGTGCGCGGCGCATCATTGACGATATTGGTGGTGCCCAACCCACCGGTGTTGTCGAATTGGACACTGCTGCCACCGCCCGGCGTGCTATCGCCAACCCAGTTGTCGCCGTCGCTCCAGTTGACGCCGTCGCCCCCAGCGTCCCAGACGACTTGGGCACTGGCAGAAGGTCCGGCCACATGCAAACACCACGCCACGACGAGCAGCGTGGCAACCAGGACGGAACGATGCTGAGACTGTTTCATAGTGAATCTCCCGCAGTTTGCTTTCGACTGTTCCGCAGCGGCGCACTCTCTCGCCATTTTGGAACGATCTACCTTCGACATTCTTTCTCCCTCAAAGCTGCCTTGACAATATTGGTCATCCGCCCCGCTTGCAACCTATACAGAATGTGAA
Source organism: uncultured Verrucomicrobiota bacterium (assembly GCA_964533295.1). GTDB lineage: Bacteria > Verrucomicrobiota > Verrucomicrobiia > Palsa-1439 > Palsa-1439 > OMJI01. The sequence continues at coordinate 24,642 of CAZHLM010000011.1, forward strand.
TAGTATCCCGCCCGTGAGCCGCAAACCGCTCCAACATCGGTTGCCGCCGCTGGCCAGCGTCGCGCCCGAAGGCGTGCGCCCGTGGCCGGCCGGCGCGAATGTCCAACGCGAAGTCACCGACCGGCTTCGCGCCATCGCTCAACGCTGTTGCGGCGATGAACCGCAGCCGTTTTACCCGCTGCGCGAGACGGCGGATTTTTTCGGCGCGCCCCGCACCACGATTGTCCGCGCCTACCAGACGCTCGAGACCGAAGGCTGGCTGGTGCGGTTGCGCGGTTCGATGACGCTGTTGCGCGGTCGCAAATCCCAGCCGCGCGAGCCGGTGCGCGGCGTCGTGGTGGTGCCGGTGTGGGAATACGGTTTCTGCTGGTTGCCGGACTGGCGGCATTTCTTCCGTCATCTCAAAGACGAGCTGCGCGCGCACCAGTACGTGGTGGACTTCGAGTTTTATCGCGGCGCCGAGGCCAAAGACCCGAGCTTCGCCGAGCGGTTGCTGGCGCATCACCCGGCGGCGGCGTTGTGGTTGTTCCCGACGCCGCCGATTCGGCAATTATTGCGACAATTGCGCGACGGCGGGCTGCCAGCGTTGGTGGTGACGTATCCCGAGCACGGCCAGTTCCCCTGCCGGCAATATGTGATTCACCGCGTCCGCGCGCTGGCGCAAGGGCTGAAAGCGTGGCGCGAGGATGGCATTCGCGAAGTCATCGCGCCGCGGTTTCCCGGACAAGAAACACTCCAACAATGGGTCGCCGATGTAGCCGCCCGCGTGGGCGTGCCGTTGCGTTGGGTCGTCGCCGATGACCTGACCCCTCTCCGGGCCGCGGATCGTACCGGCTATTTGTTGGCCGATGATATCTGTCTGTCCTACGTCGGCCGCCAACCGCATTTTTCCTGGGACGACTGGATGGCGTGGCATCGCACCCTGGCGCTGCAACGGTTGCTGGCGCCGCGCAGCCCGGTCGGCAACCAACGACTCGATGTGGTCTGGACGGATTGGTCGAAACTGGCCCGCGCCGTAACCGCCGACATCGTCAGTGAACAACTCCATCACGCCCCCGAAACCGTCACGGTCATGGCCCGCTGGCGTCCCCAGATCCCGCTGGCCGACTTCAGCGACGATCTGTAACCGGCACCCGTACAGTCGCGTTGGTGTAGCCGCGCCTCTATGAGGCGCGCCCGGCATTCGCCGTACCACTCCTTGCCCGCACGGCTCACAGAGCCGTGGCTACACCCGTCAACTCGCTCTAACCGGCGCGGCATAAAGAAACAGACCGACCGGCCGAAATCCGTCGCCCTGTTCCAACTCCGCCCGCAACAACGCCCGCTCCACGCCCGGTCGTAACTCGACCGTGAACGCGAGCGTCGTCTCCGCCCCGGGCGGCAAGTCAAAATCGAAGGGAACCTCGCCCCGCACCGTGCCGTGCTCGGCCGCCGTGAAGCCGATGCGACACCGGCCGCCGGCCGGTACGACGCCGCGGTTGATCAACCGCAACGACCCCGCCACCGGCTCACCGGCCGGCAGCTCGAACCGCGGCCGATACAGCCGGCGGGACTCGTCTGTGAACAGCGCCGTCGCCACCGTCAGCACCGGCATCAATACCGGTCGGGGCGGCTCGGTTTGTTCCGATCGCGCCGCGCCCGGCGGACGCGGCCCGGCGGCGCGCAACCGGTCGAACACCTCGCGCCAGGCCGGGGCCGCCCACAACGGCGAGTCCGGCGGCAGCCGCAACGCGCCGGTATCCAGGCCGGTAATGGTGTGAGGCAACACGCGCTCGCCAGCGGCCCAGCCGCGTTTCTCGCACTCGGCAAGCGACCAGACCGGATGCGCATCCAGGCGCGTCGCCGCGCCGATGGCGCCGAGCTCATTTGCGTACCAGTTGCCGCGGAAACGCACGTGACCTTGGAACCCGGCCGGCAACAACACCTGCGGCGCAGCGCTGACAAAGATGTTTTCCTCGGCGGTCACCGTCAGCGTCGCGTTGTCGTCGCCCACGCACATGGCCGGGTTGTCGGGGCTGGCGGTGTTGAGCAGCACGTTGCGACGGACGTAATTCTGGCGGCCGGCGTTGCTGAACCAGCCACCGTAGCCGCAGCGAAACGCCGCGTTGCCCTCGTCCAGAATGAACGCGCTGGAGCCGTCATGGTAGATGCCCCAGTCGCCGTACACATCGCTGGCCACATCGTGGATCAGATTGCCGCGCAACACCGTGCCGGGATTCGGCCCGAGGGTGTAAATGCCGGCCAGATCGGAGAGCAATCGTTCCTGGCCGAGGTGATGAATGTGATTACCGGCAATCAGGTTGTCGGCGCACTGGACGTTGAACTCGTACACCCAGGTCCAGCCGCAGGAGATGCCGCTGTAATGGAAATTCCAGATTTCGTTGTGGCAAATCCGGTTGCCGGACGAGTCGCCCACCCAAACACCCACGGCGCTCGGGAAAATTTTCCCGCCGTCGTGAATCCGGCAATCGCTCACCGTCACGGCCTGACGCGGCAGATTCCGCGGGTCCTTGTCCGCCGGCACGTGAACGCCCGCCGCCGGCGCCGCCGGCAGGCGGATGACATCCTCGTGAACCGGTGTGCGGTCGCCGTGGTCGTGATTGATTTTCACCCCGCCGCCGCCGAGGTCGTGCAGGTGACAGCCCACGACCCGGTTGCGCGTGCAGCCGAGCCGAAACTCGATGCCGTACTGCGCCACCTGCGCGACAGTGCAATTTTCAAACACGCAATCCGTCGCCCCGCGCAACGTGATCGCTCCCGGCAGACTGAACGCCGCCTGCACACCGCCCGGCTCGCCGACCGGGTAGCGGTAATCGGTGTGGCGAAATTCCAATTGCTCAAAGCGGATGTGACGCACCGGCTCGCCCCACGGGTCGCCGGCCAGCTCGACCAACGTCGTCAGTCGCGGCGCGATCACCTGCGCGGTGGCCAGCCGGTCGCCGAACCGCGGCCGGTACCACAGTTGGCCGGCGGCGCGATCGAAATAAAACTGGCCCGGCTCGGTCAACGCCTCGAACACGTTCTCGATCCAGTACCGCACCAACCGCCCATCGCTGTCCGCGTCCCCGCCAAGCAGATGCGCGTCGAGCGTCACAAGCTGCGTCTGCGGATCATAGGCCGCCACCCGGGCGTGCGACTCAAACCAGCGGTTCAACACCACCACCGCCACGTCCTGCAACCGGTGCCAGCCGGCATCGAACTCGCCGGGCCGGCAGCGAAACTGCCGGACCCGGCTCTCCCAGTCCAGATCCAGCTTGCTCGGCTCGGCGACGGACTCCGCGATCCGGTAATACCCCGTCCGCGGCAGCCGCGTCCGCCGCATGCGCTGACCGTTCACAAACAACTGCGTGAACGCCAACCCCGCCGGCACGTCCGCGACCCAGCCCGGTTGGCCGTGGATGGTCGTCTCCCGAAACCCGCTCAACCGCACGCCGCCGGAAAAAATCGGCTGCTCGCCCGGCGCCGCGCGGTAAACCACCGGCGCATCCGCGGTGCCCGAATCACGCGGTTCGAGAACGAACGGTTCTTCGAGAAAATACCACCCGCCGCGAATCAGCACGGTGACCGGCCCGCGCACGCCCGCGGCCCGCGTCGCGCGAATGGCGTCGCGCGCGCCGCGCAACGTGGCCAACGGCCCGCGCCCCCGGTCATCCCCGTCCGGCGCGACGGTCAAGGTCAGGTGTGACGCGCGATTCGTCATCGTACAGGGGCCTGCCGGTCCGGCGAGGGAAACGAAAACGGCGGCAACATGGGCGGCAGAGTAATAATTCGGCCTGGCCTGCGCAATCGGAATAGTGCGGCCCGTTGCGCCTCCGCGGCGGGCGCATTAGCTCCACACCGTTTCCCCATCGGGTCGCGTGGCGAGCGCTTCGATCAACCGCATCGTCGGCAGAATGTCCGCGGTGCCGGGATAGGGCTCGCGCTGTTCGAGGATCGCATCCACAAACTCGCGCGCTTGCGGGGCGAACCCCTGAAAAAACCTGCGCGACTGGCCCATGTTCGGAAGGCCGTAGTCCGGTCGCCAGACCTGGATGTCAGCCAGATCAAACGTCGGGTTGATCTCGGGCAGCGTCGGCGCGAGCAGATCAATCCCGTTCTGGCCTTGCCGGTGCAATTCGAGTCGCTCGACGTTGTCGGCGATGAACAATGCGTTGGCCTCGCCCATGCGGCCGGAGATGGCCACCCGTTCCTGAATGCGCGGTTGGGACGAGTCCAACATCAACTGCGCCCAGACACCGCTGGGAAACTGCAGCGTCACGCCGAGCGACAACGTGTGCGGCGTGCGATGTTGAACGGATACCATGCGGCGCGGCGCGCCGAAAAAGCTGACCGCCAGGTCGAGCGCGTGCGACCACATGTAAAGCAGGTTCAGCCGCAAGTCCGTGCCCGGCCAGTGCCCGAACTGGATCGTCGCCGCGGCCGGCGTGAATTCGCCGCGTTCGATGGCGCGGCGAATGTGGCGGTAGGTCAGCCCGTGGCGTTTCATAAAGCCGGGCATCCAGAACGTCCGCTGCGCGCGCGCCAGCGCCACCAGTTCTTCCGCCTCCGCCAGGGTCGGCGCGGGCGGTTTCTCGGTCAACAACGGAATCCCCCGCCGCAACACCTCGCGGCCCACGCTGACATGCGCTTCGGGCGGCCCGACCACGATCACGCCGTCGAGTTCGCACTCGTCGAGCATCCGTGTCGCGTCGGTGAACACGCGCTCGGCGCCAAACAACCGCGCGTTGCGTTCGGCCAGTTCCCGATTCAGGTCGCAGACCGCGACCAGCCGGCCGCGGGTGTACATCAGGCTCGGGTAATGATTGTTCGTCGCGTGCGATCCGCAGCCGACAAATCCCAGGCGCGCTTCGGTTTTCACAAGCCGTTCTGCTCCTCCACCAGCCGACGCAGATAGGCCAGCCCGGCCGCCGCGGCGGCGTCACTCTCGGCCGGTGTGGCGTTGTGCAACTCGATTTCTTGCGACAAGTAGCCGGTATACCCGTGCTCGCGCAGCACGCGCAGCGTGCCGGTGTTGTTCGTTTCGCCCGTGCCGAGCGCGACGGATTCGTGGCCGCGATGGTCCTTGATGTGGACGTGAAACACTTTGCCGGCAAACCGCCGCGCGACGTCCGCGGGATCCACCCCGGCCGCGTGAAAATGGCCGGTATCGAGTGTGATGCCCAGTTGCGGCGAGTCCACCGCGTCGAAGATGTGTTCGTAATCCTGGATAAACTGGATCCAGTTGCCGTAATGGTTTTCGAGCGCCAACCGCACCGGCAGCCCCTCCAGCCGCGGCACGATTTCCTCCAGCGACCGCAGGAACGGCTGGAAGGGTTCGCTGGCCCGGTCGGGACCGCCGTCCACGACCGTGCGACAACCGAGTTCGGCGGCGACGTCGATCGCGCGGAGGCAGTAATCGGTGAGCGCGCGGCGTTTTTGCTCGGTAGGGGTCATGATGGCGGCGATATGCACCGCCGCCAGTGTCAGGCCGCGCTCGGCGAGTTGCCGGCGCAACTCCGCCGGCTGGATTTCCCGCAGATCGCCGTGAAACGGATACACTTCGCGTGGGAAAAACATCCCTTCGACGGCGTCGAAGCCGGCGGCGCGCGCCTTGTCGAGCGCAACCGGAAATGTGTCGCGCGCCCAGCAAATCGTCGAGGAGGCAAGTTTGATCATGGAGTCAATTTCTGCGGGCGGCGTTTATCACGGTGGTGTCGGCGACAGGCAAGGTAAACAGTTTGTGAAGAGAATCTGATCTGCGCCGTTTTTTTACCGGTTTCAACTTGCGCTGCTCGTAGTGCCGGGGCATTTTCGGCCGCACTTTTTTGGAGACCAACTATGGCGCATACCCGCAACACGATTCGCGTGGCCCTCGTCAGCGGGGGACATCCCTTTGACGTGCCGGGCTTGGTCGAGGCGTTCCAGTCCGATGCCGGCCTTCAGGTGGTCCATCAACACATGGACGATTGGGTCAGCGGCAACCGCTCCGCATACGATGTCGTCGTGTTCTATCACATGCTGCTGGACACGCCCGCTGAGAACGGCGGGCCGTGGTACGCCGGTAATGTCCGTACCGCTCTCGCAGAACTGGGCACGACCGACCAGGGGATCGTTGTGCTGCACCATGCGCTGCTGGCCTATCCGAAGTGGGAGCACTGGTCGAAGCTCGTCGGCATTGCCGACCGGACCTTCGGCTACCATCTCGGCAACAACCTCAAGGTCCGCATTGCCGACCGCGGGCATCCTATCACCCGGGGATTGGACGACTTTGAATGGGTGGACGAAACCTATACGATGACCGACCCTTCCCCGAACGACAACACCATCCTGCTCAGCGTCGAGCATCCGCAGAGCATGAAGCATTTGGCTTGGACGCGTACCTTCGGCCGGGCGCGCGTGTTCTGTTACCAGAGCGGTCACGACCGGACGGCCTTCGACAACCCGCAGTTCCGCCGCATCCTCAGCCGCGGCATCCGCTGGGTCGCGCCCGGCGAATCGGCCACATGCACGATTCCGCCCACGACCCGCGCCATCTTCTATCCCGAAAAGGGACGGATGGCATTTCGCGATCTGCCGTCACCGGTCTGCGAACACGGCACCATCCTGTGCGAGTCCATCTTCACCGGTCTGACGAATGGCACCGAGCGCAACATGCTGCTCGGCGGCAACTACGCCGGTCGTTATCCCATTCAATTCGGCTACCAAAACGTCGGGCGCGTCCTCGAAGTCGGCACCGGCGTCAGCGGCTTCCATGTGGGCGATGTGATTTTCAGCGGCGACTGTTGTTCGCATGTGCGCCACTTCCTCGCCCCGGCGGCCAACCCCGAAAATCTGATTGTCAAGGTTCCCGCCAACGTGGCGCCCCAGGCGGCCGCGTTGTTCGGCGTGGCCAGCGTGTCGCTGCATGACGTGCGGCGCGCCCGGGTCGGCCTCGGTGAAAACGTGCTCGTCGTCGGCGCCGGCCTGATTGGCCAGTTCGCATCCCAAGCCGCCCGCGCCACAGGCGCCATGGTCACGATTGGCGACCTCGATGCGCGGCGGCTGGACCTGGCTCGCTCGCTTGGCGCGCATCACACCATCCATCTCGGCCGGCCGCAGTCCTGGGCGGACGTCGCGGCGCTCGGTCCGTTCGACGTCATCATCGAAACCAGCGGCGCGGACGTGCTGCGCGATCTCCTCGGTCGCCACCCGGACCGATCCTTGCTGCGTCCACGCGGTCGGCTGGCGCTGATTGCCGGTCGCTTCGATGTAACCTATCCCTTCAATGCTGCGCAAGGTCTCGAAGTCGAGGTGTTGCACGCCGGACATTTTTTCCACGACGACCTGGTCACCGTGGCCCGGTTGGTCAGCGAAGGCGTGATCCGCATCGAGCCGTTGCTTCAGGACGCGGTGCCGGTCGCCGAAGCGGCGGCCATCTACGAGCGGCTGCGCGACCAACCGCAATCGCTGCTCGGCACCGTGTTCGACTGGCGGTAGCGGTTTGTCGCCGGCACGCCGCGGCCGTCCCTCGCGCGGCTCAACCGGCCTGTCTGGCCGAATCCGGAGCCGGTGGCG
>CAZHLM010000011.1:32274-56920 GCA_964533295.1 uncultured Verrucomicrobiota bacterium
GCCGTCCCTCGCGCGGCTCAACCGGCCTGTCTGGCCGAATCCGGAGCCGGTGGCGGCGAGGCTTCCAGCGCGTCCCATTCTTGGGCGCGAGGATGTTCCATGTACTTCGGGCCGTCGCGGGCGAGATCGAAATCGTCGGGCACTTCCAGAAACATGAACAGCCGCGTGCCGTAGCGGTAGACGAACGCGCGTTGGATGCCGGTGGCCAATGTGCCGGCCACCAGTTCCGGCCACGGGTGGGCGTGGTGTTCCTCGTATTGTCGGATCAGGTCGGGGTGATCGTTGAGGTCCACGGTTTGGGCGATGCGTTTCATTCGAGTTGCCACGGGAACTTGACGCCGTAACCGAGTTCGCTGCCGCTGCTGATGATGATCTCGGCGCCGGTAATGTAGGATGCGGCGTCGCTGGCGAGGAACAGACAGAGCTGGCCGACTTCTTCCGGTGTGCCGCTGCGGCCGCTGGGTTGGTGCGAATCCAATTCGCGCTCGAACGCGGCGGGGTCGGGCTGCCGGGCGGCGGCGCGGGCGCGGCTGTCGCTGTGGATGTTGCCGGGCAGGACGCAGTTGACCCGCACGCCGTGCCGGGTTTCTTCGAGCGCCAGCGCTTTGGTGAACGAGCTGATTGCGCCTTTGCTGGCGGCGTAGGAGGTCGAGCCAAGCTCGCCAATCTGCGCGACGAGACTGCCGATGTTGAGGATGCTGCCCTTGGTTTTCCGCAGGTGGGGCAGGGCGTGTTGCGAGGCGACGAACACGCTGCGGAAATTGGTCTGCCATTCGCGTTCGACATCGGCCAACGGCACGTCGTCAATCGGTCGCGGCGGGGTGTGGATGCCGGCATTGTTCAAGAGGCAATCGAGCCGGCCAAACTGCGCGACGGTCTGGTCAATGGCCGCGCGGATTTGATCCGGCTGCGAAACGTCGCACACGACGGCGGCGATGCCGGTGGGGGCGCCGGTCAGGTCGCGGTCGGCGATCATGACGCGCGCGCCGGCGTCGGCAAACACGCGAACACAGCCCGCGCCGATGCCGCGCGCCCCGCCGGTGATGAGCACGACCCGGTCGCGGTATTCGAGACCGCTGCGGTGAATGGGGGAATTGGTCATTGGCGCTCTCCGACCCCACCCCTCACCCGTCCGCGAAACAACACGCGGCCGGCCTCTCCCCCAAGGGGAGAGGCAAAGCGAGAAAGTCCCCTCTCCCCTTGAGGGAGAGGGTTAGGGTGAGGGGTGTCATTGGATGCAAGATTCATCTCGGATGCCAATGCGGTGGATGGGAATGGCGGTCCAGCCGAGCGTCCACGCGGGGGAGTCGGGAGCGAGTTCGTAGCGGTCCGGACCGAGGTCGGGGCGCGCGATCAGTTTGGGATCGGCGACGAGGCTGTGGCGGTCTTTGCCTTTCGCCTGCCAGTCGGCGAGTGAGAAGTGTGTCTGACCGGTGATGGTGCGGCTGAAATCCTCGGCGCGCCATTGCCAGGCCGGCGCGGCGCTGTGAAAGAGGTTTTCGTCGCAGGCTTGGAAGATGTCCCATTTTTCCGCGCCCGGCACCCAAATGTCGAAGCGCAGCGCATCGAGCGCGATGTCCGGTCGGGTGGTGGTGACGATGTTGTGGACGAAACGGTTGCCGACCATGAAATCCACGAAGGCATGGCGCATCCGGGTGCCGCGCATCGGGGCGACATGGACGAGGCACAAGCCCCAGAGACAATCCACGATCAGGTTGTTTTCGACGAGTTGGTGTTTGGTGGTGTGCAACGTCAACCCCCGGCCTGCGCGGACGATGAGGTTGTGGGTGATCACGCAGTTGGACGACATGTCGTCGGTGTAGATCGCGCTGGACATGTTTTGCATGGTTTTCCGATGCGCGTTGTCGCGGAGCAACTCGTCGGTTTCGGGATCAATGAAACAGCCTTCGGTGTCGGCGATGAGGTTGTACCGGATTACGTGGCCGGACCGTTCTGCGTGCGGGTCAACCGTGGTGGGCGGGAAATAACTCTCGCCGTCGGCGGCGACATCCATCCAGCACGAGATCGCGCCGCAATCGAGTTTCTCGAGGTTGGTGCGGCGGATTTCGTTGTATTGAAGATAATTGCGGCCGAACCCGTTGTTGCCGAGGTTGACGGCGTATTGGGGGCAATCGTGCAGGTAGTTGTGCGCGAGGTTCAGGCTGTCGGAGAGGCCGGTAAAGATCGCCGTGGTGTATTGGTGCCGGTACCCGGGCTGATCAATCTCGTTGTCGGTAAAATCAATCCACGCCGGGTAATCATCATCGCGGCGGCCCATCGCGACGAAGCCATACGCGCCGGCGCGGCGGATGAGGTTGCGGGCGATGCGATGATGGCGGTTGCGCCGGTGCAGGACGATGCCGTTGCCGCCGAGCGTTTCGAAGGTGTTGCCGGTGACGGCGCAGTGTTCACAGTCCTGCAGGAGAATGCCTTCGCCGCAATACTCGAACGCCTGATGAACCTGTTGCGCGCCGTAGCCGACGACCTTGTCGCGAAGATGATCATCGCCATCCCGCGTGTGGGCGAACGTGAGGCCGCGGAAGGTGAGATGCGCCACGGACTGCAATTCCACCAGCGTGCGCAGCCGCGGCACAATTACGTCCACGTCGTCCGGCGACTGGCCGGCCAGCGCGGCCGGTAGTTTCAGGTAGAGCGTCTTCTCATCCGCGTCGAAGCACCACTCGCCCGGCTCGGTCAGTTCCTCGCGGATGTTTTCGATAAAAAACCGCGTTTCATGCGTCGGGCGCGGCAGGTTGTCGGTCTGGATGCTCCACCGCAACGTGATCCGCTGCTGCGCCACATCCAGCGACCGCACGGGCGTGATCTGGGTGAACGCGTGGCAGGCGTAGCTGTACATTTCGAGTTGTTCCGGTTTCGACCACTGTGCCGCGCGCGGGAAATCGGCGGCCTTGTAGTAAAACTGATCCCAACGCTGGCCGGGGATTCCCTGGTCCACATACCCCGCGCACATCGCCCAGCCGGTGAACCGATGCCGGTGCGGATCGGCGGCGGTGGGCGGTTGCGGTTTGGGCCAGCGCGCGCGGGTCATCGGCTCGCCGTTGACGAACAACTGCCGGAACTTGTCTTCGGGCCGGTACGAGTCGAGGCGCGCCTGCCAGACGCCCGCGACGGGGCCGGGCGACCGGCCCCAACCCGTCACGCGCGCGCCACCAGAGAGGACCGCGCGTTCGCCCGGCGCGGCTTCGTAAGTGATGGGCGTGTCGGCGGAGCCGGTATCGCGCGGGTTGAGACGGAATGTGTCGGCGAGAAAATACGTGCCGCCGCGCAGTCGGACGGTGACCGGCCCCGGCAACCGATTCTCCTTGTCGCGCAACGCCCGGATCGCGTCGCGGGCGCGGTCGAGCGTGGCGAACGGGGCATCGGCCGTGCCGGTGTTGGCGTCGTGGCCGGTGGGTGCGACGTGGTAGGTGAGAGCGGTCATCGGCCTTTGGCGGAATTGAGGATGCGGTGGACGAAGCCACCGGCGCCGGCGGTGGATTTCAGGTCCTCGCCGAGCACCGCCAGCGGCAACACCCAGAGCATCGTGTTGTGGTAATACTCGATGCCGAACCCGACGTCGCCGTCGGGCGTCAACATGCACGGTTGATCCCAGGCCATGGATTTTTTGAGCACCATTTGCTCCCAGGTCGAGCGCACGAGTTCGAGACCTTGCTCCGGCTTGCCGTGGCGAATCATCAAACAGGCCGGCACCAATGTCGAGTACGAGGGCGTCTGCAGACCGGATTGGAACGTCTGGCCGTCCGGCTGGCCGTCGGCGCGGACGGCGGTGCGCAGGCCGAACCGGGCGGCTTTGGCGTTCTTGGCAAGAATCGTCTCCAGCACGCGCCGCACCCGGTCGTCCGGCAGGAACGCGCCGAGCGCGTGCGTCTCGATGAAGAACTGCCCGATCAACTGGTCGGACAAAATGCTGTCGGATTTCACGCCGGTCGCCGGTTGATGGAACACGCGATAGGAACCGGTCGCTTCGTTCCAGAGCGTGCGCTCGATGGTCGCCGCGGCGCGTTGTTCCCATTGCCGGCAATCCGCGACGCGCGCCGTGTCGCCCCGGTGTTCCGCCATCCGCGCGACGATCCGCAACGTGGCGACCCAATACGTCGAGATGTGGATCGCCGCGCCGGCCATCGTCGGCCAGGTGTCGTAGTATTGATTGCTGCCGTTGACGTCGAGCACGCCATCGCCGTCGGCGTCAATCGTCTTGAGATAATCGAGGCAGGCGGTGACGGACGGGTAAAACTGGTCGAGGATCGTGTCGTCGCCCGTCACCTGCCAGATGCGGTCAATCAGGTGGATGTACACCTGACCGTCCACGGGCGGTTGCTGGTCGTACCAGTGCTGGTCCGGTTCCGTGCCCATGCCGAGCGTCGAGGGCGGTTTGCCGTCGGCGCGCTGATGATGTTGGAACACGCGGAGCTTGTTGCGGGCGAGCGCCGGAAAGAACAGATCCACCGGCCACTCACCGAACTCGTCGTTGGCGATGCAGGCTTGTTGCGGACAGGCGGTGAGATTTTCAAGGCAACTGAAGAGGCCGTCGTTGCCCCACCAGTGCGCCGGGTCGGCGTTGCGCGTCCAGGTGCTGACGTGGGCGAGGATGGCGAAGACGTTGACGAGACTGTCGCGCAACCAAACGGGCAGCCGTTCTTCCCGGTAGATGGTTTCCTGCCACGCGATGATGCGGCGCAGCAACGACTCGTGATTCGCCGCGAGATACCGGGCGACCGCCGCGGCGTCGGCGAACCGATCCGCGTAGCGATGAATCAACGTGGACTTGCCGTGAAACACCTGGCCGGCATACGCGCTGCCGCCCTCGGGGAACGGCGGCCGGACCTGCGTGCGCCATCGCGGCGCGTGCCACGCGAGGACGAACCGGACGACCCGTTCCTCACCGGCGGGCAGCGTGGCGTCCACCGCGACCGTCGCGCCGGCGTGGGACGCCGCAGGAGCCGGTAACGAGCGAAAGTTCGTCGGCGTGGCGAACGTGACCTCGGCGCCGGTGCGGACCGAACCCGGTGAGGCGTCCAGAACGCCGAGCGCATAAGCATAGGTGAACGGCGCGGGGTCGCTCGGGCCGGGCGCGGCAGCGTCCGCGCCGTATTCCATCCCGGCATAAACCTTGGCGGCGCCGGTCGCCGGCGTGGAACGCGGGCCGGTCGTCTGCGTGATCACCTGCACCCCAACCAGTTGGCCGGTCAACTCGTGGCGCGCGAACACCGCGTCCGGCCCGACCTCGTTGGGACGCGGGCCGTGAAACCCGAACGCGAGCGTGACCGGCTGGGCGGTGGCGCTGTCGTTGCGCAACCGCACCTCGAACACCGCGCCCGGCGTGTTCGATTCCTCGGCGCAGCCCGGCAGAAATGGCGTCCACGCCCGCAGCGCGACGGTTACCGGACAATCGGCAATCCCGAACTGCACGTCCGCTATCGGATAATGTCCCCAATACCGCAGGTCGGCCACGGCCGGCAGGTTCTGGCCGCCGGTGACCCAGCGCGAGGTGAGCGGGATGGCGCGGTCGCCCACTTGCAACGCGAGGAACGGCTGGCGTTGGGTGGGCAGATGCGGCCGGCGAATCCAATGATCGGGATTCTCGCCCGGCACGGACGCCATGACGGCGGCGTGATACCGGCGTTCGAGATGATGATTGAAGATGGTCGAGCAGTAATCGAGCGTGCCGTCCGTGCCGAACGGGATGAACCCGGTGCCGAGTCCGCCGAGCGGCAGGCCGGGCATGACTTCGCCGTTGCGGTAGATGACGCCGCAGGCCGCATCGCGATAGCCGGCGGCGGGGAACGTCACCCATTCCCGGGCGGGAAGATCGGCGGGAAACAGGAATGGCATTATCGGGAGCATTCTTTCAAGAGTGTAGCGGGCGTGGGCGGGAAGTCGAATCAGTAGGGCACGTCCTGAAACGCGCTCCAAACCCAATCCGTGTCAGCGGTTGGTCCGGACGGAATGCCCGCCCCGCCAGCGTGCAGGTCGCCGATGTTGAACCGGGAACGGTCGCGCCACTCGACGCGGCCGTCGCCGAAGAGTTGGTTCACCCCGGTCAGTTGCGGCGGGCCGAGATCGGTGTACCAGCCGTTGGGGATCGCCGCGCTGGCCCACATCGAAGCCCGGTGCGCGCCGTGATTGTAGGCCCAGCTATACGGATAGCCCAGTTCGGGCCGGGTGCGCATCAACTGGTCGCGCATCAACAGCCGGTCAGCCGCGAGCGAATTTTCGGTGAGTTTCAAGCGCGAGGACAAATCCCAGTCGGGCCAGACATCCGACCGGCCAAAGAACGTGTACTGGTAATGGAAATAAGGCAGGCCGCTGTTCCACGCATTGAGATAGCTCGCGCCGGCCTCGCCGCTGTTGCTCGGGCAGATGAAGAAGGAGGAGGGCGTCCATTTCTTGTTGGTCGTGTCCGTGTGCCGCCCGATGTAGGGCTGGATGGAGTCCACCGCCAGCATGGTGTTGGTCGGCGCGCTGGCGGCGTTGACGAAAATCACGCCGGGGTAGCGCGACCCGCTCAACGTCGGGGTCTGCATGGGGACGCCCTGATTGTCGTCGGCAAACATCGTGTGCGCCATGCCCCACTGGCGGAGGACCGAAGAGCAGACCGTCTGACGGGCGCGTTCGCGGGCGCGTTTTAGGGAGGGCAGCAACATCGCCGCCAGCAGCGCGATGATGGCGATCACCACCAATAGTTCGATCAGTGTGAATGCGGTCCGGTAGGACGGCTCGCGGCGTCCGGCAGGTGTGAGGCGGTCGGTTCGCATTTCGTGCTGCCTTTGGCTTGCATCCATCTCGGGCTACTGGATGCCGCCCAGGCCGAGCCGCGCTTCGATCTGGGGGAAAAACTGCCAGTCGTCATGCGGCCAGCCCGCCAGCGGTGAACCGCTCCCGCCGAAGTAGGAGACGTTCAGGGCGTTGGCTTTGTCCACCAAGGTCGGGACGCTGCCGTCGCCGACGAGCACGTTGTACACCCATTCGTGCGCGCGAGCGGTCAGACCGAAAGACACCAGATCGCTCAACACCGCGGCGTTGGTGAGGCGCGTAAGCTGAATGCCGGTGGCGGTGTTCGGGTTCATCGAGTCGCGGTAGTCATAGCCGGCATCCACAATTCGCCCGCCCTGTTTCCAGCAAGACGCGCCGCTGCCGTCAATCCAGCCGCGGCTCGATCCGCCCGTGGCGCCGGGCGGGTCTTTGTAGGCGAAACTCCACGGCGAACCATCAAAGGACGTGCGGCGTTTGTAGGACGGGCAGTAGATCACGTGGTTGTCGCGATTAGGTTCGGGCAGGTATTTGCCTTCGATCAGGTGACCCAGATAGGAAATGCCCTGGGTGTGATCCCAAATCGTGTGGCCTGCGGCCGGACCGCTGGCGCCGGCCCAGGGCATCTGGCCGTTGTTGTCGCCGGCAAACATCGCCAGTCCCAGCCCGATCTGGCGAACCTGGCTCTTGCAGACGGTGAGTTGCGCCTTGGCGCGGGCTTGTTTGAGCGCCGGCAGCAGCATCGCCGCGAGCAGGGCGATGATGGCGATGACCACCAAAAGCTCAATGAGGGTGAAACCGGAGGTCGGAGATCGGCGGTCAGAGGTCAGTAACGGCCTCGGTAGTAATCGCACGCGACATCCTCGCCTCGGACCTCTGACCTCTGCCATCTGACCTCCGGCACTACGCGCGCCGCAGCTTGCGGTAGGCAATCGCGCCGCCGACCAGCAGTAACAGTACCGTGCTCGGTTCGGGAACGGCCGCCGCCACGTAGTCGCCCGTGATGCCCCACTTGGTCTGAAGCGCCGCGCCCACCGCGTTGCGCTCGGCGTCGGTCAGGGCGGTGTTGTACACGCGGAACTCGCCGAGGTCGAAGCTCGTGCCACGACCGAAGAAATTCCCCAGCGTGAACGCTTCCGCGCTGAAGTTCAACGCGTTGCCGGAGCCGCCGGTGATGGTTTGGGCCGCGCCATTGAGATACGCGTCCATGCCGGCGGCGTTCCACGTCGTGCCGTCATAGCGCAATTCGATGATGATCGGCGTGCCGCGGAACGAAGCGCCGAGGGTGAACTCGAGGTTGTCGCCAAAACCACCTTCCATCCGCACCGTGTTCGCAGAGCTTTGGTAGAAGGAGTAACCTTCGTTTTGGACGTTCAGGTCGTTGCTGAACAGGAACAACGTGTTCCAACTGTCGCTGAGTCGCGTCACGACGAAGATGGTGTGGGCCTGGTTGCCAGAGAATCCAAGACCGGTCGAGTCCGTCAGGTAGTTGCCGCCGCGGAACGCCACAGCCGGATCGCCATTGATGATCTCAGGGCCGGCATCGTGATAGTTTGGATCATTCGGGCCGCCGACCAAGTCGTTATTGCTCGGGGTGAGGTCATACCAGTTTGGGCCGGTCGGCCAGATGGCAACCCATGTATTGTCGGTGGGCGTGGCGGGCGTTGTCCCATCGGCTTGTGTGATGTTCGACGCGTCGTAATGGGCGATCAAGGTGGCGGATGCGGGCAACGCGGCCAGACCAATGGTCAGTGCGATGGCAACGGCGCTCCTGAGTTGGCGGGCGAACGAACGAACGGATGTCATGTTGTTCATATAATTTCTCATTATGCTTGGTCATACTTCTATAGAAAACTTTTCCAGCTTGCAAGCTTTTTCTATAGAAAGTTTTGGGGCGATCTGGTAGAAGTCTGCCATGCCGACGCTCACTCCACTCCCTGCCAAACCCAAGACCCTCAGCGGCAAGGTCTATCAACAAATCAAAAAGCGTATCGCCGAGGGCAAGCTACCACCGCGCACCCGGTTGTTGACCGAGCATCTGGCGCGCGACTTGGGCGTCAGCGCCACGCCGTTGCGTGAGGCGTTGCGGATGTTGCACAAGGACGGTCTCGTCAGCCTCACGCCCAACTGCGGCGCGATCGTCACCGAGCAGACGCGCGAAGAACTCGAAGACCTCTTTCAAGTCCGGCAGGCGCTGGAGACGTTGACGATTCGGTTGACGACGGCAAAAGCGTCGGCAGCCGACCTCGATAATCTCGACGCCATCCTCGATCAAGCCCGGCAGGCGTTGGCCGCGCAGGACATCGCGGCGTGGCTGGAAGCCGACGAGCAGTTTCACCGGTTCTTCATCGCGCGCGCCGGCAGCCGGGTGTTGCCGCGCGTGTTGGAGCCGGTGATGGATTGTCTGCACCGGTATCTGGCGAACGCGAAATCCATGGCTCACGCCCCGGCCGCGATGCAGGAGCACGCCGCGATGGTGGCCGCCGTGCGCGCGCGCGACGCCGACCGCGCCGCGCAGTTGATGGCGCAACACCTGAAATCCTCCCTCGCCGAACGACTAGAGGCGATGGACCAACAACGACCGCCATCATGACCACGATTCCTCATGACCAACTCCGCGAACTGGCCACCGGCTTGTTCGCCAACGCCGGCGCGCCGACCGAGTCGGCTCACATCGTCGCCGATCATCTCGTCGAGGCCAGTTTGCGCGGGCTGGATTCGCACGGTGTCATCCGCGTGTTGTTTTATCTCGACGAGATCGCCAATGGCCGGCTCAAACCCGCCGCGCCCGTGACTGTCGAACGCGACCGGCCGACCACGGCGATCGTGGACGCCCACGGAAATTTCGGGCAGGTCTGCGGCGCGCGGATGGTCGCGGTGGCCGTGGCCAAGGCCCGCGCGACCGGGCTGAGTTGCGTCATCAGCAAACATTCCCATCACGTCGGCCGGCTCGGCGCGTACACCGAAGCCATCGCGGCGGAAGGATTCGTCGCGCTCGGCACGGTGTGTAGTCACAAGGCCGGTCATTACGTCGCGCCGTGGGGCGGACGCGAAGCGCGCCTGGCGACCAACCCGATCTCGTGGGCCGCGCCGACCTCGACCGCGCCGGTGGTGCTCGACATGTCCACGAGCATGATCGCCGAGGGAAAAATTCGCGCGCTGATGCATGCGGGCGAGGAACTGCCGGCAGGTTGTGTGCTCGACGCGGCCGGCAATCCGACCCGCGACCCGGCGGCGTTCTACGGTCCGCCGCGCGGGACGATTCTGCCGTTCGGCGGCGCGCAGGGCTACAAAGGTTTCGGGTTGAGTCTGCTGACGATGGTGCTGGGCGAGGCGCTGGCCGGCGAGGAAATCGCCGATGACAGCCCGTATCTGAACGGACTCGCGTTGGTGGTGATTGACCCGGGCGCGTTCGAGAACCGGGCGGCGTTTGTGCAACGGATGGATCGGATGGTGGCGTACTTGAAAGCCACTCCGCCCGCCGACGGCGCGCGCGAAGTGTTGCTGCCCGGTGAGTTCGAGTTGCGCATCCGCGAGCAACGTATGCGCGACGGCATTCCGCTCGCGCCCGCCACCTGGGAACAGATTCAAGCCCGCGCCGCCCGGTTCGGCCTCGCGGCGTGACGATGCTCGACAGCCACCAACATTTTTGGGATCTCGACCGGCAGGTCATCCCGCAACTGCGCGGCGCGCCCGCCGTCCTGCAACGCTCCTACCGGCCCGCGGACTTGCAGCCGCACCTCGACGCGCACGGCATTACCGGCACGATCCTCGTTCAGGGTTACCCGCAGGACGATGCGACGAACCGGTGGTATTTCGAGCTGGCCAACCGCACCGCGTTCGTGCGCGGCGTCGTCGCGTGGGCCGACCTGACCAACTTCGACCGGCTCCGCCGCCAACTCGACGAGTTGCAGCCCCAGCCGAAATTCGTCGGCCTCCGCCACATCATCGAGGACGAACCGGATGACGACTGGCTCGCGCGGCCGGACGTGTTGCGCGGGCTGGTAGAACTGGCGGCGCGCGGCGTGCCGTATGACCTGCTCGTGAAATCCCGGTCACTCCCGCACGTCGTCCGTGTCGCCCGCGAGTTGCCGGGGTTGACGCTGATTCTCGATCATCTCGCCAAACCGACCGCGTGGGAGGGTTGGGCGGAGCAGATCGAACAACTGGCCGGTTGCCCAAACGTCGTCTGCAAACTCTCCAGTCTGATCACGCAACCGGTGGACATGACCCGCTACGTCCAACACGCCCGACAATGTTTCGGCCCGGCGCGGCTGATGTTTGGCAGCGACTGGCCGGTCTGCCGCATGGCCGGTGAATACGCGGACGTGTGGCAGACGCTCCAACAATCGCTCGGCCCGCTCACGGCCACCGAACGCGCCGCAATCTACGGCGGCACTGCCGCCCGGGTTTACAAATTATGACCATCAATCACGTGGATCTCTTTCGTCAGAAACTCGCCACCGGCAAACCGCTCTGGGGCACATGCCTCGAGTTCGCCGATCCTTCGATTGCCGAACTGATGGGCGACATCGGCTACGATTTCGTCTGGATTGACGGCGAGCACGCCGCGCTGGATCGGCGCGAATTGCTCGGCCACGTGCTGGCCTGTCGCGGCACCGGGTGCGCGCCGTTGGTGCGCGTGCCGTCGGCCGATCCGGTGGCCATCAAGCCCATTCTCGAACTGCATCCCGCCGGCATCATCGTGCCGCAGGTGCGCACGCTGGCCGAAACAGCGGCGGCGGTCGCGTCGTGCCAGTATCCGCCGGTCGGCACGCGCGGGTTCGGCCCGATTCGCGGGATCGGGTACGGCAACATGGCCGGCCCGGATTATCTGAAGACCGCCGATGCCCAGATCATGGTGTTCGTCCAGATTGAAACTCGGGAGGCCGTGGACAACCTCACCGGCATCCTCGCGCTCGAACATCTCGACGGCATCGCCATCGGCCCGAACGATCTCTCCGGCGCCTACGGCAAGCTGGGTCAGACGACCGACCCGGAAATTGTCGCGCTCATCGAGCGCGTGGTCCGGCAAGCCCGCGCGGCCGGCAAATCCGTCGGCATGGCGACCGGCCACGCCTCCGACCGGCTGAAACACTGGGTCGAGGTCGGCGTGCAATGGATCGCCATCAACGCCGATTTCATCAACCTCACCTTGATGTCGCGTCAGGTGCTCACCGCCGCCCGGCACGCCTGCGGCCAGCCCGCCCCCGTCGGGAACGCGGCGTCGGATGGTTACGCGAGATAACCAATCATGAATGACCATTCACAACTCGGACTGTGGCTCGGCGGCATCCTGCCGGCGGTTGCCTTGGGAATCTTCGGTGTGCTGATCAAAGCCAGCGGCGCGGCGGGGTTGGGCGCGAGCGGCTTGCTGTTGGCGATGGCCGGCGCGACGGCGCTGACCGGCCTCGCCTTGTGGTGGCTGCCGGACTGTCGGGCGATCACGCCGACCGGGCTGATCTATGCCGGGATTGCCGGATTGATCTGGGCGGTTTGCCAGGCGTTGATTCTGTTCGCCGTCACCCGCTGGCAAACGCCGATCTCAAAACTCGTGCCCCTGTTCAACATGAACACCCTGGTCGCCGTCCTGCTCGGCCTCGTCTGGTTCGCCGAGCATCACAGCGTCTCCCTGCCCAAACTGCTGCTCGGCGCGACGCTGATCGTCGTGGGCGGCATCCTCGTCGCGCGGGCGTGAGAGTGAGAATCTGGTTGGCCGTGGTGGCGTCGGCGAGTCTGGTTTGGATCAGAACTCGGATATGCGGCCGATTGGATCGGGTGTACGGGCCTTATTTTGCGCCAAATTTACACCCTTTAGGGTATAAAACATTCGCTTGCGCACACCAACTGAACCCGATAAGGTATAGACAAAATGAAAAGCAATGCACAAGACACCTCTTCGGGTATATCAGCGAAGTTAAAGGAGCTGCGGGCCAAGGCGGGGTTGACGCAGGAGGAACTGGCCAAGCGCAGTGGTGTTGGGCTGCGGTTTGTCCGCGAGGTCGAGCAAGGCAAGGCGACAGTCCGTGTGGACAAGGTCAACCAAGTGTTGGCGTTATTCGGCTATCACCTTGAAGCGGTGAAGGATCATGAAACCACTCCGTAAAGCCACGGTGATGTTCAAGGACGCGCTGGCCGGTGTGATCGAGGAAACCGAAAGCGGTTACCGGTTTACCTACGACTCAGCGTACCTGACGACCGGCAGACCGATTGCGGTGGCGTTGCCGTTGCGCGCTGAACCGTACGAGAGCGCGACGTTGTTTCCGTTCTTCAGGGGGTTGCTGCCGGAGGGTTGGTTTCGCGAGGTGGTATGCCAGACGTTGAAGATTGATCCGAAAGACGATTTCGGGTTGCTGGTCAGAGCCTGCGGCGACTGCATCGGGGCGGTCTCGATCAAGCCATGACGAACTACTGCGACATGTGCGGAGTCGAGTCACCGGGGACGGGCCGGTATCATCCGGCTTGTCTGCGGCGGTTGTTCGGGACGCCGGCGTTGCCGGTAGTGGCCTTGAGCCATGCCGATGTGCTGGCCAAAGCGCAGGAGATGGCGGGCCGGATGTCCATCTCGGGCGTCCAACCGAAACTCTCGATGTCGCGGCAGGGCCGGCAACTAGTCCCGGTAACCGCCGGCGGCCAATTCATCCTGAAACCACAGACGGAGCGGTTTCCGTTGCTGCCGCAGAACGAGAACCTCTGCATGTTGATCGCCGGGCGATTGGGCGTGGCTGTGCCGCCGCATGGGTTGTTCGACCTGCGCGACGGGTCGCCGGCCTACGTGGTGCGGCGATTCGACCGCACGCCCGATGGGCGGAAACTGCGGTGCGAAGATTTTCTGCAGATTCTCGGCGAGAACGACAAGTACACCGGCTCACTGGAACGAATCGGCCAACGCATCCGGGAGTTGTCGAGCGTGCCCGGGTTGGATGCGCAATTCTTCTTCGAGCGCGTGCTGTTGAATTTTCTGCTCGGCAACGGCGATGCGCACCTGAAGAACTTCTCGCTGCTGGAAACCGACGACGGTAGCTTCCGGTTGTCGCCCGCGTACGACATCGTTTGCTCGAAAGCGGTGATCCCGCAGGAGACCGACTGTGCGCTGACGGTGAACGGCAAATCGGACCAGCTCCGGCGGCGCGATTTCGAGATGTTGGGCGAGCGCCTGAAGATCCCTCCGAAGGTCATGGCCGGCATTTTTGAGCGGTTCCGTGCCGCGCATCCGATGATCCTGGCCGAGATCGCGCATTCGCGGTTGTCGGCGGAGTGGCAAGAGAAGGTGCGGGCGGTGGTCGAGGCCCGGCATCACCGGATGTTTGGCGTATGAAAATCGAAGTCGCCATTCGCCGCCGAAGCCGGACCGGTGATGACGACTGTTTGTATTGTGTTTCAGTCGCCGGTAAGGGTGAGTTACTTTAGCCTCCGACGCTCATGATATTCCGACATTCCGCCGCCACGGCACTCACGCGCGAGACGGTCATCGAGGAAGCCGACCGGCTGCCGGTGGATATTCACCCGGCGCTGGTCGGCACCGGCCGGCTCGGGCTGGCGCTCGACGCGACGGGGATGCAGGGGTTGAACACGTGGCTCGGGCATTACCCGGACGGTTACTCGCTCGAACACACCACGTGGGTGAACGAGAAACATCTGCACATCTACCGCGACCGGGCGCTCAGTCTGCATTACGCGCCCGAACCGGAGCGCGATCTCGGTTTCAATAATCCCCACAAGGGCGCGTTCTCGCTGCTGCCGCTCGGCTGGCTCGAATACGAGGTCGAGATTGACGGCGCGCGCCACGAGTTGCGCGAGGGCCGGGCGTGGCGGCGGGCGTTCACGCCGCGCACGGGCACGCTGGTGACCGGGTTCAACCTCGGCCCGGTGCGCTTGGAATGGACGACCGCGCCGGTGCTGGATCAGCCGGTCGCGCCGTTCGCGCTGCGGGTCGAGTCGCTCGACGGCGCGGCGCACGCGGTGCGGGTGACGGTGAAAGTGAAACTCGGTCTGCGGGACGGTCGGCCATTGGCGACGGGCGGGTTGACCGCAGCCGGTAATTCGCTGGTCTGGGAGGCGCGCGATGACACGTCCGCGGCGCCGGTGTTTGAGCCGGTAAGAGTGCGCTGGACGCTGGCCGGTAAAGGTGAAACTCGGGCGGGCCGGGAGGAGTTGGCGTTGACGCTGTCGGTTACCACGCCGGGCACGGCGGAGTTCGTCCTCATCGTCGGCACGGACTACGACGGACGCGAGTGGTCACCGGCCACGGTCGCGGATGGTCAGGATTCGTGGCGACGGTGGTTTGCGGAGGCGATGGACGTGTGGCTCGGCGATCCCGAGCGCGAGTATTTGCAGGCGTGCGCGCAATACACGTTGCGCGCCGGCGCGCCGTGGGATCACGGGTGTCCGCTCGGCACGATCTGGACGCAGAAGTTCGGCGGGATGACGTTCTGGGACACGTTCTTCGCCGTGGATGGGTTGCTGCGGGCCGGGCACGTCGAGGAGGCGCGGCGGTTTGCGGATTGGTGCGTGCGGACGATGAAGCCGAAGGGGCGGCCGCATTACTGGATGACGTGGTACGACGGGACGCCGGGCAGCAACCCAAAAACCGATCAAGGGTATCAGAGCACGCTGGCGTTTGCACAGAGTCTGATCCGGTATGCCGAGGTGACGGGCGACCGGGAACGGGTGTTGCCGTACCTGCGCCGGGTCGCCGAGTTTTTGCTGGCGGAAGTGCTCGACTGTGACGAGGCCGGTCGTTGGACGATGAAAGGCACGGTGGCGCACGATATCTGCGTGGACGCCCACGCGGCGACCAGCCAGCCGGTGATTCTCGCGTGGGCGGTCAGTTGCGTGGCGAAATATGCCGAGTATTCGGGGGATGCGACGGCGCGGCGCGTGGCGGAGTTTTACCGGCAGGCGACGCCGAAGATTGATCTGACGCGTGGGATGTGGGACGAGTGGTCGCCGAACCTGACCCAAAGCCAGCCGTTCGCCGATTATGCCGGCTGGGCGTGCTGGTTCGTGAACAAGGCGGCGACCGTGCCGTTGCACGCGCACGAGATCATGCCGTGGCACAACGTGAACCAGGCCGTCTCCTGCGCCGTGGCCGGCGAGCCGAGCATCGGGCTGGCCTATCTCGATCACGCTCACGATCACGTGTCGGGTCTCGGTTATCTCGGCGAGAGTTTGTGGGAATACAAATGCGGCGGTAACACGCCCTACGTGCCGTCGAGCGGCGCGTATCTGGCCGCCGTTGCCGCGATGATCTGCGACGCTTCGATCTGGCCGGACGCCGAAGTGCGCGTCGGCCCGAACATCCCCGAGCGCTGGCGCAATCACCGGTTCCGCTGGCAGAACGTCGTCACCCTCAACGGCGTCCGCACGTCCGGGAGGTATGAGCCGACGCGGCTTGAATTGGAACTGGACGCCCGGCAGCCGCTGCACTTGCGCTTGAGCGTGCCGCCGCGCATCGAAGGCAGCGCATTGGCGGTGACGGTGGACGGCAAAGCGGTCGCGGTGGCCAGCGGCGAGTCGGTGTGTCTGGAGATTCCTGCCGGCAAACACACCGTTACGCTCGCGCGGGATGAAACGGCGCGGCCGAAGATTCTGCTGATCGAACCAAGCGTGCACGGCCGGGAACTCCAGCGTCTGCTCGGTCCGACGGCGATGCGGTTGTGCGAGACGGCGAGTCTGCCGGACTGGGTGGGGCGCGCGCCGGTGATCGTGTTGCCGCGCGAGTACGTCACGCTCCGTCCCGATCACGTCATGGCGCTGGCGCGCGCGGTGGAGACCGGCGCGCGGTTGGTGTGCCTGCACCACGCCGCCTGCCGGGCGCTGGATCGTCGGCTGGCGGAGTTGACCGGCTTGAACGCGCGGCACGACCGGGATTATCAGTACGCGGGTCGGCCGGTCGAGTTGCGGCTGACCGCGTTGGGCCGGCAGGCATTGCCGGGCGTACCGGAGCGATTCCCGACGTGGATCACGACAAACATTTATCCCGAACCGGGCGCCGACGTGGAGGTGCTGGCGACGCATGCCGACGAAAAAACGGCGGCGGTCACGCGCCGGCGCGTCGGCAAGGGCTGGGTGGCGTGGGCGTGCATGGGCGAGAAATTGATGGATCGCGACACGCCCGAAACCTGCGCGGTGACGGGCGGGAAGGGTTTTGGTTACAGCGACAGCGGCGGCGCGCCGTTTCTGGTGTTTGGAAAATACGCCGATGAACTGACGCAGCCGCGCTGGCTGCGCGAACCGAGTTTCGCCGCATTGTTGCGGGCGCTGACGACGGCGGATTGGAGATAACGGATGAACTTTATTCGCGTGACGAAAGGTGGCCGGGGGTTTTGCGAGGAGAATACCGGGGCGCGGTACGTGCCGATGGGCGCGAATCACGCGGCGGTGATCGGGGAAACGAACGGTCAGCGGTATTCGTATTTGTTCGGCACGGACGAGTTCACCGCGCCGACCGGGGTGGCGGAGGCGCAGCGCGCGTTCGCGCGGCTCGGTGAGTTGGGCCTGAACACGGTGCGGGTGTGGCTGGAACCGGACGAGTTTTTCCCGCACGGCTACCGGCTCGATGGCGGCGCGGCGGAGCGGTTCGACGCGTTGCTCGACGCGGCGCGCGCGAACGGCTTGCGCATTTCGGTCGGCTTGCATTTCTGTCCGCTGCCGAGCGGATGGAAAGTGCACGGGTTCGAGCCGCCGCATTTGGAACGACACGCGGCGCAGTGGCGCGCGCTGGCGTTGCGGTGGGGCAGCCGACCGGAGATTTTCTCGTGGAGCATCGTCGGCGAGGGGATTTTGCCGTGGGAATCCCGGTGGATGCGGTCGGCGTGGCCGGTCTGGTTGCAGTACTGGTACAACGACGACGTGGCGGCGTTGAAAGCGGCGTGGGGCGCGGACGTGCCGGCGTTTGACCGGTTTGAGAACGCGCCCGTGCCACCGCCGAACGTGGGGTTGACGTTGCCGGTGGATGCCTGCACGCCCGGTCGGATCAAGGATTTGCCGCCGGATCCGTGGGCGAACTCGACGTGGCGCTACGACTGGCGGGTGTTCCTCGACGACGTCGGCGCGCGCAGCGTGTCGGTGCTGGCCGATGCGTTGCGACGGGGCGGCGCGCGGCAGATGATCACGGTCGGGAACAACTGTTGGACGTTGCCGAACCTCGCCGCGAACCAGTGGGCGCGCGGGTACAACCCGTATTTCTATCTCGATGAAGTGGATTACCTCTGCCAGCACAATTACCCCGCGATGCCCTGCTGGCCGGGCGGCAACGGCGACCCGCTCGACAGCGAGGAAGCGATGCAGTTCTGGCTGCGGGCGAACCAGGTCACGGCGCGGATGTTCACCAGCCTCGGCAAGCCGGTGATTGCGGAGGAGTTCGGGTGGTATGGCGGCGGGAAAAGCTGGTTTCACGTGGACCTGCCGTACCGCAGCGAGGAAGACCAGACGCGGCTGCTGGAGCGGGTGCTGGAGACGGCGGCGGGCAGTTATGCCGGTTGGCTGAACTGGACGTGGAAAGACATGCCGCACGCTCGCGACATCACGAATCATTCCGGGCTGTTCCGCAGCGACGGCAAGACGGTCAAACACTGGGGCAAACGGTTCGGCGAATACGCCCGGCAGTTCGCGCGGTCCGCCCCGGCGCACGTCGCGGCCACGGAGGTGTGCCCGTTGCCGATGAAGCGGCTCTACACGAGCGACCGCGACCATGAACAATGGTGGCAGGAGACCTGCCGGACGTGGGACACCGCGCAGCCGGCAGATTTCCGCCACGAGTTTGAGCGCAAACCGATGGTCAATAGTGAAATCTTCCATCGGTTCAGCGGCGCGAGCCGCTGACGGCTTCCCGGCCTCAAAACTCCTGCGTGAACTCGTAGGAACGAAATCCAACTCCTCCGCACTCAACCCGAAATGACCCACCAAGTGCGTCGGCACTGGCCAATACTTCGGGTCACCGGGCAGGAACAGCCGGATGCGCGCCGAATGGTGGCCAGATGTTGGAGAATGACGGGTGGGCTGCGTGGGTAACGAGCAGGATACCGTGCCAGTAGCCCGCCTCCTTCGACTCGTCGTGGTAAACGTCGTGCCTCACGGCGAGCGACGACCATGATACCTGGCACTGCCAGGTATCGGCGCGGGGCGGGAGGGGCGGCGGCGGCGGTGGTCATGTCAGTCCTCCTCCCCGGCGGCGCGGCCGAGGCGGTACTGGACGTCGCAGTTCACCACAAAATCCAACTCCTCCGCCGTCAACCGGCCATGCCCTCAAGGCCGGGAGATGTTACCGGTGTTTGGATTGAGCACGCCAAAGCATGGCCAGCCCATCGAGCCATTCCAACAGTGCTTGCTTGGCCTCAGCCAGATTCGTCAGCGGATGTTCTTGGTGCGCAACTCGTGTATTGCGGAGATGATTGATGGACTGCACCCGATCCAGTAGGTTGCGACTGTCGTTGAAACGGAACGCCTCGCGCACTGCAGTGAACACGCCGGTCAGGTCGGTGGTGTCATTCAGCGCAAAGTCGAGGCAGTTGCGCAACAATCCCAGCGGCGATACACGCGCTTTGTACACCAGCGTCTTGCGCAGGTTGCGCCCCATTTCCTGATAGTGGCGGTGCATCCGTGGGTCCACGTTGGCCAAGTACGGCTCGAACCACGCCTGCTGCTCACGGGACGTGACCGGCAGGGCGGGCGTAAGCATCTGGAGAATCAGGGTGCGGGCCGCTTCATCCATCACACCCAACAACGCCGTGAACACCGGCGCGAAGTTGACGCCCGGCTTTTTCTCGAAGAAACGATAGAGCGCAATCGCCTCATCCGCCGCCTTGCGCATGCGTTCCGGCAACGCCTCCAAGAGTTTGGCGTCCACCAATCCCGTCGCTTCGGGCGCGGTTGCTTCCAGCATCCCCATGCCGGCAAACAGCGGCATCTCCTGCCGGTAACGTTCCTGATCCAACAGGTCGCGCAACGATGGCGCGCACGTCCGCGCCAACTCCGCCAGCGAATCGCCGCGGTACCGCTGAAAGACGCCTTCGACAACATAAACGTATTCCCAGGTCGCCTTGTCAGTGGAAGCGGACTGGCACCATTCCACCGCCGCGCGCGCCTTCGCCGCCACGTCTTTGTCCACCTGCCCCTTCGTCTCAATCAGGAAATGCTTGCCGGTTTTGGTGCGAACCAGAAAGTCTGGCGTATAAAACGCCAACCGCAATCCGTCTGCCAGATAATCAATCCGCAAACATTGCGGCCCGGCGTTCTTGGCGAACGCCGCCACATCGGTCGCCTTGTCCAGCATCGCCACAACCGCTTGCTCCAGGGAACGGTTGCACGGCACGAGATTGAAGACCGTTTTTTCGGCTCTCTCCACGGGCCGCCGTTCGCTGACCGTTACTTGATACGGCTTCCACGACGAGACCGGCACGGGCGGAGCATCCGGCTGGCGAATTTGCTGGCTCACGGTCTTCTTGCGGATGAGCGGAACAAACGTTGCCCGGACATGCTCGCGCACGTCGGGAGCCGATAGCCGAGCCACAAGATTGGGATCGAACAAGGACGTAGACTGCCCAAACAGGATTTCCTCGAAGAAATCTTGCAGCAGCGGCGCCAACACCTGATGCGTGTTCCGCACCTTGGCGATGTATTCGAGTTCCTGCACGTAAAACGACACCGCGCCGACGCCGGATTCCAGCAGCGCCAGATTCACCTTCATGTGCTCGACCACTTCGCCGGTAATCAAGTGTCGGCCTTCATATTGCACCTCCTCCGGGCCGCGCTCGCCGAGCGGCAGCGGCCGGTACGCGGCGAACGCCTGACGTACTTCGTCTTCCGTGATTGGCCCCAACACCGGCAAGGTGACGTTGGCCGCTGTCAGCCGTGGAATGGCGATGTCGAGCCTGGCCGCATCTTTCGCCGGGTCGGGGAAAATCGAGACGGTCGTGGTCGGCACCTTGTCCACGTCCACGATTTCAATCGGCAATCCCTCTTGCGCCAGTTCATCCCGGTAGAGTCGGGCGAACGCCTCGTGCTCCACCACCGCCACCACCTCGTTCGCCTGCCCGGATGGCGTCATCCGCCGCAGACCGCGTCCCAACGTTTGTTCCGGCAGGATGTTCGCCGTGGCGCTGTAGGGTCGCAGCGGCACGATGGTCGTGACGTTCTTCACGTCCCAGCCTTCGCGCAGCATCAACACCGACACGATGCAATAATACGGACTGGTGCCGGAGTCCAGTTCCCGGCTCAGTTTGCGCAGCGCTTTCAGGTCGTCATCGCTGATGTCCTTCTCCGACTCCACGAACACGTCTTGGCCATTCACCTTCTTGATTTTGCCCTTGAGATTGGTGTGCAGGTTGATGGTCCGCCCGTTCAACTCCTTGAACAGCGCATCGCCACTGAGCCGTGCCGCGATCTCGTCCGCCGCTTTCGTGTTCTCACACATGACGAACAACAACGGTTTCTTCCCGCTTCTCTCCCACTCCTGTTTGCTGGCCAACCAACGCATGTAGCCCAGCGACAAATGCGCCTCATATTTGTACGCGGCATTGTCCGTCGCTTGCTCGACGAGCCTGCCGGCGCGGCCGATGATCGGCGTCTTGACGATGCCGGCATCCACCGCCTCGCCCAGCGGCGTGTCGCCGATGATGTGCTTGAAATAATTTCCCTTGTTGTCCTTTGGCGTTGCGCTGAAATCGAGTTGGGCGACCAGCCCGCCACCGGTTCGCTTCTGGATTGTCTGGTGCAGATACGCAATGGCCTCGTTCCACGCCGAATCCGGGTCCCAGACGTGATGCGCCTCGTCGTTCATCACCATGACGCGCTGATGGCTGGTGATCCGGTCGCGCAACTCCGCCCCGGTATCCAGCGCTTTCGCCTTCGACACGGCCGGTCCCATCCAATCGTAGGTGTCGCCGCCTTCTTTCTTCCGCTTCGTGTTGTCGAACAGCCGGTGAATGTTTGTCAGATACAACGTCCCGCCGGTGCTCGCCCCGCTCGCTTCATCCTGCAATACCACCGACAAGTTCCAATCACCCCGCCACTCCACGGGAATCAACGGGTCTTTGTCGAAGATGTCCGGGCCGCCGCCCTCGGGTTTGAAATCCTCTTTCAGCCTCTCAAATACCGTCAGGTTCGGCGCGATGACGACAAAGTGCCGCGCCATCGGCGAATCACTCTCCCGCAACGCGTGGAAATAGCTCCACACCATTGCCAGACTCATCACCTTGGTCTTGCCGGAACCCGTCGCCATCTTGAAAGCATACCGGCTCCACGCGTCTTCGTCTTCCGTCACGCCGAGCGCCGCCAGTTCCGCCTGCGCTCCGGCAAACTCCGCCGTCAGTTGCGACAAACAATCCAGCCGCCGCACTTCCTTCGCGTAAATCAGCGTCTCAATCGCCTCGCGCTGGCAGAAATAGTACCGGAACTCCGACGCCCCGCCGTTGTCGCTCCGGTCATGTGCCCGGCCAAACCAATGATTCAACAAATGCCGGCTCGTCTCGCTCGCGCCGAAATAGAAATTGTCCCGCCACTCCTTCACCGCCGCCCGCAGATTGTGGGCAATGGCAAATCCCGACGGACGACGCCCCGCGCGCTCGACCGCGCCTTCGCCCGACTCGGCGCGGACGCGATGCTTGTTCGGTTCTTCCCACGCTGCAAACAACGGTTCGAGCGCGGCGGCTTTGGTGGTCAGCGTATCAGTCATGACTGTTCCTCGGGGAGTTTGCAGGTTGACTCTGGGCGGGGGTGTGAAAGAATACAGCCATGAAGACTTTCACGGCTGTCGTGGAGCGCGATCCGGTAACCGGCCTGTTGGTGGGATACGTGCCGGGCTTCAAAGGCGCCCACTCCCAAGCGGAGACACTGGACGAGCTGAACGCCAATCTGCGCGAGGTCATCGCCATGCTGCTCGAAGACGGTGAACCGCAACTCGACGCGGAATTCGTTGGCACCCAAAACGTCGCCGTCGCCTGATCATGGGGTCGGTTCCCGTTCTCAAACCTGCCGAAGTCTGTCGTCTCCTCGAACGCCTCGGCTTTGTCCCTGTCCGCCAACGCGGTTCGCATGTTCAATACCGCCACCCCGACGCCCGCGGCACAACAGTTCCCCTCCACAAGGGCCGCGACATCGCCCCGCCGCTGCTCCGCCAAATCGCCCGCGACATCGGGCTGACGGTGGAAGAACTGATCGCCGGGCGCTGAACTTCTCCCGGTGTGCTCCTTTGATACGCGGCGACCGCACGTCATACCTTGCGTTGGTAGGGCGCGACCGCCGGGCGCGCCGAAGTCGTTCCCGCCACGGTCGGCCCGGCGGTCCGACCCTACCCGCGCCCCAGAGCGTGGAGACAGTGTCCTCATACCCTCACCTCCACCGCGATGCTCGTGTCGCAGCCAAACACGTCCACCACCTTCACGCAGATCGTGTGTTTGCCGGGCTTCTCATAGACGTGTCCGGCATCGCTGACCGTTTTCAGCGACCGGTCTTTCCGCGTCCGGTAATCCTGCCAGTGATGGTTGAACGGCTTGCCGGGCTGCCACTCAAAGTCCACCGCCCAGAAATCCACGAAATCCATCCCGCTTTGATCGCCCGTTCCTTCAACGCCGCCAGTTCCTTGCTCGGCACTTCCGCCAGCGACGGCAGGAACTTCGTCAGCTTCACATCCACCGCCGCAAGCGTTCTCCCTCTCCCTCTGGGAGAGGGTTGGGGTGAGGGTTTTATGACCGGCTCGGCTTCCAGCACCGCCATCTCCAGAAACGGCGGCGGACTCGTCCGGTTCTTCTCCATGATCTCGCGCGGAATCGGGATCAGCTTCAGTTTCACGCCCCACTCCGCCTCCAACGCCAGACAATGCTGCCGCAGTTCCATCTCGAACTCCCACGCGAGACAATACGCCTCGCGTCCACCCGCCTGCGCCACCGCTTTGGCCACTGCCGTTGCCTCGCCCCGCGTGAACACCGAATCAATCCCGTCCACATGACAGAACGCGCCCGCCTTGCGTCCGTGCAACAACGGCGACGGCGCGTTGGCCAGCACTTCCCCCTTGAAAAACTCCAGCACCACCCGCCGATGCTCCTCCTCCGCGCCTTTCAACCGGTCTTTCTGCCACCACTGCCGCTCATACCGGCCGAGGTTATAGACATCGAACGCCCGGTACGGCTTCCCTTCCGCGTGCAACGTCCGCTGCAACTCGATCAACCGTTTCCGGCTCGTGTGAATCGCAAACCGCCCCAAATCCGCCATGATCCACCGCCGTCCCAACCGCTCCGCCACCGCCCCCGTCGTCCCGCTGCCGCAGAAAAAGTCGGCGACCAGATCGTTGTCGTTGCTGGCCATCCGAATAATTCGCTCAACGAAGTCCTCTGGCTTTTGCGTGTCGTAGCCAAGGGTTTCTTCGATGTTTGCGGGCTGAAGGCACCTGATTCTCCAAACATCGTCCACGGTGCGCTCCTCGCTGATGTAAGTGACAGCTTTGCCATCGGGACCGATGATGTTCTGAATCTGGCCGCCAACTTTCCGGTATTTCAACTTTTTGACCGGCTCGTCTCGTTTTTCTTTCGGTGCGTTGTGAGTGTGCTGACCAATCACCTTCGCGTAACGAATAACAACGTCATGTGCACGAGGAAGAAGCTTTTTTCGGCTGTCGTGAAGTTTGTTGTAGTAGTACCAAACGATCTCATTCAGAAAACTGTCTGCGCCAAAGACGTCATCAAGAAGACTGCGGAGGAAATGGCCAACATGCCAATCGCAATGAACGAAAACACTGCCCCTCTCGCTCAGCAACTCCTTCATCAGCGTGAGCCGCTCGAACATCATGTGCAGGTAGGAATCCGTGCCTTTGCCCCACATGTCCCGGTAGCAGGCTGTTGAAAAAGTCTCATTTTGTTTGAACCCGTCGGCGGTTTGA
>CAZHLM010000012.1:0-56517 GCA_964533295.1 uncultured Verrucomicrobiota bacterium
CGCGGGTGGCGAATTCGGGGACGAAGACGCGGGATTCGATGCTGGCGACGGTTTTCAGGCCGAGCAATTGGCCGGCGGCGTGGAATTCGTCCACACCGTCGAGGGTGTCGAAGTCCACGATGCCGGCGAGGCCGAGGCCGCGTTTTTTGGCGAGGTAGGCGAAGTGGGAGGGGGAGTAGCCGTAGGCGTTGTAGGAGAAGAAGGTGTGGCTGTGGAGGTTGTGCCAGTCGGTGGGCGGGGGGAAGGTTTCGGTGGCGGCGAGTTGTTCGAGGGCGGCGCGGCGGACGGCGGGGTCGAAGTGGTCGAGTTGGGATTCGAGTGGGTTCACGGGCCGGGAGTTTTAGTGGAACGTGGCCGGGAGTCAATGCTCGCGGCGGTCAGCGGGTGACGCGGTAGAAGCGGGCGGGCTGGTTGGTGGCGGCGCCGAGGTCGAGGTAGTTGGTGGTGACGAGGCCGGTGCCGGGGATGAAGAAAGGCGGGCCGAGGTTGGTGAAGGGGCCGGTGGGCGTGGGGGCGGTTTGGAGTCGGTTGGTTTGGCCGCCGGTGGTTTCCCAGGTGATGCGGATGTGGTTGCCTTCGCGGGCGAGGTCGGTGATGCGGAGGTGGGTGGCAGCGTCGGTGGGGTTGAGTGGGTCGAGGTCGTGGGCGAGTTCGAAGCTGTTGGGCAGGCCGTCGCCGTCGGCGTCGAGGTTGGGATCGAGGATGAGGTCGGCGATTTCGAGGGTGCCGGCGGTGTGGTGGAAGCGGGCGGCGTTGTTGGTGAGGATGAGTCGGTCGGCGCGGAGCATGCCGCCGTGGTGGGTGAAGGTGCCGCGGTGGATTTCGAGGGTGGCGGAGGCGGAGTGGTTGGTGATGAGCAGAGCGCCGTGGGTGAGGAGGACGGCGCCGGTGGCG
Organism: uncultured Verrucomicrobiota bacterium; assembly: GCA_964533295.1. Taxonomy (GTDB): domain Bacteria; phylum Verrucomicrobiota; class Verrucomicrobiia; order Palsa-1439; family Palsa-1439; genus OMJI01. The sequence continues at coordinate 895 of CAZHLM010000012.1, forward strand.
CCGAGGTCGGAGCCGAGGTGGAGGGCGTCGAGCCATTCGTTGGTGCCGCCGAGGATGGTGAGCGAGCCGGTGGCGCCGGTGTAGTAGCCGAGCCAGCCGGTCAGGGCGCGCCAGCGGCCGGCGGTGAGGGTGGCCTGGCCGTGGCCGGCGTCGCCGAGGAAGGTGGCGGAGTTGGTGGTGGTCAGGAGGCTGGCGCAGATGAGGACGGAGCCGGTGGCGCCGGGTTGCCAGCCGCAGAACAGCGAGTAGCGCAAGTCGTGGGTGCCGCCGGCGATGGTGAGGGTGCCGGTGGCGTTGGGCAGGGCGCCGACATAGACTTCGCTGGCGCGCCAGGAAGTGTTGGTGAGGATGAGTTGGCCGGCATCGGTGTGGCCGATGTCGAGGTAGTGGTTGGTGGCGGTGACGGTGGTTTGGATGGCGTGGAGCGTGCCGTCAATCAGGATCGGGCCGGTGGTGGTCAGTGGGGTTTGGGAGGCGATGAAGAAGCCGCCGGGGGCGATGGTGGTTTGGCCGAGGACGCGCAGCGGTGTGGTGGTGGAGCCGGTGGTGAGGTGGAGGATGTTGAGTTGGCCCGTGGGGGCGGAGAGGAAGAGGTTGCTGATGGTCAGGGAGGCGGGTGGGGTGGCGGAGTTGACGGTGATGGTTTTGGTGGGGGCGTTGGTGATGTTGATGAGGGTGTGGGAGATGGCCGGTGGGGTGCCGAGTGACCAGGCGGAGCCGGTATCCCAGGTTTGGCTGAGGGTAGAACGCCACGTGTTCGTGGCCTGCCCCGGTGCGGCGGTTGCGACTCCCAGAGAAACGGCAACGACGACCCACGGCTTGATTCCCCCTGCGCGTCCCAACATGATTCCCTTTGCGACCGGGCGGAATTAAGCAGAATCTGGCGCCCGCGTCGAGCGGAATGCCGGGAAAAAGACGGTAGCGTGTGACGAAGCCGTGCCGGTGGGGTTACTTTTGGACGGGGCAGGTGAGGACGGCGAGGACGTTGCCGAAGCGGAGGCGGGTGCGGCCGGTGACGCGGGCTTCAGTGATGCGTTGGCCGCCGACGTAGGTGCCGTTGGTGGAGTCGAGGTCGCGGAGGATTACGCCGTCGTCGCCGACTTCGATGGCGGCGTGTTGTTTGGAGACGGTGGGGTCGGGGATGATGATGTCGCTGGCTTGGTCGCGGCCGACGACGGTGATGCCGGGTTTGAGGCTGCAATCGGTGGAGCGGGGGCCGAGGATGATCCAGAGTTTGGGGTATTCGACGAGGAGGCGGGATTCGTCCACGGTGGGTTTGACCAGAGAGCTTTCGTCTTTGCGCTGGGCGGCTTCGAGGAGGACTTGGAGATACGGCAGGGCGATGGAGCGTTCGGCGCAGGGTTCGTCGGGTTCGATTTCGGATTCGGGGTCGCGGAGGTTGATTAGGGCGATGGCGGCTTCGAGGCCGGTCCGCGCTCCGAACGCGGCGTGGACGACCTGGCCATCCACGATGTTGAGTCGGCCGGTGGGCACGACGTTGACGACGCGGATTTCGGCGGTTTTGCGGGCGAGGCAGAGGGCTTGGATTTGGTCGGCAATACCGAACAACTTACCGAGTCGGACAGTTTTGCTTTCCGATGGGCGAGGGGCGGCGATGACGGGAGCAGAATTGTCCATGTTCCTAACAAAAAAGATGGTTTACGCGCCGGGCAGCACGCGGGTCGCTCGTGGTGCAAAGGTTTGCGGTTAGCATGGTTAGCCGATCGTCTGGTCGCGGACGTTTTTCATGCCATTCGATTCTAGCAGGTTGCAAACCAGTTCGCAGTTTGGGTAGGGTTCCGTTGTGACTCTCCTTGAACTGGTGTTGCAGAGGTTCCCCGGCACGCCGCGGACGCGGGCGAAGCAATGGATTGCGAAGGGTCGGGTGCGGGTTGGCGGAGCGGTGGTGCGGCAGGCGAACGCGGGGGTGGCGCCGGGGGCGAAGGTGGAGTTGGGAGAGCGTCGCGAGCAGGCGTTGGTTGCGCCACGGGATTACCGGCTGCATGGGAAGGTGGCGTTGCTGCACCTCGACCGGGCGGTGGCGGTGGTGAACAAGGCGGCCGGGCTGCTGGCGGTGCCGGCGCCGGGACAGGGGATGTCGGCTTTGAGCATATTGGGTGGTTGGCTGGCCGGGGAGGAGGCGCCGGCGGCGTTTCGGCGATTGCGGCCGCAGCCGGTGCATCGGTTGGATCAGTACACGACCGGGGTGCTGTGTTTTGCGATGAATCCGGCGGCGCGGGCGCAGTTGATCGAGCAGTTTTCGCGACACAAAGCGACGCGGACGTACTTGGCGTATGTGGACGGGAAGCCGCGGACGGCGCGGGGGACGTGGCGGCATTTGTTGCGGTTTGATGAAGAGAAACTGCGGCAGCGGGTCGTCGGGGGCGCGCGCGATGAGGCTCGCCGGGAGGGGACGGTGGAGGCGATCACGCATTATGAGGTGGTGGAGGAGTTTGGGTCGGTAACGAAATTGCGGTTGTGGTTGGAGACGGGGCGGACGCATCAGATTCGGGCGCAGGCGGCCGCCGCCGGTATGCCGCTGGTGGGCGACCGGATGTATCATCCTGCGCGCGGTGGGAGGCTGCTCGACCGGCAGGCGTTGCATGCGGAGTCGTTGGAGTTGGAACATCCGGACACGCACAAGCGCGTGACGTGGCGGGCGCCGTTGCCGGCGGATTTGCGGGCGTTGGAGCAACGGTTGCGGGCCGTGGGTGCCGGGCCCGGTGCGAGTCGCGGTCGTCGGCCGGTTACGACGCGCTGAAGATGTTGGGCTGGTCCTGCTTTTCCATCATGCGGCGGAGTTTGACGAGCGCGCCGTCTTGAATTTGGCGGATGCGTTCGCGAGTGACTTTGAATTTTCGTCCCACTTCTTCGAGCGTGCGCGGTTTGTTGCCGTCGAGACCGTACCGCAGGGTGATGATTTCCGCTTCGCGGGGGTTGAGATGCTTGACGTGTTCGCGAATGTCGCCCCGCGTGGATTTGGTGCGAAGAAGTTCGAAAGGCGAAGGGGCATTCGGGTCGGCCACAATATCGGAGAAGCGGTTGTCATCGTCGTCGCCGATGGGGGCATCGAGGCTGGCGGGCCGGGCGTTCATGTTGCGAAGGTGAGCGACTTTGGCGGCGGTGAGGTCGAGTTCGCCGGCCAATTCGGCATCGGTGGGTTCGCGGCCGAGTTCGTCGGTGAGACGGAGGTGAAGCCGGTTGAGTTTGCTGACCTTGTCCACGACGTGAACGGGGAGGCGAATGGTTTTGGATTGATTGGACAGGGCGCGGCGGATGGATTGTTTGATCCAGAGCGCGGCGTAGGTGGAGAGTTTGGCGCCTTTTTTTGGGTTGAACCGTTCGACGGCTTTCATCAGGCCGATGTTGCCCTCGTTGATGAGGTCGAGCAGGGGCAAGCCGAGGTTTTCGTAGTCGTGGGCGATTTTGACGACGAGGCGGAGGTTGGCCTTGATCATGTGGAGGCGGGCGGCCTTGTCTCCGCGCTTGATTTTCTTGGCGAGGGCGATTTCCTCCGCGGGAGTGAGCAGCGGGGTTTGGCCGATTTCATGAAGATAAACCTCGATGGCTTCGCGGCGACCGGGTTGTCGTTCTGTGGTCATGATCTCACCTCATGGTCACGACGTTGTAGCGACCCTACTACGCCAAACATCGCATCTGGTGGTTAGATGTTTTTCGGTGGGGATTGGTTCAATAAACTTTCGATTTTTACACGGTGGCCAAAACGCAACAGCGTGGCACGGGCGAGGGTGTTGGTTTTCTCGGGAAAAGCGAGGTTTTCGCGGCGCGCATGGTGTGTGCTGGTGCGCGTGGCATGAAGCCAACAATAAAAGAGGATCGTGCCAGTCGCCGGTCGGTACGCGCCGCCAAACCCCGGTGGGTGCGTCCCGCGCAGACGCTTGCGTCGGCAGCGGCCTGTCGGGCGCGTCTGTACGAGGCGATCGTGGGGGATGGATTACCGGAGATTGCCCAAGAGGAGTTGGAGATTCATTTTGCCCACATGCCTTCCCGCTACTGGCCGCGGGTGGATACCGGGGGAGTGCGCTGGCACTTGGCGTGCATTCACGAGTTTTTGACACGGATCGTGGATCCGAACGAGGTCGGGACGGCGCCGGTAACTCGGTGGCGGCAGTTTCCGGATCGGGGGATTACCGAGGTGTTGGTTTGCACGTGGGATCGCGCGGGTCTGCTCGCGAAAGTGGCCGGGGCGTTTGCGGAGGTGGGGCTGAACATCGTGCGGGCGGACATTTTCACGCGGGCCGATTCGGTGGTGTTGGACATCTTCCAGGTGTGCGACGAGCAGTTTCGGCATGTGGGCGATGAAGCGCGGCTGGAGCGGGTCGCGTTGATTCTGGAGGCGGCCCTGACGGCGCATCGGGAGTTGCTGTTGCTCGGGGTCAAAGACGATGAGCCGCGGTTGCGGATGGTGGCCGGTGCAGCGGCTGGTTGGGGCGGGTTGCCGGTGGTGACGATTAACAACGAGCGGTCGGATGCGCACACCATCATCGAGGTGGAAGCTCGGGATCGGGTGGGGTTGTTGTATTTGATCTTTCGGGTGTTGGCCGAGTGTGAAGTGGACGTCACGCAGGCGATCATCACAACGGAGGACGGCGTGGCCGGGGATGTGTTCATGGTGACGGATGGGGCGGGAATGAAGATTACGGATGGATCCAGGCTGGAGGAGATCAAACGCCAGTTGTTGGATGTGGTGGCGTAGTTTTGGCTCGCGTTTTGGCGCGGCCGTGTTATCAATCCGCGCGTGGAGGTTCGCGTTTCAAGGAGGGACGCGTTTTCTCTGGTGGAGTTGCTCGTCGTGGGGGTCATCGTCGGGTTGTTGGCGGGGTTGCTCCTGCCGGCGTTGACGCGCGCGCGTGAACAAGCCAGAGCGGCCGTGTGCGCCGGCGGCTTGCGTCAAATCGGGCAGGCGGCGTTTGTCTATTACGATGAGCAGGGCGCGTTGCCGGCCGAGGACTATCCCGGTTACTTGTTGTGGAACGGCTCCGATTACGTGTTGTACGGGAGGTTGCTGCGGGGAACGGGGCGGCGGTTGGCGCGAACGTTTTATTGTCCATCGGGTCGGGAGTTTGGGCCATTCGATTGGGATACCGGGCTGGCCAACCTCGGCGTGCCGGGTCAGATCACGGCCGGCTCCTATTACACGCGCAGTTTGTCGCAAGGCGGGCCGACGGGGCTGTCGTCGCAACAACAGGCGCTGCTCGGTGACTGGTTTGATGGGGCGGCGGCCAGTTTCAATCATCGGATGGGATTGAATGTTTTGTACAGCGACGGGGCGGTGCGGTTTTGGGTGGCGGAGTCGGAATGGAGGGTTGGAGAGTCCAACGCTTGGTTTGTGCTGGATGGGAATTCGGTGGTGGCCGGCCCGTAAAAATTTTTTGAAAGTCCAGTTGACAGCCTGTTCGTCTCTGATAGTATCGCGCGCATTGGAGTTGGAACGCGGAGTAAATCTAAGTCGTTGAAGTTGGAAGAAATCCGCTGACTGTTTCTCGAACGATCGGAAACGGAGGCGGGTGTTCTGTCTTTTTTTGTTTGGCGGAAGTGACGGGCGGCACGGTGGAAACGGGCGGGTGGAGTCGCGGAGCAGACTTGGCCCACGTAGCTCAGATGGTAGAGCACGTCCTTGGTAAGGACGAGGTCATCGGTTCAATCCCGATCGTGGGCTCCAGTAAATAGAAGCAGCTTGAAGGTTAGCGAGAGAGGAAAGGAATCAGGAGGATAACATGGCCAAAGGTACATTCGAACGGACGAAGCCGCACGCAAACGTCGGCACAATCGGACACATTGATCATGGCAAGACGACCCTGACGGCGGCGTTGTTGGCGGTCCTGGCAAAGCAGGGCAAAGCCGAAGTCAAAGCGTACGCCGACATCGCGAAGGGCGGGACGGTGCGTGACGAGACGAAGACCGTGACAATTGCCGCGGCGCACGTGGAATATGAGTCGGAGAAACGGCATTACGCGCACGTGGATTGCCCCGGCCATGCGGACTACGTGAAGAACATGATCACGGGCGCGGCGCAGATGGACGGCGCGATTCTGGTGGTGAGCGCCGCCGACGGTCCGATGCCGCAGACGCGGGAGCATATTTTGTTGGCGCGGCAGGTCGGGGTGCCGGCGATTGTTGTGGCGTTGAACAAGGTGGATTTGGTGGACGACAAGGAACTGTTGGACCTGGTCGAACTGGAGGTGCGTGACTTGTTAAACGCCTATCAGTTCCCCGGCGACAAGACGCCGATCGTGCGCGTGAGCGCGATCAAGGCGTTGAATGGCGATCCCGAGGGCGAGAAGGGGATTCTGGAACTGGTCAAAGCGGTGGACGAGTTTGTGCCGCAGCCGGTGCGCGAGACGGACAAGCCGTTCCTGATGCCGGTGGAGGACGTGTTCTCGATTACCGGGCGCGGGACGGTGGCCACGGGACGGATTGAGCGCGGAACGATCAAGGTCAACGAGGAAGTGGAGATTGTCGGGTTGCGCGACACGTCGAAGACGGTGGTGACCGGGGTGGAGATGTTCCGCAAACTGCTGGATCGCGGCGAGGCGGGCGACAACGTGGGATTGCTGTTGCGCGGGGTGGACAAGGAGGGGATCGAGCGGGGCCAGGTGTTGGCCAAGCCCGGTTCGATCACGCCGCACAAGAAGTTCAAGGCGGAGGTGTACGTGCTTTCGAAGGATGAAGGCGGGCGGCACACGCCGTTCTTCTCGAATTACCGGCCGCAGTTTTATTTCCGCACGACGGATGTGACCGGGCAGGTGAAGTTGCCGCAGGGGGTGGAGATGGTGATGCCGGGCGACAACGTGAACATGGATGTGGAATTGATCACGCCGATCGCGATGGAGAAGACGATGCGGTTTGCGATTCGCGAGGGCGGCCGGACCGTCGGGGCCGGGCGGGTGACCGAGATTATTGAATAGGCGGGGACGACGATGCCACGCGAATTGATCACGCTGGCGTGTTCCGAGTGCAAAGAGCGGAATTACGTCACGACGAAGAACAAGAAGGGCGAACAGAAAGGGCGTCTGGAATTGCGCAAGTTCTGTGCGCGGTGTGGCAAGCACGTCCTGCACAAAGAACAGAAATAGCGGCGCACCGGCCGGCGGGTGGACACGCCAGTAGCTCAATTGGCAGAGCGACGGTCTCCAAAACCGTAGGTTGGGGGTTCAAGTCCCTCCTGGCGTGCCAGTCGGCGAGATGGCGGACAACGAGATGAGCAATCCATTGATCAAAGCACGGGAGTTTGTGATCGAGGTGGTGACGGAGTTGAAGCGGTCTCAGTGGCCGGCGCAGAAGGAGCTGATGGACTCGACGTTGCTGGTGATTGTTTCGATGGTGTTGCTCGGGTTGTTCGTGTCCGTGGTGGACCGGGTCTTTCTGAAGGTGGTGCAACTGCTCACCGGTTCCGCGTAACGGAGGACGACATGGCAACGGCAACAACAACGGACGGGTTTCAGTGGTTTGTCCTGCACACGCTGTCCGGGCAGGAGCAAAAGGTCAAAGACTCGATTGAGAAGCGACGGAAGGTCGAGGAGATGGACGACCTGATCAAGCAGGTGTTGATACCGACGGAGAAGGTGGCCGAGGTCAAGAAGGGCAAGAAGACGACTACGACGCGGAAGTTCTATCCCGGCTACATTCTGGTGAACATGAAGTTGCTGGATGAGAAGAACCAGCTTGTCGAGCGCGCGTGGTATTTCATGCGCGAGACGCCGGGGATCATCGGGTTCATTGGCGGCGATCGGCCGGTGCCGTTGCCGCCGGACGAGGTGGACAACATTCTGGCGCAGATTGAGGAGCGGCAGGAGAAGGTGGCGCCGAAGGTGGCGTTCGAAACGGGCGAGACGGTGAAGATCAACGACGGGCCGTTCCAGAATTTTACGGGTGTGATCGAGGAAGTGGATCCGGCGCGGGGGAAGTTGAAGATTTCGGTTTCGATTTTTGGCCGGTCGACTCCGGTGGAATTGGAATATTGGCAGGTGGAGAGGGCATAACATGGCGGCAGGCAAACCAGTCACAGGCATCGTCAAGTTGCAGATTCCGGCCGGGCAGGCCAACCCCGCCCCGCCGGTCGGTCCGGCGTTGGGTCAGCAGGGCGTGAACATCATGGAGTTTTGCAAGCAGTTCAACGCCGCGACGCAGAAGCAGGCCGGGACGATCATTCCGGTGATCATCACGGTGTACAAGGACAAGACGTTCAGTTTCATCACGAAGTCGCCGCCGGCCAGCGCGCTGTTGAAGAAGGCCGCCGGGATTGCCACGGCCAGCGCCGAGCCGAACCGGACCAAGGTCGGCAAGGTGACGCGCAAGCAGCTTGCGGAGATTGTGAAGGTGAAGATGGCGGATTTGAACGCGCGCAACGAGGAGGCGGCCTGTCGCATCATCGCGGGGACGGCGCGCAGCATGGGCATTGACGTTGTCGAGTAACGAACCAGTGGATGGTAGGAGCGTCTGCCGGTCAGCAGGCGCATTGGGCGCAAGCCTCCGCCGGGCAGTGGGCGGTGACTACCACGGAGAGCAGACATGACGCAGCATGGCAAGCGGTACCGGGCCGCCACGAAGTTGGTGGATCCGAAGAAGGAGTACAAGCTCGGGGAAGCGGTGGCGGTATTGGCGCAGTTTCCGCGGGCGAAATTTGACGAGTCGGTGGATTTGGCGTTTCGGTTGGGGGTGGATCCGAAGCAGAGCGACCAGATGGTGCGGGGGACGGTCGCGTTGCCGCACGGCACGGGCAAGACGGTGCGGGTGGTGGTGTTCGCGAAAGGACCGGCGGCCGAGGCCGCAAAGGCGGCGGGCGCGGACTTCGTTGGGTTCGAGGAGTTGGTCAAGAAGTGTCAGACGGAGGGTTGGGTGGATTTCGATGTGGCCATTGCGACGCCGGAGGCGATGCAGGAGGTGCGGAAATTGGGCAAGGTGCTCGGCCCGAAGGGTCTGATGCCGAATCCGAAAACGGGAACGGTCACGGACGACACGGCGCGCGCGGTGAAGGAGGTCAAGGCGGGGCGGGTGGAGTTCAAGATGGACAAGGCCGGTAACGTGCATGTGGCCTTGGGCAAGGTGTCGTTTCCGGCGCAGCAGATTGAGGAGAACGCGCGGGCGGTCATTCAGGGGTTGCTGCATGCGCGGCCGGCGACGGCGAAGGGGAGATTCATCGAGACGGCGACGTTGTCGGCGACGATGAGTCCCGGGGTGCGGATAGATTTGCGGGAGTTTCAGTCGGTGGCGGCGTAGGGGGGCGAGATTTATGAAACCAGAAAAACAAGCGATGGTGGAAGATTTGAAGGCGCAGGTCGCGAAATCGCCCTACGTCATGCTGACGGATTACAGCCGGTTGACCGTTCAAAACTTTACCGATTTGCGCAAGCAGTTGGCGGCGGCTCACGCGGAGTGTCACGTGGTCAAGAACACGCTGATCACGCGGGCGCTGGCGGCGGCGGGGTTGCCGAAGTTGGCGCAGCCGGTGGGGGGGATGACGGCGCTGGTGATCGGCGGGGAGAAGAGCGAGATCACCGCGGTGGCGAAGATTCTGAAGAAGTTTGGGAAGGACACGGACAAGTCGAAGGTCAAATTGGGGTTCATGGGGCAGACGACGTTGAACGCCGATCAGGTGATGGCGTTGGCGGAGTTGCCGTCGCTCGACGAGTTGCGGGCGAAGATTGTCGGCGTGCTGAAGGCGCCGGCGCAGAAGATCGCGGTGGTCGTGGGCGCTCCGGCGTCCAAGGTCGCGCGGGTGGTGAAAGCGTACGCGGAGAAACAGCCCGCGGCGCAAGGGTAACGAAACAACCAATGGTTCCTCGTCGAGCCGGAGGCTTTCGGCTTGAAAGGATCGGCGGCTGCCGATCGCGACGATACCGAAGGAAAGGCAGACATGGCAGCGGACTTGAATGCGTTGGTGGAGCAGTTGAGCGGGTTGACGGTGTTGGAAGCCGCCGACCTGGCGAAGAAGTTGGAAGAGAAGTGGGGGGTGACGGCGGCGGCGCCGGTCGCGATGGCGATGCCGGCGGGCGGTGGCGCGGCGAGCGCGGCTCCGGCGGCGGAGGCGAAGACGACCTTTGATGTGGTGTTGAAGGAAGCCGGCGCCAACAAGATCAATGTGATCAAGGAAGTGCGCGCGGTGACGAGCCTGGGATTGAAGGAAGCCAAGGACCTCGTCGAAGGCGCGCCGAAGACGGTGAAGGAAGGCGCGACGAAGGAAGAAGCGGAAGAGATTAAGAAGAAGCTGGAAGCCGCCGGCGCCAAGGTCGAGTTGAAGTAGGCGAGTGGGATGGAACGGATGTGCGCGGGGGCGGCCCGGTGGCCGTCCCCGCGATAATCAACCGGGCGGCAACGCCCCGAGGTAACGATGGCCGAGCGAAAATATTTGGGCAAACTGACCGACGTAATCGAACCGCCGGATTTGATCGAAGCGCAGGTGAGGTCATACGCGGAGTTTTTGCAGGCGGAGACGGCGCCGGCGCGGCGGAAGAATGTGGGGTTGCAGGCGGTGTTCCGGGAGGTGTTTCCGATTGAGAGCTATGACGGGCAGGCCACGCTGGATTTTGTGGAGTATGCCATTGGCGAGGCCAAGACGTCGTGGCTGGATTGTTTGCGGGAGGGGATCACCTACAGTGCGCCCTTGCATGTGACGTTTCGGTTGAAGGACGCCAACGGAACGAAGGAGGAGAAGGTGTACATGGGCGAGATCCCGCTGATGACACCTTCGGGCAGCTTTGTGATCAATGGGGCGGAGCGCGTGATCGTCAGCCAGTTGCACCGCTCGCCCGGGATCAGTTTTGAGCAGACCGTCCACACCAGCGGCAAGTTGCTGTACGGGTTTCGGATCATACCGGATCGGGGGACGTGGTTGGAGATGCAGTTCGACCAGAACGATTTGTTGAACATCTTCCTCGATCGGCGGCATCGGCGGCGGAAGTTTTTGGCGACGACGTTTCTGCGGTCGCTGGGGTACGGGAGCGACGAGGAGATCATCAAGCTCTTCTATCCGATTGAGGAGTTGAAGCTGAGGGAGTTCGTGGCGGGAGAGGAGACGCAGAGCAAGGTGCCGATCGCCGACGCAATGGACGTGGAGAAGGGCGTGGTGGTGGCGCGGGCGTTTGAGCCGTTGACCAAGACGGTGGCGCGGCAGTTGATGGATCTGAAGATGGACAAGCTGAAGGTGGTGGACACCACCGCCGATGACGGCGTGATCATCAAGTCGCTGAGGAAGGATCCCACGAAGGACCAGGAAGAGGCGTTGAAGGAGATTTACCGGCGGTTGCGGCCCGGTGATCCGCCGACGGTGGCCAACGCGCAGGCGATGATCAAGCGGTTGTTCTTTGATCCGCGCCGGTACGATTTGGGGCGGGTGGGCCGGTACAAGTTGAACCAGAAACTGAACCGCAGCGTGGATTTGGAAAACCGCATCATTGAGACCGCGGATATTGTCGAGTCCATCAAGTATCTGATCAGTCTCCGCAAGGGTGAGGGGTCGGTGGATGACATTGATCATCTCGGCAGTCGGCGGTTGCGGACGGTCGGTGAGCTGCTGGCGAACCAGTGCCGGGTTGGTTTGGCGCGCACGGAGCGGGTGGTCAAGGAGCGGATGACGTTGTTCGATGTCAACACGAACACGATGACGCCGCAGCAGTTGGTCAATCCGAAGGCGCTGTCGGCGGTGATTCGGGATTTCTTCGGGCGCAGCCAGCTCAGTCAGTTCATGGATCAGACCAATCCGCTGAGCGAGTTGACGCACAAGCGGCGGTTGTCGGCGCTCGGGCCGGGCGGGTTGTCGCGGGATCGCGCGGGGTTCGAGGTGCGGGACGTGCATCCGTCGCATTACGGGCGGATTTGTCCGATCGAGACGCCCGAAGGTCCGAACATCGGGTTGATCAGCGCGATGAGTTTGTACTGCCGGATCAACGAGTTCGGGTTCATCGAGACGCCGTACCGGAAGGTCAAGGACGGGCGGGTGACGGAGCAGGTGGATTACCTGACGGCGGATCAGGAGGAGAATTACGTGGTGGCGCAGGCCAATGCGCCGGTGGATGGGCGCGGCCATTTCCAATCGCCGAAGGTTTCCTGCCGGTACAAGAGCGATTTCATCGAAGTTGAGCCGGAGCGGGTTCATTACATGGACGTGTCGCCGAAGCAACTGGTGTCGGTGGCCGCCGGTTTGATTCCGTTTTTGGAGCATGACGACGCGAACCGGGCGTTGATGGGTTCGAACATGCAGCGGCAGGCGGTGCCGTTGCTGCGCAGCGACGCGCCGTTGGTGGGGACGGGCCTGGAGGAGCGGATTGCGCGGGATTCGAAGGTGTGTCTGATCGCCGAGGAGGCCGGGGTGGTGGCGAGTGTGGACGCGTTGCGGATCATCGTGACGAAGACCGGCGAGTTGCCGGAGGGCAAGCGCAAGATCGTGCATGATCCCGAGAATCACGTGTGGGTGTACGAATTGCGGAAGTTCATGCGTTCCAACGCGGCCACCTGTTTCAACCAAAAGCCGATCGTGGCCAAGGGTGACCGGGTAAAGAAGGGGCAGGTGTTGGCGGACGGTCCGTGCGTGGAGAACGGCGAGCTGGCGCTCGGGCGGAACGTGCTTGTGGCGTTCATGCCGTGGAACGGATACAACTTCGAGGACGCCATCCTGATCAACGAGAAGCTGGTGAAGGAGGACGTTTACACTTCGATTCACATTGAGGAGTTCGAGTGCGGGGCGCGCGATACGAAGTTGGGGCCGGAGGAGATCACCCGCGACATTCCGAACGTCGGCGAGGAGGCGCTGAAGAATCTCGGTCATGACGGCGTGATTCGCGTTGGCGCGGAAGTGAAGCCCGGTGACATTCTGGTCGGCAAGATCACGCCGAAAAGCGAGACGGAACTGGCGCCCGAGGAGCGGTTGCTGCGGGCGATCTTCGGTGAGAAGGCGGCGGATGTGAAGGACACCTCGTTGACGGTGCCGAGCGGGCAATACGGGATCGTGATGGGGGTGAAAGTGTCGGCCCGGCAGGACCTCTCGCGGAACGATCTGACGCCGACGGAGGTGAAACGGCAGCGCAAGCAGATTGAGGAGGATCACAAGAAGAAGACGGATGAGTTGCGGGAGGAATTGACCGAGAAGCTGAGCAACATTCTGCTCGGTGAAAAGATTCCGCTCGACGTGGTCAACAGCGAGACCGGTGAAATCATCATCCCGGCCAACCGCAAGATTACGAAAACGCTGCTGCGCAAGCTCGCCTCCGTGTACGACCGAATTGAAATTGATCCGTCGCCCATCCGCATCAAGATCCGCGAGATCATCGGGGAGTTCGAACATCGCTTCAACGACTTGAACATGGAGCGCGACCGGCAGGTGGATCGGATTGACAGCGGCGAGGACGTGGACAGCGGCATCGTCAAGCAGGTCAAGGTGTACATCGCCAGCAAGCGCAAGATCAGCGTCGGCGACAAGATGGCCGGGCGCCACGGCAACAAGGGTGTCGTCGCGAAGATTGTCCGCGAAGAGGACATGCCGTTCCTCGACGACGGCACGCCGGTGGACATCGTGCTCAACCCGCTCGGCGTGCCGAGCCGCATGAACGTCGGCCAGGTGTTGGAAACGCATCTCGGTCTGGCGGCGAAAGCGCTGGGCATCAAGATGGCGTCGCCGGTGTTTGACGGAGGCGACGAAAGCGAAGTGTGGGCGATGATCAAGCAGGCGCGGAAGATTGACGGGTACACCTGGCTCAAGGAGAACGGGAAAGCGACGTTGTACGACGGCCGCACCGGTGAGCCGTTCGATCAGGAAGTGGTCGTCGGCCAAATCTACATGCTCAAGCTCGGTCACTTGGTGGCGGACAAAATTCACGCGCGCGCGGTCGGCCCGTATTCGCTGGTGACGCAGCAACCGCTCGGCGGCAAGGCGCAGTATGGCGGCCAGCGGTTCGGCGAAATGGAAGTCTGGGCGATGGAAGCCTACGGCGCGGCGTATTCGTTGCAGGAGTTGCTCACGGTCAAGTCCGACGACGTGCAGGGCCGCACGCGGATTTACGAGAGCATCGTCAAGGGCGACAACACGCTCGAAGCCGGTACGCCCGAGTCGTTTAATGTGTTGATGAAGGAAATGCAAAGTTTGTGTCTCGACGTCCGCGTCGGGAAACACGCAGGGGAGAAGTAGAACCTTCTCGATGAAAATCGAAGTCCCCAAATTGCGACTGGCTGCTGTTGGTCGTAGAGGCATGACAGTGTGGCGGCTCATCATGGCCATCGCCGTCGTGCTTGTGACTGTCGGCGGCTTGATTGTTCATCAACGCAGCCTGACCGCACAAACAGTTTCCCCAGTTGAGGAAATCGACGAACTGCTTGGCTGGTGGAAGTTGGATGAAGACACCGGCACAGTGGCGGTCGATTCCAGTGGGAATGGGAATGATGGGGAGTTCGTCGGCGAGCCTGCGCCGGTGTGGAGGTCCAGTGGGGATCAGGTGGTTGCGCTGGAGTTGCGAGGCGGCGAGGGGGCGGTGGTGATGCCGGTCATCCCGGAACTGACGATGTTGGGTGAAGCGGTGACGGTGGCGGTGTGGCTGAAACGGGGGGCGAGGGGGGATGGGACGATTTTGGATACGTGGGTCGAGGGGGAGACGAGCGGCAGCGTGGCACTGTCATTGTCGCTGGGGCGGCCGGTTTTTGAGGTGGTGATTGGTGGCAAGTCGGTGGCGGCGGTCGGGGCGGGTGAGTTGGCGGAGGGTGTGTGGCAGCATGTGGCGGGGACCTACGACGGCCGGCAGGTGCGGGTGTTGGTGGACGGGGCGGTCGCGGGAGCGGTGGATGCACGTGGGGCGATTGATTCTTTTGAGCAGGCGGTGGTGTTGGGACGGTCGGCAAGTGGGTGGCCGTTGGTGGGGGAGCTCAGCGATGTGCGGGTGTACCGGCGGGCAGTGGGGACAGACGAGATTGCGGCCATCGCGGGCGTGCCGGAGCGGGAGGCTGCCGGCGAGCCAGTCACAACGGAAAACACGCAGACGCTGAGGCCCGCCGGTGGTGGCAAACCTGGCGGGGCGGATTGGGTGGCGGGGGGATCAGCGCGTTGAGTTTTGCGCCGGGGATGACCAACTGTTTCACTGTGCTTGGCACGGCGGGCAGCGGTGTGTCTGCCGGGAACGTGACGGCGGGGCAGGAGTATCTCTACACGGCATCGGGGTGTATTACGTTTTGCACGAATGTGTGTGTGCCGTTTCGGGCGGCGAAGCCGGATGGCGGAACGTACGACTCAGCGTGTAGTTCGACGTTGCCGCCGTTGACGCCGGGTTCGGGGTTTGTTTGTCCGCCGCCGCAGACCGCGTGGTCGCTGGTGGGGAAGATCAATGGGGGGAATTGTTTCCAGTTGGGCAGCAGCGGGGTGTTTACGGCAACTGTGTCAGGCGCCTTGACGCTCTATTTCAATGACGATTTTCACGGAGACAACAGCGGTTCATTCAACGTGTGTCTGACGCAGACGAATGGCATTGCGAACCCATTCGAGAATGGCGATTGCGTGGAGGACCTGCTCGTGGGCGGCAATGAGGACGCCGGTGGCGATTACGAGCCGGTGGGGCGGGTCGCCACACTTTATGAGGGATCCGAGGACGGCAACCAGAATGACGAAACTGTGGATCCAATCCGGACGGCGCGGGGTGCCACCCAAATGCGAGACGTGGAACTCGTGCCGCTACGCCAACCGGGCGACACGCGCAGCGCAACGCTCGCGTTTGGTCGCGCCCAGACCAGCGACAGTCTGGTGACGAACGCGTTTGGCGGCGGGTGGACGCACACGTACAACGTGCTGCTGGCGGAACCGACGACGAACACCGTGCAGGTGATCGACTGGGCCGGTACGTTGCATGAGTACACGCTCTCGAATGGAGTCTATGTCGGGGAGGGGCGGGCGGTGTTGACGAAGATCGGCACGAATTACGTCTGGAAACTTCGGCACGGCACGCAGTACACCTTTGCCGGCCTGAATGCCTACCGGCTGTCCAACATCGTGGATCGGGTCGGGCAGACGGTGAACCTGCGGTACACCAGCAGCGGCTTGTTGACCGGGGTAACGGATCAGGCCGGGCGGCAACTCACCATTCAGTACAATGCCAGCAACAAGATTCAAACGCTGATTGATCCACTCGGTCGCACCAACACGTTTGGGTACGACGCGGCGGGAAGACTCAATTCGGTGACGGATGCCCTTGGGCAAAAGGCTGCGTACACCTACGGCAACACGACGTATCCGACCGCCATCACGCAGGCGAATGACGCCAAGGGGCAAGCCCACCAGTACGCGTATGACTCCCAATCGCGGGCCGGTTCGGAAACGAATTCGGCCGGTCAGAAGCAGTCCTACGCCTGGAGTGCCGGGGAACGCAAAGTATCGCAAACTGACTGGCGCAACTTCGCCGTGACCTACTTCCACAACGAGCGCGGCGCGTTGACGGCGCGGGTGGACAGCGCCGGCAGCACGCTCTACGGCCGGGACAACTTGGGACGATTGACCAGCCTGACCGACCGGCTCGGCAACCTGACCCAGTACTTCTACACTCCGGCGGGATGCGCATGCGATTTTGAGGGGAGTGTGCGGATGATCGTTGACCCTCTCACGCGCACGAACAGTTGGACGTATGAAACCAACTTCAACTTCGCCGTAACCTTCACCAACGCCAACGGGTTCGTCACCCGGTGGGGCTACGACGCCAACGGCAATCGCACCAACCAGACCGATGCGCTCAACCAAGTGACCCGCTACACCTACAGCGGCGGCAACCTCATCCAGGTTATTGATCCGAGCAGCCGTACCAACTCCTTTAGCTATGACAGCGCAGGCAACCCGACCAACGCCACCGATGGCGCGGGCAACCGCACGGCGTTTACCTATGACGCGGGCGGTCGGCTGTTGAGTCGGAGCGACGCACTGGCGCGCACGGATTCGTATCTGTGGGACGCGCGTGACCGGCTGACCCGGCAGATCAACGGCGCAGGTGAAACCAACCGCTGGGGCTACGACGCCAACGGCAACGTGACAACCTGGACGAATGAACTCAACCATGTCCGGACGTATGGCTACGACGCGCAGAACCGGCTCACGACGATCACACTCCCGGCGGGCGGCGGAGCGTTCCTGACGCACACCTACGATGCCGGGGGCAATCTCACTGACAGCACTGACGCGCTCAGTCATACGACCCGGTTCGGCTATGACGCGCTCGACCGGCTGACCTCGCTCACGAACGCCCTTGGCAAACTCTGGCAGTTCACCCTCGACGCCGAAGGCCGCCGCACGCGCGTGCTCGATCCGAACACCCACACCAACAGCTTCGTCTATGACGCCGCCGGCCAAGTGACCTCCTGGGCCAACGCGCTCGGCAACACCGCCACGTTCACGTATGACAAGGTCGGCAACCTCACCACCGTGACCGACCCGCGCGCCAACGCGCTCGGCTTTTCGTACGATCCGCTCGACCGGCTGACGAACATCACCTACGCCAGCCTGCACAACGAACAGTTCCGCTACGATGCCGCCGGCAACCTCACGAGTTTCGTCAACCGCGCCAGCCAACAGGTCAAACTGACGTACGACGGTGCCAGCCGCCTCACCCAAAAGGAGTACGTCGGCACGAACGACGTGATCGGTTTCACCTACGATGCCGCCAGCCAGTTGACCGGCGTCGTCTGGACCGCCGGGGCCAATGTCACCAACTCCGCGTTGCGGTTCTTCTACGACGGAGCCGGTCGCCTCACGAACGAAACCCAAAATGTAGGGCAAGCGCCCTCGCTTGCCGTCGGCTACCAATACCACGCCGATGGCCACCGCAAACGCCTTACCTACCCTGACAACACTTTCATCACTTACGAATACAACAACAACGGCTGGCTCACCGCCATCAAGGACGGCGGCACAAATAGCATCGTGACGTACGACTACGATGTTGCCGGGCGGCGCACGAAACGGACGTTGGAGAACTCCACGTTCACCGTCTATGAATACGACGCGGCCAATCAACTCACCAATCTCTGGCACCGCCAAACCACCGGCAGCAGCAACACCATCAGCCGGTACGAATACGCCTATGACGCTGCGGGCAACCGCACGAACCTCACGGCGGTAGGGGCGGCTGTCTCAGCCGTCCGCTCCGAGTCGTACCAGTACGACGCCGCCGACCAGTTGATCGGCGTGCAGTACGCCACCAACGGCATCATTGTCCGCGATGTGACGTACCAATTCGACGCCGCCGGCAACCGCACCAACATCACCGAGCGCGGGGTCGTGACGAACTCGCTGACCTACACCGTCAACACCTTGAATCAATACACCCGTGCGAAACTAGGAAGTGGTGGGGCATTGGGGTATTGGAATCTAGACGAGGGGACGGGAGTGACGGCCACCGATCTTGGTAGCGGCGGGAACAATGGTTCGCTGGTCAACGGTCCGCTGTGGACGAGCGGCATTTCCAGCAACGGCCTGTTCCTGACCAACCATCAGCAGCGCGTTTCCATCCCGCATAACAATCAGTATAACCTGACCAATTCCCTGACGCTGGCATTGTGGATCAAGCCGGCGATGACCGGCGCGCCGCCGCCGAGTTATTCCCTGGTGCTTCACAAGAACGCATACGCCAGTGGATTCGGGTTCTACTATACGGATGGACGGCAGATCGTCTTTCAGGTGACGGGCGCGAACGGCAACTCCCTGACCAGCGCCGCGAAGCTGCCGACGAATGCGTGGACGCAGATCACCGGCACATTCGACGGCAGCCAGGCGCGGTTCTATCTGAATGGAGTTCTGGACAGAACGCTGACGTGGTCGGGAACGCGATTGACGAATTCCCAGGCTTTGTGGGTGGGCTACTACAGTGGCAGCTACGCGGTTTCGGGTCGGGTGGATGAAGCGCGCATCTACGCACCGGCGTTGAGCGCCAGCGACGTGAATTTGTTGAGTCAGGGACGGGAATACACCTACGACACGAACGGCAACCTCACCAGCGATGGCAGTTGGACGTACAACTATGACTACGAGAACCGCCTCACCAAAGCCTACCGGGGCGACAATCTGGGTTCGTCAGCTTCGGCGGTGCATTACACGTATGACGCGCTGGGCCGGTTGGCTGAACGGCGTACCAGCGGCGACACCGTGACCACCAACCGGATGTACTACGCCGGCTGGCAGTTGATCGCGGAGTACAACGGGGCCGGTACGCTCCAACGGAAATACGTCTATGGACCGGGCATCGATGAGCCGGTGCGGCTAACAAGCGGCAGTAACCGTTTCTACTATCACGCGGACGGCTTAGGCAGCGTCACCGAAATCACCACCATCAACGGCGTGATTCGAGAGAGTTACTCTTACGACGTGTACGGCACGCCGACGCTCTACGGCAGCAATGGCGTCGTTATCGCGAGCACCGCCATCAATAACCGCCTAATGTTCACCGGCCGCGACCGTGACCCCGACACCACACTCTATAACTACCGCTACCGCTACTACTCGCCAAGTTTGGGGAGGTTTGTGCAGGTGGATCCGATCAACTTGGCCGGTGGAGATCTGAATCTATACCGGTATGTCGGGAATAATCCGGTTAATGCTACCGATCCGTTTGGATTGTTGGGAACACCCGAACAGCGGGAGCGGTTCATACGGGACATGACGTTATATGGCTCGGCTTTCGGTGCCTTTCAGGGAGGGATGGCAGGAGGTGCCGGCGGACTTCTTATAGGGGCTCCGACAGGACCAGGTGCGGCAGCGACGGGTACAGCGGGTGCCGTCGCCGGTGCGGCAGAAGGAACTCTAATTGGCGGGGTAAGCGGTCGAGCGCTTGGCCATTTAATACTCGCGGGCGCTGACTACTTAGAAGGAATCGTCACCAAAATGTCTGGTCAACAGGGAAGATGGTGGGAACGTGCTGATTCGGCAGACGACGCCTGTGATGGGGGGATTCAAAAAATGCCTCAAGGAAATAACGCTGCGAAACAAGCTCAATTTAAGGAAGCCTTACGGAGGCTTGGCATTAAGGACAACACGGACAAGGCGAGACGCCTTCACGACGCAATTTCCAAGCAGGGGCTTGAGTCAGTCGATGATATTGTGCAGGCAGGCCGCGATTTGGGATTGGCTCCATGATTCAACGTCAGGCATTGGATATGGTTTCGAAACTCATAGGACTTCCTGCATGGGGGCCGCAAGTCGGCCCAGCGGGAATGACACTACAGTTTGGGAGAAAATCCGTCGTAGCTGGCGTTGAGGAAGGCGATCTATCATTGTGGATCAAGTGCGAGGTAAAAATCAGCGGCGAAGGACTAGTGTATGTCTCACGGCGATGGCCAACACCAGAAAACATTAAGGAACAAAATCAGTATTTCGAAAGCGCGGCTGTACTCAAAGCTGGAATTGATGAGCGAAACAACTCACTTCGAGTTCTGCTGCGAGGAGAAAGGTTGTTAAGTGTGTATCCGGCACACGATCTGGAAGCCGGTTGCTGGATACTTTTTGATCACACAATGCAGCCATCACGACGGTGTCTGGCGTTGTTTGATTCTATTGAAATAGAGGAAGAACAGACTTAAGGAGCTTCAAATACACCCGTGGAGCTTCGCGGGGTTCGTGGGGTCAGGTCTTAACATTTAACATTTGAATGAACTGGCGAGAGGAAAAAATGGTGGTGGAGTTGGCGGTGGCGGGCGTCGTCCGCGATGTGACGTACCAATTCGACGCTGCCGGCAACCGCACCAACGTCACCGAGCGCGGGGTCGTGACGAACTCGCTGACCTACACCGTCAACACCTTGAATCAATACACCCGTGCGAAACTAGGAAGTGGTGGGGCATTGGGGTATTGGAATCTAGACGAGGGGACGGGAGTGACGGCCACCGATCTTGGTAGCGGCGGGAACAATGGTTCGCTGGTCAACGGTCCGCTGTGGACGAGCGGCATTTCCAGCAACGGCCTGTTCCTGACCAACCATCAGCAGCGCGTTTCCATCCCGCATAACAATCAGTATAACCTGACCAATTCCCTGACGCTGGCATTGTGGATCAAGCCGGCGATGACCGGCGCGCCGCCGCCGAGTTATTCCCTGGTGCTTCACAAGAACGCATACGCCAGTGGATTCGGGTTCTACTATACGGATGGACGGCAGATCGTCTTTCAGGTGACGGGCGCGAACGGCAACTCCCTGACCAGCGCCGCGAAGCTGCCGACGAATGCGTGGACGCAGATCACCGGCACATTCGACGGCAGCCAGGCGCGGTTCTATCTGAATGGAGTTCTGGACAGAACGCTGACGTGGTCGGGAACGCGATTGACGAATTCCCAGGCTTTGTGGGTGGGCTACTACAGTGGCAGCTACGCGGTTTCGGGTCGGGTGGATGAAGCGCGCATCTACGCACCGGCGTTGAGCGCCAGCGACGTGAATTTGTTGAGTCAGGGACGGGAATACACCTACGACACGAACGGCAACCTCACCAGCGATGGCAGTTGGACGTACAACTATGACTACGAGAACCGCCTCACCAAAGCCTACCGGGGCGACAATCTGGGTTCGTCAGCTTCGGCGGTGCATTACACGTATGACGCGCTGGGCCGGTTGGCTGAACGGCGTACCAGCGGCGACACCGTGACCACCAACCGGATGTACTACGCCGGCTGGCAGTTGATCGCGGAGTACAACGGGGCCGGCAACCTTCAGCGGAAGTATGTCTATGGGCCGGGGATTGACGAGCCGGTGCGTCTGACCAGCGGCAGCAACCGGTTCTATTACCATCCCGACGGCCTTGGGAGCGTGACCGAAATCACCACCAACGGCGGCTTCAAGGTGGAAAGCTACACCTACGATGTCTATGGCACGCCCACCGTCTATAATTCATCCCTCAGCCTTCAGCCTTCATCCTTGATCGGCACCCGCCTCTTGTTCACCGGCAGAGACCGGGATGCTGACACGACTTTGTACAACTACCGCTACCGCTACTACTCGCCGAGTCTGGGGAGATTCGTGCAGCCGGATCCAGTAGGCATTGTAGGCGGGGACAATCTCTACCGGTATGCCATCAATAATGCAACAACTTGGAAGGATTCAAGAGGCGCTGCTCCTCAACCAGCAGGTGTGGAATTCAATCTCGACGGGAGTGATGCATCTTTCAAGACTACGGGCGATGTCAACTGGGGTGATCAAGGGCGAACCCATAAACCGACCAGCTTGCAAGCGGCAATCCTGCGAGACGCGGCCTTAAGCGTCGCTGGCGGGCCAATCCTTACGCGCGGACTCAGTGTGATCGGTCGGGGGCTGTTTCGGTGGATTCGTTTGCCGTGCAAGGGCCGTCTTTTCCGCGCCGTAGGACCGGACGAGCTAGCAGACCTGCGCGCGGCGGGCAACCGGTATCGAGTGCCGAGCGGTGGAACGGAACGGAAATATTTCTTCGAGACGCCGGAGCAAGCATCGAACTTTGCCCGAATGATGGGGGATAAAACCTATACCACGACTTCTGTAAGGGTGTCTCCCTCGCAGTTAGGACGGGGACATCCGATCAATCCCACACGCGAAGGGCCTGGCTACTTCTTGAGAACATCGGACGTTCCATCTAGGCCGGTTACCGTGTTCAACCATTCGGTGCTGCCATGAGTCGTAAGGTGATTCGCGCAAACATCCGCCTACTCACTACCAATGAAGGTGGCAGATCAGGTATCCTGCTATCGGGCTATCGCAGTCTTCTTAGGTTTGAAGGAACGACGGGGGACTTTGGTTTCGAGCTTGAACTTGATCCACAGCTAAAAACGAATGGACTTGCACCAGGGGATTCTGGCGACGCCCGACTATCGTTCTGGGCCGTTGATGAGCTGCCAAGCCTGTTTCTCTCGCAGAAGTTCGACATATATGAAGGAACTCACCTAGTTGGGCACGGCAATGTTACAAAAACCTGATTGGGTGGAGTCGAAGGGGTCAGAGATTGACTATTAACGGAGAGACAAAGGGTTCGAGTGGGACAATCGACATTTGGAATAACATGGAAGTTTACAAACTTGTAACGGAGGCGAAAAATAACGCATGAGCACAGCCACGACGACGACACCGAAATCTGCGGCGAGCATTCTTTCACCGGCGGCGGCGACGACCGCGGCGCGGGTGGCACTGGGGTTGGAGAAATCCGACCAGTTCGACCACGTCAGCATCGGGCTGGCTTCACCGGATTCGATCCGGTCGTGGTCGCACGGCGAGGTGAAGAACCCGGAGACGATCAACTACCGGACGTTCAAGCCCGAGAAGGGCGGGTTGTTTTGCGAGCGGATTTTCGGGCCGATTCGCGACTGGGAATGTAATTGCGGCAAGTACAAGCGCATCAAACACCGCGGCGTGATCTGTGACCGCTGCGGCGTGGAAGTGACGCTGGCGCGGGTGCGACGGGAGCGGATGGGGCATATCGAGTTGGCGGTGCCGGTCAGCCATATTTGGTTTTTCAAGTGCATGCCCTCGCGGATGGGGTTGATGCTCGACCTCACATCGCGCGAGTTGGAGCGGGTGATTTATTACGAAGATTATGTGGTGATTGACGAGGGCAAGACGCCCCTCAAGCAGAAACAGTTGCTTAACGAGATGGAGTACCGGGAAGCGCGTGAGCAATACGGCGATGGCTTTGTGGCGAAGATGGGCGCGGAGGCGGTGCGCGATTTGTTGCAGCGGCTGGATTTGCGCAAGCAGGTCACCGAGTTGGAGCACCAACTGGACACGACCAAGAGCAAGCAGATCAAGAAGAAGCTGGCGAAGCGGTTGAAGATTACGAAGGCGTTTGTCGCGGCGAAGATGCGGCCGGAGTGGATGATTCTGGAGGTGTTGCCGGTGATTCCGCCGGATCTGCGGCCGCTGGTGCCGCTGGAAGGCGGCCGGTTCGCGACCTCGGATCTCAACGATTTGTATCGGCGTGTGATCAACCGCAACAACCGGTTGAAAAACCTGCTGCAGTTGCGGACGCCGGATGTCATCATTCGTAATGAAAAGCGGATGTTGCAGGAAGCCGTGGACGCGCTGTTTGACAATGGCCGGCACGGTCGGCCGGTGACGGGCGCGGGTGGGCGGTCGTTGAAATCGCTGGCGGACATGCTCAAGGGCAAGAGCGGTCGGTTCCGCCAAAACCTGCTGGGCAAGCGCGTGGATTATTCGGGCCGGTCGGTGATCGTCATCGGGCCGGAGTTGAAGCTCAATCAGTGTGGGTTGCCGAAGAAGATGGCGCTGGTGTTGTTCGAGCCGTTCATCATCCGGCGGTTGCGCGAAATGGGTTTGGTGCACACGATCCGGTCGGCCAAGAAGATGATCGAGCGGCAGTCGCCGGAGGTCTGGGACATTCTGGACGAGGTGACGAAGGGGCATCCGGTGTTGTTGAACCGGGCTCCGACGCTGCACCGACTTTCGATTCAGGCGTTCGAGCCGCAGCTCATTGAAGGCGATGCGATTCGGATTCATCCGTTGGTGTGCACGGCGTACAACGCCGACTTCGACGGCGACCAGATGGCGGTGCACGTGCCGTTGTCGGTGGAGGCGCAGTTGGAAGCGCGGTTGTTGATGCTGGCGACGAACAACATTTTCTCGCCGTCCAGCGGCAAGCCGGTGACGACGCCGACGCAGGACATTGCGTTGGGGGTGTATTATCTGACGAACATTGGTCGGGACGAGCGCGGCGCTTCGAATGGCGGCGAGAAGAGGCGGCTGAAGTTGTTTGGGAGCGCGCAGGAGGTGTTTTTTGCATACGATGAGCGGGATGCGCGGATTCATGAGCGCATTCGGCTGGCGAACCCGGATTACGGTCGGCAGACGGTGTACGGGGATGCGGCGTCGAAGGTCATTGAGACCACCGTCGGCCGGGTGATCTTCAATGAAATCTGGCCCGCGGAGTTGGGGTTCTTCAACAAGAACGTCAGCAAGGGCACACTCGGGGACATCATCTGGCAGTGCTACCGGACGGTGGGGCATGCGCGGACCGTGGAGGTGCTCGACAAGTTGAAGGAACTGGGCTTCCAGTACGCGACGCGCGCCGGGGTCTCCATCGGTTTGGTGGATATGATCATTCCGAAGGAGAAGGAACAGGTCATCGGGGAGGCGATGAA
The DNA here is from genome assembly GCA_964533295.1 of uncultured Verrucomicrobiota bacterium. Classification (GTDB taxonomy): domain Bacteria; phylum Verrucomicrobiota; class Verrucomicrobiia; order Palsa-1439; family Palsa-1439; genus OMJI01. Next base: position 25,967 of record CAZHLM010000012.1, read on the forward strand.
GCAGGTGGCCGAGGTCGAGAAACAGTATCGGCGCGGTATCATCACGGACGGCGAACGATACAACAAGATCATTGATATCTGGACGCACGCCACGGACATGATTTCCAACGTCATGTACGCCACGATGGAACACAACAACGGCAAGAGTGAGTTGAACCCGGTGTTCATCATGGTGGATTCGAAGGCGCGCGGGTCGAAGCAGCAGATCCGGCAGTTGGCGGGGATGCGCGGGTTGATGGCGAAACCGTCGGGCGAAATCATCGAGCGGCCGATTCTCTCGAACTTCCGCGAAGGGTTGTCGGTGCTGGAATACTTCATCTCGACGCACGGCGCACGCAAAGGTTTGGCGGATACGGCGCTGAAAACGGCGGACTCGGGGTATCTGACGCGCAAGCTGGTGGATGTGTCGCAGGACGTGATCATCCGCGAGGAGGATTGCGGCACGGTCAACGGCATTTGGGTCAAGCCGATTTACGAAGGGGAAGACGAGATCGTCAAGTTGAGCGAGCGCATTGTGGGTCGGATTGCGGCGGAGGACGTGGTGGATCCGATCAGCCGAAAGAAAGTGGTCAAGGCCAACACGGAAATTGACGAGGCGACGGCGGAGGCGGTGTCGCGGTTGGGGATTGAGAAGGTGAAAATCCGGTCGGTGCTGACGTGCGAATCGCGGCGGGGTGTCTGCGCGATGTGTTACGGGCGGAATCTGGCGACCAGCAAAATGGCGGCGGTGGGCGAGGCGGTGGGGATCATTGCCGCGCAGTCCATCGGCGAGCCGGGCACGCAGTTGACGATGCGGACGTTTCATATCGGCGGCACGGCGTCGCAGGTGTTCAAGCAGCCGCAGATTCGGGCGAAGAACGACGCGATCGTGCGGTATCAGGATTTGCGCGCGGTGCAGCGGACGGAAGGCACGTATGTGGTGTTGAACAAGAACGGCCAGGTGGTGCTGACCAACGAGGAAGGGCGGGAGTTGGAACGGTACAACGTGGTGATCGGCGCCGAGTTGAGCGTGGCCGACGGCGGTCGGGTGAAGAAGAACGAGGTGTTCGTGCAATGGGACCCGCACAATGTGCCGGTGCTTTCGGAAGTGGCGGGCACCATCAAGTTCCACGACATCATCGAAGGCGTCACGGTCAAGCGCGAGCAGGATGAGGCGACCGGGTTGATGGGGACGGTGGTCATCGAGCACAAAGAGGATTTGCATCCGCAGATCAACATCGTCAACGACGGCGGCGAGGTGGTCGCGTTCTATTCGATCCCCGCCGGCGCGCACATTGTGGTGGAGGAAGGCCAGCGGCACAACGCGGGCGCGTTGCTGGCGAAGACGCCGCGCAAGATGTTGACGACCCGCGACATTACCGGCGGTCTGCCGCGGGTGGCGGAGCTGTTCGAAGCGCGGCGACCGAAAGACGCCGCGGAGATCGCGAAGATTGACGGGATTGTGGATTTCGCGGGGACGGCGCGCGGCAAGCGGCGGATTGTGGTGCGGGACACGAAAACGGGCGCGGAAGAGGAGCATCTGATCGCGCATTCGAAACACATCATCGTGTTTCGCGGCGACCAGGTGAAAAAGGGGCAGCAACTCACGGAAGGTCCGGTGGTGCCGCACGAGATTCTCGAGGTCTGCGGGCCGCAGGATTTGCAGGAGTATTTGGTGAACGAGGTGCAGGAGGTCTATCGCTTGCAGGGCGTCGAGATCAACGACAAGCACATTGAGATCATCGTGCGGCAGATGTTGCGCAAGGTGCGGATCATTGATCCGGGCGACACCAGTTTCCTGTGGGGTGATCAGATTGACAAGATCACGTTTGAAGAAGAGAACAAGCGGATTCAGGAGGCCGGTGGGAAGCCGGCCGAGGCGCAGCCGGTGTTGTTGGGGATCACGAAGGCCTCGCTCGAAACGGAGTCGTTCATCAGCGCCGCGTCGTTCCAGGACACGACGCGGGTGTTGACGGAAGCGGCGACGTTGGGGCGGGTGGACATGCTCAATGGGTTCAAAGAGAACGTGATCATGGGGCACTTGATTCCCGCGGGCACGGGTTACAGCAAGGTGCGGAACATGAAACTGGTGCCGCTGGCCGAACCGGTGGAAGGGCCGAAAGACGGGCTGTTGGGAGCGGAGGATGTGTTGCAGGCAGCGGGCTAAGAAAGTTGCGACAATGGGCTTGCGTTGGCGGAGGGCGTCTGGTAGTTTGCGCGCTCCTTCGGGCCGGCAGGCCGGAAGAACACACGGATTATGCCGACAATCAATCAATTGATACGCCGCGGACGGAAGATGGTGCGGGTGAAATCCAAATCACCGGCCCTGAGCAACTGTCCCCAGCGGCGCGGGGTTTGTCTGCAGGTGATGACGCGGACGCCGAAGAAGCCGAATTCGGCGTTGCGGAAGGTGGCGAAGGTGCGGTTGACGAACGGGACGGAAGTGATTGCGTACATTCCGGACGAGGGGCACAACCTGCAGGAGCACTCGATTGTGCTGGTGCGGGGTGGACGGGTGAAGGACTTGCCCGGCGTGCGGTATCACATTGTGCGCGGGACGTTGGACGCGCTCGGGGTGGAGAAGCGGCGCCGGAGCCGCTCGAAGTACGGCGTGAAGCGACCGAAGGATGGCGGGGCGAAACCCGCTGCGAAGGCCTAACGATTTTTGTAGAGACCCATGCGGAGACGACGATCAGACAAGCGGGAGCGGATGGCCGATGGCCGGTACGGGAGCCAGACGGTGACGCGGTTGATTAACACCGTGATGCAGTGCGGCAAGAAATCCACGGCGGAGCGGATTGTGTACGGGGCGTTTGACCGCATCGGGGAGAAGGTCAAGGACAAGTCGGCGCTGGACGTGCTGTCGTCGGCGTTGGAGAATGTGAAGCCGCGGTTGGAGGTGAAGTCGCGGCGCGTCGGCGGCGCCAATTATCAGGTGCCGGTTGAGGTCTCGGCGGAGCGCCAGGAAGCGTTGGCGATGCGGTGGATGATTGACTACGCGCGCGCGCGCAAGAGTGTGGGGATGACGGACGCGCTGGCGGCGGAGATTTTGGATGCGGCGAACAATACTGGTGCGGCGGTCAAGAAACGCGAGGACACGCACAAGATGGCCCAAGCCAACCGGGCGTTCGCGCATTATCGGTGGTAGCCGTCTGACGAAACCCGCAGGACCCCGGACAGGATATTTTTCGCGTCATTTAGCAAGAAAGAGAACATGGAAGCAGTCCTCGACAAACCGAAGCAACCCGCGTCGGCCAAGGCGGCGAGCGGGCCGTCGCGGCTGGTGCCGTTGGAGCGGACCCGCAACATTGGGATTTGTGCGCACATTGACGCCGGCAAGACGACGACGACGGAGCGGATTTTGTTCTACACCGGCAAGGTGTACAAGGTCGGCGAGGTGCACGAGGGGACGGCGACGATGGACTGGATGGAGCAGGAGCGCGAGCGGGGGATTACGATCACCAGCGCGGCGACGACCTGTTTTTGGCGGGAGCATCGGATCAATATCATTGATACGCCCGGTCACGTGGATTTCACGGTCGAGGTGGAGCGGAGTTTGCGGGTGTTGGACGGGGCGTGCGCGGTGTTTTGCGCGGTGGGCGGCGTCGAACCGCAATCGGAAACGGTCTGGCGGCAGGCCAACAAGTACAAGGTTCCGCGGATTGCGTTTGTGAACAAGATGGACCGCACGGGGGCGGATTTTGAGTCGGCGGTCAAGCAGATGCGGGAGCGGTTGGCGGCGAACGCGGTGCCGATTCAGATTCCGGTTGGGCGCGAAGGTGATTTCAAGGGGATCGTCAATCTGGTGACGATGAAGGCGCATATTTGGTCGGGAGAGGAGTTGGGCGCGAAGTTCGACGTGGTGGACATCCCGGCGGATTTGGTGGAGGCGGCGAAGGCGGCACACGCGCATCTGGTCGAGGCGGTGGCGGAGAAGGACGAGGCGCTGATGGAGCTGTTTTTGGAGGGCAAGGAGATTTCCGCGGAGCAGTTGCGGGCCGGGCTGCGGCGGTTGACGATCAAGAACGAGTTGGTGCCGGTGCTCTGCGGTTCAGCGTTCAAGAACAAGGGGGTCCAGCCGTTGTTGGATGCGGTGGTGGATTACCTGCCCGCGCCGACGGATGTTGCGGCGGTGGAGGGGACGAACCCCTATTCGAAAGAGAAGGAGCAGCGGGCCTGCGACGATGCCGCGCCGTTCTGCGCGCTGGCGTTCAAGATTTGGACCGATCCGTATGCCGGCAAGCTGATTTTCTTCCGGGTTTATTCCGGCAAGGCGGAGAAGGGATTGACCGTGTACAATCCGCGCAATAACAAACGCGAGCGGATTGGCCGGTTGCTGGAAATGCACGCGAACACCCGCCAGGAGATTGACGTTTGTTTTTCGGGCGACATTGGGGCGTTGGTGGGGCTGAAGAATATCACGACGGGCGACACGATTTGCGATGAGAGCCACCCGATTTTGTTGGAAGCGATCACGTTCCCCGAGCCGGTGATCTCGATGGCGATCGAGCCGAACACGAAGGGCGACCGCGACAAGATGTCCACGGCGTTGCAGCGGTTGTCGGAGGAGGACCCGACGTTCCGCGTGAAGACGGATGAGGAAACGGGCCAGACGATTATCAGCGGGATGGGCGAGTTGCATCTGGACATCATCAAGGATCGGATGTTCCGGGAGTTCAGCGTGCAGGCGACCGCCGGCAAGCCGCAGGTGGCCTATCGCGAGACGATCACGAAGGCGGCCGAAGGCGAGGGGAAATTCATCCGGCAGTCGGGCGGGCGCGGCCAATACGGTCATGCGTTTGTCACGATCGCGCCCGGCGAAAAGGGCAGCGGCGTGGTGGTGGAAAACAAGATTGTCGGCGGCGCGATTCCGAAGGAGTACATCGGGCCGGTCGAAGAGGGCATTCGGGAGGCGGCGCAGACGGGGGTGTTGGCGGGGTATCCGAGTGTGGACGTGAAGGTGGAGATTGTGGACGGGACGTTCCACGAGGTGGACTCGTCGGAGATCGCGTTCAAGATGGCCGGTAGTTTTGCGTACAAGGAGGCCGCGCGCAAAGCGGGGCCGATTTTGTTGGAGCCGATCATGGACGTGGAGGTCATCTCGCCCGAGGAACACATGGGAGATGTGATTGGCGACCTGAGCAGTCGGCGCGGCCGGGTTCACCAGATCGAGAATCGCGCCACGTCGGTGATCATCCATGCCTCGGTGCCGCTGGCGGAGATGTTTGGCTACGCCACGGCGTTGCGGTCGTTGACGAAGGGGCGCGCGAGTTATTCCATGGAGCCGGAGAATTTTGAGAAGGTGCCGGAAAACATTCTGGCGGGGATTTTGGACAAGAACGCCGCCAAGAGCGGCAGCGGAGCGGGCGGCAAGAAATGAACAATCAGCGCATTCGGATCCGCCTGAAAGGCTACGACCACCGGCTGTTGGACCAGTCGGCGCACGAGATTGTCGAGACCGCGAAGCGTACCGGGGCGAAGGTGGCCGGGCCGATTCCGTTGCCGACGGATATTTGGCGGCACACGGTGAACCGCTCGCCGCACGCGGACAAGAAGAGCATGGAACAGTTTGAGATGCGGACGCACAAGCGGTTGCTCGACATCATTGACCCGACCGCGAAGACGGTGGACGAATTGAAGAAGTTGAACCTGCCGGCGGGTGTGGACATCACGATCAAGATTTAAGCCATGGAACTGCTCGGAAAAAAAATCGGGATGACGCAGGTCTTTGACGCGCGGGGCAACTTTCGCGGCGTCACGGTTCTGGAAGCGGGGCCGTGCACGGTGTTGCAGAAAAAGACGGCGGAGACGGACGGGTACCGGGCGTTTCAACTGGGCTTTGGGGAGTTGAAGCCGAAGCACGCGACCCGGCCGCTGGCGGGACATTGTCGGAAGGCGAACGCGGCGCCGGCGAAAATCATCCGGGAATACCGGACGGATGACGCGAAGGTGGAGTTCAATGTCGGCGACAAGGTGACGGTGAAGGAATTTCAGGCCGGTCAGTATGTGGACGTGATCGGGATTAGCAAGGGCAAGGGCTTCCAGGGTGTGGTGCGGCGGCATCATTTCCGGGGGGGCGACGCGGCGCACGGCAGCAAGGCGTTTCATCGGCGGACGGGGGCGATCTCGACCCGCATGACGCCCGGCTGGGTGAAGAAGAATCAGAAGATGCCCGGTCACATGGGGCATACGCGGATCACGGTGCAGAATTTGGAAGTGGTGGCGGTGCGGGAGGCGGAGAATTTGATTTTGATTGAAGGGGCGGTGCCCGGACCGCGAGGCGCGTTCGTGGTCATTCGCCATGCCAAGAAACGGGCGAAACCGGCGGCAGCCGCAAAACAGACCTGACATGAAACTGGCGGTACAACATTGGAATGGCGGAGCGGCGGGTGAGACGGAAATTGCCGATGCGTTGTTGATTCGCAACGGCAAGGGCACCCAGGCGTTGCATGACGCCGTGGTGGGGATGCGGGCCAATCAGCGGCTCGGAACGGCCAAGGTCAAGCAGATGGGCGAGGTGGCCGGTTCGGGCAAGAAGCCGTGGAAGCAGAAGCATACCGGCCGGGCGCGGGCGGGTTCGTTCCAGTCGCCGCTGTGGCGGGGCGGCGCGGTGGTGTTCGGACCGCGGCCGCGCGATTACTCGAAGAAGGTTTCGAAGAAGGTGCGGACGCTGGCGTTGCGGAAGGCGTTGAGCGAGCGATTGCTGGCCGGGGACGTGATTGTGGTGGCGGACTTGAAGCTCGGCAGTCACAAGACCAGGGAGTTTGTGGGTGGCTTGCGCCAGTTGGGTGTGAAGGATTCGACGGCGTTGGTGGTGACGGAGACGGTGGATCAGAATTTGAAGCTGGCGGCGCGGAACGTGGCCGGGGTGGCGGTCGAGCCGGCGGATTCGGTGAATGCGGCGGCGTTACTGCAGGCGGCGAAGATCGTCGCAACGCGGGGCGCGCTGGAGAAACTTGCGGCGAGGGTGGGTCCGTCATGAAAGATCCGTACAGCGTGGTGCGCACGGTGCGCGTGACCGAGAAGGGCACGGCGCTCAGTGAAAAATTGAATCAATATCAGCTCGTTGTGGAAAAGCGCGCGAACAAGCTCGAGATCAAGCATGCGGTGGAGAAGTTGTTCGGCGTGAATGTGGTGCGGGTCAATACGCAGCAGGTGCGGGGCAAGGCGCGGCGGGAACGGACGCTGGCGTTTGGGCGGACGCCAAGTTGGAAGAAGGCGATTGTGACGTTGAAGGCGGGCGAGAAGATTTCGCTCGAGTAATCAGGATTTGTCATGGCACTCAAGACATTCAGACCGTTGACGCCGTCGTTGCGCTGGACGGCGATTTCGGATTTTTCCGAGATCACGAAGCACCGGCCCGAGCGGAGTCTGACGGAGGCCAAACGCAAGACGGGCGGGCGGAATTGTTACGGCCGCAACACGGCCCGCGGAATTGGCGGCGGGCACAAGCAACGCTATCGGCGGATTGATTTCAAGCGGGACAAGCTGGGCGTTGCGGCGAAGGTGGAGGGGATCGAGTACGATCCGAACCGGTCGGCTCGGATTGCGTTGCTGACGTATCAGGATGGCGAGAAGCGGTACATCCTGGCGCCGGCGGGTTTGCAGGTGGGGGCGACGATCATGAATGGGCCGGACGCGGAGTTGGCCACGGGCAACGCGTTGCCGCTGAAAAAGATTTTGCCGGGGATGCCGATTCACAATATCGAGTTGCATCGGGGGAAGGGCGGGCAGTTGGTGCGCAGCGCGGCGATGGCGGCGACGATTACGGCGGCCGAGGGCGATTACGTGACGGTGAAGCTGCCGTCGGGCGAGGTGCGCAAGATTCACGGGGAGTGTTACGCGACGATTGGCCAGTTGGGGAATTTCGATCACATCAACGAGTCGCTCGGCAAGGCCGGGCGGTCGCGGTGGTTGGGGATTCGGCCGATCACGCGCGGGATGGCGCGCAACCCGGTGGATCATCCGATGGGGGGCGGTCAGGGCAAGAGCAAGGGCGGAGGCGGATGGCATCATCCGTGTTCGCCGTGGGGGAAGCTGGCAAAAGGCGGCAAGACGCGACGCCGGAAGAAGTATTCAAACGCATTCATTTTGGAGCGGCGGAAGAAATAATGGCCCGGTCATTGAAGAAAGGTCCGTTTGTGGATGAGCATCTGCTCGCGAAGGTCGAGAAGATGTCGCCCAGCGAGAAGAAACCGATCAAGACGTGGTCGCGACGTTCGATGATCATGCCGGAATTCGTCGGGTTGACGTTCCTGGTGCACAACGGCAAGCAGCATGTGCCGGTGTTCGTAACGGAAAACATGGTCGGTCACCGGCTGGGCGAGTTTGCGCCCACGCGGACGTTCAAGGCGCACGGCGCGCACACGGAGAAGGCGGTCGCGAAGTAGGAGGCCGGTCGTGCGAGTGGTTTGGGTGGGATTGTTCTTTGGATGGGTGGTTTTGGCGGGGGCTGAGGACGCGCCGTCGGTGCCCGAAGTCGAGCACCGTGTGGCCTTGGAGGCGTTGCGCCAGCAACTGCAGCAGCGGGACGCGGCGATTCGGGTGCTGACGGAGAACCTGGCGATTGCGCGGACGGAAAGCGATTTGTTTCAGCGGCGGTGGGCGGAGATGCAACTGCGATTGCAGGCGTTGGGCGTCAGCCCGCTCGAGCCGACGGCGGCACAGTGGCAGCGGCAGTTGATTGAGGCGATGCGGTCCCTGTATCTCGCCGAGGCCGAGAAGCAGCGGCTGCGGGAGCAACTCAAGCAGTTGGTGAGTGTGGTGGCAACGCAGGGCGATGTGCGGGCGGAGTTGGCGCGGGCCGAGGTGGTGATCGCGACGAGTGAGCAGCCGCGGTTTCCGGTGCCGCCCGCCGGGGAGGCGCAGCCGACGGTGGAGCAGGCGCGCGTGCGGGATGTTAATCCCGAGTTGCGGGTGGTGGTGCTCAACGTGGGAGCGCAACACGGGGTGCGGGTGGGGATGCCGTTCATGGTGCTGGAGGGCGACCGGGTGGTGGCCGAGGTGCGGGTGGTGGAAGTGCGGCGCAGCCTCAGCGGCGCGGTGATTGAAAAAATGGAGCGGGATGTGAAGCTCGGCGCCGGTCAGGCGGCGCGCGTGATCAAGAGTTAGGTCGAAAGCGAACGATTTATGGATGTGCAGGCGACATACAAACATGCGCGGATGAGTCCGCGGAAGGTGCTGGAGGTGACGCGCCAGATTCAGGGCAAGCGCGCGTCGCAGGCGCTGGAGCTGTTGCGCGCGATTCCGCGGAAGTCGGCGCGGCTGGTGGAGAAGACGCTGCAATCGGCGATTGCCAACGCGACGAACAACGCCCAGTTGGGGGCGGAATCGTTGCGGGTCAAGCTGGCGGTGGCGAACGAGGGTTCGCGGTTGAAGCGGTGGCAGCCGAAGGCGCGCGGCAGCGCGGGGCCGGTTGTGAAGCGGATGAGCCACATTCGGATTGTGTTGACGGACGGACAATAAGTTTATGGGACAAAAAGTTAATCCGGTCGGATTTCGCGTGTCGGTCACGAAGGAGTGGCTGTCGAAGTGGTATGCGGACAAGAAGGAATTTGCGCCGTTACTGTTGCAGGACATTCAGATTCGCGAGCATGTGAAGAAGAAGCTGGAGACGGCCGCGGTGCCGAAGATCACGATTGAGCGGTACGCGAATCGGGCGCGAATCACGATATACACGGCGCGGCCGGGGATTGTGATCGGACGGAAGGGCGCGGAGATTGACAAGTTGAAGGAAGATCTCGCGAAGATGACGGGCAAAGAGATTTACGTGGATATCGTCGAGATCAAGCAGCCGGAGGTGGACGCGCAGTTGGTCGCGGAGAACGTGGCGTTGCAGCTGGAACGGCGGATCAGTTTTCGGCGGGCGATGAAGAAGGCGGTGCAAACGGCGATGGATTTCGGCGCGCAGGGGATCAAGATTTTGTGCAGCGGTCGGTTGGGCGGGGCCGAGTTGGCGCGGCGCGAGAAATACCGGACGGGGAAGATTCCATTGCACACGTTGCGGGCGGACATTGATTATGGTTTTGCGGAGGCGCAAACCGTGTATGGAAAGATCGGCGTCAAGGTGTGGTTGTGCAAGGGCGAGCGTTCGTTGCGCGACCAGAAGCCGGCGAGCGCGGCGGTCGGGCCGGCGCCGAGTCCGGCCCCGGCGGCGGCGTCATGATTTGGGAGGAATGCTGACATGCCTTTGATGCCGAAACGAGTGAAGCACCGCAAAGCGCAACGCGGCAGCCGGGCCGGGATCGCGTATCGGGGGGCGACGGTGGCGTTTGGCGAGTACGGGTTGCAGGCGCTGGATCGGGCGTGGATTACGACGACCCAAATCGAGGCCTGCCGGGTGGCGTTGTCGCGCAACATGAAGCGGCGGGGGAAATTGTGGATTCGGATTTTCCCGGATTTGCCGGTGACGGCGCGCCCCCCCGAGACGCGGATGGGGCACGGCAAAGGGGCGCCGGAGACGTGGGTGGCGGTGGTGAAGCCGGGGCGGGTTTTGTTTGAACTCGGGGGCGTGACGGAGGTGTTGGCGCGGGAATCGTTGCGATTGGCGGCGGCCAAGTTGCCGATCAAGACTCGATTTGTGGAGCGGCGGTAAATGAAGGCGAAGGAAATCCGTGAGTTGACAGAGGCGGAGGCGCAAGCCAAACTCCGCGACTTGCGTCAGGAGTTGTTTCATCTCCGTCTGCAACAGCAGACGGCGCGATTGGAGCGGTCCAGCCGGGTGCGGGAAGTGCGGCGGGATGTGGCGCGGATCGAAACCATTTTGAGCGAGCGTCGGCTGAAAGCCGGCGCGGCGGCATAATTACGAGTCCCCATGACGGAACAGGCAACTCAGGCAGTCGGACAGAAGAAGACGGTGGTCGGCCAGGTCGTCAGCGACAAGATGGCGAAGACGATTGTGGTGGAGGTGAGCCGTCGGGTGCGCCATCCGCAGTATCACAAGGTGGTGAACAAGTTTAAGAAGTTTTACGCGCACGATGAACAGGAGCAGGCGTTGCCGGGCGACACGGTGCGGATTGAAGAGTCGCGGCCGTTGAGCCGCCTGAAGCGGTGGCGGTTGGTGGAGATCGTCAAGAAGGCGGAGGCGGCCGGGAAAGTTTCAGCATGATTCAGATTCGGACACATTTGGATGTGGCAGACAATACCGGGGCGCGGGTGGCGTGGGCGATTGGTGTGCTGGGTCATCAGAAGCGGTATGCGCGGATCGGGGATGTGATCAAGGCGCATATCAAGGATGCGGCGCCGGACGGCACGGTCAAAAAGGGCGAGGTGGTGACGGCGGTAGTCGTGCGAACCAAATCCCCGCTGCGCCGGGCAGACGGGTCGTATCTGCGGTTTGACAACAACGCGATAGTGATCATTGACGATCAGTTGAATCCGAAGGGCACGCGCATTTTCGGGCCGGTCGCCCGCGAGTTGCGGGACAATAATTTTACGAAGATCATTTCGCTGGCGCCGGAGGTCCTGTGATGAACACGCTGCACGTGAAGAAGGATCAGATGGTGGTGGTTATTTCCGGCGAGGAGAAGGGCAAGGCCGGCAAGGTGCTGGCCGTGATGCCGGACAAGGGCAAGGTGGTGGTGGAGGGTGTCAATTTGATCAAAAAGGCCGTGCGCAAGTCGCAGGACAACCCGAAGGGCGGGATCATCACCAAGGAGGCCCCGGTGTGGGCGTCGAAGGTGATGGCGCAGGAAGCGTTTGAAGCCCGCCGGAAGAAACGGAGCGGAGCCGCGGCGGCGGCCTGACGAAAGAGTTTATGGCAGCGTTGTACGAGCATTACAAAGAGAAGGTGGTGGAGGAACTGCTGAAGTCCGGTCGGTATCGGAACCGGATGCAGGTGCCGAAGGTCGAGAAGGTCGTCCTGAACATGGGGGTCAACTCCAAGTTGGAGAAGGACGCGCTGAGCGAGGCGCAAAAAGAGTTGGCGACGATTACCGGCCAGAAGCCGCTGGTGACGAAGGCGAAGAAGAGCATTTCGAATTTTCACGTGCGGCAGGCGATGCCGGTGGGGGTCAAGGTTACGTTGCGCGGGCAGCGGATGTACGAGTTTTTGGAGCGATTTTTCCATGCGGCGCTGCCGCGGATTCGGGATTTTCGCGGGGTGAACGCGCGGGGGTTCGACGGGCGGGGCAATTTCACGATGGGCGTGAAGGATCAGACGATTTTCCCCGAGGTCGAGATGGACAAGATCAAGTACAACCTGGGGATGGATGTGACGATTGTGACGACGGCGGGGACCAACGCGGAAGCGAAGGAATTGTTGAAGCTGATGGGGATGCCGTTCAGCAACTAGAGGATTTGGCGAGACCATGGCAAAAGTGTGTTTGGAAGTGAAACAACGGTTGCCGGCGAAGTTTTCGACCCGGCAGTATCACCGTTGTCAGAATTGCGGGCGGCGGCGGGCGTACATCCGGCGGTTTCAGATTTGCCGCATTTGTTTCCGTGAACTGGCCAGCCAGGGAAAGATTCCCGGCGTGGTGAAGGCGAGTTGGTGAGGCATGAATGTGACGGATCCGATTGCTGATTTTCTGACGCGCATCCGCAACGCGAACCTGGCGTTGAAGACGGATGTGTCCGTGCCGTATTCGCGGTTGAAGGCGGAGGTGGCCGGGGTGTTGCGGCGGGAGGGGTATATCGCGGACTTTTATGCCGAGAAGAAGGAAGGCGGCAAACAGGTGCTGCGAATCCAGTTGAAGATTGTCGGCAAGGAACGCGCGATCGTCGGGATCAAGCGTGTGAGCAAGCCCGGGTTGCGGACGTATGTGCGGGCCAAGGATGTGCCGCGGGTGTTGGGTGGGATGGGAATTTCCATTTTGACCACCTCGCGCGGAATCATGACCGGGCGTGAAGCCCGAAAGGCAAACGTCGGCGGCGAAGTGCTGGCGTACGTGTGGTGAGAGCGATGTCGCGCATCGGAAAAAAACCCGTTGAGATTCCGGCCAAGACGAAAGTCTCGGTTGCCGGTCAGGTGGTCACGGTGGAAGGGCCGAAGGGCAGGCTGGATTTTACGGTTCCGTCACCGATTCAGGTCTCGGTCAAGGATGGCAAGGTGCAGGCGACGACGCAGCAGTTGGATCGGACCGGCAAGTCGCGCTGGGGGCTGACGCGCAGTTTGATTCAGAACATGGTCAAAGGCGTGAATGACGGTTACGTCAAGAAGCTGCTGATTGAGGGTGTGGGTTTTCGCGCGGCGGTGCAGGGGCCGAACTTGCAGATGTCGCTCGGCTTTTCGCATCCGATTGTGTTTCCGATTCCGAAGGGCATCAAGATCACCGTGGCGGAGACGGCCGACAAGAAGCCGGAGGTCACGGTCGAGGGTTGCGACAAGCAATTGGTCGGCGAAGTGGCGGCGCGAATTCGGAAATTCTATCCGGCCGAGCCGTACAAGGGCAAAGGGGTTCGGTACGTTGGTGAACAAGTGCGCCGCAAGGCCGGTAAGACGGTCGCGGCGGGTGGATAATCATTATGCGTCCTCGTACTCGCAAGGAAGCAATTGAACGGCGGCATTTGCGGTTGCGGCAAAAAATTCGCGGCACCGCGGACCGGCCGCGGATGGCGGTGTGTCTGACGGGCAAACATATTTATGTTCAGTTCGTGGACGACGTGAAGGGGCACACGTTGGCGGCGGTCAGCACGTTGACGGCCGCGGGGGAGGCGAAGCCGACGGTGGCGGGGGCGCGGAAGCTCGGCGCGTTGGCGGCCGAGAAGGCAAAAGAGAAGAACATCGCGGCGGTGGTGTTTGACCGCGGTGGCTTCAAGTATCATGGCCGCGTCAAGGCGTTGGCGGACGCCGCGCGGGAAGCGGGATTGAAATTCTGATATGGCTGACAAGAGACCCAGAAGCGCAAAGTCGAATCTGCCCAAGGGCAAAGCACAGGTACCGGGGGCGGTCGGTGACGATCTCGTGCCGGAGGACGCGCAGGGCGGTCACGGCGAACTCGTTGAGAAAGTTGTGTACGTGAACCGGTCGGCCAAAGTGGTCAAGGGCGGCCGGCGCTTTCATTTCAGCGCCCTGGTCGTGGTGGGCAACCGCAACGGCTGGGTGGGCTGGGGGTTTGGCAAGGCGAACGAGGTGGCGGACGCCATTCGGAAGGGAACGGAGAAAGCCAAGCAGTCCATGTTGCGGGTGCATTTGAAGGATGCGACGATCCCGCACGAAGTGATGGGTGTGTTTGGTGGGGGGCGCGTGTTGTTGCGGCCGGCGTCTCCCGGAACGGGTGTGATTGCCGGTGGCAGTGTGCGGGCGGTGATTGATGCGGCGGGTGTGCGGGATGTGTTGACGAAGTCGTTGGGGTCGAGCAATGCCGTCAACGTGGTGAAGGCGACGTTGGACGGGTTGTTGAAGCTGCGGCCGAAAGACGAGATTCTCCGGGTGCGGGGAATCGCGAAGCCGACCGCGGCGGGGGTGAATTGACATGGCGTTGCGTTTGCACAATTTGAAGCCGCGGCCGGGCGCGAAACATCGCACGAAGCGTTTGGGTTGTGGCGAGAGCTCCGGTCACGGGAAGACCAGTGGCCGGGGCGGCAAGGGTCAGACCGCGCGGTCCGGCGGCTCGGTTCGACTGGGGTTTGAAGGCGGACAGATGCCGTTGTTTCGCCGGATTCCGAAGCGAGGATTCAACAACGCCGCCTTTCGGTCGAATTTTGCCACGATCAATGTTGCGCAACTCAATGTGTTCGAGGATGGCGCGACGGTGAATCCCGCGGCGTTGCTGGAGCGGGGCGTGCTCCACGCGACGCGCGATGGCGTGAAGGTGTTGGGGGACGGTGAGCTGAAGAAGAAGCTGACGGTCGAGGCGCACCGTTTCAGCGGCTCGGCCCGCGAGAAGATCACGAAAGCCGGTGGGCAGTGTGTGGAGTTGCCGCTGCCGGGGATTCGCCATCGAGCGGCGGCAGCACCCGCGAAGTGACGCGGTTGACGGGTCATGTTTTCGGCCTTCCTCAATACCTGGAAAATCCCGGAGCTGCGGCGGCGGATTCTGTTCACGTTGGGCATCATTGCGATTGCGCGACTGGGCGCGAATGTGCCGTGTCCCGGGGTGGATGCCGGGCCGTTGCAGCGTTGGATTCAGCAGCAGCAGGCGGAGGTGGGGGGGAGTATTTTTGGACTGGCGGATTTGTTTACCGGCGGCGCGTTGCAGCAGTGCGCGGTGTTTGCGCTGGGGGTGATGCCGTACATCACCGCCTCGATCATCATGATGATGTTGTCGGCGGTCATTCCCTCGCTGGAGCGGCTCAAGCAGGAAGGCGAGAGTGGCCGGGCGAAGGTGATCCAGTATGGCCGGTACCTGACAGTGGGCGTTTGTTTGTTTCAGGGATTCTTTTTGGCGAAGGCGTTTGAGCATCCGGAGAAGCTGTTTCAGGGATTTACCGGGGTGTTGGTGGCGGATCCCGGGTTGGGGTTCGAGTTGTTGACCGTGCTGACGATCACGGCGGGAACGGTGTTGTTGATGTGGTTGGGCGAGCAGATTACGGAGCGCGGGATTGGCAACGGGATTTCGATCATCATTACCGTTGGGATTGTGGAACGCCTGCCGGGCGCGATTGCGCAAGCGTGGTCGCTGTTTTTCCCCGGACCGGGCGTGGAGAGTCAGTTCAACATTTTGCACGCGCTGTTGTTGCTGGTGATGTTGGTGGCGGTGACGGGTGGTGTCGTGGCGATGACGATTGCGCGACGGCGGATTCCGGTCCAGTACGCCAAACGGATGGTCGGGCGCAAGATGCTGGCCGGTGGTCAGCAGTTCATGCCGCTGCCAATCAACTACGCGGGCGTCATGCCGATCATTTTCGCGCAGGCGATTTTGATGTTTCCCGCGCAACTGTTCCAGATGTCCGGAGTCACCATGTTGCAACGGATGGCGCGGGTTTTAACGGAGGGCGAGGTCGTGTATCTGTTGTTGTACGGGCTGATGATTCTGGCGTTTTCGTATTTTTGGGTGGCGATTCAGTTCAATCCGTTGGAGATTTCGGACAATTTGAAGCGGTACGGCGGGTACATTCCCGGCATTCGGCCCGGCAAGCCAACCGCGGAGCATTTAAACTTCATTATGACGCGCATCACGCTGGCCGGGGCGATTTTTTTGACGGTCATTGCCGTTATCCCGTACGTGTTGTCGCACAACCTGCGGATTCCGTACCTGACCGCGAGTTTTTTTGGCGGAACCAGTCTGCTGATCATCGTCGGGGTGTTGCTCGACACGATGCGGCAAGTCGAGTCGCATCTGATCATGCGCAACTACGCCGGGTTCCTCCGTAAAGGCCGGTTGCGCGGCCGCCGGTGAGGTGAGTTACCGGGTCGTTCTTTTGGGTCCGCCGGCGTCCGGCAAGGGGACGGCGGCGATGGCGTTGAGTGTGACGTTGCAGGTGGCGCACGTGTCCACGGGCCAGTTGTTCCGCGAGACGATTCGACGCGGTGGTCCGGCCGGGCAGGCGGCGCGGCAGTTCATTGAAAAAGGGCAGTTGGTGCCCGACGCGGTGGTGATCGCCATTGTGCGCGATTGGTTGGATGATCACGGGAACCGGCCGGAGTTTATTTTCGACGGTTTTCCGCGGACGACCGGCCAAGCGGTGGCGCTGGACGCGATGATGCGGGAGCGGTTGTTGCCGGCGCCCGTCGTGATTCTGATTGAGGTTCCGCCGGAGGTTACGCTGGAGCGGATTCTCGGACGACTGGGTTGTGAGACGTGCGGGGCGTTGTACCACGCGACCTTTGATCCGCCAAAGCGGCCCGGGGAGTGCGACAAGTGCGGGTCGTCGCTGGCCCGGCGCGCGGATGATAACGAGGCCACGGTGCGGGAACGGTTGCGGTGGTACGAGGAACTCACCGTGGGTGTGGTGGCGCATTATGCGCAGGCGGGCGGGCTGCGGCGGGTGGACGGTTGTCGCGGACGACAACAGGTGTTTGCCGATGTATTGCGGATCGTGAAGGGATGATCATCATCAAGTCAGCCAGGGACATTGAGCGGATGCGGGTTTCGTGCCGCGCGGCGGCGGAAATTCTGGAAGGCTTGGCCGGTTTGGTTCAGCCGGGCATTACCACGGCGGAGTTGGACGCGGCGGCCGGTGCGATGATTAAAAAGTATGGCGGGAAAAGCCCGTTTCTGGGATATAAAGGCTTTCCCTGTCACACGTGCATTTCGGTCAACGAAGAAGTGGTGCACGGTGTGGCGGGGAAGCGGCGGGTGCAGTACGGCGATATTGTGAGCCTTGACGTGGGAATCATTCTGGATGGTTATGTGGGCGACAACGCGACGACGGTGGCGGTGGGCGTGATTGAGCCGCGCACCCAGCAATTGCTGGATGTGACCCAGCAAGCGCTGGCCGCGGGAATCGCGGCGGCGCGCGTCGGCAACCGGGTGGGGGCCATTTCCCACGCGATTCAAACGACGGTGGAGCAGCACGGATTTTCGGTGGTGCGGGAGTTTGTCGGACACGGGGTCGGGAAGCGGATGCACGAGGATCCGCAAATTCCCAACTTCGGCCGGCCGGGTGACGGGGCGAAGTTGAAGCCGGGAATGACGCTGGCGATTGAGCCGATGATCAACCGCGGCGGTAGTGAGGTTCAGTTGTTGAATGACGGATGGACGGTGGTGACAGCGGATGGCCAGCCGAGCGCTCATTTCGAGCACACGGTGTTGGTGACGGAAGGTGAAGCGGAAATTTTGACGTGGCGAAAGAAGAGCCCATACGAATCGAAGGTACGGTAGTGGAGTTGTTGCCGAACACGATGTTTCGGGTGGAGTTGCCGAACAAACATCGGATTTTGGCCCACATCTCCGGCAAGATGCGGTTGCATTTCATCCGCCTGATGCCGGGCGATAAAGTGACAGTGGAGATGAGTCCGTACGACTTGAGCAAAGGTCGGATTACGTTCCGGCAGAAGTAGGAAGCGACATGAAAGTAAAACCATCAGTGAAACGGTTGTGCGAGCGCTGCAAAGTCGTGCGGCGCAAAGGAGTGGTGCGGGTCATCTGCACCAATCCGCGCCACAAACAACGGCAAGGGTAAAGGACGGTCATGGCACGGATTATTGGCGTGGAGATTCCCGATCACAAGAAGCTCGGCATTTCGTTGCGCTACATTTACGGCATCGGTCCGACGACGGCGCTCCAGGTGTGCGACAAGGCGAAGGTCAGCCCGGACATTCGCACGAAGGATTTGAATGATGAACAGTTGGCGCACCTGACCGCGGTGTTGCAGACCTACCGGATCGAAGGCGACCTGCGGCGGGAAATCCAGCAGAACGTCAAACGCAAGATGAGCATCAACTGTTACCAGGGAATCCGCCACAAGAAGGGCCTGCCCGTTCATGGCCAACGAACCTCGACGAATGCCCGGACCCGCAAAGGTCCGCGCAAGACCGTCGGCGTTCAGCGCGCCAAGGAAACAAAGGCCGCGGCGAAAGAGTAATTGAGGAAGGGTCATGGCTGACGAAGCACCGAAAAGAGAGCTGAAAGAATCGAAGGAAAAACCGGCGAAGGCCGTGAAGACGGAGCCCAAGGGGACGGCAGAGCCGAAACCGGAGGCGGGGCCGGCGACGCCGGCGGCTGTGCCGGCAACCGCTGCCGACGTGTTGGCGGAGGGCGAGGCCTCGAAGAAGGTCGTCAAGGCCAAGCACAGCAAGAACGTGTTTCAAGGCGTGGCGCATATCCTGGCGACGTTCAACAATACGGTGGTTTCGATCACGGATTTGAAAGGCCGGGTGATCGGCTGGTCAAGCGCGGGCCGGGTGGGGTTCAAGGGGTCGCGCAAGAGCACGGCCTACGCGGCGCAGTTGGTGGCGCAGGATTCGGCCCGGCAGGCCATGGCGCACGGGTTGAAGGAAGTGGAGATTTGGGTCAAAGGCCCCGGGACGGGTCGCGAAGCGGCGATCCGCGCGCTGCAGGCGATCGGTCTGGAAATCACCGTCATCAAGGACGTGACACCGATTCCGCACAATGGATGTCGTCCGCCGAAACGGCGGCGCGTGTAAGATTCAGGAGCACACATGGCACGATACAAAGGACCTCGCGTTCGCATCAGCCGCCGGCTCGGCGTGCCCGTTTTCGGGCCGTCCAAATACTTGGAACGTCGCGCATACCCGCCCGGGGTGCATGGCCCGAAGTCGCGGCGCAAACTCAGTGATTACGCCGTTGGGCTCGCCGAGAAGCAGAAGCTGCGGTACCAGTATGGGTTGTTGGAGCGGCAGTTTCGGCGGGTGTATCAGATGGCGCTGAAGAAGCGCGGCGTGACCGGGGAGACGCTGCTGCAATTGTTGGAGACGCGGCTGGACAACGTGGTCTACCGGCTCGGGTTTGCCAACACGCGCCCGTTTGCGCGGCAGATTGTCTGCCACGGTCACATCAAGGTCAACGGTCGAAAGGTCAGCACGCCGTCGTATCAGGTGAAGGTGGGGGATGTGATCGAGGTCAAGCCGACGGCCGTGTCGCAGCAACTGGTCACCAAAAGCCTCGAGTCCGCGCAGATCCGGCCCGTGCCGGAGTGGCTGGCGTTTCAACGCGATGCCATGCGCGCGCAGGTGTCGCGGATGCCGACGACGGACGACATCCAGCCGATCGTCGAGCCGCAGTTGATTGTGGAATTTTATTCTAGATAAACACCAGCACGCGAGTTGTCGGTCCGTGTTTCTAGAGCGCGGGAAACCCAACTCAGGAGGAAGTTCACATGCCAGTTCGCATGGCGCGATTTGAAATGCCCAAGCGGTTGACCAAGGAGGACAGCTCCGCAACCGCGACGTACGCCAAGTTTATCGCCGAACCATTTGAAGCCGGTTATGGTCATACCATCGGCAACTCGCTGCGGCGGGTGCTGCTCAGTTCGCTGGAAGGCGCAGCCATCACCTCGGTGAAAATCGAGGGTGCTGCGCACGAGTTCAGCGCGATCCCCGGTGTGGTCGAGGACGTGACGGACATCGTCCTCAACCTCAAGAAGGTTCTCTTCAAGTCCCACACCCGCGAGCCGCACACGGTTTATTTGTCTGCCAACAAAGAAGGGGCGGTGACGGCGGCGGACATCAAGAGTGACCAGGTGGTCGAGGTGATCAACCCCGACCAGCATATCTGCACGCTCGACAAGAAAATGCATTTTGAGGCGGAACTGGAGGTGCGCGTCGGTCGCGGGTTTGCCTCCGGTGACGACAACAAGAAACCGGATCAGCCGATCGGCGTGATCGCGATCGATTCGCTCTTCTCGCCCGTGCGACGCGTCAAATACTCGGTCGAAGCCACCCGGGTTGGACAGCGCACCGATTACGACCGGCTCGTGCTGGAGGTGTGGACGGACGGTCGGATTTCGCCCGACGATGCGATGGTGCAATCCGCCAACATCCTGCGGCATCACCTGGATGTGTTCTGCGATTACGACAAGAACCTCGTGTTGGAGTTCGAGGAAGGCGAGAGCCGCGTCAGCGCGGAACAGCAGAAGCTTAAGAAGATTCTCAACATGAGCGTCAACGAGATCGAGTTGAGCGTGCGCGCTGCCAACTGCCTGAACAACGCCAACATCACCACGGTCGGCCAGTTGGCGATGAAGACCGAGCAGGAGATGCTCAAATATCGAAACTTCGGCAAGAAGTCGTTGAATGAAATCAAAGACAAACTGGCCTCGCTCAATCTCTCCTTGGGAATGAAATTTGACCCGGCCATGCTTGAGCCGGTAGGCGCGGAGGCGGTCTTGTCTGCGCCCGCGAAGGATGAGGAAGCGGCCAAGGCTGAATAGCCCGCGGAGGGGAACACATGCGACATCGGAAACGCACCGCCAAGCTGGGGATGAAATCCCAGCATCGTCGCGCGACGTTGGCGAACCTGGTCTGCAGTCTCATCACGCACAGCCAGATCACCACCACGGTCGCACGCGCCAAGGAAGCGCGCCGTTGGGCCGACAAGATGGTGACGCTGGCGAAAAAGGGCACCCTGCATCATCGGCGGCAGGCATTCGCTTTTCTGAAACAGAAAACGGCTGTCAAACGGCTCTTCGATGAGCTGGGGAAACAACACGGAGATCGCGCGGGCGGATATACTCGGATCATCCGGCTCGGAGCCCGCGACGGTGACGCCGCGGAGATGGCCATCCTGCAGTGGACCGGCACGGTGGCCGTGGCTCCGGCGACGCCCGAGGCCGGTACGCAAAAGGAAGCGACTCCCGTAGCCGAGAAAAAGTAGCGGTATCCGTCACGATTCAGGGCCGACCCCAGGGTCGGCCCTTTTTTTGCGTCGGTGCTACGCGCTCAACGCAAGGATCCGGTTCCGCTTGGCCGCGAACGGCAGTTTGCGAAAGCGGCGAATCTCGGCTGTTCGGCGCGGCGCCGAGAGCCGTTCCAGGAAGGTGACGTACCGGCGTCCGAGGCGGTTGGAATCCCGGTATCGTTCCCGGAGGTGCGGCTCCTCGTAGGCGAACGTCTCGGCGTCAAACACGCACGCTTTCAACCAGCGACGGTCCGCCAGCGTGAGCTTTTTGTCGGCGTTGAAATAGGCGCAGTACATCTGGAGGATGAGATAAACGTCCACTTTGGCTTGCAGCTCCAGGTCGCGCACAAACGCTTCGGCGTGAATGTTCGTGTCGCCCTCGCGGTACTTGAGCGAGGCATGAACGGCATGGTCGAGTTCCTCCAGGAACACCATGAATGGCAGCACGTTGTCGTCATTCAATCCGAATTGGGGGCTGTTTTGTTCGAGTGCGGCAATGACACGCTCATGGTAATAGATCCCAAGCCGCAGTTTGCCGTGTTGCGTTCGCATGAAAACACAACCCAGGTTGGAGATCTGCCGGGCCCAGGTGCCCGTCAGCGCCGTCAGCTCGCGGCACCGCAGGTGATCGAGGAGGAACTCCTCAAAATTGACCCCCGTCGAGCCGTAGGTGCGTTCCAATAGAAGCTGAATTTCGCGCAGCAAAGTCATGGTGCGATGTGCCAGTGCAGGAATTGGTCCGCCACCCGATTCAAGCCGCGCCGCACGGCCGTGAATTCACTGCCGATGGTATCCAGAACGTGTTCCAAACCGGTTTGCCGGGCCTGAGGTTGGTGGGCGGCCAGGCGGTAGTGCGTGCGGCCGATGGTTTCGTAGAAACTGATGTCCGGCGCGCCGCAGACGCTGGCCCGGTGCCGAATGTGATCCGGAAAGATACCGGAGACGAACAGCGAAAAGTTCCCCAGATGGGCTTGGAGCAGGAACGCCCGGTTGCCCTTGAGGTCGGCCAACACCGTCAACATGTCGGTGACGTAGCGCGTTTGGATGTCCGGCAGGCCAGGTAATGTCTGCCACCGGTCGCCCTCCAGAAACTCGGCCAGAACGGTGGCGATGTAGTCGGTCACCGCGCGGTCCTGCTGCGGCAGCACCCGGCGGGTGATAACGTAGAAGTACAAGCGGGCGGAAACCGGCAGTGGTGCGCGCACGTGGAGCAGGGCGTGGAAGAGAGCATCGCTTTCCAAGACGGCATCGCGACTGGTCTCCTCGGCCAACAGCGGGGTGACATCGGCACCCGCGACAGCGGTAATAAACGAAACGTCTTGGGCCGACAAGTGACCGCGACAACATGGCGTGATCGGCTTCATGGCGCCCGCGCCTATTTTAGCATCGCTGATGCCACGAACAAATCTGTCTCGCAAACGCGCAGCGCCCGACTTGCAAAGCACCGGAACTTGGTTCATAAAGTGAACACGGTGACGAAAAATGAACACAAAGACCCCCAAAATCATTGCCTACATGAAGCCCACTTGCGGCTGGAGCAACGGCGTTCGCGCGGTGCTGAAGAAATACAATCTCCCGTATGAAGACCGCGACATTATCAACGATCCGGTCAACTACGCAGAGATGGTTCAAAAAAGCGGCCAGCCACTCCAGCCGACGCTCGACATTGACGGAACGATCGTGGCGGATGTCAGCGGAGAAGAGGTCGAGCGCTGGTTGATCGAAAAGGGGTACGTCCAGCCGAGCACCGCCCGGACGGATGTGCCCACCAATGCGCCCTGCGCTCACGAGTTGCCCAACGCGACCTTCCGCTCGCGCTGACGGCGCGGGCGATCCACTTCACGAACAACGGAATCGCTCTCCCCGCGTGCGCGGCGCGTGAGTTATTCCGCGGCTTCGCGCGCGCCGATGTCGAAGGAACGCGCGCCCGCTCAACATTTCTGCCAGTGCATGAATCTGTAACAATTGTTACGAAATAATGCGACGTCGCGTCGAACCATAGCACAAGACCCGGCGCCGGAGCTGCGGTGCCGCGGTTCCGTTGAATGGCTCTGGCTCAGAGATCGAAGACAGCTTGGAACGACAAGGCGCCGTAGTAGTCGCGGCCGCGTTGGGAGACGAAGGTTTCCGTGCGCATGACGCGGGTGTAGGTGATTTCGAGGTGGCGGGTCAGCCGCGCGGCAAAACCCCAGCTAAGCTCGCCTACCAACGGCTCGCGTTTGACTGAGCGGCTGTTGCGGCCGGTGTTGCCGTCGAGAAACAGGTTCTGCCCGACGACCTCGCCGTCGGCTGCGGCGAAAACATAGATGCTGTGCGGGGGAGATGACGGGGTGAAGCCGGAGCTGTTGCCTTTGGTTGTCTCAATTCGCGTCAGACCGAAATCATCCGGCAGGTTCCAGCCGGCCCGCAGCATGACACCGGCCGCGCCGCCGGTCTTGATGTTGCCGAGATGGACGCCGACGTGGGGGACGACATCGAAATAGCGGCGGGCTTCACCGCGCGGCGCCAGTCGCCACGCGCGGTCATACTTCAGGTGGAATCCGGGCTCGGCATCCAACTGGTACTTCCAACCACGCGGGCGGGGAGAACTGGTCAGGGAGCGATGAACAAACGTTTGCGCCGGTTTGCCGAGCGCGGGAGGGCCGACGATGCCGAGGTTAAGCTCAACATGCTCGAACACGGGCACGCGTTGGTCGGCGCGAGTGCGGCGTTGGAAAGTGGCGCCGAGATACAACCAAGCGGCGTAGGGATGATCGAGTGGATCTGGATTGTAGCGGGAAATATCGTCCGGCGTGTACAGGTTTTGGCCCAACGACAGCCCGATGCGAGTCAGCGTTTCGGAACGGTCAAACCCGAAGGCCGGTAGCACGCGGTTGCACCATGCGGCGGCGCTCGTCCAGTTGGTGGCGCCGCCGAAGAACGACACTTTGGCGCCTTGCGTGTAATGGCGATCTTTGTTGCCGCCGAGGTAGGAGAACATGTCGTTTTCCTCGGCGATGGACAAGACGGCGGCGTGCTCGGCGCGGCTCCATGTCGTCGCCGAGGCCAACGCGGCAAGAAACGCGATCAGGCGAATCAACATGGAAGCAAACCATACGGAAAGCGGGGCGGCGTGGGAAGCGCAATTTTCGGGTGGCGGGCCGACGGTGCGCCGGCTAAGAAGGAAGAATGAACCTTGTTTTAGATTCGGTCGCGGCCGAGGCGTGGCGGCGCCGACCGGCGCCGCAGCGGGCAGAATTCCTCGTGCGGATCGGGGAGGTGTTGCGGGCCCGGCAGGCCGCGTTGGCCGGCATCATCGCGAGCGAAATTGGCAAGCCGCCGGCCGAGGCGACCGGCGAGGTGCAGGAGGCCATTGACATGGCCTATTACATGGCCGGGGAGGGGCGTCGTTGTTTTGGGCAGACGGTGCCCAGCGAGTTGCCGGACAAATGGGCGATGAGCATCCGCGAGCCGGTTGGTTTGGTGGCGGTGATCACGGCGTGGAATTTTCCCGTGGCGGTGCCGAGTTGGAAAATCTTCCCAGCCCTGGTGCTCGGCAACACGGTCGTGTGGAAACCGTCGGAACACGCCGAGCGATGCGCCGCTGCGTTGGCGCAGGTGTTCGCTGAGGGGGGATTACCGGCGGGCGTGCTGCAGGTGGTGACCGGCGATGGCGCGGTTGGCGAGTGGCTGGTGCGGCATCCGGCGGTGCGGATGGTATCGTTTACCGGCTCGCGGGCAAACGGGCGGAAGGTGGCGGTAGCGTGCGCCGAATTGGAGAAGCGGTGCGCGTTGGAGCTGGGCGGGAAGAACGCGGTGATCGTGCTGGAGGATGCGGATTTGGATCTGGCGGCCGACGGGATTATCTGGAGCGCGTTCGGGACCAGCGGCCAGCGGTGCACGTCGTGCAGTCGGGTGATCGTTCATCGGGCGGTGCGGGGGGCGCTGACGGAAAAGCTGGTGCGGCGGGCGCGCGAGGTGGTGGTGGATCCGCGGGCGGTGCAACGGTGCGAGCCGATTGTGCAGGAAGCGATGGCGGCCGGGGCGCGGCGGTTGACCACCGGGGCGACGTTGCTCGACAACGTGATGCCGCAGATGCGAATCGCGCAGGAGGAGTTGTTCGGGCCGGTCTGCGTGATCCTGGAAGTCGGTTCGCTGGAAGAGGCGGTGGCGGTCAATAACGATGTGCCATACGGTCTGTCGAGTTCCATTTACACGCGGGATGTGAACCGGGCCTTCCGGGCCATGCGCGAGTTGTCGTGCGGCATCGTCTATGTGAACGCGGGCACGACCGGTAGCGAGGTGCAGTTGCCCTTTGGCGGCGTGCGGGCCACCGGCAACGGCTGGCGCGAAGCCGGTCAGGCCGCGCTCGACACGTTCAGCGAGTGGAAGACGATTTACGTGGACTACAGCGGCCGGCTGCAACGGGCGCAGATGGACCGATGAAGCGGCTCTACATCGGGATTACCGGCGTGGAATTGGATGAGGCCAATCGGCGGCTCATTCAGGACGCGCAACCGGCCGGGGTGGTGTTGTTTGGGCGCAACACCCGGTCGGCTGACCAGGTGCGGGAGCTGAATCGCGAATTGCACCGGTTGGGGCTGCTGGTGGCCGTGGATCAGGAAAATCACCGGGTCAATCGGCTTCGCGATTTTGTCCGTCTGCCTACGATTGCCGAAGTCAAAGCCGGTGGGGACGCGGTCGGCTTCGGGAAGCGCGTCGGCGAGACGTTGCGCGAGCTGGGTTTTGATTTGGACTTCGCGCCGGTGGTGGATTTGGATTACGGGGCAACGGACAATGCGTTGCAGGAACGTTGTTGGGGGCGGACGGCTGCCGAGGTCGTGAAATGGGCCGGTGGTTTTGTTGACGGGTTGCAGGCGGAAGGCGTGGCGGCCTGTCCGAAACATTTTCCCGGTCTCGGCCGCGCGACGCGCGACTCACACGAGGAGTTGCCGGTGATTGCGGCAGCGGATCTTGCCGAGGATCTGCGGCCGTTTGAGGAATTGTTGCCGCGGTGCCGGTATGTGATGGTCGGCCACGCCCACTACACCGCGTTGGAGGAAGCGCCGGCATCGTTGTCGTCCGTGATCATTACCGGGTTGCTGCGCGACCGGCTCGGTTTTCGCGGCACGGTGTTGACGGATGACCTGGAGATGAAAGCGATCCGCCACGTGGGCGAAGCCGCAAAACGCGCGGTCGCCGCCGGCGCCGATGGCGTGCTCGTTTGTCACGACCCCGTAAAAATCCGGGAGGCTCATGCCGCGTTGTCCGTCTGACATCACGCAGTGCCGGGCTTGTCCGCGTTTGGTTCGTTGGCGCGAGCAGGTGGCGCGGGAGAAGAAGCGGGAGTACCGGGCGTGGGAATACTGGGGAAGGCCGGTGCCTGGTTTTGGCGATCCGAACGCGCGGGTGCTGATCATCGGACTGGCACCGGCGGCGCACGGGGCGAATCGGACGGGGCGGATGTTTACCGGGGATTCATCCGGGCGGTGGTTGTACCGGGCGTTGCACAAAGGCGGGTTCGCCAACCAACCCACGTGGGAGCGACGTGATGACGGGCTGCAGTTGACGGATTGTTACATCACCGCCGTCTGTCACTGCGCCCCGCCCGGCAACAAACCGTTGCCGGCCGAGATTCAGAATTGCAGCGGGTATCTCCGCGCGGAATTGGCCGCGCTGAGCAACGTTCGCGTCGTGATCGCCCTGGGGCAAATCGCGTTCGACCAGTATCGGCGGCTGACCGGGTTGCGCGGGCTGGCGTTTGGACACAACCGGGTGTACCCGACGCGGCCGGTCCTGATTGCCTCGTACCATCCGAGCCGGCAAAACACCAACACCGGCACGCTGACTGAGCCGATGTTCGACGCCGTGTTTGCTCAGGCGCGGGCGTTGGCGTCGAGCCACGAACAGGCGTAGATGGCGTTCAGCCCGAGCCGCTCCGCTTCGGCCATCAACTCCGGGCTTTCCGCGCCCGGATTGACCCACAATTCGCGGCAGCCCTTGGCGGCGATCTCCGCCAGCAGCTTCACGCCGACTGCGGGCGGCACGTAGAGGCTGACGCGATCGGGAGCGACCGGGACATCGCGGATGGAGGGATAGCATTTCAGCCCGGCAATCTCGGTTTCCTTCGGATGGACCGGATACACGTCGTAGCCCGCGCGGAGGTGGGCGTGGAGGGATTTGTTGCTGTATTTCGCAGGATCGTTGGAAGCACCGATGATGGCAACGGTAGGTTTCATGCGCCCTCCAAAATGGACAGCACATCGGACGTTTTCCGGGCGATGTGAAAGCTCCATTGCCCATGGCGTCTGTCCGCGTTCACGGCGATGACCCAGCGTTGCGCGGCGGCCTGTTTCACGTCGAGCAAGGGGTCGTAGCCTTTGGTTTCCAGAATGAGCAGGCGCGGGGTGGGGGACTTCAGACGGACGACGAAATCAGGGACGTAGTCATGCATCTGGCCGTTGTAGAGGTAGGGGATGGCGAAGCCCAAGCCGGCATTCTTCACAAAGGATTCCACAGCGGGATGGGTGTCAATGTAGTAGGTGGCGCTTTGTTCCCATTTCTTCGTGTCGGCGACGACGTAGTTGACGTGTGACTTGGTGACTTCGCGGACGTCGCGGCTCGTCCAGAAATCCACCTCGCTCGTCGAACCGGGGCCGCGGCTGGATTCGTAGCGGGGCACTTCCGGCGCTTCGCCCTGCGACGTGTCGGGCCGAAACGCTTCGAGCAGCGTTTCCACCAGCCAGCCGTAGTACGGCGCGAGAAACAGGTCCTTCACATCGGCGGGCGGCTGCACGGCGACCTCTTCGCGGATGTAGCGCTCGATGATTTCAACAAGCTGCGGAAAGAGAACGTGCGTCGGAATCGTGCAATGTTGTTGCGCCTTGTAATGCTTGGCGATGGCGCGGGCGAGATCGAATACCAACTCTTGCATGCGATGCTGGGCGCGAAATTCTTGCAGGCTCACGTCGCTGAGCTTGCCGGGACCGCTGAGGGAGAGGCGGCCGGTGTTGCTGACGTGCAAGCCTTTCATCTGCACTTCAGGCGGAATCCGGTCGGGTTGCAGCACCACCGATGGCACGGTCTTCCAGTCCACCGTGATCCGGTTGCGAATGGCCTGCGTGTAGCCTTCGACGCGCGGAAACTGGATTTCGAGATGCCGGCGGTTCGGCAACGCATAGACGTGATGACGTTTGACCTTCGGGGGCACTGGCCCGCCGGTGTTGGCCTTGAACGGGATGACCTCGAATGGCACGCCGAACACCTGCGCCACTTCTTCCGTGAACTTGCCGGTGGTTTCATCAACTTCGTAACTGGCGCGCCGCAAGCCCCGTCCCACAACCTGTTCGCAGAGTAATTGCGACATGAACGGTCGCAAGCCGATGATGTGCGTGACGGTGTTGCAGTCCCAGCCTTCCGTCAGCATCCCGACGCTGACAATGCACTGCACATCGCGTCCCGGAGGGTGCAACCGACGCCCCAGCCTGCCGGCCAATTCCTCAAATCCTTCCGGGTACAACGGCTGGCCTTGCGCGTTTGCAGGCCAGCTTGTCTTGCCAACGGTGTCGAGCGTCAACCGCATCCAGCGCGTTTCGTCGCCCTTGGCTTCGCCGGTATCCGTCTCGTGAACGACCTTCGAGTCCACGCGGATGGTGTTGAACTGGCCATTGCGGTTGCGGAAACCTTCCAGCTTGGAACTGGGGATGCCGGTCGGGCATTTGTCGTCGGCCAGCCATTCGTAAATCACCTTCGCCAGTTGCGTGTTCTTGCAAACGAGGATGAAGACCGGCGGACGCGCGTCCTCCTTGTCCTTCGCCCACTGTTGGCGTTGGGTTTCCCACAGTCCGCCCAGCATGGCGATGGGATGGTGCGCGTATTTCAGAATGGCTTCCGGCTTCGGGTTGGCGCGTTTGCCGCCGCGCTCGGCGGGCGTCAATTGCGGCAGAATCCAGTGCCAGATGTTGAAGTAACCGGGAATCTCCGCGCCGGTCGTGTCGCGCACCGCCAGTTGCGGAATCTTCACCAGGCCCGACTCGATGGCGTCAATCAAACCGAAATCGCTCACCACCCACGGAAACGGACGGTTGGTTTCCTGTCCGACCCGACCGAGGAAGTACGGCGTCGCCGACAAGTCCACGCAGAAGTTGATCCCGCGCAGTTTCTGCACGCGATCCAGCCCATCAACCCAGACAGTCGCTTCCTTGAAAAACTCCTCGGCTTCTTCCTCCTCGCCGAAGTCCGCTTCTTCCTCCTCGATGTCCGGCTCCTCGCGCTTGATCCGGTAAGCGTGGTGCGCCTCGTCGTTCATCACGAGGATGTTGTGTTTACCGCCAATGTCGCGTCCCAACACCCGGTTGATGAGCGACGTGTCGCTCTCCACATACCGAACGGATTCCACCGACACGGTAATGAGATTACCTTCCTTGTCGCGGTTCTCCTCCAACACCGTCAGCAATCCCGCCGCGACCTGCCGCTCGAATTCATCCTGCGTGAGGTAACGCTTACCGCGCGCGGTCGTCGTTTTCGGCCCGATGCGAATCGTTTCTTTCGTGCGCAAGGCAACCCCGGCCTTTGTCACCTTGGCGCTGACACCACCGGCCTGCACTCCTTGCGGCTCGAACACGTGCCAGTTGGTCGTCAACACCTTGCCCTGCGTCAGCAACGGCATCAGATGCGGCGGCACGAGGTCGCGCGTCCGGTACAGGCTCGCTTCGCCGAGTTCGGGATCAAGCTCCGCCAGCCGACTGCGGATCGTGACGTTCGGGCAAACCACCAGCACGACGTCCGAGAATCGGCTGTCGCCCTTGCTGTTGACCTTGTTAAGAATGCTCCACGCGGCCAGCATCCCCATCACGGTTGTCTTGCCGCTGCCGGTCGCCATCTTGCAGGCGTACCGGGGAAAGCCGTCGAAGCCCTGCGCCTTCTTCTCGCTCCCGAGTTCCTCACGCGGAATCTCGATGCCCTGCAAAAAGTCGGCGCGTGCCTCGCGGAGAAAGATGACGACCTCCGCCGCTTCCAACTGCGCGAAGAACAGGCGTTTCTCCCGTCCGTCGCGCCGCCACCATTGCAGCAACTCAATCGTCGTCCGCGATGCTCCCGGATAGCCCTGTGCGCGCCACGCCTTCACCTGTTCCCGGATGCGATTGACCAGCTTCAACTCAATCGCGATGCCGGCCTGCCGCCCGGTCGTAGAGGGCTTCGATTTCGGATCCCGGTAGTAATACATCGCCGGGCGGCGTCCCGGCCGTTGTTCCGGCGGCTCACCTTCGACGATGTGCCAGTGCTGTTGCGGCTCGTCGAACGGCGAGTTCAGAATCGGTTGCGGGACTTCGTAGTTGCTCATATCCCCGTTGCTGTCTTGATGGCGGCGATTGCCTTCCGAAGGCTCTCTGATTTTGCGACTGCTTCTAG
>CAZHLM010000013.1:0-21084 GCA_964533295.1 uncultured Verrucomicrobiota bacterium
TTTCACGCCGGAGCCACACTCGCGGCGCGCACCCCAAACGACGGGGATGCGCGCCCTGTAATTCCGTGCCCGTTCCAAACGGGCGGGGCGCCGCTGTCGAGGGCTGGGTTCGTGGCGATGTCGGTTGCGTCCGCCGGCGCCGTTACGGCATGCGGACGCGGACCCGGTAAAACATCTGCGAGCTGGGCGGTGGGTTGGGGTCTTGCAACCACAACGTCGTCGCCGTCGTCACCGCCACCGTCGGCCCGACATCCTCCCAGTGAATCATGTCCGCGCTGCGTTGCAGGACATACTCGCGCCCCGGCCGCCCCGCGACGGTCAGCCCCGCCAAGCCCGCCGGTATCTCCCACGGCCCGCCCGCCAACACGTCCTGCCCGTCCGCCGGGTTTGTGTTCGCCACGAGTTCCTCATAATCCGTGCGCCCATCCCCATCGGTGTCCACCACCTGCGGATTGACTCCCACGATCTGCGTCGTCGCCTCCAAACCCAGTGCGCTGACGTCCATGACCGTTACCCCGTCCACCACAAACGACGCCGATTGTCCCCACCGCGTGGCCGCGGCCATGGTGGGCGCGTTGAAGACCCGCGCAAACAGCCGTCGCCCCACGGCCGGTGGCGGATAAACGGCGCTGGCGAAACGGCCGCTGAGCGACACGTTTGGCGCCATTCCCTTGCCGACCACCGTGGTCGTCAGCACCACATCATCTCCGCCGGGACTTCCATTCAACGCCGGCAAATCGGCCACGCCATTCGATCCCACATCGAGAATCTGCACCAGACATCCGGTGGTGTCGCCGGTCACGTCCGGATTGCGTCCCGGCAACCACTGTCCGTCCGCCCCGCGGATGCCGACGCGGGCCGTCACGTCCAGCCGCCACAAATCCTGCGCCTGCACCGGGCCGGTCACCATCACGGCCAGCAGACTGACCAGCGCCCACCAGGCCCGGCGTTTGACCCACAGCAGAATGGCCAATCCGACCCACAACAGCGCTGACGGTTCGGGAATCGTCTCCGGCCCCTCGAGGGTGAACGGCGTGTCCGTGATGCGAGGCGAACTCGGCAGCGGCACAAAATCCAACTCCGCCAGGTTGAAAATGTCGCCGGGCGGCAGCGCAAACAAGTCCGAGATGCCAAAGAAGCTGGCGCCGGCCACCGTCTCCGCGTTCCAGAACCGCACATAGGCGTTCGTGCCGATCCAGGCGTTGTTGTAGAGAATCGAGGATTGCACCAGCAGCCCGGCATCGGTCAACGGCAGCCCCGCCCCGACGTGCGTGGTGAACAGCAAGACATCGTCGCCTCCCGGCGCGCCCGACGTGGGCTGCGGCGCATCCGGCAGCGTGTTGTTGCCCGCCAGAATCACCTGCACCAGCGACCCGTGCGACGCGGTTCCCGACAACGGCGTCAGACCGTCTTCCCGCAACAGCGGTTCGGTGTTGTACAACGTCAGATCCACGCTGGCCAACGCGGGCCCGGCCAGCCCGAGCCACACGGCCAACACGCCCCAAGCCGGCAGGCGGCTGTGGCTGCGCCGGCGCGTCCCCGACATCATTCCCCAGCGACCGCGCCTCATGGCCAGACCTCCTCGACGTTGTACGGCACCGGATTGGTCCATGTGAAGTGGCTGCCCCGATTCCGCCGCCGAATCAGGAACGAGGTTCCGGGCTGCAACGGCTGGGTCGCCTCCGCGCCGGTATGGTCGCGCCAGACCCCGGTTGTCGTATCGTACCAGAGCTTCACGTCAAATTGCTGCGTGGCCGGGTTGAACAGCAACAGATTGTCGGAAGTCACCAAACTCGTTCCCCCCACAAATCCGCTGCCGGTCAGGTTGGCATTGGCCGGCGAAACCGCCACCGGGAACGGCGAGCAGGCCAGCGTGTAGCCGTTGTTTTGCACCGTCTGCGCCTGCGCCGCGCGCGGCAACGGCCCAACCACATAGTTGGTGGCCGTGCCCGATCCCGGCCGCACGGTCAGAATCATGCCTTTCGCGGCGTCCAGCGCCAATTCGTTGCCATCCTGATAATCGTCGGCCTTGCGCCAGCCCGGGAATCCGGCCGCGCTGGACACGAAATAGCGCGCGCCGAGCGTCTGCGTCGTTTGATCCCAGAAATCCACCACCGTCGCGGCCGCCTCGGTGTCACCGGCGACAAGCCGATTCGTGGCCAGCACCGCGCCGAGCGTGTGCGGCGCCAACGGCAGCGGCGAGGCCACATAATTCTGGCCGGTCACCAGAATCATCCGTTGCGCGGCAAACACCCGCCCCGCCGCGGTGAAACCGGCGAGGTTCACCACGACCCGCGCATATTGCATCGTCGTCTGGCTGATCGGGCCTTTCATCCGGTACTGAACCTCTTCGTTGGTCGGGTTCACATCCGACTGGCTGATCAGTTCCGCGTAGGCGTCGCCGGCATTCCACACGCTGAGGTTGCCGGAAATTTGCGGCGTGTACACCAGTTCCGGGTCATCCTTGCGGCGCGTAAAGTCGAGCACCACATGCTCCTGCCCGTCAACCAGGTTCCGTTGGATTAACGCAGTCACCAACGGCGTCGTTTCGCCGACCAGCGGGTTGCGGTCGAACGCATATTCGAGTGCGTTGACCACCCCATCGCCGTCGGGATCCGCCGTCGGACCCGCCTCCGGCAGGTCACTGCTGCCGAACTTTGCGATTTGCCACGCCGTGAATCCCGCCGAGAGCGTGCTGGTCAGGACCACATCGTTCCCGGTGCCGCCGACGTAGGTGATGGTGTATTTCACGCCGTTGACAACGACCGTCCCGCCTTCGGGCCAGCCGGTAAACGTCCCCGTGATCGCGCCGCTGCTGGTCTTGTTCAGGATCGTGTGCGCGCCGGTCACGGTGGCCAGATTCGTCACGCTCAGGGTCGCGCCGGTGAGGTTGACCGTGCCACTGGCCACGATTTGATCGCTGCCGCCGTTCTTCAGTTCCGCGCGATAGATGCCGTTCAACGTCAGGTTGCTGACCGTCAGCGTGCCGGGGCTGGCACCGGGCGCGATGGTGCCGCCGTTCTGGATCGTGACGTTGCCAACCGCGCCCGTGCCTCCCAGCGTGGCGCCCGGCACCACCGTCACCGCCCCGCTCACCACGCCGTGCACCAGCAACGTTCCATTGCTGACCAGCGTCGCGCCCCGGTAGGAGTTCACCCCGGACAGGACCCACGTGCCGCTGCCGACTTTGACGACGGTGGTGGTGTTGATGGTGGAATTGTCCACGATCGAACCGGCAATCTCGCCGATGCCGGTGGTGGAGCCGGTCAGCACCAAGGTTTTCTTGCCGTTGCCGGTGGCGGTGAAGTTGCCGCTCAGTTTCCACAAGCCGCTGCCCGATTGATCCAACGTCGCGCCGCCGGTGGTGCCGGCCAGGTTGATCACCCGGTCGGAGCTGTGGCCGGTCCCGACGTAGCGCAACGCGCCATCCGTCGTGCTGCTGCCGATGCCGATGGTCCCGTTGGCGACCGTGGTCGGCGCGCCGAGCGCGCTCGCGCCGCCGCCCACATTGGCGAGGGAGTTGATGATGAGCGTGCCGCTGTTGATGGTGGTGATGCCGGAGAAGGTGTTGGAGCCCGACAACGACCAGTCGCCGCTGCCGGTCTTGGTCAGTTGCAGCGGCAGGGCATTGGCATTGCTGGTGATGTCGGCGGCGTTGTGGACGTTGCCGGTGATGAGGTTGTTGGTGGTCGAGCCGCCGAGTTGGAAGATCGGCGTGCGGGCGACGGTGCTGCCGGCAAGCGGCTGGATGGTGCCCGTGAGCGTGACTGACGCCGAGGCGGGATTGAATTGCGCCGTCCACGCGCCGCTGCCGCTGGTAAACGCCGGCAACTCCACGCCGTCAAACTGGAGCCGGTAATTGTTCGCGCCGTAGATGGCGGCGAAGCCGCTGAGGTTGGCGCTGGTGAGCAGCAGTTTCAGTTTGCCGAGGGCCATGGTCGAGCCGGTGGTGGTGCTGGAACTGGAACCGCCGTTGCTGGTGTTGTTGTTGCCGACGAAGATGGTCATCCCCAAAACGGCATTGCCGTGATCCAGGGTCACCGTGTTCGTGCGCGTGATGGTGCCGCTGCGATCGTCCAAGAGCCACAGATGGGAGGAAGAGGAACTGATCTGATGCATGATGATGGGCGACGCCGGGGGCAACGCGTGCAGTCCGCGAAACACCAACGGCCCGCTTCCGTACGCCAGGTCGGTGGCGCCGCTATAGGTGTTCGTGCCAGAGAGATACCACGTGCCGGCGCCGGCCTTGGTGACGCTGAGGGCCGAGCCGCTGTTGTCGGTCAGCCGGCCGGCAAACACGTTCGTCGCTCCCGTTTCGCCCCGCAAGGTCAGGCTGCGAGTGCCCGTGCCGCTAAACCCAATGTCGGTCTGGATGGTCAGGTTGTGGGCGCTGGCGTTGTTGATGTTGGCAGTCCCACTGGCCAGCAGAAACTGCCGATTGGTGAGGACGAGGTCGGTGGTCGCGCCGGCACCGTAGCTGAAGTAGGCGATCCCTCCACTCATGGTGATGGCCGCGGACGTATCCGGCAGGCTGTTCACTGTCAAGGTGCCCTGACCGGTGGTACTGATGGTCACCGCGCCGGTAATCGTGTTGTTGGCGCTCAGGAAATTGAGGCTTTGGGCGCCATTGGCGGAGTTGAACACCACTTGATTGCCACTGACGGCCCCGGTGGTGGTGAGCGAAACGCCGGCCGGCAAATAAAACGTGGCCGTCACGCCATCGTTGATGACGATGGGGCGCTGGCCGAGGTTGACCGTAGTGGTCGCCCCCAACGTGGCGTTGCCGGCGAAGGTGACATTGCTGTTGCCGCTGCCGAGGCTCGCGTTGCCCGTGATGTTCAGAGTGCCGGCATTGATGACCGTGCCGCCGTCATAGGTATTGTTGCCGGCCAGGGTCAACGTTCCCGCGCCTTGTTTGATCAAGCCGGCGGTGCCGCTCGAGGAGCGAATGGCGCCGGCAATCGTCGCGGTGTTGGCGCGGACTTCGATGGTGCGAGTGGCCCCGGCAAGGTCGAGTTTGTTCGAGAGCGTCAGCGTGTTGTTGGCCGTGGTGTGGTTGAGCACAAGCGTGCTCGGATTGAAGTCGGCGCTGCCCCACACCAGTTCCGTGGCCGGATCATTGCCGACGGCCACCGTCCGCGCCGCGCCCTGGGCGCTGAAACCGCTGGCGCCGCCGGTAATCTGAAATTGGTCCGTCGCGCCGCCGATGGCTCGCGTGAAGTTTGTGGCCGCCAGTTCGACAATCGCGCTGAGGGCCAGCGCACCGGAACCGCCGGGCAGCGCGTTGACGTGACTAAGACGCAACACACCATCACTGACGGTGGTCGGGCCGGTGTAGGCATTGTCACCGGACAACGTCAGGATGCCGGTCCCGTTTTTGACGATCCCACCTGCGCCGCGTATCGCGCCGCTGACGGTGACGCTGCCGGCGCCGCTGACGGTTACTTGATTCCCCTGGTTGGTCACGGCGCCAGTGACCGTCAGCAGATTCGCGGAGTTGTTGACCCAACTCTGCGATGCGCCCAACGCCAGCGGACTGGACACGGTCGTCGCGCCGGAGGTTGGACTGAGGCTGATGCCGTGTTGGAGCGTGATGGTCTGACCGCCGCTGCCAAGCGTGTAGGTGCCGCTGAACCCGTACATCGTCAGTTGATACACATCCGTCGGCGCGGCGAGGGTGACGCTGCCGCCGGTTCCGCCGTTGCCGAATTCGGCGGTGGAACCGCTGATCCAGGTGAGGTTCGCCGTGCCGTTCCACCACAGGTTGGCGTTGGTCCACGCGCCACCGCCGTCGGTGAGACCGGAGCCGGTGCCGTTGGCGTCCCAGCGGAGCACGGGCGGGCTGGTCGTCGCGGTCAGCACACCGGACCAGGCAGTCTCGTGGCCGAGACTGTCGCGCGCCTTGACCCGGTAGCCATACGTCGTATCCACGGCCAGACCGCTGTTGGTCCAGACCCGGTCGGTGCTCCAACTGCGGAACGCGCCGGTATCCACATTTTCAAAGTAGTACTCGACCGGCACCGACACGTCGTAGGCCGTGGTGGCCGTCATGACAATCGAGTTGGCGGTCAGAGAGGCCGGCGCGACGGCGAAGGTCATCGGATTCGGCGTCGGCGGCGTGACGTCGGGTTCGGCGACGGCGTAGGCAATCTCGGACCAGTCCGTCTCATTGTTCAACCCGTCGCGCGCTTTGACCCGGTAGCCATAGGTTGCGCTCGCGGTCAGGCCGGTATTGGTCCAGACGGTGGCGGTGCTCCAGTCGCGGACGGCGCCGGTGGTGACGTTGGTGAAGAAGTATTCGACCGGCTGCGTCGGGTCGGTGGCAAACGCCGCCATCGCGATCGAGGTGGAGGTCAGCCCCGACGGCATCACCTGGAAGGTCATCGGATTCGGCGTCGGCGGCGTCTCCTCGTAATAGAGATCAATGATCTCCTGGACGCGGGCTTTGACTTCGGCGGAGGCGGTCTCGTTGAAGATCTCTGTGGGGAACCGGACCTGGGTGCAGCCGCACAACAGATAATTCGGAGCGTCGTCCCATTGCCGGGCATGTTCTTTTTCGACCCCGTAGCCGCTCATGGTTGGCTGACGCCCCCACCATGTCAGGCAGAACGCGCGGTAGTCCGCGTTGTTGGTGGGGACGAGCGATTTGTATTCATAGAGCAGGTCGCGAATCTGAAGCGGCATCTTCAGTTCGGCAGCCGCCAACTGCTCGGCCAGGGCCGCCGGGTTTTCCGGGAAAATGCCCCAGAAATGCAGCAGGGGTCGGACATCCTTGCCGTAGGATTTCGAGAGCCGAAAGATTTTTTCGTCCGTGCCCCCCAAGACCTCCTCGGCATTGTCATCTTGCGAGATGCCGTTGGAGTTGTAGTAATACCAGAAGCTGCCCAAGCCTTCCCAGCCGAAGAGCCGCGCGAGGTCCACAAACTTCGCGTGGCCTTGGGGCTGATAGGCTTTCTCCCAGTCGGCCATGATGATCTCGCGCGGCGAGAAGTTGAAACTGGTCATCCAGAGGGTGGCGGTATTGGACATCGTGCACGAGGAACCATAGCCCACTGACCCCGCCAGGCTGGTGTCAAAGCTCTTTCCGTACAGCCGGTTTTGCACCGCCACATGCAACAAGTTGATCGTGGACTCGCTCTCGCCATTGAACTTCGGAAAGAAGTACGAGTGCCCCTGTTCATGGAACACATAGCTGGGCGCATCCGTCGGCCCGCGCACCAGATAATGATTGATGTCGCCGCCATGGACATCCGCGGATGGATTCGCCCCGCCGACGTTGACCGTCGGATAGCCGGGCGCATAGACGGAGCGGCGAATCGCCACGTCCGCTTGCAGATACAACGTCTCCTTGCCGCGAATATGCGGGAAGCCCATCAGGTCATTGATGATGTCCATCGAGGCATCCCACTCGGCGATCACCGTCGGCGCGTTGGTGTTGGCGTAAATCCAAGTGCGCGGCACGTTCAACTGAAAGCGGTCGGTGAAAAATACCGCCCACGGCCCCGGCTGAGTGCGCTCCGTGTTCAACCACTCCGTCAGCGTCGTTTGGCGGTAACTGGTATTCGAGTAGAACGGCGCCCGCGCCGCGCCGGTCACCGTCACATCCACGATGCCGCCATCCGCGCGGTACGGCACCTCGATATAAATGCCGCCGCCGAGCGGACTGGCGATTTTCGTCTCCGTGGCCGTGATCGGGTACAGCACCGTCGTCCGATCCAACCGTTGCAACGTGGGCTTGTTGGAGTAATCCCACAGATGCGAGCCCACGCGGATTTTGTAAATGCCATTCGTCAACGCCGGCGGAACGGTCACGGTCGCAAGGGTGCCCGGCGCCAGATACGTGCCGGTCGGGCGGGCGGCCGGTTTCGTCCAGTCCTGCGTTTCCCGTCCGAACGTCACCGGGAAACTGGCGTTAACCGGCACGGTGTAGGTCGAGTTCGTCGCCGGCAACGGACAGGGACCGGGAAAATTCGTCGAACTGCCAAACATAAACCCGTTCATCATCGCCTCGTACTGGGCGAGATTGGCCGGGGTGTACACCAAGTCCACAATGTCTTCCATCGCCCGGTAAATTGCCCATTGCAGATGATTGGTCGTCACCGACCGGCTGAACGATCCCGACGCCACCCACAACGGACCTTTCACCTGATCGTAGGTCTGCACCAGACTGAAAACCGCTCCGAGCGTGTTCGTGCTCTCCGCGAACCGATCCGCCTCGGCATCCAGCGTCGCGGCATAACTGGCAATCTGATTGGTCGTCAGCGGCGCCACGCCGGTAATGTGGTTCTTCAACGCCGTGCAGGCGTCGAGCAATGGATCCGTTCCCGTCGTGAAATTCCACGTCGTATCGTCGGTGATGCCGCCGAAGGGCGTGCCGCTGGTATTTTCCACCGCGCCCGGCTCGATCTGAATGGCGTAACTCTTCAGCGGCTCAATCACTCCCGCGGTGGCGATCTTGACCAGGTTTCCCTCGAAAACCACCCGCGGATCCGTGACCGGCAAGACCGTGCCGAGGTTGTCCGTAAAATTCGTAATCGTGATGTGGCCGGCACCGGGCGCGACGTCTTGATTGAACGTCGCCACAACATACGGCCGCACCGTCGCGCCGATGGTGTTGTCGAAGGGATTGCCGCCGACAAAGGCGAAGCCCGGCGCCGTCGGCACCGCCACATCCACGTGAAAAATCCGATCCGAGCCATACGCCAGCGACAGATTCGTCGTGCCGATGCCGCTCGTGCCCGAACTGTACATCACCCCGGACGCGTACTCGTTGGCCGTGTAATTCAGATACGGAATCCCGGTGCCCCAGTCCGAGGTGCTGCTGGTCAAGCCGATGTCCACCCCGTAGGTCGTATCACCCTCGAGCAACACCGGACTGGCAAACGTCCACGTCATGTATTCCCCGCCATTCCACGTGAACGTCTGCGTAAACGTCTCCGAGTGGATCAATGTGAAGACGCTGCCAACCACTTTCCCGACGCGCACCACATACGTCTTCGTCGGTTCCGCCTTCTGGCTCGCCGTGATTTGATACGTCACCGAATGGAGCGCCGTGACACCGCTGCTGGTCCGAAACGTCTGGCCCTTGACCGCGCCGGCCGCGCTGTTCTCCGCCCACCACTTGTCCACGCCCTCGACCACACCATAGTTCGCAACGTCATACCCGTTGATGGCCGGTGCGTTGGTGCTGGCCGACATCGTGCCGGCCTGCGCGAAATCGGCAAGCGCGAACAGAATCACAAGACACGCCACCTCGGAATAGCGTGCGCGGTGGTTTCGGCGACCTGTGCAATTCAAAAAGCGCATACGTGACGCTAATTTCTATTGACCCTCGCCGCTGATAATACTCCGCCACCAAAAATCGCCAATCCCGCTTTTGCGTCAAACGCATTTCGGTTTTAAGACGCGCCCCTCGCCGGCACGCCGCCGCGATTTTGAGAATTCCCCGTGGCAGACCGACCGTTCTACTGGCCCACCGGCGGCAACTGCTGTTCTTCCAACCAGACGCTCAGCGGCGGCCCCGGCGGGATCAGCCGCCCGGCTTCGAAGTTTTCCATCGCGAAATTGCTCACCGCAATCGTCACCTTGCCGCCCTTGAACAATTCGCGGAACTCGGGATGGATCATCACCCCGCGCGGCGACCGGCCTTGCTGCCGCCACGCGGTCACGCCCTCCCGATTCTCGAACAGCAGCTTGCCGTTGACATAGATGGCGAACGACTCGCCCATGTTGTTGTGCGCGCTGCCATAGACGCGCAGACGATACCGGTAGCCGTCCTTCAACGGCGGCAACTCAAACGTCTGCCGCAGCAACAACACATCCGTCTCCACCACCGTGGCCGGCTCGCGTTTGCCCACCCGGCCCTTCATCCAATCCGGCAACACGAGGTTGTCCGACCGCTCCCCAAACGGCGCGCGCCCGCTCTGCCAACCGGCTTTCTTCGCATCAAACTCCGGCGCGGACCAGTTCTCCATCCCCGCCGGTAAGGTGATCTTCAGCGCGGGGAATTTGCCTTTTGCCTTGGCCGGTTCGTCGGCATCGGCTTCCTCATCTTTCGCGGCGGCGGCCTTGAAATTGACCCGGTTGGGATGGCCCGGCAGGTCGAATCCGTAATAATCCCACGCGGCGTTTTTCATGTCGCCCCCGAACGGCTGCCAATCGTAATCGCGAACACCGGCCAGCCGGTAGTATTCCACCACCGTGTCGAGGATGTCGTTCAGGAACGGCGTCGGTTTGGCCGGCTTTTCTCCCTTCAGCGCCGCCTGAATGGCCGCCTGGTTCTTCGGGTTGGCGACAAAGGTGGCCAGCGCGCTGTGCAGAACGATCGGTTTGAGCGCCGCGCGATGCGCCGCCTTTTGTTCGTCGGTCAGCTCGACCTTGGCCGCTTCCGCGGCGACGGCCGCCGCCGCGCGGGTTTCGCGGTCCGACTTCGGAATCGGCTCGGCTTCGCCGCCCTGCAACCGCACCATCGCCCGGCCCATCGCTTCGCCGACGAGCAGATACGTCTCGGGGTTGCGGTTGTAATGATAATCTTGCGAGGTCGGCGACTCCTCGACCTCGCGCCAGAAATCCCGCGTGTCCACCGACGCCACCGTACCGGCGAACTCGGGATGTTGTTTCGGATCGCCGACGGCCATCTGCGCTTCCCAGACGCCCCGCCACTGCGCGGGCAGCCGGTAACCGTGGAAACCGACGGTCGCCACGACGACCGGCATCTTCGGCGCGTTGAACTCCTTGCGCAGATCGTGGATCAGGTTGACGAGATGTTTCTCGTATTCTTCCTTGGTCGCGCCGGCATCCTTGTGCCCCTGCCACCAACCGAATCCGGCAATCTCGTAGCCCTGCGCCTCATACTTCTTCAACACCTCGCGCACACCCTCGACCATCAACTTGTATTCCAGCGACTCAAACTTGTTGTCGGGATCGGTCCGGCCACTCGATGGCGGACGGAAATCGAACTGCAACGACCGGTTGCCCATCGCCGTCTTGATCAGCAACACCTGTTCGTCGTGGAACGTGCCCAGCACCCAGCCAAACCCGACTTCCGGCCCGATGCTCTTGCCGTTGTTGGCGGTCGCCGACAACGGGCACGCCGGTCGCGTCGGGAACAGCCGCGGATCGGTGTACGTCACATCGTTGCGCGCCGCCCACTTACCGGCCTCGTCAATCAGATACGGAAACTTCTTGTCCCGTTTCGTGAGCGTCACCAGATCGCCGTGGGCCGGGATGTCCACCCGCTCCAACCAGAACGCACCGGCCGGCAGCGGATACCGCTTGCCCGCTTCGAGCGTGACTTTGTTCGTGCTCGTCGCCGAACCATCCCGGATGAAATACGATCCCGTGACCGGCACTTCGTACTGTCCCTCGACCACGCGGAGCCGCTCGACGACCAATTCATCGGTGACTTTGCCGCGTTCATTCCACGTGATCGGCGTCACGCCCGGAATGATGGCCGGGTCGGGCGAGTAAACCACGCGCGTGTGTGGCGGCCGCGCGCCGGTCAAGTCGCCCATGCCGACCATGTTCGACTGCCCGGCGAGGATATAGACCTTGACCGGCTTCTTCGGGTTGCCGGGCTGGTCGTCGGGCCGCGGGAGGTTGAGGGGAATGGTGGCGACCGCCAGAGTCATGGCCAGCCCCATCACCGCGGAGACGGCTATTGTCAGCGTCTTCACGTTGTCGCCTGTTACTTGGTCTGCTTCTTCATCACCAGCAATGCCGATTTCCAGCCGACCGGGTTTTTGGCGCTGAAGCCACCGGTCTCAATGAAGAGGTGATCACCCTTCACCGTCATCTTCAACGCCTGCAACTTCTCCAAGTCCAACAACGTGTCGCCGGTCCACAAACGGAGCGGGTCACCGGTTGTGCCGTCGTTCTGAAACGTGAGTTCCTTGAACGGCGCTTGGTTGGCGTTCATTGGTTTGGCCGGGTCGAAGACATCAATCGAAGGCACGACTGCAACCGTCGTCCACGCGCCCAGCACCGCCGGGTTGGCGACCACGTTGCCATCCCACTTGAATTTACCGGCCTCGGGGTCTTCGCTGTTGCGGCTCGGGTCTTGCAACGCCTGCCAGTCCGCCGACAACAGCGACTTGGCGGCGGCGGCTTGCCGGACCACGGACTCATCCAAGGGCGGCATCTTCATTTCCTCAAACCAGATGGCCATGAAGTTGCCTTTGTTTTTGCTCCGCAAATGGACATGCAGGAATCCCGTGGCGGCCACGGTCACCTTGCCGCTTTGGAACTCGGCCAGTCGCTCCTGGTCAACGTAGTACACAATGGGATGCCCGCCTTCACGCTTCTTGAACTCGCGTTCGCGTTCGAGAACTTGCCGGCCGTTGACATACACGCGCACGCCGTCGCCGTTGTTCATGTGCGACAGGCCGCCGACCACGAGCCGGTATCGGTGACCTGGCTTGAGCGGCGGAATGTTGAACGTGCCGCGAATCAGCAGGACTTCCTTCTCCCAAAACGTCTTCATCGGCTCAC
This sequence comes from uncultured Verrucomicrobiota bacterium, assembly GCA_964533295.1. Taxonomy (GTDB): domain Bacteria; phylum Verrucomicrobiota; class Verrucomicrobiia; order Palsa-1439; family Palsa-1439; genus OMJI01. Next base: position 12,490 of record CAZHLM010000013.1, read on the forward strand.
AGCACCGGCAATAGGTGGCGGTGCAGGGCGTCCGTTGACTCGGCGGCCGGTCAATCAACTGATCAATGAAGGGCTTCGGCTCGGTGCGGAGCTTGCCGTTTTCCTGACCGAACGGTTGCCAACCGGTCTGCCAACCGGCTTTCTTGGCGTCGAAGTCGGTTGCGAACCAGTGCTCCATGCCGGCCGGATACGTCACCTTCCGGTACCGCGTCTCGCCCGGCTTCCACGGCATCGTCTCGGGCGGATCGAAACTGAAGTAGTCCCATTGCATCTCGTTCCAGGCCGGACCAAAACCACGCCAGTCATACTCGGTCACGCCCATTTTGTTATAGATCTCGACCAACCCTTCCACCTTGGCCTGCTGCTGGGGCTTGGCCACGACCGGCTCCGGTCGGGCTTCCGCCAGCAGCGGGACGAGATTGTTGGCGACATACTCCGGGATCAACTGATCGCGGATGAGCACATTCACCTTCTGTTTCAACTCCGGCCCAAACGTGGCGGGGTCGGCGCTCCAGAACAATTCCTTGTGCGGCAGGGGCTGATCGGGATAGCGCTGGACCGCCAGCGGATAGAGCTTGTCCAAACCGCCCGGCTGCGCGGCCAACGAGGAAGCCGCCATCCCGACCAGGAGATTCTCCGCATCCGACATATCCACCCCGCCCGGGGCGACCATCTTTTTGGGGATCGCCGCATAGGCTTGCGCGAGCGTCTCCGCGGCCAACACCCGCACCGCCGGTTTTGCCTCGCTGAGTTTGCCGGCCAAGTCCGCCAGCGACCACATCATGACGTTGCTCCGGTTATTCGTCATCACCTTGCCGATGATCGGCAGCAGTTTCTGGCAATACCGCTCGTCAACCACCAGCCCGGTCACCGCCGTCAACGCGGCGTTCTGCAACCACCAATCTTCGTGCTGCAACCATTGACACAGCCGGTCCAGGTGCGGCGCGAGCAACTCCACCCGCGCATTGCCCAGACAGTCCAACGCGCTGACCACCACCCACCACGACTCGTTCGGATCGTTGACCATGCCGATGAGCAGTTGCGCCATCTCATCGGTCAACCGCTCGGACTGGGCCGGCTCGCCCTGGCCTTCGGGGCGGTTCGGGCGCTGATGGCCATGCAACCCGCCTGCCGGACGCGCGGGTCCTGATCCCTGAGCAAACCCAGAATCAACGAATCGCCATCCCGGCCGGCCATCACGTTCGCCGCCATCTGGCGCACGCCGATGTCGGGATGCCGGGTGTATTGCAGCAACACTTCGTCGGTCACATTCGGCGCGTTCAACCGGCGCGAAATCGGCCACGACGCATCGGTGGCCAGTTTTTCGTTGTCCCAGTTGTGAACCTTGCCGGAGGCGTCGGCCGCCGACGCGAGCGAAAGAAACGCCTCGTCCGCCGCCGTGCCCCACGGACGTTTCGGCAACGCATACGGCTTGGAAAACTTCGTCGGCGGCGCGCCGGCAAGTCGCAGCTTCTGGCGCGGAATCGTGTAACTCAGCGCAATTCCGATGCCCCAACTCCGGGGATTGTCGTAGTGCGCCCCGTTGAAGTGCGTGGCGCTGACGATCCCCATCGAGCCGTCGAACCGCCGCGACAACTCGTAGAACCATTGCCGGTTGTCCATGAACTCCCGGTATTTCAGCGGCTTCTTGTCATGCATCAACCCCATCGCCGCGCCGCGCCAGATTTCGCCGATGCCACCGCCGGTATGTCCGTGCAACATCCACGAGGTGGAATAGAAACTTTTCACCGCCGAGATGTCCCGCGCCCGGGCATACACCGATTGCTCGCCGTCCGGCATCAACGCCGCCGCCGCGGCCATTTGAAACGCGAGCTTGCCGGTCTTGCCGTTGTCCACGTACCCGTTTTCCGGCAAGTGATCGCCATACGCCACGTTGCCGTGACCGGCAAACCGGTAAAAGTGCTTCAACGATTCCTGCAACGTGTATTCGTCCGTCTGCGCGCCACACTCGCGCGCCAACAACAGGAACGTCGCCGCGGGAACGCCCGCCGCGTTCAAATGACCGTAGCCGAAATTGACCCCGCCCTTTTGATTCCAGCCGCCGTTGTACATCTGGCGCTTGAGACCGTCCGCCAGCTTCTCGATGACCGGCAGGATCGTCGCGTCGCCGGTGCGCAGGTAATACTCGCACAACCCGATTCCGCCATACCCGGCATACCACGGATAGGTATCCATCGTGGCGACGTTCTGGTATTTCGCCACCACTTCCTTGACCCAGCCGCGCGCAACTTCGAGGTCGTTCTCCTCGCCGGTCGAAAGCAAAAAGAGCAACCCCAGTCCGTTGATGCCGGGCCCGGCATAATTGCCGGTCCGCGCGAGGAAGTCCGCCTCGCCGCGCACGATCTTGTCCGACTTCGGGCAGTTCAACGGCCACGTGGGGCTGTACGCGCCGAGGACCGGTATCTTCACGATGACTTCCCCGACATCCTTGATCATGAACTTGATGATGCCGTCGGTGGCCTCGGCCTTGGTGATGATCGCGCCGAGTTGAATGCGCGGGTCAATGTCCTTGAGCGTCTGGCCGTTGATGGACTCGATCCTCTGCCCGACCTTGAGTTTGCCGGCCGCCTCAGCCGGCGAACCCTTGTCAATCCGACTCACCCACATCTGGAACGGCGGCAACCGCAATTCGATCCCCATGCCGACCGGCCCGAAGTGCTCGATCGGTTGTTTCTCTTCGGCCTCCCTGGGATAGGTGCTGAAGAGCGGGAAATCCTTGTAAAACTTGCTCTCAAACGTGGCCGGCATCACATCCTCGGCCCGCGCCCAAACCGCCAGCAGCGCGGCGGTGGCGATGGTGGAGCCTGCCAGCAGGCCGTTCCGGATGATGGTTGGCGCCTTCATGTGGTCAGTTTCCTCGTTGGTTCGCGGCGGTCGAAATCGTGATCATGATCACCGTTCTGGCTGGAATCGCGACCCGTACGCCATTGCCAGCCGACGAACCGGTGACGCCGTGATCCGTGCAGTCAAACAGCGTCGCGAACGCTCTCTCCGCTTCATCGAGAACAGCCGTGGGCACATCGAGTCTGTCCCGGTGCAGTTCGGCATGCCAGTCGGGATTTCGCCCGCCGCTTTTGCCCATGGGGCCATCATCGTCTTCCGCCAGGCTTCTACGGGTAACCTTCACCCATCACCTTCTCGATCAGAGCGGTCCAATCGGTGTTGGCGGAAGTTATCGGGTTCGGCCAACTGTTGATTTCCACGCCGGCGCTTTTTCCTTTTATCCCCGTCGCGGTCGTCATCTTCGGGGCCAGCGTCTTGTCGGGAAGGGTGTAGAGGAACAGCGGGTCTTCGCACGCCAACTTCTCCTTCCAACAATTTGCCAACGCGGTCATTTGCTCGCCGAAATGCGCGCCTTGATCTCCCGCCACCATCCCGGGGCTGGTCAGGAAGATGATGCCCTTGAAACTGCCCGGCGTGAACGGGCATACCATCACATTGTACACCGCGGCCGCGTCCGTTTTCACCAAGCCGCCCAGCTCCGGATATTTCCCCCACGCCACCCCGTCCGGCGCCTTCTTCGTGTGGATCAAGGCCGGGATGTATTCGCTCCAGTATTTCTTCCACGCCTCCAGATACCGGCGGACGTTGGCCTCATAATACTTATTACCGGGACGCACGCTGGCCAGTTGCTCGTAATCCGCCTGCAAGCTCGGCGCTTGATCAAGACATTCCCCGGCAATCCAACACTTCAACGCCGGCTCGACGCTCCCTTTGCCGGCCGCCGTCTGCATGAAGACAATCCCGACCGGCTTGCCGGTCTTGGCGGCGATGCGTTGCCCCAACGCCGCCGCAAACCCATCCGCCTCCTCCCAAATCAAAGCGAACCGGCTGTCCAGCGCGTTGGAGGTGGACACGTTGAACCGCCGCGGACGCGCGGACTGGTCCTCTTTGGAGCGGCGGATCATCATGCGGACGATGCCGCCGGTCGGGCCGGCCGGCGCGTCCAGCTTCCCGCCGGGCGCGGCAACATACCACACGTCGCCGATCACGATGTTCGTGCAAACGCGCTCGTGCACCAGCGCGCCGTCAATCGTGAACGTGACTTTCAACGTCTTCGGTTCGGCGCTGGCTTCCATCGCCGGCACGGTGACCTGCCACTCCTTCATCCCCGGCGTTACCGGGATGGTCTTTTCGATCCCGACAAAACTGAACTTGATCTCCGCCGCGCCTTTCGCTTCGTAGCCAAAGTCATGGAGCGCCGAACCGCGGATCACGATCGGCTGACCGGCTTGAAGCACGGCGTTGTCGCGGAACTGCGCGCTCAACAACGGCATCTTCCGGTATTCATACGCCAGACCCACGGTGTTCGGGTCAATGGTCTCGCCGTCAATCTTCAACTTTTCATCCGGCCACGTTTTGCTGGTGACCAACTCGTGGTCGTAATAGATGAACGGCGTCAGCGGCAGCATCGCCTGATTGTAAATGTTCGGCTGGTTGCCGGCGCCGCCGGTGGCATACGCCACGCCGCGCGGCGCTTTGACCTTTGACGACGTGACGATGAGTTGCTCGCCCGCGATCTGCACCGCGGCCGGACACCAGACGCGATCCTCACCGGCCACGTAGAACAGTTTCACCTTGTCCGCGCCGTTGGGAATGACCTTCGGCAATCCCAGCCCGTCTTTGGCGTTGCTGCCCGTCTCCGCCACCACCAAACCGCCGGCCGCGTTCTCCAACTCGACCATCACCTTGTCGCCCTCGACCCGGTAGGACTTGAACATCGGCCCGTCGGCGACCACGTTTTTGCCGTATTCGTTTTTCAACGCATGCAACGCGAGCCGTTGCCCCGCGAGCGTCTTGTTGAAGTAGTGAATCGCGCCGGTGATATCAATCTGGCTGGCCATGCCGGTATGCGGGATGTCGCGCGCCAGCCACGTGCCCAACCGCATTTCCGCCATGCCGCCGATCTCGGGCGCGTTCTGCTGGCCGGGCGCGTAAAACTGGTTGAAATACACCGGCAAGTCCGGCCGGTTCCACATCAACCGCCAGCCGCGAATCAGGCTGTGCAGGTTGTTGTAATAGACCGACCCCTCGTTGATGTTGGCGTAGCCCTGATTCCAAATCCCGCCGCGCACCGCATACGGAATCATCGGGTTCAACCGCGCATTGAACAGCCACGACGCATCCCGGTTCCCGTCCATGTTGCCGGGCACTTTCGTGGAAACTTCCCGGCCGGCTTTCAGATCGCTCTCCACCGCCGCGTAATACTTGTCCCACGCCGCCTTGTGCTCCGGCGTGGCCGGGTCGGTCTCCAGGATTTTCCGGTAAATCGCCTGGGTATATTCATCCGTGCCATCCCGGAACCCGATGCGCGGCGTCCACGCCTGGATCGAAGTTTGACTGAACGAGCAATTCAAGATGCCCACCGGCACGTCCACTTCGCGGAACACATGATAGGCGAACGAATACGCAATCGCGCTCATGTTGCCGGCCTCGGAATGCCACGCCGCATTCGCGCGCTCGACCGGGTGCAACGCCGCAAAATAATCCGTGATCTTGGCCTCGCGAATCACCGGTGCCTTTTCCTTGCCCTCCTTGACGCGCGCGGCAATCTGTTTCTGCAACTGACCCACGTCGGACTTGGGCGCGGCCAGCCATTGCATGTTCGACTGCCCCGACGCAAACCACACTTCACCCACGAGAACATCCTTGATCGTGATCGTCTTGCCGGTGCTCTCGGTGATCACCATCGTGGCCGGCTCGAAGCTCGCCTTCAACGGATCGAGTTCCACCAACCATTTCCCATCCTGGCCGGCGGTTGCCGTTTTCTTCTGCCCGGCAAACTCAACGGTGACCTTCGTGCCCGGCGCGCTCCATCCCCAGACCGGCGCCTTCATGTCCCGCTGCAACACCGCCCCATCGCGGAACGGCGCGCCAAGTTCGATGGCGAGTTTCGCTGGCACGACCGGGGTTCCCGTTGGCTCGGCGTCCTCCTGGGCCATGACGCCGAGCGGGCCGAACAGCATGGCGGCAACCAGGGTAACGCACCTTGCCGCCTTCACAGTTCTGATCCGCTCATCGAAGTTCACGTTGCACAACTTGAGGAAACCGGCGCGAAACTAACCGGCGGCAGGGGCGGCCAGTCACGGCCCCTGCCGCCGGCGCCTAATCGTGTTACTTGCGCTTCAACAACTCGACCATCGCCTTGCCCATCCCTTCGCCGACGTTCATGTAGGTTTCGGCGTTGCCGTTGTAATGGCTGTTGGAGGCGCCGCCCAGCGACAACGGGTTGGTATAGACGGTTTTGACGTTGCCCTTGAACTCGGGATACTTGCCGCTGTCGCCGTCCACCGCGAGCATGGCCTCCAGGATTTTCCCGTCGTTGCCGCCGTCGCCTTTCTTGGTCTGGCCGAGAGTGGCGAGGACGAACTTGGCTTTCGGAGCGTCGAACTCTTTGCGCAATTGCTTGATGAGGGCGACCAGATTCTGCTCGTAGTGACTGGCCAAACCGGCATCATACCGGTCCTTGTCACCCTGCCACCAGAAGAAGCCGGCCACTTCGTATTTCGTCGCGCCGGGATAATACTTGCCGAGGTCGGCCAAAACTTCTTTGGCCTTGGCGATATCGTCGTCATACTGCTTGCCGGCATACCAGCCGATGGCGGTTGGTTGCGTCCCCTTTTCCCAACGCATCGGCGATTCCTTGTAGCCGGCGTACACATACGTCTTGCCGTCCTTCGGGTCCGTGAACTCATAGCCCTTGCTGCCCGGCGGGAGCAAATCCCAACCGAGACTGCGATTGCCGATGCAGCTCTTCAACAGCATGACCGGCTCATCCAAGGCTTCGCCAACAAAATGGCCGATGCCGTATTCGGGGCCGATCTTGGCGCTCTTGATCCCGAGCCAGTCGTTGAACTTCAGCGGGCCACCCCGGCCACCCGCCATCATGAAGACATACCGCACATCATTCCGCGCAACCCACTTGCCTTCACTGTCCACCAAGTACGGGTAGAGTTTCTTGTTCTTCACGGCATTCTCCAGCCCCCCTTCGTCGGCGGTCAATTTGCCCATGCCGACCATGTTGGACTGGCCCATCAAGATGAACACCTTGACCGGCTTGGACATGTCGGCGGGTTTGCCAGCGCCGTGGCTGGCCGTGGCGATGGCGATGGCGGCCATCATCATTGTGAACTGCTTCATGTTGTCTCCTGTGGTTGTGTTTAGTGCACCGGCGTGAGCGTGAAATCTTTGATCGTCAAACTGGTGACCGGCTTCGCAAAGCGGAAGATGTTGCGACCCTCGCGCAACGCGACTTCGACCGGCGCCGACGACTGCCACATCCCGATCGTGTATGGCATCGGCATCGGCGTGGCCTCCGCGGCGTCGTTCCACGTGAACGACAGCGTCACATCGCGCACCGTCACCACCCGCGCCGTGAGCGCATACCGGCCGGCCTTCGGAACGTTCACCTCAAAGCCGAACGGCCCGCCGCCACAGGTCATCTGTTGACCGCCGAGAAAACTGTTCATCAGTTGCGCGCCGCTGCAAGCCGCAGCCGGAATGGTGATCACGCCGGTCGGGCTGGTGACGATGGTCTTGTCCGCTTCGGTCACGGTGGCCCGGGCGACGGCAACGGCTTTGGTCTCGGCGGATTCGTTGGCTTCGCCCAACTCGGTGCCCAGCGCGGCCAACTCGGCCGGCTTGGCGTCGGCAACGATCGCCTTTTTCTGGAATAGTGCCACGACGCTCCAGAACCCGCCGCTGCCCTCTTTGGTGCTGTCGTAACGCGGCTCATTCAAAATGTCGCCCACCCACTGGGCGCGCAACGCCTTGATAAAATCACCGGGATATTCCCGCGCCTGGGTCTCCAACAGGAAATCATCCCCGCGTCGGCCCGGTTCGGTTTCCTCCGGTGGTCCCCAACTCGCCGACCAACCGGCGCCGAAGTTGACGACCCAACCGTTCGGCGTCCAACGCCCGAGCGCGGCGTGGGCATGCTGCGCCACGCCCCACGTCGGCAGTCCGAAACTTTTGCAGATGTACCGGCCAAAAAACGCGCGCCGGCCACAGATGCCGCCGTTGCGGATGATGTTCTGGAAGAAATGCAACGAGTCGGTGTCCTTGTATTCCTGCGAATGCCGGTAGGCGACATCGGTGCGGACAATCCCCGAATACCGCCAGCCGTAATCGGGATTAAAGATATGGTCGGGCCGGTAATTCCGCAGCATCTCGCGGCCCCACGCCAGAATGTGGTCGGGCGCGTAGCTGTTGACGATCATCCGACATTCCCAGGCGGTCATCGTCGGGAAGGCCGGATCGAGTTCGCCATCCAGATACGCCTTCTCGTAATGGAGGTAACGTTTGACCGGGTCCACAACCGCGGGCGCCGTATTCGTCTCGGTGAGCGTGTTGCGTTGCGCGATTGGCACCGCGTGTTCCAACGCCGTGCCCAGCGCCAGCCGGTGAAAAATTCCGTCCGCGGCGCGCGTGCTGGCCGTTTGGATACCGGTGTAAATCTGCATCGCCGCTCCCCATTTCGCTCCTTTGGGGCCACCGGCTTCGAGCATCTCCTTCATCAACCCGGTATCGGCCAGGAGCTTTTCCACCAACGCTTGTTGCTCCTTGCCTTGTTGC
>CAZHLM010000013.1:21184-55103 GCA_964533295.1 uncultured Verrucomicrobiota bacterium
CTTGTTGCTCCTTGCCTTGTTGCGCGAACTCCGCCAACCCGCGTGGCGTCGCTTGCGCCAGGACGGCGGCTTTGACGAGCTTCGCGTCGAGTTTGTCGCTGGACAGAAACGGCGTCAGGTCCGCCAGCAACGTTTTCGCGGCCTGCAACTCATCGGCCACCGCCTTCGCGAGCGCCGCTTGAGCCGCTTCGTAAGCGGGACGGTATTTGGCCTCGTCCGCCCTGGCATCTTCCAAAGCGGCCTGGCGTTCCGCCAGCGCCTTGAGACCCTCTTCCTTGTTTTTCTCCCACTTCGCCAACTCCTCTTGCGCCGTTTTGCGTTCGGCCTCGGTGGTGGCCTTCTGCAACGCGGCCTGCGCCTCCGCAATCCCCTTCTCGGCCCCGGCAATCCACTTGCCCTTCGCGTGATCCACCAATCCCTTGGCGGATTTGATTTTGGCCGCGGGATCCGGCGCGGCGGCGGCCGCCGCCTTCGCTTGCCGGACGGCTTCCCGGGCCGATTGAAAAGCGGCTCGCTTTTGCTCGTCCACGACCGGCATGACCCCGGCAATTTCCGCCTGCAAGTCCGAAAGCATGGTGGCATACCGGGCCTGGAGTTTTTCGCCTTCTGCTGTTAGCGGCACCGGTTCGGATTTCGGTGCGGCGCCAACGCCTGCGACTCCAATCACCACCGCCAGCCCCAGACCAACCAGTCTCATGACACTCATGGGGAGACGGAGGCTTGCCATCGTTCCGGTGTGAGCGTGAAATCCTTGATCGTCAACCCGCGATATTCGGGTTTACGATCGAACTTCAACACATTCTTCCCCTGCGCCAACGTGATCGTCACCGGCGCGCTCGTCTGCCACATTCCCCGCGTGTACGGCATGTTCACCACGACCGGCTCGGCCGCGTCGTTGACGGTGAGCCACAGATTCTGATCCGGACTGACCGTCACCACGCGCGCCGTCAACGCATACTTGCCGGCCTGCGGAGCGTGGAACGTGTATTCAAACGTCGCCGGCTGGCTCACGCGTTCGTAGTGCATCTGCAACCCGCCGAGATTGCTCTTCATGAAAACGATCGTGTTCACATTCGTGCCCGTGTTCACGCAGGCCACCGCCGGAATCGTGATCACGCCGTTCGGCGCGACTTCCACTTGCTTGTCCGCGTCGGTGACTTCGACGCGCACCACGACGTCTTTCTCCTTCGAGACATTGGCTTCGGCGATGTCCTGCCCCACCGCACCGAGCGAGACGGCTTTGGCCGCCGCGACGATCGCGCGTTGCCGGTACAGGGCCACGCCGTTCCAGAAACCGGACGGCTCATCGCACATCCCGAACACGCGTTTCTCGCCCACGACATCCCCCACCCACTGCGCGCGCAATACCGGCAGGAACGCCGCCTCATGTCTCCGCGCCTGCGTGTACTGCTCAAAATCAATCCCCTCGCCATACTTCGTCCAGCCCCAATCCCAACCGGCCCCGAAGTTGATCACCCAACCATCCGGCGTCCAGTGCGCCAACGCCGCGTGACCTTGTTGCGGACGCCGCACAATCGGAATCCCGAAGCTGCGCAGGATGAATCCGCCGAACCACGCCCGTCGGCCGCACACGCCGCCGGTCATGATGATGTTTTGATAAAGCTGATTCGTCGGCAAATCGTTTTTCTGGTCGGCCGAACCGTATTTAACGTCGGTCTTGACCGCCTTGGAATACCGCCACCGGTAATCGGGCGTCGCGATGTGATCGGGCCGGTAATTCCGCAGCATCGCGCGTCCCCACGTGAGCGCGTCCTCGGTCTCGTCGCCGTTGACCACATTCCGGTATTCCCAAACCGTCAGATTTTTGAACGCGGGATCGAGTTCGCCATCCAGATACGCCTTTTCAAAATGCAAATACCGCTTCACCGGGTCCACGAACTTGGGCGCTTCCTTGTCCGCCTCGGGGTTTTTCTGCTCGACCGGCACCGCGTGTTCGAGCGCCGTGGCCAACGCCAACCGCTGCAGTTCGCCCCGCCCGGCTTGGGGACTGGCTTGCTGGATCGCGGAGTAATTCTCCATTGCCCGGCCGTACTTTCCGCCGTTGGCCCCACCGGCCATCAAGATCTGCTTCATCAACGCAACATCCCCGAGCAGTGTTTCAACAAGCGCCGCCGCTTCCTGACTCTGCTGCGCAAACTCGGCCAAGCCGCGCGGCGTCGCGTGCGTCAGCACGGCGGCCTTCACCAGCTTCGCGTCGAATTGGTCACTGTCCAAAAACCGGTTCAGGTCCGCCAAAACCGCGTTGACGGGCGCCTGCGCTTTCGTCGTGGCCTGGGCGAGCGCCGCCTTCGCGGCCGCGTGCGCCTTCTCGGCGGCTGCTTTGTCTTTGGGCTTGCCGTTCGCCGCGCGCCCCGCTTTCAACTCCGCCGCCTGCGCCCGCGCCTCCTCGGCATAGGCGGCGACGAACGCCGTCTGTTTCGCTGCGTCCACCGCCGGCAAAACCTGGCGCAGGTCGGCCCGCAAGTTTTCCAGCAGGGCCGCATACTGCGCCTGGAGTTTCTCCCCGCGCTCGGTCAGGGGAGCCGGCGGCTCGGGCTTCGGTTGCGGCGCGGCCAACAGGTGGCCGGTCGCGATCAGCAGGCTCATTCCCAATCCGCCCGCCCGGACAACTCGCTTGGTGACCTTCACGGTGACAAACTCCTTTTATGTTTTAGGGGACCGGAGTCAGCGTGAAGTCTTTGATCGTCACGCCGCGGCTGCCGTCCGCAACAGCGAATTGGAGGGTATTGGGGCCGCGGGTCAGAACGACTTCGACCGGCGGCGTCAGTTGCCACAAGCCGATGGTGTGCGGCACCGCGACCTCGACCGGCTCCTGGCCGTTGTCCACCACAAACACAAATGTCTGCCCGTCCTGCAACGTGGCCACGCGCGCCGTCAGCGCATACTTCCCGGCTTGCGGTGCGTCCACAACGTACCGGGCCTGGAACCCGCCACCGCAATGAATCTGCGCGCCGCCGTCGTAGCTTTTCATCGTCGCCGCGCGCCCGCTGGAGGTGGTGTGCGCCGCCGCCGGGATGATCAACTCGTTGCTTTTGCTGCGCGCCGCCGGCTGGCCGGTCAACAGGACCGGCTCGTGACTGGCAACTTGTTCCTCGGGTGAGATGTTGGCTTCGGCCAGCTCCTGCCCGAGCGGCCCCAACGCCGCCGCTTGCGACGCCAGCGCCAGCATCTGGTAATGACCGACCCTACTCCAGAAACCACCGGCCACTTTCTTGCGGTCGTTGTAGGCTGGTTCGCCCAGCAGTCGGCTGATCCATTGCGCGCGCAACACCTTCAGGTATTCCGGCCCGCGCGCCCGCGCCTGCGTTTCCAGCAAGAAGTCCGAGCCGCTGCGCGGCACGTCATCCTTGTCCCACCAACTGGCCGGGAAGCCAGCGCCGAGATTGACCACCCAGCCGTTCGGCGTCCAGTGACTCAACGCCGCGTGGGCGTGTTGCGTCACGCCCCAGACCGGGATGCCGAAGGCGCGAAGAATGAACCGCCCGAAGAACGCGCGCCGACCGCACACGCCACCGTTCTTGGGGATGTTTTGATACTGGTGCAACGACGGCAGGTCATTCTTCACGTCTTGCGACCCGTACCGGACATCCGTTTTGACGAGTGAGACATATCGCCAACCGTAGTTCGGATTGGAGATGTGATCGGGCCGGTAGGTGCGGAGCATCTCGCGGCCCCACGCCAGAATCTCATCCGGCGCGTCGCTGTTGACCACCATCCGCAGCTCCCACGTGGTCAAATCCTTGAAGGCCGGGTCGAGTTCGCCATCCAGATACGCCTTTTCATAATGCCGATACCGCTTCACCGGGTCCACCGTCGTCGGCGCCCCGGTCGCCTCCCTGGCATTGGACTGCGGGATCGGCACCGCGTGTTCCAGCGCCGTGGCCAGCGCCAGCCGCTGCAAAACACCCTCCCGCGCACGCTCACTGGCTTGCTGGATCGCGTCGTAAATCTCCATCGCGCGACCGTATTGCCCGCGCTTGGCGCCGCCCGCCACGAGCATCTCCTTCATCAACGACGGATCCGCCAGAAGCCCCTTCACCAACGCTTCCTGCGCCGCACCCTGCCCGGCAAACGACGTCAACCCGCGCGGCGTCGCCTCGGTCAACACCACCCCGGCAACCAACTTCGCATCGAGCTTCTCGTCCGACAAAAACCGATTCAGATCCGCCAACAGCGCGTCCGCGGCGCGCCGCTCCTCGTCCCGCGCCTTCGCCAACGCGGCGTCGGCAACTTGCATGGCGCGCTCCGCGTCAGCCGCATCGGCCCTGGCCTTCTTCCAGGCCGCCTCGCGCTCACGAAGCGCCTTCTGGCCGTCCGCTTTGTTCGCCTGCCACTTGGCCAGTTCTTGCTCGGCCGCCGCGCGTTCCGCCGCCGTCTTCGCCTGTTTCAACGCGGCCTGCGCCTGGGCGATGCCCTTCTCGGCGCCCTTGATCCATTTGCCCTTGGCGTGCTCGACCAAGCCGTGGGCCTGCTTGACTTTCGCAAGCGGCTCCTGCCACTTCGCCACCTCGGCGCTGGCCTTCTCGACGGATTGCCGGGCCGTTTCGAGCGCCGCTTTCTTCCGCGGATCGACCGCCGGCAAACCGCGGGAGATGTCGCTTTGCAGCGTCTGTAACAGATCGTCATATTCCGCCGCGTCCGCCAACCCGGCCATACCCATGACCGCAACCGCCAACAAGATTCTCATCGTCTGGTGTGTTTTCATAAAAAACTTCCCCCACCCGGCGGCGCGTGCCGCTCGGTCACTGCTGATTCTTTCCCCGCCGGTCACTTCTGGTCTTTCAACAGCTCCGTCATCGCCTGCCCCAGCGAAAGACCGACGTTCATGTAGAGCCCGGCATTGTGATTGTAATGATAGCCCGCGTTGCTCGGCGATTCCTCCGCGGACGGCCAGAATGGCCGGGAATCAATCGTCTTCACGTTGCCCTTAAACTCCGGATACTTGCCGGTCTCGCCGCTGACGGCGAGTTGGGCTTCGGCGACTTTCTTGCCACCGCCCTCGGTGCCGGGATTGCCGCAGCCGGTCGCGATGGCGAATTTCGCGTTCGGCGCGTCGAAATCTTTCCGCAACGCCTTGATCAGCCGCACGAGGTTTTGCTCATACCGGCTGGCATACGGCTCGCCCTGGTCTTTGTGACCCTGAAACCACACAAACCCGGCTACTTCGTATGTCGTCGCGCCGGGATAATACTTGCCGATGTCCGCCAACACCGATTTGGCGTTGCGCACATCATCATCGTACTGCTTGCCGGCATACCAGCCAATCGGCACCGGCTCCGTGCCTTTGATCCAAAAAGCCGGTGAATCCTTGTAACCGGCATACACCTTGTCGCCCACTTCAAACCGCTCGCTGCCGGGCGGGAGCAGATCCCAACCGATCCCCCGATTCCCGATGCAAGATTTCAGCACCAGGACCGGCTCGCGGAGCGCTTCGCCCACCACATAGCCAAAGCCGATTTCTGGCCCGATGTGCTTGGCCTTGCCGACGGTCAGCCAGTCGTTGTTGTTGAGCTGCATCTGGTCGCCCTTTTGCATCACGAAGGTGTAGCGGACATCGCTGCGCTTGGTCCACTGCCCGGCCTCGTCCAGCAGGAACGGATACTTTTTCTCGACCTTGCAATAGTATTCCAGCGTCCCCTTCTGGGTTTCCGGACCGACGCGACCGAACCCGAGCATGTTCGATTGCCCCATCAGGATGAAGACCTTGACCGGCCTCGTCATGTCGGCCGGCTGGCCATCCGGTTTTGGCAGATTGACGCTCACTTCAGCCGCCGACGCCATCACCGCCACCGCAACAAACCCCGCCACCCATCCCATTCTGACCGTTCGCTTCATACTCTCCATTCTTCGTTCATCCACGGACCAACATCCCCCCGCCATTCCCTGCTGGGTCGCATTCTCCCCACACCTGCTCGCACTCGAGCACCGGGCACGACTTCTTTTTTGAAGCTAGTCGCCCTGCTCCGCCTTGCCTAGCGCTTGTTTGCGACAATAACTTTCACCAGTTGCGACTCCACCACCTCCTCCCAGCCGCCGAACTCAAAAATGCGTTGTCGCAAAAGTTGTCCATATTTTTCGCAAAGCAGGGATTTACGCTTGCAGCCTGTGTGATAAGGTTCAGTCGTCAAGAGGTAACTGGGTCCGCTTGGAGAGATGCAAACGAAAATTAACTCATTGCGATTCGCCATGCCGTTCTTCGACCGCGAATCCCAATGCCCCCAACGTTCGAGTCGCAAATTAAGCGGAAAGGAACCAATCCAATGAACCATCCCTACACCCGCACGTTCCGAGTCGCGCCGCAACGCCGGCTGCTCGCCGTGCGCGTGACGTCCGCGTTGCTGGCCGCCTCCTGTCTCGGCGCTCTGTTCTTCGGCTTCAGCCCCCAAGCGCAGGCAGCCGATGGTACGTGGATAAAAACAACCGGCGGCTCGTTCAACTGGGATGACACCGCCAACTGGAGCGGTGGCGAAATTGCTGATGGCGCAGACTCCACCGCGTTCTTTACGGCGAATATCACCGGCCCTCAAACCAACGTCCTAAACAATCCCAAGACCATCGGCAACATCACCTTTACCGACAGCACTTCCAGCCATGATTTGGTCATCACCGGTGCCAACACGCTCACGCTGGACCGGACCGACTCCGTAGCGCCAACCATCAACGTAACCCAAAGCGGTCGCACTCTGACCATCAGTAACGTGATTGCCGGCACGGATGGGATGACCAAGGCCGGTGCCGGTACGTTGACCCTCAAGGGAACCAATACTTTTAGCGGCGGCATTACTATCCAAGATAACGGCATCTTGAGGCCCGAAAAGGACATCGGTTTGGGCAACACGGCTCAGACGATCACCTTCGGGTCGGGTGGGGGACGTTTGGACTTCACTTTGTATGGTAACGGAAACAGTTCCCATCGCACGGGGGCCGTGATTGTTACGGCCGGCAACACCGGCACGATGCAATTTTCTTTCCAAACCGGCCCCAATATTGCAATGCCCATCACCGGCAGCGGCACCTTGATTCTATCCTCCACGGGCGGCTCCCAATCATCGCAGACCTTGACCAATCCCAGTAGCACATTCACTGGTTCGCTGATTCTCAACAACCCAGCTAACGTAAACATTACAATGAACAGTTTGGGGAACGGCGACGCCGGTACTGTCCTCCAGTTTGGTGCCGGGACGCTCACAAGCGCGGCAACCTTCACGTATGCCGGTAGTTCAGCTCTAAGTGGTCGCCAACTGGTCTTGGGTGGAGGAGCCAACACCTTGTTGAGTTTCAACAACGATGGTGCCGATATCGTGACTTTCACCCAAGACATTGGATACGCCGCCAACAACACCGGCGCCAAAACGCTCCAGCTTGGTGGGTCCAACGCCGGCCTCAACGACTTTTCTGGCGCCATCACCAACGGTGCTTTCGCAGTCAGCCTTACCAAGCTTGGCACCGGCAGGTGGAGACTCTCTGCCACGAATAACTACACCGGCGTGACGACGATCAGCGGCGGCATCTTGGAGGCCACTTATTTGGCCGACGGCGGCGTAGCCAGCAGCATCGGCGCGACCGCCAACGCGGCTGGCAATCTGCTCCTCGGCAACAAGGCGACTCTTCGATATGTGGGCACCGGCGATAGCACGGACCGCGCGTTCACCATCAACGGAACGGGGACCGGCCACTTGGCGATCCTGGACGCCTCCGGTTCCGGCGCGATCAACTGGACCAGCACCACGTCCCCGTCTTACGGCACCATCAACCAAACCCGCACGCTGGTTCTGTCCGGCACCAACACGGACACCAACACGCTCGCCGCGAATATCGCCGACAACGGGACGGGCGCCGTCTCCCTGATCAAGTCCAACTCCGGCACGTGGGTCTTGTCGGGCGCGAGCACCTACACAGGAGCTACCACCATTAGGGGGGGCGTGTTGGCGGTGACCTCGATGGCCAATGGCGGCGCCGCCAGCAGCATCGGCGCGAGCACCAGCGCGGCTGGCAATCTGAACCTGACCAACGGCGCGACGCTACGCTACATTGGCACCGGCCACACCAGTGATCGCGGGTTTACCATCAACGGAACCGCGGCCGGCCACAGCGCCACGATCGAGGCTTCTGGTTCGGGCGCGCTCACTCTTTCTGCCACCACGTCCCCGGCCTACGGCACCGTCAATCAGACCCGCACGCTGGTTCTGAGCGGAACCAGTACGGACGCGAACACACTGGCGGCCAATATCGCCAACAACGGCTCGGGACTCGTTTCGTTGGTCAAGTCCAACGCCGGCACGTGGGTCTTGTCGGGCGCGAGCACCTATACCGGCGCCACCGATGTCAAAGGCGGCATCTTGCGGGTCACCGGCTCGCTCGCCAGCCCCACCGTCACCGTCAGCGCCGGCGCGACGCTGGCCGGCACCGGTACAATGGCGGCAAAAATCCAGGGCGCCGGCAGCGTGGATCCGGGCAACAGCCCCGGCATCCTCACCGCCAACCAACTCGACCCCAGCGGCGGGTTATCCTTCAACTTCGAGTTCTCCGCTCTCACGCCCACCTACACCCTGCCGACTTCGAGCGGCAATGACGTGCTGCGCCTGACGAACTCGACGACCCCGTTCCTCGCGAACCTGACCCTCGCCAATGTCGTCAACGTCTACATCGCGACCGGGGTCATCCCCACGCCCGGCTCCCAGCAAACCTATCAAGGCGGATTCTTCACCGACCGCAGCTCGGACTTCATCAACTCCATCACGAATGCCACCTTCAACGTGTACCTCCAAGACGCCAGCGGCTCGACCGTGTACAACGGCGTCAACTACCGGTTCCACGGAGCGCCGGTGGAGGTGCGCACGGTGGATAGCGGTCACACCTTCACCGGTGGCGCCAATGGCTGGGTGATGGAGTTCGACGTGATGAACGCAATCCCCGAACCCAGCACCGTCTTCCTGTTCGTATGCGGTCTGCTGATGCTGAAGCGTTACGGTCGCCGGCGATCATAACGTCGGCCCCTCCCAGCGGGGGCGCGACCGGCTGGGTTTTCCAAGAACGTCGCGGGCGGAAGCCCGCTCCTACAAGGAGTTTTGTTCGGCGCTCTTGGTGAACCAGGCGGACTGGCGAACCGCGCTGCTGGCTCCAACCAACGGTCGCCGCTTGAAAAACAGCCTGCCGGGGGCGCACGGCAAGTTGTGACGGGGTGCGATTGCAGGGCGCAAACGCCACCGCCCCGACGCCGTTTTCGGGGCGGGGCATTCGCGCCGTATGGGGCGCCATCCGTCGCGGCGCCACGACACGGCTGGCGCGGCCTTCGCCGATTCTGGTTCACGGCGCGATGGGACGGTCGGACGACGCGATCACCTTCACCCGATCCACTTCCGGGCCGGTCGCCACCAACCGCGGACTGGCATCCACGAAACCCGCAACGTTCCGACAACACAACCCGTGCATCGGCACCGCCGGCGCCGCGGGCCACCGATATTCCACGTCGCGGACGATCAGCCCGCGCACATTGTCGGCCACCACACCGGCCCGCACGGCGCGCGTCCGCGGATTGAAATTGGAAAGCTGCATACTCGTCGCGCGCGGCACCGTCACCGCCGGATCCTCCATCTCCGGCACCGTCACGATCACCTTGTCGAGCGTGACGCCGTCAATCCAAGCCCCGTCCTGTGCCGTCAGCAGGATCCGTCCCCGGCTTTCGCACTGAATGTCCCGAAACTCCAAATCACTCACCTGCCCCAACGCCCCGCCGCGCCGGACCCATTCCTGAATATCCACGTAGATCGGCCGCTCGTTTTCAATCTCCTCGTCGGGAAACGTCCGCCCGGTAATCCCGCGAAATACCGCCCGCTGCACCTGCCCGGCAAACCACATCTCCACTTGAATCATTCGCAGCGATTTCTTCACCACGCAGTGGCTGAACACCACATCGCGGACCATCCCCACCACGTCCGATCCCACTCCCAACCCCGCGCAGTTCGACGCCACGACGCAATCCGTCACCGTCACATTCCGGCAGACCAGACCGGCATTGGTGGCCTTGATGATGATCGCGTCATCGCCGGTATCCACGTCGCAACGCGTCACCTGCACCTCCCGGCTCCCGTTGATCCCGATGCCATCCGTGTTCGGCCCGAACCGGTGCCCGCGCACCGTCACGCCGCGGATCACCACCCCGTCGCAGTCAAACACATGCACCGCCCAGCCCGGTGCCGCGCGCACTGTGATGCCATCCAACCGCACGTTCCGGCACCGCACCAGTTGCACCAACGGACTCGGCCGATGGCGCGGCCCGCCGCGCACCGTGAACCGAAAAATCCCATACGGTCGTTCTGCCCGGCTCCGACACGGTTCCCAAAACGCCTCATCCTGACCGTCCACCACACCCTCCCCGGTAATCGCGATGTCCGCGCAATCCACCGCCGCCACCAAATGCCATTCCGATTGATCCTTGTTGTCCGCGGCCAGTGGCACTGTCGGATAATCGCGCAACTCCGGCCACGCTTGCACAATCGCGCCCGCGTCGAGATTCAGTTCCACGCCCGACCGCAGAAAAATCGTGGTCGTCACATACCGACCGGCGCCCAGCGTCACCACGCCACCACCGGCTTGATGAACCCGATCAATCGCCGTCTGAATCCGCGCCGCCTGTCCCCGGCCCGGCGGCGCATCCGCCGCCGACTCAACCCGAATTCTCATCCCTCCCATTCGTCCCTCGTCCATGCCGGCACCGCTCCCGACCGCGACGCCACCAACGCACCCAACCGATTCGCCATTCGTCCCACCTGTTCCAGTGGCCACCGCCGGTCCAGTCCGTGCACCAGTGCCGCCGCAAACGCATCCCCGGCGCCGACGGCATCCGCCACCTTGACCGGCACGCCCGGCACATCCACGAACTGACCGGCCGACCACAACGTGCAACCGTCCGCGCCCCGCGTGATGCACACCGTCTCCAACCCAAACCGCCCGGCCAAGTCAGCCGGCGCGACCGAACGAAGCCCCAGCAGCGGTCCGAGTTGCCGGGCTTCCTCGTGATTCAACTTCAGCACCGTCGCTTCACCCAACAACTCCCGGATCAACTCCGGCGTGTAACTGTCCCGCCGCAGATTCAGATCGTACAGCACGCGCGCCCGCGGCAACGCCGCCCGCACCTGCCGGGTGACGTGCCGGACGCGCGGCGCCATCTGCGCCAGCGTTCCGATGTAAATCCAATCAGCCGGTTCCTCCCATGCAACCGGACAGGGCGGAAAATCGTACGCCGCCGGGCGGTGAATCGTGTAGGTCGGTTGCCCCGCGCTCAGTTCGACCGTGACCGTGCCGGTGGGCGCCTCGGTCACCGTCGGCACCCAGCGGTCATCCACCCCCAACTCCCGCATCCGCTGCCGGGCCGCTTCGCCGCGCGGGTCGGCTCCGACCGCGCTGATGAACCGCACCGCCGCGCCCAACCGGACCGCGTGCGCGGCGAAATTGAACGCCGCGCCGCCGATGTGTTCCTCACCGGGAAACACATCCCACAACACTTCCCCGATACTGATGATCTTCGTCGTCATGCGCGCCGACACGATACCAAAAACGGCGCACTCCTCGCCGGTGGCCGGCTCGGAAACCGTTTGCCAAACATGGTGTCGGGCACGTTACTGCGGAACGAGCCGGATCCGATAAAACCGATTGGAGACCGCGGCGCCACCGGGGTCCACCACCTCGACGGGCGCGCCCGTGCCGGGGACGTTGTTGGTGAAGACGCTCCAGATGTTCGTCACGGTCAAATCAGCCGAGTGTTCCGCGTCGTAGAGCCGGCCGTCCTCGGTGGTGAACCAGACATGGACGTTGTCGTTGGAGATGCCGAGCGCGATGATTCGCAATGCGCTGGCGGCCTGTTGCGGATGGGTGCCGGCGGCGTACTCCTGCCGGCTCGTGAATCCGTCGCCGTCCGGATCCGCATCGGCGTCGGCCGGATTGTTGGGATCCAGCCCGTTGGCCGTTTCCCACGCATCCGGCAGCCCGTCGCCGTCGGTATCCGCCAGATCGACCACCACCAGCCATTCACTCGAACTGTTTCCCAACGGCCCGCTGACGACCAACTCCACGATGTTCGAGCCGGGCGTGGTGTAGGTATGCGCCACGGTGGTGGCCGTGGTGTTGGTGGTGGCGCCATCGCCGAATTGCCAGAACCGGTTGGTGATGGTGCCGGTCGAGGTGTCCGTGAACGTGACCAGCAGAGGCGCCGGCCCGCTCAGGGGCGCGGCGTCGAAACTGGCCACCGGCGCCGCCGCGCCCGTGCCGGCCACGGGCACGGCGCTCGGGCCGCCGTTGCTGAGGAAGAGGACGTTAGTGGCGTAGGTATCCTCCGCCGGCGGGGTGAACTCCACGACGAGGTTCGTCGTTTCGCCGGGCGCCACGCTGAATGCCGCCGGCACCACCGCAAACGGGCCGCCGGCGCTGGCCGTGCCGACCAGCACGCCGCAGCCGGCGTTGCTGAGCACCAGACTGCTCTGCGCCGTGGTGCCGGTCGCCACCGCGCCGAAGTTGACGCTGGTCGGGTTGACGAGCAAGACCGGCAACAGGACGGTCAGCGCAGCGTTCGACGAGGTCTGACTGCCGCACTCGGCGGTGACGAGGCAGCGGTAGTCACCGGCCACGTCGGCGGTGAGATCGGCAACGGTCAACACGTTGGAGGTCGTGCCGCTGTAGCGGCTGTCGTCGCCGAGATCCGCATCGTCTTTCTGCCACTGGTAATGGAGCAGACCGGCACCGGTCGCCGTGACGGTGAATTGCGCGGTCGTTCCGAGACAACCCTCGGTGGCGACCGGGTGCGCCACGATGGCGGTCGGCGTTTTCAGCGTCAGCGTCGCGACGCTGGAGGTGACGCTGCCGCCGCTGTTGCTCACGCGACACCGGTACTGACCGACCGCCGCCGTGTCGGCGGGAAAGACCGTCAACTCGGCCGTGGTGACGCCCTGGTACGAACCGCCGTCGGTCAGGTCGGCGCCATCGTGTTGCCATTGGTACGCGAGGTTGGCGCCGGTGGCCACGACGGTGAACGGCGCCGTGTTGCCGTTGCAAACGAGCTGGTCGGCGGGCTGGCCGGTAATGACCGGCGGCGGGTCGGTCGGCGCGACCAGCGCAATGGCAGTGCCGCCGTTGTAGGCGTAATCAAGCGTGTACCCGGGCGGGATGCCGTTGGTGGCGTTGAACGTGCCGATCAGCGAGCCGTAGGTGGCGAGAATATATACCGGCTGCGTCGGCGCATCGTTGGTCAGGCACTGGAGCGTGGCGCCGGTAAGGGTCAGCACGTTGCTGACGGCGAGCCGGGCGGCCTCGGTGGCCGTCAAGGTGATGCTCAACTGCGCACCACCGGACAGGGTCACGTTGCTGGTGACCGTGAACGTGCCGAGCGGCGCGCCCGGCGCGAGAATGCCGCCATTGGACACCGTGACCGCCCGTTCCACGACGCCCGTGCCGCCGAGCGTCGCATTGCCGTTGACCGTCACCGCGCCGCCGCTGCCGGCCAGTCGCCCGTGATAGAGCAACGTGCCGCCGCCGACGGTGGTGACGTCGCGATAGGTGTTTTGACCCGAAAGAATCCAGGTGCCGGTGCCGCTCTTGGTCAGGGCGGTGAGATTGGTGGGCGAACCGTCCGGGATGGCGCCGCTGATCTCGCCCATGCCTTCGGTGGACCCGAGCAACGTCAACGTCCGCGACGCTCCCGCGCCGGTGGCGGCGGTGAAATCGCCGGTCAGCTTCCACAAACCGCTACCGGCCTGTTCCAACGCCGCTCCGCCCGTCGTACCGGCCAGGTGAATGATTCGATCCGATGTATCGCCGCTGCCGATGTAGCGGAGGGTGGCAGTCGCGGTGCCGCTGCCGATCTTGATGGTGCCATTGACCGCAATCGGCGGATTCCCGAGGGAGCTGGGACCGCCGTTGACATCGCGCAGCGAGGTGATCGTCAACGTCCCGCCGTTGATCGTCGTCGTGCCGGTGTAGGTGCTGTTCGTGCTGGAGAGAATCCACGCGCCGCTGCCGGTTTTTTGCACACTGAAGGCAGGCGCTCCCCCGGCCGTGCCGTCATGGATCCGCCCGGCAAACTCGTTGTCACCCGTATTCGATCCGCTTAACACAAAGTTCCGCCCGGTTTGGGGGGCGCTATTCGAGCGCCCGCCGGAATAGAGGAGGTCCGGGTAAATCACCCACTTGTTCGCGGCATGGGCGCTGTTGTTGGCCAGGATGTTATTCCAGAGTTCCCAGTTGCTGGCCAACCGATCGAGAATTTGGACCTGCCGGTTGCTAAAGATCAGCGGCGCGCTGCCATTCAACGCAAGGGTGAGACTTTGTTGCGAATCGGTCGTGCCGCCGACGAATTGAAGCGCCGAGCCGACACCGTCGCCGAGGCTGCCAAACTGCACGGAGGTGATGGTGCCGTAGTTGGCGTTGCCGGTCAGTCGTCCCTGCAGGGTGCCCATGAACGTGCTGGCATCGCCGAGATGGAGCGTTTTCTTGGCGGCGGTGCTCCAGATGAGCGTTCCCGAACCGGTCGTGGTGGCGAACGTGATCGAGCCGGGATTGATGGTGGCCGTAAGGTTGGAATGGACGGTCAGCGTCCCCCCGTTGTAGCCATCGGCGGAGGAAGCAAGCGCGCCGCTGCCGGTGAACGCAACGTTCTTGCCCGTGCCACCCCAGGAATTCACCGCGGCAAACGTCAGCGTGCCGGCGTGGATCGTGACGGCGCCCGTGATGAGGTTGCTGGCGGAGAGCGTCAGCGCACCGGCGCCGGTCTTGAGGAGACCGACGCTGCCTTCCACGGCGGACTTGATCGTGGTGGTGCCGGTCGTGACGCCCACCGTGCCGTCGCCGGTCAAGGTAACCGTGTTATTCGAGATGATGTAGCCGGCAGTGGTGAAGCTCAGGCCGCCGACGGTGACGGGCGTGGCGACGGTGACAAGGCCGACGGCGCCGCCAAAAACGGCCACGTTGTTGTTGTCGTTATTCCAGACGACATGCGCCGAGGCACCTTCATCCCAGTTGGCGATCGCCGTGCTCCACGTGCCGGTGCCGCCGTTGCTGGCGCCGTTGCCGTCGGTCGCAATGTCCACCGACCCGCCATCCCACCACCGATCCACGGAGGGCGCGCGGGTCACGGTCAGCGAGTACGTGTTGGTCGTGTTGCCATCTTCCGCAACGACTTGGGTGGCGATGAGGTTGGGGCCGATGTTCAACGAAATCGGCCCGGAAGGATTACCGGAGCCGACCGGCACGCCATTGACCGTGATCGCGGCATACGGATCCACCGCCGTCGGCGTCACGGTCAGGCTGGTAACGCCAAACGACACATCGGCGCTGTAACTGAACGTGTCGCTGTCAAACGCCGGCGCGAGCGTACCGGCGCTGGGCACGAGGTTGGCCAGCAATGCATTCGTGCCGGGCGGCGCGCGGGTGACCGTGACAACATAGTCATTCGTCGCGGTCAGATTCTCCGCGACCACCCGGGTCGTGATTAGATTGTCGCCGACACCGAGCGCGATGGCGTCCGAGGGCGTACCGGACGCGACGGGGTCGCCGTTGACCGTGATCGTCGCGCCGGCATCGGCCGCCGTCGGCGTCAGCGTCAAGCTCGTGACCGCGAAGGGAACGGCGTCGGCGTAGAGGAAGGTGTTGCTGGCAAACGCAGGACTTAACAGGCCGGTACTGGGCACGAGGTCGGCCAGCGCGGCGTTGGAACTGCCGGCCTGGCGCGTGACAGTCAGCGTGTATGTGTTCGTGGCGGTCAGGTCTTCCGAGACGACGACGGTGGTGATGAGAGTGTCACCCACCCCCAGATCCACCGGCGCGGACGGCGCACCCGAGGCGACCGGCTGGCCGTTGACGGTGATGGCGGCGTTGGTGTTGACCGCCGTCGGCGTCACCGTCAGGCTGGTGACGCCAAACGGCACGGTGTCCGTGTACGCGAAGGTGTCGAAGACAAACGCCGGTTGCAGCGCGCCGGCGCTGGGAACAAGGTTGGCGAGGAAGGCGCTGCTGGTGCTGCCGCCCTCGCAACAGACGGAAGCGGGTTGCGCGATGTCGAGTTGAACGCAGTACACGGTGCCGATGTCGGCGCCCGCGGTGTCGGCCACGCGGAGATACCAGGTACCGGCTACGGGTTTACCGGTGAACGCCGCGAGAACGGACTCGGGCCGGTAGGTTCCGGCAAACGGAGCCGCACCGGCGCTGATGGCGGTGGCGGCCGAGTCGGCAAACACGGTGAACGTCCCCGAACAGTTGGTGGCGCCGCTGCCGAAGTTGTCCCCGCTGCCGCCGCGCCGGTCGGCCAGGGTGACCTCCGTGCCGTCCGGATGCACGAGGCTGAGAACCAGATCGCCGTCGTAGGTATGATTGAGTCGGACGCGGACATGGACGTTGCTGATCACCCCGCTGCCGGCCACGGTGATCGGGACGTCCACGGTGGCGGTGTCAGGAATGGGAAACGCGATGCCGCCGGTCGAGTACACGTTGGTCACCAACTCATCCCCCGCCACCCCCAGCGCCAGCGGGAACGTAAGTGTGCCGTAGTCGGTGGCGCCATCCTGCAACTGCAGCTTCGCTTGGATGGTTCCGCCGCAGAGACCCTCGGCGGTGAAGGTGAACGACCGCGACACGGCCGGTCCGCCGGCGGTGACCACGCCGTAGGTTTGCGGGCCGCTGACCAGCGTGACGCCGTTGGTGGCCAGCAGTGTGCCGACGAGGTTGACCGTGTTCGACGCGCCCACATTCTGGATGGCGAATTGAACGGTCACCGTCTCGGCCGGGTCCACCACGCCGTTGGGAGCCGAACAACTTTCCCCGGCCAACGTCGTGCCCGCCCCGACCAGCAGGCTGGTCGGAACGACGGTGCCGGTCAGGGTGTACTGGCCGAGCGAGCTGTACACCGTGTACCCGCTGGGCGGATTGTTCGTCGGGTTGCCGGCCCCGACCGGCTTGAGCACGACGTAATACCGACCGCCGCTGACGGTGGCCGCCAGCGTCGCGGTCACGTTGGCGGCGGGATTGGTGGCGGTGATCAGGGTGAACGTGCTGTCGTACAACTCCAGCGCGATGTCGAGGTTGCCGCCCCAGGTATCCGCGTCGCATTTGTAGGGCGCCGCGGAAATGGTGATCGGCCCGGCCGCAGTGGTGAACGCAAAGACATCCGTCTCCCCGGTCGTTTCAATCCGGCCGGTCTGTGACACCAAGCTGTTCGAGGACACCAACTCCGTCGCGGTGCCGAACGTGTTGCCATGATCATCGGTCCGGTAGGCGACCCGGCCGCTGATAATGGCCAGATCATCCTGAAACAGATTGGCGTTGTAGTACTCGCCCTTGCACCATTGCGAAACGTTGCGGTTGTAGCCCGTGCCCATGATCGGCCCCCACGAGGGCGCTTCCGACGTTGCGCCATGCCCGCCGTAATACGTCAACGTCGAAGTCCCGTCGTGGCTCAAACCCATGTTGTGGCCCATCTCATGCGACGCCGCTTCCGCCACGATCGCCTCATTGCCGCCTCCGTTCGACGAGCTGACCCAGGCCGGCTGATAGGTCGGCGAGTACGAAGCGCCGCCAAAAACACCCACATACGCGATCCCGCCATAGCCCGCATGGGGCAGGTTGACGCCGTTCAGATCCACCGTCGGGCAAATCATCAACCAGCCGATGTTGTCCTGACCGCCCGTGTTGTCCGGGTCGAACGCCGCATCCGTCGTCACATCCACGTTGAACGGCGCGTAATCTTCCGCGATTCGCTCCCAAACCCGCCGGATCCACGTCTGCTCCGCGTCGGAAAAATTGTTCGTGTCGCTGTCCTGCGAGTACGGCGCCACATCCCACCGCGTCACGCCGTACGACGAGTTCCACGCCGTGTTGGTCACCACGCCGCCGTTGAAATCGAGATAGATCACACTGGGCGCTCCGGCTTTCGAGTGATACACGGGCGGTTGGCTGATCGGCACCGGCGCGCTCGCCGTGCCCGGCCCGCTCGTCTCGGCCGGCTCCCCGGCCAGCGCGTCGGCCGCCGGACATACAAAGTAAATCCCGCCGTCGCGGTCGGCTCGCAAATGCGCGGCGGCATCTTTCGCGGAAAACGCAAACGTGCGCAGCCAGTTCAGCGCCCGGGCTTTGGCCGCCGGTGGCAAACCCTGCAACCGGGATTTCAATGGCCCGTCCGGCAACTCTTCCGCCGCGACCGGCTGACCGCCGCCAAAGACCCGCTCCACCGCCGGGCCGGTCGCCGCAGCCGGCGCCGCGGTCTGCGCCCGCGCCGGCAAGACCGTCGTCCCCACCGCGCCGACCCACAGCAGAATCATCGCTCCGCGAAGCCCCGCCGCCCACCGCCCTGTTCGCACCCCGATTCTGCTCATGGTTCCGCGCTGTGGAATAACAAAATCCCAGCGGCACACCACTCTTTTCTTCCGCCCGCATCCCGGTATCTTCACGTCCAACTCCCCCCGCTTGATCATATCCTCGTCCCTGCCCTTTCCATTCCTCCCGGCTTCACGACCGGGGTATTTGTCATCCAACCTCCGCGATACGTGTCCACCAAACTCCACACCCGCAGTTGGCGCCGACATTCCGCCCGCGTCATCCGCCGGGCGGGCGTGACGACGAGGGTTTGCGGTCGGCCGGGGCGGAGATGGAAAAAGTTGCGCGAGAACCGCGCATCCGATTCCTCCAATTCCAGCCAAACCCACAGCGCGGGTTTCTTTGACTTCACAAAAACATGGAACGCACCGTCCATCCGACTTCCCACCGTCACCTGAATCCCCGGCTGGCGAACCAACTCCAGATGTTTCGGCCGGGCGAAGGTCACCAGATTGGTTGAGCGCGGCTCACCGGCCACCTTCAATTCCAGCCAGACCAAGAGATCTCGCGGACCGCGTTCTTCCAGCAGCTTCTTCAGACGCAGTGTTGTCACCCGCTTGTTACCGTTTATGGGCGTACGGACCGCTTTCGTCCCGCTCAGCAGTTTCCGTCCTGCCAGATCGGTCACCGTCCAGCGCAACGTCCCCGGTTTCGAGGCCAGCCGGTCGCTGGTGATGTGAACTTCGACCGTGCCCTTACCGGCGTCCTCGATTCCACTCACCAGCACCGGTGCAAAAAACTGCCGGGCCATGTAATGCAGGGCTTTCCACCGTCCGTGATAATCAATCGAACTCCAACTCGCGCCCGGCCAGACATCGTTGAGCTGCCAGTAGAGCGTGCCCATGCCGCGCGGCATGCTGCGCCGCCAGTGTTCGACCGCATACTTGATCGCCATGCCCTGCAGAATCTGCGACGTCCACAGCGTCATCTCAAACGAGGCCGGCAACCGGAACCAATCCAGCAGATATTGCATGATCGTGGTGTTGCCGATGCCGGAGCGCTGGTGATGTTCCATGACCGGCGACGTGATGTTGCGATCTTCCGGTGCCGTGTAACCATGAACCGTCTTCGGTTCCGGGAACGATTGAAACCCAAACTCGCTGTTGAACCGATGCTCACAGGTCCGGTACCACTCAAACGGCGCTTTTCCGTGCCAAACATTCCACAGATGCGCGTCGCCGCAGGTTGGGTTGTTGTAATCGGCCCGGTCGCCATGCGGCGAATGCGGACTGCTCGGCCAGTAATCGGTGGCCGGATCCAGTTCGCGCACCACCGCCGGCAACCGTGTGTCGAAGAGCCGACCATATTGCTCCCACGTCATTCGTTTCTCGGTTGCGCTCTTGCCGACCGCCTGCTGTTCCAGTTCGTTGTTGCCGCACCACAACGCGAGGCACGCATGATGCCGCAACCGCCGCACGTTGTCCCGCGCCTCGGCCTCGACGTTCCGCATGAACGCCCGGTCCCACGTCGGATATCCCATGCAGGCGAACATGAAATCCTGCCAGACGCAAATCCCCAACTCATCGCAGCAATCGTAAAACACATCGTCCTCGTAGATGCCGCCGCCCCAGACCCGCAGCATGTTCATATTCGCCGCCGCCGCGTCCTGCACCAGCCGCCGGTAGTCCGCCGCCGTCCGCCGCCCCAACACCGCATCCACCGGAATCCAGTTGGCGCCCTTGGCAAAAAACGGCACGCCGTTGACGACGAACTGAAACGACTCACCCCAGCGATCGCGATGCCGGTCCAGCCGCAGCGTTCGCAATCCGATTCGTTTCGTCTGCTCATCGAGCAACCGCCCGGCCGCATCCCGCAGTTCCACCCGCACCTCGTAAAGCGGCTGCGGCCCCATCCCGTTCGGCCACCACAACTGCGGATCCGACACCACGAGCGAGACGGTGCTGCGTCCCGAGCCGTCCGCGACCAATTTACCCCGCCACGACAGCTTCGCCCGAACCTCGCATCCTGCCGGCGCATTGGTCTTGATCCGCACTCCGCACTCCGCATTCTGCATTCCGTGTTCCTGCTCCATACGCACATCGGTCAGCCGCGCCGTGGAAACACCGACGAGCCGGAGGCTGCGCCAGATGCCCGCCGTCACCAGGATCGGTCCCCAATCCCAACCGAAATTGCACGCCATCTTGCGCACCCAGCCCGGATAGGCCGCCGGGTGTCCTTCCCGGACCCGCGAGAGAAACGGCCGCTGGCGATACCAACGCCGCGTGGTGGCGTTGACCGAGCGCAACGTCACCCGAATGACGTTTGCTCCGGGACGAAGCCGCGACTTGATTTCCCAGGCGTGTCGCCGATGCATGTTGGCGGCGCGGCCAACCCGGCGCCCGTTGATCCACACCTCGGCGAACGTGTCCAGCCCGTCACATTCCAGCCAGACCTGTTGTTCCGCCAGCACCGCAGCGGAAACGTGGAACGTGCGTTCATAGATCCAGTCGCGTTCGCCGATCCATTGCAACTGGCGCTCATTCTCGCGGTAGAAAGGATCCGGTATCGCGCCGGCGCGCCACAAATCCGCCACCACATCCCCCGGCACCCGGGCCGGCCACGACCGCGTGGTTCCCGCCAGCCGCACCGTCCAGCGGCCATCCAGACTCTGTGTCGCCACCACTCCCACCCCCCCAATCCCCGGTCAATCCTCCACGCGACGACGAGCGTGGTTCATTCCCACCCGACGCTGGGCACGGTAGGCGGACGGGGACATGCCCTCTTCGCGCACAAAGGTTTCGTACAACACCCGCACACTGTTGAAACCCGAATTCTCCACCAGCGCCTTGATCGGCACGTTGCCTTCCGCCAACCGCCGCTTCAACCGTTCGAGACGACAGCGCGTGATTTCTTGCATCACCGTGCGGTCCAGCACGGCCCGGAACCGCCGCTCCAACGTCCGGCGCGTCGTCGCCACTTGCGCCGCCACGTCGCGCACGGTGATCGGCTGATGCGTATGATCCAGAATGAACCGCATCGCCGTCGCCACCAACGGATCCCGCACCGTTGTGGCATCCGTGGACCGACGCGGATGCAGCGTCTGGGACTCAATCAGAAGAATCTGGCGTTCCTGTTGCCGCCCCCGCTCCCGCAACAACCGCTGCAGCAACGCCGCCGCCTCGTAGCCCACCCGCCGATACCCCAGATCCACGGCCGTCAACGACGGGCTGGTCAACAGGCACAAGTTCGGCTCGTTATCGGCGCAGACCAAACCGAGATCATGCGGCACCTTCATCCCCAGCGACGGAGCCATGTCCGCGATGTACCGACAAAGCCAGTCGTTCGGCACAAACAAACCCAGCGGCCGGGGTTGTTTCAGCAACCAGTCGCGAATCGCCCGCACCCAGCGCCGCCAAACCGCCGCGCTCGCATCCACCACCCGCGGCGCCACAAACCGCGCGCAGGGAAACCCGCACGCTTCAACGTACGCGGCAAATCCCTGCGCGTCCCCGTGAATGTACCGCGCATCGCACATCTCGGCCTGGGATTGCGCCCGGCGATTGACCACGTAACCAAAATGCTCAAACCCCCGCGACACCAAATGCTGCCCCACCAGCCGCCCCGCCTTCGCAAAATCCGGAAAGACGCAATTGATCGGAACCACCACCGGTGAATCGCGCCAGACATCCACCACCGGCACCCCCCGCCGCCCCGCTACGGCCACCAACTCGGCCGTTGCCTGCGCCAGGATGCCGTCATACGGAACGCGATCCGGCCCGGCCGCTTTCAGGTCTTCCGCCGCAAACGGCGCCAACACGCACTCAAACTCGGGATGCTCGCGACTGTACGCCCGGACTCCGTGATACAGTTCCTGATCCTCGGCATGCATGTGCTGCGCGTTGATCGCCACGCCAATTCGCAGGTTCCGCATGCTCGCCATCGTGCCACACCCCCCTCGCCCCAACAACCCATAGATCCGTCAAATACACACCGCTATTGCGTCAATCCCGTTCCGCCTCACCCAAGCCATCCCGACCCGCATTCGCGACCAACAATGATGCCGCCCACGCTTCTAAATCCCCATCGTGATCGTCCCCAACCGGGGACTTCCGGCAACGCCTCCGCCCGCGCCCTACCGGTCGAATTTGTTGGTCCACACCTGCTCGACTTTGGGCCACTGGGTTTTGCTCGACGTCAACCCGATGCTTTTGACATACGCAGAAATCCCTTGGGAAGCATCCGTCAGATAGGCAATCGAACCATCGAGGTACATCACGTTGTAGCCATCCTTGTGGTACCAAGCGCTGGGGGAAGCGGCTCCGCTCGCGTAGTCGCCCGCAAACGCATCCGCAATCAAAGCCACCCCCGCCGGATCGCGATCGATCTTGGCCTGACGGTAAGTCGAAATCGGTGAGTTGTTGATGGTCGCCCGCTGGTGATACGTCTGCTCCATGTAATACGCGCCCGACGTCCACGGCTTGCCCCCGCGAAAACCCAGCGTCGGATTGCGGTATTGAACGGATGGATGAGTATCCGCCGGGCACCAACTAATTTTCAGGTCGCTCAGATACTTCCAATAATACAGCAGTCCCAGACCGTACCACCCCCGTTCCTCCACCGGCGTCCCCGCCGGAAAATAACTCGCCGGCAAAGCGGCAACGTTCGATGGATGCCGATAGATGGAATGAATCCCACCCACCGCCTGCGCCGGCGTCCCTGGCGCCATCGGAGGGATTTCCCCGTTCCGATCGTTGGCGTGATACGTGATCGCGATAAACAACTGGTGCAGTTGCGACACGCAAACAACCCGCCGTGATTTATCCCGCGCGCGCGCCAGCGCCGGCAAAAGCAACCCGGCCAACAACGCAATGATCGCAATTACGACCAATAACTCGATCAGCGTGAATGCCCTGAAACCATTCACAAAGATTCGCCATCTGCCAAGACCCGAATGGCGTCGCGGAAAACCGCTCATCGTCAAACTCCCTTCCGCTCCGAACTACCAAACGCATCATAGCTCACCTACCCAATGCCGCCCATCCCCTGTTCACGGCATTTACTGACAGTTGTTGCGACTCCCAATCCTGTGAGCGTTCCACCGAAGGTATTGAACCGCTGGCCGTTGCGCGGGAATGTCCGGCAACTCAACCGCGCCAAGTCTCAATTGTCGGCCGCGCCCGGCCACTGCGCCCACCACGCCTTGAACAATCGCCATTGCGCCTCGAGATACGCGCGTTGGCTGACGGAGAGCGCGTCCGCCGCGTGGACGCAGCGGGCATACTCCGCGTGACCTTCCAGCACCATCAAATGTTTGTAGTACAACACCAAATCCGGCCCCTCATCGAAACCCGACAACACCCCCAACGCCTCGCTCAACTCCCGCGCCCATCGCCGTGCCTGCGGATCGCCTTGCGCCGTCCGTCCGCACAACGCCACCAACCGCAGCACCGGCTCCGGCAACGCGTTGCCCACGCCCGTGATCGCGCCCGCCGCGCCGCAATTCACAAACCCGTGGTACACCTGCGTGTCCACCCCCACCATCAACACCAACTCCGGATGTCCCGACGTGATCTGCTCCGCCGCATACGTCAACGCCGCCGCGCCCCCAAATTCCTTGAACCCCACCAAGCTCGGATACCGGCGATGCAACTCGAAGAACAAATCCGCTTTCGTCTCGAATCCGTAATACGGGCTGTTGTAAATCACCGCCGGCAACTCTCCGCCCGCTTCGAGCACCGCCGAGAAATGGTCCCGTTGCGCCGCCGCCGACGTCCCGCGCGACAACACCCGCGGAATCACCATCAACCCGGCCGCGCCTACCCGCCGCGCGTGCGCCGCATGCGCCACAGCCTGTTTGGTGTTCTGCGCGCCCGTCCCCACCACCACCGGCACACCGGCCTTCACCAGCCGCGCCACACCCTCCTGCCGCTGCTCATCCGTCAACAACGGCCACTCGCCCATCGAACCGCAATACACCACCGCCCGCATCCCGCGCGCGACCAACTCCCGGCCCGTCGCCACCAGCGCGTCATACAAAATCTCCCCGCGCTCATTGCACGGCGTCATCAACGCCGGGATGCAACCCTGAAAAACCGATTTGTCCACGCTCATGGCTTTCTCCTCCATTCCGCACTCCTCATTCCGCATTCCGCGTTCGCAAAATTTCCGGCAACCGCTGCGGCCGCACATTGTCGTAACAGGCCAACCGCGTAAACCGCCGCATTGCCGCCGGCAACCCCACCGCCGTGAAATGCGGATGCCCTGTCGCCGGAAACGGCCCGCCGTGGTTCATCGCCGGGCTGACCGCCACGCCCGTCGGCATCTTGTCGTTGAGCAACCGCCCCACGCGCGGCCGCAACACCCGCGCCACCGCGTCGTACACCGCGTCGTCCCGGCCGTCTTTCGCCGAGTACACGCAACCGGTCAGGTTGCCCTCGCAACACGCCAGCGCCCGCACCAACTCCGCTTCATCCGCGACCACCACCACCAGCGTCGCGTTCCCAAACGCCTCCGTCTGCAACGCCGCCGGCGACCGCAAAAATTGCGCGCCGCTCACCCGCAACAACGTGTTCGCCCACGCGTACCCGGGCCGATTCACCGGCTGATGACCGGTCACCACCGACGCTCCCGCCGCGATCAACGCCTGAATCCCGGCAATCAGCCCCTCCCGCGTGCCCCGACCAAGCAACGTCCCGCACGGCGCCGCCGCATACCGCCGCGCCACCGCCGCGAGGAAACTCTCCGTGGCCGCTCCCGCCACCAAAAACACCAGCCCGGGATTCGTGCAAAACTGCCCCGTCCCCATCAACGCGCTCGTCGTCAATTCCGTCGCCACTTCCTCCGACCGCTCCGCCAGCGCCCCCGGCAAAATCACCACCGGGTTCACGCTCGACATCTCCAAAAAAATCGGTTTGCCGACCGCATCGGCGGCGGCTTTCAATTTCATGCCGGCGGCGCGCGACCCGGTAAACGTCGCCGCGCCCAGCCGCGGATCCGCCACCAACCGCGTGCCGTCCTCGCGGCGCAATCCAAACAGCAGTTGCACCGTGCCGGGCGGCATCCCGGTCGCCGTCGCGGCTTCTTGCGCGCACTCCGCCAACAGCCGGCACGTCGTCGGATGACTCGAATGCGCCTTCGCAATCACCGGATTGCCGGCCGCAATCGCCGCCGCGAAATCGCCGCCGCTGACGCCGTTGAACGCCAACGGAAAATTGTTCGGGCCAAATACCGCAACCGGGCCAATGGGTTCGAGCACCGACGCGATGTTCGCTTTCGCGTCCACCACCGGCAACCGCCACTTTGCGTCGAGCGCGCAATCGGCGGCTTGCCGGAGTTGATTCACCGTGCGCGGCAACTCCACCTCTTTGAGCCGCGGCGCTACCGGGTAGCCGGTCTCCTGCGCTGCCGCCGCGCAAATCTTGTCGGCATTCGCCTCGATCCGGGCGGCATACGCCCGCAAAAAGCCGGGAATCTTCTCGACCGGCATGGCTTCCGCCGCCGCTGCCGCCGCGTCGAGCGCCGCGTCCACGTCCGCCCAATCGCTGATCGGATATTGCTCCGGCAAGGTTTCCGCCGTGGCCGGGTTTTCGGCCTGGAACGCGCCGACCGACCGCGCCGGTCGCCACGCGCCATTGATCAAAATTGGGGACGGATTCGCATTACTCATCTGGAGACACCCTTCTCAATCGCTACTTTGTCGTTTCGCAGCCTGCAATTTTGCGCGCGGCCATCGGTAGCGAATGGCCCGCGCGTTGTAAATAGCCGAAAGCCGAGAAGGCGGCAATGTATTCCCGCGAGGGGATGCAGTTCAAACCTTTGGGCAGCGACCGGATTGTAGGGCGCGCATTCCCGTTGTTTGGGGTGCGCGCCACAAATGAACACCGATCCACGCTCGCGGCTGACAGCCTACACACCAGGCATGCCACCTCTACGATTTCCTGCCCAACACTTTTCACTACCCCCATCTATTCCCACGAGGCTCTGGGGAACTGGTTCCACCCGAATCATCCGTGGACCGCACATATCATCAACCGTTCATTGTTGAGATTCGGCCCTTCGAAGACGCTCGGGCATCGGCGACCAGACGGTGGAGTGGAGATGACACCAGTATTGCCAATCTGCACTGCCAGTATTACTCTAAAGCCATGACAACGATCTCACTCAAGCTACCGGACACCGTGGACGCGCGTTTGGAAGCGGAAGCCAAGCGCCGCCGCACGACGAAGTCGGCGCTCATCCGCAATGCGGTCGAGCAGGCTTTTGCCAAGAAGAAGGATTTCATCAGTTGTGCCGACCTGGCCGGCGACTTGGTCGGCTCGTTGCGCGGACCGCGCGACGCTTCCACTAACAAGAAGTATTTGGAGGATTTCGGCCTTGAGCGGCGACATCGTTCTCGTTGACACCGGCCCGCTCGTCGGACTCTTGATCCGCGACGAGAGCCATCATGCCTGGACCAAAGAGCAATTCACCTATGCCCGGCCCCCGTTGCTGACCTGTGAACCAGTTCTTTCGGAAGCATGCCACATCGTTCGCCGATCCAGCGGCGATGCCGTCCCGGTGTTGGAGTTGGTGGAGAAGAACGTTGTTGAAGTCGCTTTCACATTGGAAGACCACATCCCCGAACTTCTGGCTCTCATGCGCCGCTATCGGGACGTGCCGATGTCACTGGCCGACGCCTGTCTCGTCCGCATGGCAGAGCTTCATCGCCATTGCCGGGTCATGACCACCGATACTGACTTCCGTCATTACCGGCGCAACGGCCGGCAGATCATCCCGCTGCTTGCGCCTTGGTGAATTAAGTCCAAGGCGGCCATGCCGGGGATCGAACCGCAGACTACCGCCACGCTCATGCCACCATCACTCACCCTTTTGTCCCGCATCCAGAGTTGATAAACATCTGATTTTTCGATTTTTGTTCGGTGACATTGGGCTGAATGATCACCAACCGAAAACGGGCCGCGTCGAGCGCCGCGTCCACGTCCGCCCAATCGCTGATCGGATATTGCTCCGGCAAGGTTTCCGCCGTGGCCGGGTTTTCGGCCTGGAACGCGCCGACCGACCGCGCCGGTCGCCACGCGCCATTGATCAAAACAGTTTCCATAGTTCGCTCCTGTCTTTCACAAATACCGGAATCCGTTCCAGCGGCGCGTCGGCGTTCACGGTCGTGCCGCCGGCAAACTCGCGCTTCGTCCACGCCTCGCGCCAAGTCGTGCCGGCCGGCAGATACACCGAACGCGCGCGCGCGCCGGGTTCGAGAATGGGGGCGACGAGAATTTCGCCGCCGAACAGGAATTGGTCTTCGATGTCCCACGCCTTCGGATCCGCCGGGAAATCCACAAACAACGGCCGCATCGGCGGCAACCCGGTCGTCTCGGCGATTTTCATCTGGTCCATGATGTACGGTTTGAGCCGGTCGCGCAGCCGGATCTGGTCGCTGAGAATCGCGCATGTTTCTTCGCTGTATGACCAAACCTCGTTGGGCACATTGGGATGATTCGGGTCGGCTTTGCCGGGATCTTCGGGTGGTTTCGAGGACTGCCGGCGAACGCCGTGGACGCGCATGATCGGACAGAACACGCCGTACTGAAACCACCGGACCAGCAATTCGCGGAAACCGGGATCGTCAATGTCGCCGCCATGGAACCCGCCAATGTCGGTCGTCCAATACGGAATCCCGCTGAGCGCGATGTTCAAGCCGCCCGCGACCTGCCGGCGCAGCGAATCGAACGTGGACGGAATATCCGCCGACCACACCGCCGCGCCAAACCGTTGACTGCCCACCCACGCCGACCGGCCGAGCGTCAGCGGCGCCCGTTCGCCTTCCGCCTTCAGTCCTTCGTAAAACGCCTGCGAATGGCACCGCGGATACAAGCCGGCCACCTCGCGGCCGTTGCCCAGGTAGAACCGGGTGTTGTCGAGTTCGAGCGGGATGAGTTCCGGCTCCATCGTGTCGAGCCAGAACAACCGGATCCCGTGCGCGACGTAGCCTTTGCGGATTTGCTCCCACAAAAACTTCCGCGCCGCGGGGTTCGTCGCGTCATAAAACGTCTGCACGGCCGCGCCGTTTTGCAGCGGCATGCCGCGTTCGTTGCGGAGCAACAGACCGTGTTCCTGCATCTGCTTGAAGTTGGCGCAGCTCCAATCCACCGTCGGCCACACCGACACCATGCACTCCATGCCCATCGCCTTGAGTTCGCGCACCATGCCGGCCGGGTCCGGCCAGCATTGCGGGTCGAACGTCCAGTCGCCCATCTTCGACCAGTGATGAAAATCAATCACCATCACCGACACCGGCAACTTGCGCCGGTGATACTCGCGGGCGACTTCGAGCAATTCCTTCTGCGTTTTGTACCGGAGTTTGCACTGCCAGAACCCGGCCGCCCATTCGGGAAACTCTGACGGAAAACCGGTCACCTCGGCATACCGGCGCAGAATCTCGGCCGGTGTGTCTTCGGCCACCACGTAGTAATCGAGCTGATGCGCCGC
This sequence comes from uncultured Verrucomicrobiota bacterium, assembly GCA_964533295.1. GTDB lineage: Bacteria > Verrucomicrobiota > Verrucomicrobiia > Palsa-1439 > Palsa-1439 > OMJI01. Next base: position 49,985 of record CAZHLM010000013.1, read on the forward strand.
TTCGGCCACCCACCGGGTATCGTTGCGGCCCAGTTCCACCCGGCCCAGGCCGGGATGATTCCACAGGAAACCGTAGCCTTTGTTGGAAACCAGAAACGGAATCGAGACTTCCGTGTTGCGGTGCATCAGATCGAGCACGCACCCTTTCTGGTTCAAGTAACCGTGCTGTCGCTGGCCCAGTCCGTACAACTTTTCGGCGTCGTCGGCAAAAAACCGCTGCTCGATTTTCCACGTGCCGCCTTCCGGGATGAAGGTGCGCGCCAGGTACTCGGCGGTGGTCTTGTGGCGTTCCTTCAGCAGTTCCTTGCCGTCGCGGGTGCGGCGGAACGTCAGTTGCCCGAATCGCCCGGCCAGATTCACCGTGAGCGTGCCGTTGACGAGCGTGACATCGTTGTCGGTCAGCGTCACCTGTCCCGTGGCCGGCGGCGGTGTCGGCAACAACCCCTGCGGCAAATCGCGGAACGCCGCTTCCTTCGTCACGCGCACGCGCACGCCGTTCGTCCCCCACGGCACCACCCACACCTGCTCGTGCGTGCGCCGCCAGAGAAACCCGCCGTCCTGTTCCATGACGAAGGAATTCATTTCTCCTCCACGAAGACGTACACCGTGCGGTGGGTCGGCAGCACGGGGCGGACAAATTTCAACACATCGCCATAGGTCAAATCGGCGCCGGCATACACCAGCAATACCGGCGGCAACTGCGCGCGGTCGGTTTGCCGGCGTTCCCGCGATTCCGTTTCCATTCGCTCTTTCATCCCGGCAGGGTCGGCCACCGGATGCGCGTGACGCTGGAAGGACGGCGCGGGATCGTACCGGACCAGTTGCGCGGCAATGCTGGCGTTGGTTTTCGACAGATGCAATTCCCACGGCTGCACCGGCCGTCGCTGCGGGTCGCGCCATTCCCTGTCGGGCACGAACGCCCGGTAATAAAGCTGTCCGGCCGCCGGCGGATTGATCCGCACGGCGCGCAACATCCCCTCCAACATCGCCATCAAAATACAAGTCTTGCCGACCTCCGTGACCGGCAACGCCTCGTCAAACGCCAGCGTCACATACGGCGCCGCGCCCGCCTGCTTCAACGCGACGAGCGCCTCCAACACCGGCGTCGGCTCGGAGCTTTTCTCGATGATCTTCTCGCCCTCTTCCGTCAGGCGAAATTCCAACCCGGTATTCCCCGGGGCCGGTTTCACCGCCAACTGCACCTGCCGGCCGCGCCGTTGACCGGCGGCAACTCCCGGCCGCATCACCACCGTCCACAGCTTGCCACCCTCGAGCATCTGCTCGGGGTTGACGACCTGGCTGCCATAGACTTCGCTCTGACTGACTTGCCGGGGAACATCCAGCACCGCGACCGGCTCGTTGAAAATCGAAGCGATCGAGCGCGGCTCGTACACGTCGGCGGCGTATCGCTCCGGTTCCTCGCCCTTCGCCGGCAACCGGACCGAGCCGGCAAAAACAAATCCTTCCACGGGCAACGTCTTGCCGGTCTGCCTGTCGAGGATGAATTCCTCGATCGGCACAAGTTTTCCGTCCTCGCCCCGCACACTCAACATCACCGGGTCGCCATCGGACCAAAACCGGCCGCTGGCGGGATGGATGGGCGAGCCTGGTTTCAGTCCGATGAACTCCAGCGCGCGGTGGACATCACTCGGCTTGGCAAACGACCACAGCAACGCCTCGTATCCGTGCCCGCTCCGTTGATCCACGAGCAGGAACTCGATGATCTCTTCCGCATTCAGCCCGGTCGCCTCGGCCAGCACTTCGACCGTCCGCGCCTGCCGGTCCGCCACCAACCCCGGCAAGACGAGCTTGTCCTTGTCGTCCTTGTGCGTGGCGAGTTGTTTCTCGAACTGCTGGCGCGCCGCCGCCGCCTGTTTCGGTCGCGGTCCGTACGAATCCGTCTCGTCCTGCGCCAGAACCAGCACCGGCCACAGGAACAACAAAAGCAATCTCTTGCCGCCTCCCCCCATTGTCACCCTGAGCGAAGCGAAGGGTCTCTGTCGTTCGGACGGCTGCAGAAAACGGCAGAGATTCTTCGCTGCGCTCAGAATGACATCCTTCAGGAATGAGGTGTTCAGATGGGTTCTAATCATTCACCCCCTGACTTCCCCACCAATCGGCGTTCGGCTGCCAGTTGGCGTCGAGATACCGGGCATGTTCCGCTTCCAGTCGCGGCCACAACTGCTGTTCAATGTGACGGAGATACGCCGCCCGCTTGGCCGGATCATATTGCGGGTCGGGCACCGGGAATTTCGCGCCCGTTTCCCGCAACCACCGATCCAACCGCCCGCGCAACTCCGCCGCCATCTTCGGATGGTCGGCGCGCACATTATTCCGCTCCCCGGGATCCGCCGCGAGATCGTATAGCTCGTCGTGGCCGTCTTCGTAATAGTGGATCAATTTCCAATTCCCGCTGCGGATGATCGAGGACGGATCGCCGCCCTGGTTGCCGTAGTGCGGGTAATGCCAGAACAAATCGCGATCCGCGAACCCCGCGTCGCGTTCCCCGCGCAACAACGGCGCCATGCTCCGCCCGTCAATCGCCTGCTCCGCCGGCACGACCAACCCGGCCAGCTCCAACAGCGTCGGATAAAAATCCATCCCGATCACCCGCGCGTCACAAACCGAACCGGCTCGCACAAGACGCGGATACCGGATCAGCAGCGGTTCGCGAATGCCGCCTTCCCATTGCCGGCCCTTGCCGCCGCGCAACGGCAGCATGGACGACGAAAACGAATCCCCGGCCACGACCCCACCATTGTCGGACGTGAACACCACAATCGTGTCGTTCGCCAACCCGTGCTGGTCGAGCGCGTCGAGCACGATGCCCACCGCGACATCCATCGCCTCGATCATCCCGCCGTAAATCGGATTGTCCCGCACCTGCCGCACCGGCAACGGACCGTCCATGACGAACCGCGGCCCGGTGTGACCGCGCGCCACGGCTTTTTGCCGGTATTTCTCCCAAAGCGCGCGCGTGGTCTGGATCGGACAGTGAACGGAGTAGAACGAGAGATACACCGCGAACGGCTGCGACTTGTTATCCCCGATGAATTTTGCCGTCTCGCGCGCCAGTCGCTGACAAAGATGCTCGCCCTTCGCCCCGTCCGGCAACGTGGGATTCTTCCACGGCGCAAAATAACTGCTCGGCCCGCCGCCCTGATGACCGCCGATGTTGATCTCAAAGCCGAAATTCTCCGGATACGCCCCCGGCGGTCCCAGATGCCACTTGCCGGCGGAGAGCGTCCGGTAGCCCGTCCGCCGCAACACCTCGAAAAACGTGATCTCCGGCGCGCGCAAACGCGGTTCAAAGGGCGCCGGCAACAGCTTGTCCTGCCGGCCCAGTTCGCGCCACGCCTCGCCCGTTTTCGCGCCCAAATAATCCGTGATGCCGTGCCGGGTCGGATACTTGCCGGTCAGGATACTCGCGCGCGACGGACTGCACACCTGACAATTCGCATACGCCTGCGTGAACTTCATCCCCTCCCGCGCCAGCCGGTCAATGTGCGGGCTTTCGTAATACGAACTTTCGCAACCGAGGTCGCACCACCCGAGGTCATCCGCCAAAATAAAAATGATGTTCGGTCGCTTCATGGTTCTGGTTTGATCCGGTAACGGTTCTCGCACTCCTGCCAGCGCTGCTGGAGTTCCCGGCACTTCTCCGGCATCTCCGCCGCCAAGTCCACCATCTCGCAGCGGTCCGTCGCCAGGTTGTAAAGCGCCCACGGGTCATTCGGCGTGCCTTGGTTGACGTTCGATTCATTGACGATTTTCCAGTCGCCGACGCGCAACGCCCGGTTGCCTTCGTGGTGGAAATAGATGTGATCGCGCGTCACGCTGCCGTCCCGGGCAAAACTCGGCACGAGACTCCTTCCCGGCAATGGCGGCGCGCCCGGCGGCAGTTCCGGCTGCACCCCGGCCAAATCGAGGATCGTCGGCAGGAAATCAATGCAATGTCCCATGTCGTGCCGCAGTTCGCCCCGCGCCGTGATGCCGTTCGGCCAGCACGCAATCAACGGCGTCGCCACGCCGCCCTCATGCACCCAAATCTTGTGCCGGCGGAACGGCGAGTTGCTGTGCGTGGACCAGCCCGGTCCGAGACACAGATGCGTCCTTTCCGAGCCGGGCGGTGCGGCCGGATCATGTCCCTTGCCGCGAATCATGATTTCCGCGCTCGCGCCGTTGTCGGACAGGAACAGGACGAGCGTGTTGTCCAGCGCGTTCATGGCGCGGAGTTGATCGAGCACCCGGCCGATCTCGCGGTCGGTCCGGTCAATCATCGCCGCGTGGATGGCCATCTTCGTCGCCTGAAACTCTTTTTGCTTCGCGGTCAACGAATCCCACGGCACCGCATATTCGATCTCGCCCGGCCCGAATTGCGCGTCCCATTCCGCCTTGTGCGCGAGGTAATGCGGCGCCGGCACCTGCGGTTCCCGACGCGAGAGCGCGCAGTTGACGATGCCCATGTCCCGCAGCCGCCGCCAACGCCGTTCGCGCATCACGTCCCACCCCTCGTGATAGCGGTCGCGGTATTTATCAATGTCCGGCTGTTCCGCCTGCACCGGGAAGTGCGGCGTGGTGTAGCAGACGTAATGGAACAACGGCTGCCCGGCATGGTGACGCTGGTGGTCGCGCAGAAGTTCCAGCGCGTGATCGGTGATGACGGTCGCGGAATAGCCCTGTGGAAAGAAATGGTTGAACTCCTCGATTTTGTAGCCCGAACTCTTGTCGAACCCGCCTTCCTTTTCGGGATCGGCGGTATTGAAAACGTGCCACTTGCCCGAGTGATAACTCCGGTAGCCCGCCCGCCGCAGATAATGCGGAATCATCCGCTGCCACGAAGCCCGGTACGTCCGAATCGGCGGGTCCATGCACACCTGCGGCGCGTAGTAGCCGGTCAGGATGCACGAGCGCGTCGGCCAGCAACGCCCGGCATTGTAGATTTGCGAAAAGCGCAGACCGTTGGCCGCGAGCCGGTCGAGATTCGGCGTCTCAATCTCGCCGCCAAAACAGCCGGGATCCGAAAATCCCATGTCATCCATCACGAACAGAACGATGTTTGGACGTTTGCCATTCATGGTTCACCATCCGGCATTGTAGGGCGCGCATCCCCGTCCTC